>CAYJPW010000031.1:0-77703 GCA_964372055.1 uncultured Polyangiaceae bacterium
GCCAAGTGATCGGAATTGCTTTGTTCTTCAGGCGCAGATCGGGAACTGCACCCGAGTGGCTTCGTCATCGGCTCCATCTCTTTCGGAGGAGGTGTGCTGACAAGCGCGGGCAGCACGGACCTCTTCTTGGCCAAGCTAGACAGCGGTGGCGGTCACGTCTGGAGCAAGGTGTTCGGCGATTCGGGCCAGCAATCCACCCAGGGCGCCATCGCCACCGGGCCCTCCAACGAGGTCATCCTCGTCGGCGCTACCGAGGGGACGGTGAACTTCGGTGCCGGGCCACACACGGGCGTCGGCCCAGACCTATTCGTCGCCAAGTTCTCGCCCTGAGGGCCGCCGCCCATCAGGAACGGCGCCGCGTATTAACGTACGACCAGCCCTGCCAACGCGACTGGCCCGGAGAGTCTAACGCGATAATGCCCATACGCCCAGCTCGCGGAACGCGCGGAGCCAACTCCTTCTCCTTCCCAGCCTCCGCCGTACAACGCGATAAAGCTGGTCCGTATGGCGCGATAGACGCTGCAAGCCGCCTCCACGTTGGTGGGTCCGTCCCGACCTCCCGCCCCCGCCCCCGCCGCTGCCCACGCCGCCCCGAAGCTCGCGCTACGTGCCCCCACTCCCGGAGCAAGCGGGCCCCGGATCGCGGCGGCGGGATTTCGGGGGGCACCCCCCGGAAAATCGACGCACCGGGCCTGCGCAGGAGGGGCACCCGCTCCGGAAACGGGGGCGCCCCCTTCCGGGACGAGGGGGCACCGCTCCGAAAAGAGAGGGCACGCGCTCCCGACGAAGGGGGCAGGGCTGCCGGGAAAAAATTCGGGCGTCAGAACAGGAGGGGCGCCGGTCGCGCCAGAAGGGGGCGTCGGCAAAGACGGACCCGCACGGCTTGAAAATCACGACCTTGGCACTCAACGACGGCGCCGCGACAGCACGAGACCCCGGCCGCGTGCTCACCGCGCCCCGTCGTCGCTACGCTTGCCCACCCCGGTGCAGCGCCGCCAGCGCCCCCAGCACCGCCGCGCACACCGTCTCGGTCCGGAGCACGATCGGCCCCAGCGACACCCTCTGGAACCCGGCCCGCTCCGCCGCCGCCATCTCGCCCTCGTCGAGCCCCCCCTCGGGCCCGACGAGGATCACCACCGGGCTCCCGTCCTCCGACGCGCGCAGCACCACCCCGATCGGCGCCGCCGCCGCCGGATCCAAGCAGAGCCCGAGCGTACCGGCCTCGGGCGCGAACCTCGCGACCGCGTCGAGCAGCGGCGCCGGCGCCTCGACCGACGGCGCGTCCCCGCGCCCGCACTGCCTCGCCGCCTCGAGCGCGATCCGCCGCCACCGATCCGACCGGCGCTCCTCCGCCGCCGGCCGCGACACCGATCGCGCGGCGACCACCGGGACGATCGACGTCGCCCCGAGCTCGGTGGCGTCGCGGACGATCGCGTCGAGCTTGTCGCCCTTGCCGGTCGCTTGCAGCAGCGTGACGCGCCGCCGCGCGCGCACCGAGGCCTCGCGCGCCGGGCCGGCCTCCACCACGACGTCGCGCTTGCCGGCCTCCACCACGCGCGCGTCCGCCTCGAGGGCGGCCTCGGGATCGAAGAGCACGAGCGCGTCGCCGGGACCGAGCCGGTGGACGCGCGCGACGTAGCGCGACGTGTCGGCGTCGAGCGCGACGCGCCCGCCCGCCGCCGTCAGACCGAGCGCGGGGACCCTGAGCGGACCTCGCGCCGTCATGGCGCGCCGGTGAGCTCGATGGCGACCCAGGCGTCGCCGCCGTCGCCGCGGCGGGTGGTGCCGGCGTGCACCAAGCGGCGGGGCAGCGACGTGTAGCGCGCGACCATGGCGTCGTGCTCCGCCGCGAGGACGCCCGAGAGCACCAGCGTCCCGCCGGGCGCGAGCACGCGCGAGAGCTCGGGCGCGAGCGGCCCCAGCACGCGCGCCTCGATGTTCGCCAGAACCCACGGGAACGCCCGCGTGATCTGCTCGGCCGTCGCGGCGCGGGCCTCGATGCGATCGCCGAGGCCGTTGCGCTCGGCGTTCTCGCGCACGATCTCGACGACGTCGGGATCGATGTCGACGGCGACGGCGCGCGCGGCGCCATAGAGCAGCGCGACGAGCGAGAGGATCCCGCTGCCGGTGCCCACGTCGAGGAGCTCGACCCCCGCGAGCTCGGCGGCGCGGCGGTGCAGGACCTCCGCCACCAGCGCCGTCGTCGCGTGGAGTCCGGTGCCGAAGGCGCGGCCCGGCTCGAGCTCGAGCTTGCGCTCGCCGGGCCGCGACGGCTCGTAGGCGACCCACGGCGGCACCACGGTGATGGTCGGCGTCAGCGGGAACGGCGCGAAGTGCTCCTTCCACGCGTCGCGCCAGGCGTCGCCGACGACCTCCTCGAGGCGCGGCTCGAGCGCCGCGTCCGCCTCCTTCAAGGCGGCGATCGCCGCGTCGGCGGCCGGGCGATCCTCGAAGCTCCCGACCACGGTGACGCGCCCGCCGCCGGGTCCTTTGACGAGCGTGTGATCGTCGCGCTCCTCGACGCCGGTCGCGCCCAGCTCGAACAGCGCGGCGCCGATCTCGTCCGCCTGATCCGCGGCGACGTCGACCGCGACGAACGGGTACCGCGGCTCGGTCACTCGCGGACGTTGACGCTCACCGTCGACGTCGTGCTCGATTGCGAGACGATGAGGGCGGTGGCCACTGCGCCGCCGACGATGATCACGCCGGCGGGGATCCAGAACCACGGGCTCGAGAAGATGCTCCCGCCCTCGGGCGCCGGCACGGCGATGCGCAGCGGCGTCGCGGCGTCGCCGCGCGAGGTCACGGGCAGGCCGCCCTTGTCGATGCCCTGGAGGTAGTACTCGACGAGCGGCGGCTGCACCGCCGACGCCGGGATCTGGGCGCTGAAGCGCCCCATGCTGAACGTCGCCGCGGTGGTGAGGAACTTCCCCTTCGCGCCCGTCCGGTAGGCGAGCTGCACCCCGCGGACGCGGTTGTCGGGATCGTCGACCGTGCCGCTCAGCTTCACCGTCGTGTCCGGCGCGACCTGCGCCGGCGAGCTGTGCTGCATCGTGATCGGCTTCTCGGCGGCGGGGCCCGTGCTCTCGTCGGCCTTGCCCGGCTTGCCCTCGCTCTCCCACTTCTTCCGGGTGGCGTCGAAGAAGTCGCGGAAGCGGGGCGACTCGCTCGGGGCCAGCTTGAAGCTCTCGTCCAGCACCAGCAGGCCGCGCACCGCGGCGTCGGCCTCGTCGGTGCGCTTGAGCGTGATGTAGTTGTAGGCGAGCAGCCGGTAGACCTCGACCTTCTCCTGCTTCGAGGTGCCGGGGCGCATCAGCGCCGCCGAGAGGGTCTGGATCGACTCCTCGTACTGCTGGTCGTCGAAGAGATCGGCTCCTCGCTGGATCAGCGACGTGGCCGTCTTCGCTTGCTGCGCCGCGGCCGGGGCCGGGGCGGCGAGCACCGCGGTGTGGCAGGCGACCGCCAGCGCCACGGGCGCGGTCCAGCGGACCCAGGAGGGGCTAGCGCTCGGCATGCGGCGCAAGAGTACAGGCCGCGGGGCGATCGGCCAAGTCCAGGTGACGGTCAGCGCTCGGCGTAGGCGCGGCGGGCCCGGACGCTCACCAGCGCGGAGCGGCGCTCGCTCATCCGGGGCGGGTGCTCGCCTTCGCGCAGCACCATCGCGGTGAGCGCGCCGCCGTACACGCAGCCCGTGTCCAGGCCGGTGGCGTAGGGGTGGATCTGCACGTCGTCCTGCGCGTTGTGCCCGAAGACGACGTGCGGCGGGCCGTGGTAGCGCTCGCCCCAGAGCACGCGCCCGCGGTCCTCGACCGCCTCGCCGAATCGGCCGAGGCTCCGCATGTACATGAGCGCGCGCGGATCCTGCCGCTCGATGGGGACGCCGGGCACCACGCCGGCGTGGACGATGCGCACGCCGTGCTCGGGCAGATCGAGCCAGAGCGGCAGGTCCTCGAGCCAGGTCCAGTCGCGCTTCTTCAGCTCGCGCGCGACCGCCCGGTGCGTGCTCCCGAGCAGGACCCCGCCCTTGCGGCCGCCGCGCGCGCGCCAGCGCAGGAGTCGGTCCTCGTGGTTGCCGCGCACCGCCTGGGCGCCGATCTCGCGGAGCAGCTCGAGCACGCCGCGGGCGTCGGGCCCGCGCGCGACCAGGTCGCCGACCATGACCAGGCGATCGGCGCGGGTGAAGCCGATGTAGTCGAGCAGCCGCTCGAGCTCGACCCGGCAGCCGTGGACGTCGCCGACGATCACCGTCCGCATGACGCGGCGCTACCCTCCGACGTGCGGTGTGCCCTGCCCGATCTTGGCGCGCTTGGGGATCACCACGATGCCCTCGTCGCTGACGAACCAGCGCTTGCGGTCCTCGGCGAGGTTGTAGCCGATCTCGGTGTTGGCCGGGATCTCGACGTCCTTGTCGACGATGGCGCGGCGGATCTTCGACTGGCGGCCGATGACGACGTCCTCGAAGAGCACGCACTCCTCGATCTCGCTGAACGAGTTCACGCGCACGCGGTTCGAGAGCACGCTGCGGTGGATGCGCCCGCCCGAGATGATGACGCCGTTCGAGACCAGGCTCTCGGTCGCGATGCCGACGCGCGCGGCCGCCTCGTCGCGGAAGACGAACTTGGCCGGCGGATCGTGGTTGATGCCCGTCCGGATGGGCCAGCGCTTGTTGTAGAGGTTGAACTGCGGCTTCACGCTGACCAGATCCATCTGGGCGTGCCAGTAGGCCTCGATGGTCCCGATGTCGCGCCAGTAGGAGACGGCGCCGGCGTCCTCGCCGGGGACGCGGTTGGTCTGGAAATCGTAGACGTGGACGCGCCGGCCGTCCTTGACCATCGTGGGCACGATGTCGCGGCCGAAGTCGTGCGCCGACGACTCGAGCGCGGCGTCGCGCTCGAGCGCGTCGAGCAGCGGCTGGGTGTTGAAGATGTAGTTGCCCATCGAGGCCAGGGCCATGTCGGGGCGGCCGGGCATCGCCGGCGGATCGGCGACCTTCTCGTGGAAGGCGAGGATGCGCCCCGTGTCGTCGACCTCGATGACGCCGAAGGACCGCGCCTCCAGGCGGGGCACCGGCACGGCCGCGACGGTGAGCTCGGCGTTGGTCTCGAGGTGCTGCGCCAGCATCTGGCGCACGTCCATCTTGTAGACGTGGTCGCCGCCGAAGATGCAGAGGTAGTCCGGCGACTCGTCGGTGATGACGTGCTGCGTCTGGTAGACCGCGTCGGCCGAGCCCTTGAACCAGCTCTTGCCCGTCCGCTGCTGCGCCGGGATGGTCTCGATGAAGTTGTCGAGCATCGGCGAGAGCCGCCACGAGCGGGCGATGTGCTCCTCGAGGCTCGCGCTCTTGTACTGGGTGAGCACCTTGATCCGGTGCAGCCCCGAGTTGACGAAGTTCGAGAGGACGATGTCGATGATCCGGTAGCGCCCCCCGAACGGCACGGCGGGCTTGGCGCGGTCGAGCGTCAGCGGGCCGAGGCGGCGGCCCTCGCCGCCGGCCAGGATCATGACGAGGACCCGCGAGGTCTCGAAGGGCGCGCGCAGGATGGACTCGGACATGCGTGGCCGAGCCTACCCGAAGACCGCGGTCCGGGCGAAAGACGGGCGCATCTCGCGCGGCCGGTGGGCCGGCGGGCGAGCCGGGGCGGTGAGGGAGACCGCCCGGCCGGCCAGGGCGAAAGGCTCGGGCGGCCCCCCTCGCCCGTTTCTCTTTACGGGCATCCGGCCGGCGTGATAGCCCTTTTTCCCTCGCGAAGCGGGCGCCTCCGGGCCCGTGCGCGCGCCCATTCCCCGCTCCCTGGAGAGCCCCGATGAACGCCCGACCCTTCGCCGTGCTCGCCGCCGTCGCCGCCCTCTCGTCGCTCAGCCTCGGCTGTGGAGGCGAGGAGAAGCCGTACGAGCCCAAGCCCGCCGTCAGCGGCCGCAAGGCCAACCTGCCGGGCGTCCCGACGCTGCCGCAGAAGGCGAAGAAGCAGGGCGACGCCTACACCATCTGGGGCGTCACGCACGACCTGCGCAGCCGCGTCCACAACGCCGACGTCAACGGGCAGAAGATCTCGATCGTCGGCTACATCGTGAAGACGAACTACAAGGACGTCCCCCCCTGCGCCGTCCACAAGACGGGCAAGGGCGATCCGGCCGACTGCAAGGCGCCGATCCCCACCTTCTCGATCGCCGACGAGAAGGGCGAGACCAAGGACATGATCGACGTGATGGGCTGGGCCTCGAACCCCGCCCAGCTCTTCAGCATGATCGAGGCGATTGACAAGGCGGCCAAGGGCAAGGAGAGCGAGGTCAAGCTCGCCGACGAGTTCTGGGGCGCCGACCTGCCCAACCCGGTCCCGAACATCGGCGCGAAGGTGAAGGTGACCGGCACCTACGGCGTGACCTTCACCAAGGCCACCGGCGGCGCCGCCGCCAACCCGAAGTACGGCATCATGACGGCCGAGAAGATCGAGTACCTCGAGCCGCCCCCGGAGAAGGCGTACCTGCCGGGGATGAAGCCGAAGAGCTGACGCCGCGGCGTCGGCTCACCGCGTCGCGAACGCCCGCGCGTCAGCGCGTGAGGCGCACCGCGCCGAGGCGAACGCCGTGGGCGAGCACCGCCCGCGTGATCTCGGAACCTCGCGCCCGGCGATCCAGGTGCGCGGGGACCGCGCCGCGCTCGAGCGCGTCGAGCATCTCGACGTGATGGCTCGCGGTCGGGGTGCGCTCGCGCTCCTCGAGGCGTGAGCGCGAGACGGGGACGGCGGGGAGGACCACGGGCGGCTGCGGCGCCTGGAGGAACGCGGGATCGATCGCGGTCGAGAGATCGTTGGTCACGTCGACGCGGCCGTTGAGCGAGGGCAGGCCGTAGCGGACGGCGAGCGTCTTGATCACCGAGACGTGCTCGAGCTGGGTCGAGACGGTGCATCCGCGCCGCACGAAAGGCCCGGCGAGCAGGGTGGGCACCCGCATGCCGAGCTGGGCGAACTCGGGATCGTCGTCGGTCGTGCTCGGCGGGGCGACGTGATCGTAGAAGCCGCCGTGCTCGTCGTAGGTGATGACGAGCAGACAGCGATCCCAGTGCGGGCTCTGGGCGAGCGCCGCGTAGACGCTCGCGATCAGCGCCTGCCCGAGCGCGATGTCGTGGCTGGGGTGATCGTCGTTGGCGCCGCCGCCGAAGAACTGCGGATCGATGATCGAGAACTGCGGAAGCGTCCCGGCGGCCGCGTCGTCGAAGAACGTCTCGATCCCGGCGTTGTTCGAGAGGCCGAAGTACGCCGTCGACCGCCAGGCGATGTCGTGGAAGTAGTTCTTGCTGGAGACGCCGGCGTCGTCGAGCAGGTCGAAGATGCTTGTGAAGCCGACGACGGGCGTGTTGCCCTTGGTCGATTTCGACGTGGCGCCGTGCAGGTAGAAGCGGTTCGGCCAAGTGGGGCCGAGGACCGAGCAGAACCAGCGCTCGCAGACCGAGAACGCATCGGCGAGGGCGTAGGTGGCCGGCAGCTGATCGCGCCGGTAGTAGCCCATCACCTCGTGCTGGTCGGGGCCCGAGGCGGCGGTGACGAAGCCGTCGTTATAGCCGGCGTTCCACTGCTCGTGGACCGCGTCCCAGCCGTGCGGCGGATCGGCCGGCGTGTTGGTGTCGAGGTGGAAGATCGGCACCGGCATGCCGTCCGGATCCAGGTTCGACTCGCCGCCGGTAAGCCCGTCGATCGCCCGGCCCTCCTCGAGCGAGAGCGAGCCGAGATAATGGTCGAACGAGCGGTTCTCCATGCAGAGCACGACGATGGTGTCGATGCCCGCGAGGAGCTCCTCGGGCGAGAGCCCGCCGTCGCCGGTGCAGGCATCGCCGCCGCCGCCGCCGCCCGATCCGCCGGCGCCGGTGGTCGTGGTCGCGCCGCCGCCCATGCCGCCCGCGCCCGAGCCGCCGGCCCCGCCCGCGCCTCCGGCGCCTCCGGCTCCGGTGAACAGGCCCGTCGTCGCGCCGCTCGCATCCGGGGCGCTCCCGGCGTCGCCGCAGCCGAGCGCGGCCGCGCCCACCACGCCGCCGAGGCCTTTGAGGACCTCGCGGCGATCCATCGGGACGCCCGCATCATCGAGGAGCGGACGTCGAGTGGGACGGTCGACTCTCTTTCGCGGCATTCGAGCCCCCCAAGAAGGAGACGGATCCTATCGCCTTCCGAGGAGGCCGATCGAGCAGGATCTCGAGGGCGCCGCTCGTCGAGCGCACTCGGCGCGATTGACCAGGTCCCCCAGGCCGAAGCATCATGGACCCATGACTTCCTCTTCCGTCTTCATCGCGTGCGCCGACTGCGGCTGCCACGCCAAGGCCGATGAGACCCAATGCCCGAGCTGCGGCGCGCGCCTGCGCGACAGGGACGGAAGGGTGCCGCGAACGCGCGCCGCCTTGCTCCTCGGGCTCACCGCGACGCTCGGCCTCGCCGGCTGCGAAACGACCGCGGTCGCGCTCTACGGCGTCGCGACCGTGGGCAACACCAGCGGCGGCGGCACCAACACGACCACCACGACGGGCGGCAACGGCGGCAACGGCGGCGACGGGCAAGGCGGCGCCGGGGTCGGCGGCAACGGCGGCGCGGGCCAAGGCGGCGCCGGGGTCGGCGGTAACGGCGGCGCGGGCCAGGGCGGCGCGGCCGGGGCTGGCGGCGCCGGCGGCGCGGGGCAGGGCGGGGGTGTAGCGCCCGCGTACGGCGTCGGCGCGCCCGGCGGCGGCTGAGCTTCGCCCTGCTCTACTTGGACGGTGCGAAGGAAGGCGGCGCCGGCCGGCGCGTACGACGTCCCACCTACGCTTCCACGGAGCAGACGCCATGACCAAAGGGCTTTCGAGCCGGCCCGCCGACGACGAGCGCCTCTTCAGCGGCGCGGTTCACGACGAGGTCGTGCGAGCGCCCGGTGACGAGGCCGCGCTCATCCAGACGATGCGCCTCGCGGTGGCGGCGGACGGAACGATCAACGAGCGCGAGATGGCGACGCTGACCGCGCTCTCGCACGCGGTGCCGCAGCTCCGGGGCAAAGAGCCCGCCGCGGTCGCCGCGCTCTTGCGCCTCCCGGTCGACGCCGCGGAGTACGCGCGCAGGGTGGGGCGCTCGTCGCCCGCGCTGCGCGCGCAGTGCTTCGCCATCGCCGTCGACCTGGCGCTCGCCTCGGGGGACCGCGCCGAGGCGCTCGACCGGACCATCGCCAGCCTGCGCGCGGCGCTGCAGATTGCGCCCGAGGCGGCGGATGCGACCATCCGCGCGCTCGCGCTGAAGTACGGGCGACTGCGTCCGGCGGTGGTGGAGCAGGCGATGGCTGCCGAGGTCGCGTCCTGATCGCGTTCGCCGCTGTCGGTGGCGCGGTCGGGCGCAGCAGCAGCCCTCCAGCATGTCGCTTCGGGCGCGATCTGCTGGCCCGTGCTGGCAGGGATTATCCGCTTCGACGGACCGCCTCTTCTCCCGCCCATCCCGCGGCGGCGTAGACTTCTCCGGCTCTGCGGATCCGGCGTTATCCTGCTCGCGGTGGCCCGATCCATCTACGCAACACCCAATGGCATCCTCGCCGCCGCACGCGAGTGCGGCGTCACCCGCTCCGGACTTCGGCAAGTACCCAGTACCCGCGCGCTGGCCGTGATTGACCTCGTCCTCGAGTTCTTCACCAAGAACGCCGCGAAGAATCGGAAGGCGAACTGGTTCTGGGACGACTTCCGCGAGCCGAATCTCTCAGTGCATCGGCGTGCCGATGAGGACGCCTTGCTCGCTCTTGGCAGCGCAGCGACGCCGGTCAGGTTGCTGGTGGAGGACTCGGGGAGACGAAAGCGCGGCCCCGCGTTCTGGGTGTTCGAGGCTACCCTGGATGCCGCCGCGCGCACGCTCGACAATCATCACCTGCTCGAGTTCTACCTTGTCTCCCGCCATCTTGACTGGTTGATCGCAGAGAACCACCACGACGTGCTGATTGGCGTCGGCGACCGCGCGGTTGCGGCACTGCATCGCTTTGCACAGTGACGTAGCTGCCCACTGTCCGCTGCGGCGGTCGCGCGCATCGCTCGCCTTCGGCTCGCTCTTGCGCCCGCCGGTGAGCGCCGATACGCTGGGCGGTCTCTGGGCCTGTTGCTGCAATGCTACGAAGCCGAATCGCTGCGGGCGTGGGACTGGTCGCCATCGTCGGTGGCTTGCTGCACCTGCTTGTCGGCCCGGGGAGTCGTCGAACAGCAACCGGCGATCGATCCGACCGGAGCCCGCCCTACGCCGAGAGAGCGCAGCCACTGCCCCCAACGCGGGGACGCGGCGACCGCCCGGTAGCGCCGCGCTCGGTCGGCGCGACTCCGCTTCACCCTCCCGACCGTGTGAGGCCGGTGCTGCGTCCGGATATCGACGACGGGGACCCCACGGACGCGGAGCTGGCGGCCGAGTACCTCGAGAACGAGGAGTTCGACGATGCCCGCGCGCTCGCGATGGCATGCCTCGACGATGACGAGCAGAACGACTCCTGTTGGCAGACACTCCTCTTCAGCTACACACGGACCGGGCGATTCGAGGAGGCGCGGCCACTGCTGGAAGACTGCTTGTTGCAGCGGCCCGACGACCTGACATGCCTGAGCGGCATGACGACGCAGCTGCTTCGCGATGGCGACCTGCAGGGTGCAAAGACCCTCGTTGAGCGGATCTTGGTGCTCGCACCTGCGTCCGTGCCCGCATTCCTTTCGGAAGCTCAGTGGGCCGACCGCAGTGGCGATCGCGTCGCGGCCGTGGGCGCGTACGAGAGGGCGTGCTCGTTCGGGCAGGAGTTCGCGTGCCGCCGCGCCGAACAGCTCCGAGACCGATGATGAACTCGTGCACGCTTTGATAGGTTGGCAAACGGTCGTAATCGTAAGCGATTCCTCGCGAAAGGTCAGTCATCATGGGCGTTCTGAGTGATCTCGTCGTAGCCGGCTCGGGAGATGCGACACTCGTGCTACAGAAGGTCAGCCCCGCGGCCGAGCTCGGCGGCATCGATATCAAGGGGATCGACACAGTCAAGTTCAGCACGCTTCACGCCATCGTCTCTGGTCGGCCCTTCACCGACATCATCGGCGAGTACGAGCCGACCGCGATGGCCTCTGACGAAGGCCCGTGGGTCACGCGGATTCCGCAGGAGCTCGTCGCACGGCTCGGCGAGATCTCTCCCGAGGAACGGGGACGTATCGCCGCCCGGTGGGCCGCTACCGAGGAGTTCAGACTGGACCGTTGGGACGCGCCGGACGTTGCTGCGGCGCTGGATGCAATCTGCGAGCTTGCGGCCAGATCGATCACCGCGAACGGCGCGCTCTTTCTTTGGATGTCGCTCTGAGCTGAGCTGCGCGTCATCGACCAGAACGTCGAGAATCACGGGCAGCTCGAGTTTGAGCGCTTTCGGGTCGAGCTCTGGGACCACGACTCCTGCCAGGCGACCTGATCTGCGACGCGTGCGAACCGGGCACCGAAGGCTGACCCGGAGCGCGTCCGTCGCTCGCCCTGGTTCTCCCGGCTGGGCCAACGGCCTCACGATCGGTCGGTCCGCATCCCAACCTCGGCCTGACGGACTTCAGGGGAGCGCCGCGGCGACGTCGTCGATGTGCTGCTGATCGACCGCCGTGCGGTTCGGCGCCCCCACGAACGGCAGCAGCTCCGTGTCGAGCTCCGCGGGCGTGAGCGTCGTCACGGCGTACTCGGCCGGGACCGGGTTCGCGCTCGCGCGCGGGGACGCCGGGCAGTTGGCCGCCGGCTCGCACAGGTTGTCGCCGAGGAACACGTCCGCGTTCGAACCGCCGGGATCCGTCAAGAGCTCGAACTGTGCGCCGTCGCCGAGGTACGCGTTGGCGACGAAGTTCGCGATCACGTTCCCCGGCGAGTCGCAGCCGGCGGCGCACGAGTACGCGCGCGAGCCGTACGGCGACGTCGACGATCCGTCGGCGTAAGCCGGCACGTCGTTGTCGTGGACCACGTTGTTCACGAAATCGAAGAGCTGCATGTCGCCCTTCACCTGCGGGTTCCGCTCGCCGTTCCGGGTGAAGACGTTGTGGTGCACCGAGATCCGGCGGCGGGTGTCGTACTTGACGAGCATGGTCTTCGCCGTTCCGTAGAACAGCGATCGCTGCACGGTCACGTCCGACACGTCGCCGGTCATGTCGAGCGCGCCATCGGACGCCTGGGCGAAGGTGCAGCGGTCGATGAACACCTTCGAGATCGCGGCGCCGTTGGTGCCGTCGAGCGCGATGAGATCCATGTCGGGGAAGCCGCTGCTCGGCGTGCCCGCGGAGCGGAAGGCGATTCCGCGGATCACGATGTTGGAGGCCGGGTCCTCGATGATGAGCCCGTGCGAGCTCGGCGAGGTCACGTCGAGCGTCACGCCGTTCATGCCCTGGGCGAAGCCGTCGATCGTGACGTCGTCGCCCACGTAGACCGTGTCCGGCAGCGTGACGGTGTCGACGGCAAACACGATCGTCGTCTTCGTCGCGAGCCCTCCGGCGAACGCGGCGACGAAGCTGCCGCTGCCCGTCGGCGCCGACGTCGTGACCACGTACGTCGAGTGGCCCTCGCCGCCGGTCGCGTCCTTGCCGAATCCCTCGCGGTAGTCGGGGTCCGAGACCGGGCCCACGGCCCCGCCGCCGCTACCCCCTGCGCCGGAGCCGGCGCCGCCTGCGCCCGAGCCGCCGCCCGCTCCACCGCCGCCGGCTCCGTTCGTCCCGCTCGTGGCAGCGGTGGTCCCGCCCCCGGCGCCCGGGCCCCCGGGCCCTGCTTCGCTGCCACCGCAGGCCACGAGCACCGAGACCGCGAGGAGCAATTCGGAGCGCCGCATGAGCGCAGTGTCGCTCCGCGCGCCGCTCCCTGACAATCGCCTTACGACGCCACGACCGAACCAGCCCACGCCGATGTCAGCGCGGGGTGTCCATGTCGCGCGCGAACCGCGGGAGCGAGGCGAGCCCCACGCGGTGGGCGACCATTGCCGCCGGGCTCACGCCCCAGCGGCCGCCCACGTCCATCGCGTAGTAGCCGCGGAGCGAAGCGACCGCCGTCCGCTCCAGGCCCAACGCGGGCGGGGGCGCGTCGAAGGTGACGTCGACGCGATCGCCCGGATGGAGATCCACGCGGTCGCCGTCGCTCGCCGCGAGCGTCGCGGTGACGTCGACGGCGCGGGTCGCGGCGCCGGACGCTCCGGCGTAAGAGAGCGTCGCCGAACGCGGCAAGAGGACCCGCGCGTCGAGCGGGCGATCGGGCGCGCTCGCGAGCGCCACAGCGTCGACCTCCCAGAAACGCGGCGTCGCCTCGAGGCGGATGACGACGCGATCGCCTCCGCCGGGCGGGAGGTCGATGGGGAGCGCCTGGCTCCGCGCGATCGCGGGACCGACCGGCTGGAGCGACGGCGCGCTCGTCCACCCTCCTCCTCCCGCCGACACGCTGACCCAGAGCGGCAGCCCGAGGCGCTCGATCTCCTCGGCGAGGTAGCTCTGGTAGCAGCCGCAGGTCGCCTCCTGCGTGAGCTCGAGGAGCGGCCGCACGCCGCGGCCCATCGTCGCGAGGTAGCGCACGAAGGCCTCCTCGGCGAACGGCGTGTTGCGGCCGCGCACCACGAGGAGCGCGCGATCCGAGGCCGGCCGCGGGAACTCGAGCGTCCAGGCCTCGCGAGGCTCGCCGGCCGCCTCGCGCGTCGACGAGCTGCCGGTGACGCCGTTGCCGTCCTCGCGCGCGAGGAGCGCGAGGACGTCGCGCCCGTCGGAGTCGATCGCCGAGAGCGGAGCGGAGGCGCCGCGCACCTCGACGAGCTGGCCGGTCTGCGTCGGCAACACCTCGACGCCCGGCTCGTGATCCACGATCAGGATCGAGAGGCTGTCGACGTGATCGGTCTCTTCGAGCTCGTCGGCGATGCGCAGGCGGTACTCGCCGTCCACCGGCGCGAGGCTCTCGAGCCGATCGAGATCGGTCCGCTCGGCGCCGGCGTAGAGCGCGCCCGAGACGAGGTCGCCGTCGAGGCGGTACTCCGCGCCGTCGTACGCGTAGAGGTGCGGGCACGAGGCCGTCTGCACCGCGTAGATTGCCGCGGCGCCCCAGGCGAGCGCGCCGAGCGTGGCGAGGCTCCCGAGGATCACGCCGGCCTTCGCGAGCCCGTGGCGCTGCGGCCGCTGCGGCGGATCGCGCGAAGCGAGATCGACGATCCCGAGCACGAGCCCGATCGCGCCCACGGCGCCGGCGAACGGGAACAGGCCGATGAGGAAGCCGACGAGCGCGATCACGAACGAGGCGACCGCGAGCCCCGATCGGGGCGGAAGCTGGGGCGTGAACGGCGGGGTGGGACCGATGGGGTTCACGGTGCGATCTCCGAGCTCAAGACGGGCAGTCTCCTCACGGGGCGCGCCGGATCGGTGCGGCCCTGGTACGCAGCGAGGCGCTCCGGTCGGGCGCCGTGGTCGCCGAGCAGGCGCCCCACGGCGCCGAGCTCGCCGTCGAGGTTGGCGCCGCACCACGTGGGGCAGTTGCCGGTGCTCCGCCGGTACTCGACGAAGTACGAATGCGACAACACGTCGGCGAGCCCGACGCCGGCGCGGCGATCGACGCGGCACTCCTGAGGCGCGAACGGCACCCGGAGGCAGGGCGCGACCTGCCCCGTGATGCCGTCGATGTAGACCGACTCGCCGGCGCGCGAGTGGCAGCCCGAGTGCTGCTCGACCTCGTCGAGATCGATCAGCGGAATGGCGAGGCTGGTCTCGACGGCGGAGAAAGCGCGGCGGTAGGTCGCGAGCGCGCCCGGCGAGAGGGTGAGCTCGTCGACGGCGCCCGACGCGAGCGGGAAGTAGCGCGAGTAGATCCCGACCACGCAGCCCGCGCTCGCCTGCGCCCGGACGAAGTCGGGCGAGGTCACGGCGGCGTGGCTCTTCGCCGAGACCATGCAGCTGAACCCGAAGAGCGCGCCGTGGCGGCGCATGCGCTCGAGCGCCTCGTGCACACGCCCATACGAGCCGGCGCCACGTCGGGCGTCGTGAAGCGTCTCGGGCCCGTCGATGGCGACGAGCACGAGCAGGTTCCCGAGCTTGCCCATCCGCGCGGCGAGGGCGTCGTCGATGTGCATGCCGTGGGTGGCGACGGTGAAGAAGACGTGCGGGCGCGCCTCGACGACGTCGAGCAGCTCGTTGGCCCACGCCGGCGAGAGGAACGGCTCGCCCTTGCCGATGACGTGCACGACGAAGGCGCCGCACGCGGTGACCTCGTCGACCAGGAAGGCGATCGCCTCGCGCCGCGGCGCGGCGCCGCCGCGATCCTCGGCCGTGTAGCAGCCCTCGCAGGTGAGGTCGCAGCCCGGCGAGAGCGCGAGCTGCGCCTCCGTCAGGAGCCGCGGCGGCACGCCGGGCGCGCCGCGCCGCCGCCCGAGGACCTCGTGGCGCACCGCCGCGAAGAGCCCCATGCGCACCCACGCGTCGAGGCGCGCTGCCGCTTGGGCACGCGGCCGCTCGCGCAGGTAGCCGCGCATCCGGTCGAGCGTTCCCGTCTTCTGGAACCGCTCGATGTAGCGGTGCATCGTCTTGAAGTGGGGGCTCTCCGCCCGGCAGCACTCCGCTTCCATCTTCACGAAGCCGACGACCAGGCGCTGAAGGAGGCGGCCGGGCCAGAGCCGGCGGAAGACGAGCACGAAGCTCGCGAGCCAGAGCGACAAGCGCCGCATCGCCCGGGTGTTCGCGAACGCGAACCCCCGCTCGCAGAGACGTACATCCCACGGCCGGGCTCGGGCCGCGGCCAGCTCGGAGCTCATCCGGCGCAGGCTAGAGAGCGCGGGTCGGCGCGGGCAAATTCACGGTCCCGCCAAGCTCACCCTCGAGCGCTTGCGCACCTCAAGCCAGGTTTCGCTCGATCGCGCGGTAGACGGCGTCGCGCAGCGGCTTCTCGCGCGGATCGTCGATCAGCCAGAAATCGAGCTTGTTCATCACGTAGGCGTAGCCGAGGCGCGCGTCGGGATCGGCGAAGCCGAACGAGCCTCCCGCACCCGGCGCACCGAACGCGCGCTCGGTGGAGCCGAAGCCGACGTCCGGCCCCGGACGGGCGAAGCCGAGCGAGAAGAACGACGGCACGCCCAGCACCTCGTCCTTGGGACGCGCGACCGTGGGCGGGGCCGTGATGCGCGCGAACGTCTCCGCGGTGATCCCGAGCTCCGCCCCGCCCTCGGCGAACGCCGAATAGGCCCGCGCGATCGCGCGCGCCGTGCCGACGCCGTTGCCGGCGGGCAGCTCCACCTCGAGGGTGCGCCGGTCGTTGAAGTCGACGTCCGAAGGGATCGCCAGCGATCTGCGGAGCAGCGATCGCGGCCAGAGGACCTTCTTGATCACCGCAGGGGGTGTGTTCGCCAATGCCCGAATGGCACGCGCCCGGGACAACGTCTTGACCTTCGCGAGGCGGCTGTCGGGGATCCCGGGCGGAAGCCCGATGTAGAAGTCGAGATGGAGGGGCTCGGCGATCTCCTCGTGGAAGAACCGCCCGAGCGTGCGGTGTGCAGGATCGACGAGGCGAATGAGCTCCTGCACGTACAGCCCGAGCGTCATCGCGTGGTATCCGTGTCGCGTCCCCGGTGGCCACGCCGGCTTCTGTCGGGCGAGCAGGCGGGCGACGCCGTCGAGGTCGTGCAGCTTCGCGACGGTGAGGTCCTCGTCGAGCAAGACCAGCCCGGCCTCGTGGGCGAGGAGCTGGCGAACGGTGATCGCGCCCTTGCCGTTCTGCGCGAACTCGGGCCAGTAACGCGCGACGGGCGCATCGTAGTCGAGCCAGCCGCGCGCGTTCGCGAGCGCCAGCGTCATCGCCGAGAGGCCCTTCGTGGCCGACATGACGACGACCATCGTGTCCTCGTCCCACGGCGCGTCGCCCTCGGGCATGCGCCGGCCACCCCAGAGGTCGACGACCTTCTCGCCGCGCCAGTACGCAGCGACGGCGGCGCCAATCTCGCCGCGCTCGGCGAAGTTGCGCTCCAGCTCGGCCCGCACCTCTTCGAAGCCCGGCGCGACGAACCCGCTCACGCGCGCGGGCTGAGCCGGCGCACGGGGCGCGCGCGACGCAGCCTCTGCTCGCGGGCTCGTTGCATTCGCGGTCGGGGCGTCGATGCCAGCGCTCTGCATGGTGACCTCCTCCGGTGGGCTGGCGGCGAGCAAGCATCCGACGTGCCGCGTCGCACGGCGATGCGGAACGGCCTTTCCTCGGCTCTTCGCGCGGCGGCAGCGAGGACGCGCGGGCGACGGGATGCAGGTCTTGCATCGTTCGGCAACTCGGCACCGTCGCCGCCGCCGCCCGGTCGTCGGAGAGCGCGGGGTGCTGCCTCACGTCACCCGCGCGGGACCTCATTTGCGCCAGGCGTCGTGGTCGACCGCCCGCACCTCGACGAGCTCGGGGATTTTCGCGCCGTACGCGTGCTCGAACACGCGGCGCGCCGCCTCGCGGATCTCGTGGGCGGGGCGATCCGTGATCGCGAGAAAGAGCTGGGCCAGCTGTCGGCGGTTCGACCCGCTACGTGCCGTGGCGGACAATCCGAGCTCCTTGCCGAGCGCCGTCAGCACGGCGAACGCCGTGACCGAGTAGGTCCCGCCCCAGTGGTGCTTGTCGAAGACCCAGCGCGCGAGCAGGAGCAGCTCGAGCGCGGGCGACTCCTCGCCGGCGAGCTCGGCGAGGTACGCGGAGTATTCGTCACGGACGCGCGCCGGCAAGCTCCCCGGCAGGGCGCCGAGCACGTCGTCGACGCCGAGCATCGTCGCGATCTCCTCCGGTACCGGGACCAGCCCGCGCCGGTAGTCGACGCGGTGCTGCAGCTCGTGGCGTTGAATCGACGCGACGCGGTCGGCGCGTGCGCGGAGGAAAGCTCGCTGAGGCTCGGCCTCGAGCAGGCGGTCGTGGAGGTCGTTCCACTCGCTGAGCTCCTTCCTCGGGATCCGGAGCGCGAGCTCGCCGGCGTAGTCGGCCTCGGGGATGAGGCGCTCCGGCTCGCGCAACTGGAGACCCAGACCGGCGACGTTGGCCTTCCAGCGCTCGACGAGCGCGCGCCGGCGCGCGAGCAGCTCGCCGATCTCGGCGACGTGCGGATCGTTCCAGCGGGCGTAGTGCTCGCGCACGATCGCGGCGGCGCGCTCGCCGAGGCCGCGCTGCCACTCCTCCGACAGATCGCGGCTCTCCTCGTCGAGGAGCTCGGTCCTCTCCCCCGGCGGAAGGCCGGGGAGCACCGTGAGCACGAGCTCGGACTCGAGCTGATCCAGGAGCACGATGGCGGCGCCGGTGCGTGAGCGCGTGTAGCCCAGGAAACCCTGGCGGAGGTTGAGCCGATCGAGTCGCCACAGGTGCACGACGCGCTCGTCGGCGCCGTCCGCTTTCACGACGAGCTCCTTCTCCACGTAGAACACGTACAGCCACGGCTCGACACGCTCCGGTGTCCTCACGACGTCGACGTCGACGAAGTAGGGGAGGCGCGCGTCGAGCAACGCCTTGTTGAGCGACGCGGCGGCGGACACGCACCGGTCCGCCGAGTCATCGCCTTCCCCGCGCGCGCGCGCGACATCAGCGAGCGTTCTCGCCAGGTCGAGCGTGCGCTCGCTCGCCTCGGGGCCGAGCGCCCGGCGAGCGCGCTCGTCGAGGAGACGCGTTCGCGCGGTCTCGAGGTCGCCGGCGCCGCGCCCGCCCCGCGCAGCGCGATCGACCTCCACGAGATAACCCGGCAGCGCGTGGCCGAGCGCGGCGCCGGCGTCGGTCTGGGTGGGATCGAAGCGCTTGGTTCGCTCGTGGTACCAGACCATGAGCCCGATGACGGCGACGAGGAACGTGGCGATCGTCGCGACGAGCCATGGACCACGCCGCTTCGTTGGCAGGAGCTTGCTCCGGAGTGCATCGAACTCCGCCCGCACCGCGATCTCGTCGTCGTACGCGGCCTCGGGCTCACCTGCCGCGAGCAGCGTCGCGAGGCGCAGCACGTGCGCGGGATCGAGCACCGCGCTCACGAGGCGCGCGCGCTCCGCGAGGAGCTTCACGCGGCGGCGCCCCAGCACCCTGAGAATGGGATCGAGCTTCGTCAGCTCCGCGTCGGCGGACGCCAAGCTCCCCGACTCGGCGGCCGCCACGAGCGCGGCGAGGACGGCGCTGCGGAGCATGCGCCCGACTCTAGGGCTCGGCCCCGGGTGCGGCCAGCACCTTCCGCGGAGCCTCAGCCGGTATGCCGACGGCGGCTGCGAGCGCTTCCCCAGCGCAGGAGCCGTGGCCGCCTTCGTCGCGCCGCCGCCGAACGCTCGAGTTGGGGGAAAAGAAAGCGCCCGCCGCACGCCACCGTGGGGGCGCGCAGCGGGCGCTGGCATGGAGCAGGTGAGCGCGTCCGAGCCGAGAGCGCCTACTGGAGGCAGATGCCGACGTTGGGATCGGGGAGCAGGGTCTTGTCGCAGGTCCCGGTGCCGCAGTCGCCGTCGTCACAGCAGTACTTCGCGCAGGTGTCGAAGCAGAGCATGCCGCCCTGGCAGTAGTTGCCGTTCGCGGCGTTGCCGCACGGATCGCAGAGCGCCTCCGTGTTCGACGCCGTGTAGCACTCGAAGCCGTCCTGGTTCTGGTTGACGTCGCAGGCCTCGCCGGCGGCGGCGTCGCAGCCCTCGTTGGTGACCGGGTTGCACGGCTTGCCATTGGCCGGATCGAGCGCGCCGAAGCACGCGCCCGCCGAGGGCGAGACGGCGGGCGCATCGCACGCCGGCGTACCGGGGCCGCCACCGATGCACTCGGCGCTGCAGCTCGCCTGCACGCAGGCGTCGATGGCGCCGTACAGCGCGTTGGCGCCGCAGACGTTCGGGTCGGCGTTCGAGTTCGAGATGCAGTCGAGGCACTCCGGGTCCGCTTGGCACGCCCCGAGCTCGGGGCAGCACGCGCCGTCGAGGCAGGCGCCGCACGTCGGATCGATGCCGCTGGTGTCGCAGTTGCCGCCCGACGAGCTCGTCGAGTTCGAGGACGTGGTGCTCGACGACGTGGTCGTGCCGCCGCCGCCGCTTCCGTCAGCGCCCGCGCCGCCGGCGCCGGTGCTGGTCGTCTTGCTCGAGCCGCAGCCAGTCACTGCCGACGCACCGGTCGCGATCGTGAGCCCGGCGAGGAGCATCCAAGAGGGAGGTCTCATGCGGGGCCTTCTGGTTGTTGCGCAGGTGCGCGACGAGGAGGGGTGGATAGGCGCGCGGCACGCGGCCGGGCGATCGGCTAATCTCGCGCGCCGGCCGCCGCGATGTCGCCGATCAATGGCAGCGGCGGCGCCCGCGCACCGCGCGAGTTGGAGCCATGGCCCACGGAACGTCGAACGATCCCAGGACGCTGCGCACACGCGCACGGCGGGGAATCGCCTTGGCCACGGCCCTCGCCGGCGCCGGCTCGGCCGCGGAGAGCGTCGCGTGCTGACCCGACGCCTCCCCGAGGACCTCGCGGTTCGCGTCCTCACCCATCACCCCGTGCCGATCGCCGACGCGGTCGCGGCGCTCGTCGCCGCCGAGGGCCCGTTCGAGCAGCGCGATCGCGTGGTCGAGGTCTTCCGCGCCGCGCTGCGCACGCTCGGCGCGCTGGCGCTCTCGGCGCGCGTCCAGTTCGGCCCCGGGCCGTCCGGCGAAGCGGCCCAGGTGCCCGAGCTCCTGCGCGCGCTGCGCAACCGCGGCCTCACCGACGGGCAGTGGCAGGGGCTCGTGCGCGAGCTGTTGCGGCCGTGGTCGGGCGCGCCGGCGAGCCATCCTTTGCCCGAGCTCGTCACGCTCTTCCACGCGCGCAAGAGCGAGCTGCCCAAGCTCGTCGACGAGCTCCTCCTCATGCGCAAGGCGGAGACGGTCGCGCACGGCGCCAGCGGCACCAAGGAGGCGCTCGGCGAGATCCTCGAGCGGCGCGTGCCGCAGCTCGCGCGCCTGCTCGAGCTCACCGATCCGCTCTGGGAAAAGGCGCGCCTCGTGGTGCCGCTCGCCCTGCCCGACGACGACGCCGAGCCGCAGCGCGCCTGGCTGCTCATGGGCAGCACCCCGCCGCGCGGCCGCTGGCGCTGGATCGAGCTCGCGCCCGCGGCGCGCATGACCCCGGGAGAAGCGCTGCTCGTCGGGCCGGACGGCGCGCCGCTGGTCGCGCTCCACCCGCTCGTGCTCGTGCGCCGCCCGAGCCCCGAGGCCGTCGAGGAGTTCTTCACGCTCGACGGCGGCAGCCGCAAGGGCGCGGTCTACGTCGCGCTCCCCTCGATGGCCGAGCACCGCGAGGCCGAGGCGTGGACGGCGCTCGAGCGCGCACTCGCCGACGACGAGCCGCCCCCGAGCGACGCCGAGGCCGGCGCGCCCGAGCGGCCCTATCGCGGCCTCGCCAGCTTCGGCCCCGAGCACGCCGCGCTCTTCTTCGGTCGCGAGGAGCTCGCCGAGGCGCTCGCCAACCGCATCCGCCGCCACCCGGTGGTGACCGTCACCGGACCGAGCGGGAGCGGCAAGACCTCGCTCCTCGACGCCGGCACGCTCCCGCAGCTCCGCGACTTCACCGTGGCGAAGCTCCGCCCCGGCTCCGAGCCGATCGAGAACCTCGCCAGCGCGCTCGCGGTCGCGCTGGCCGGCTGGATGAGCGAGGAGGAGCTCTGCGAGCGCACCCGCGCCGATCCGGTGGGGCTCGGGCCGCTCTTGACGCGCTGGGGTCGCGAGACCGGCAGGCGCGTCATCCTCGTCATCGATCAGACCGAGGAGGTGTTCACCCTCTGCCTCGAGGACGAGCGCCGCGTGGCCTTCGCGCAGGCGCTGGCGTCGGCCGAGTCGGACCCTGATGGCCCGGCGCGCGTCGTGCTCTCGGTGCGCGAGGACTTCTTCGGCCGCCTCGCCACGCTCGCGCCGCTGCGCGGCCTCTACAGCCGCCAGGTCGAGGTGGTGACCACGCCCGATCGCGAGGCGCTGGCGCGCACGCTCATCGCGCCCGCGCGCCACTTCGGCTTCACGTTCGAGGACGAGGCGCTCGTCGCCGCCATGGTCGACGCGGTCGCCCACGAGCCGGCGGCGCTGGCGCTCCTCCAGTTCTGCGCCGATCGCCTCTGGGAGGTGCGGGACCGCGCCTGGAAGCGGCTCACCTGGGACGCCTATCGGGCGCTCGGCGGCGTCGAGGGGGCGCTGGCGACGCACGCCGATCGCACGCTCGACGAGCTCACCCCGCCGCAGCGCCTGACCTGCCGGAGCCTGATGTTGCGGCTGGTCACGGGCGAGCGCACGCGCGCCGTCGCGCGCCGCGCCGAGCTCCTCGAGGCCGCGGCGAGCGCCGACGACGCCGCCGTCGTCCTCGATCGGCTGGTCGCGGCGCGCCTCGTCACGGTGGGCGAGTCGGACACGCCCGGCGAGGCGCGCGTCGAGATCGTCCACGAGGCGCTGCTCCGCCACTGGGACGCGCTCCGCCGCTGGCTCGACGAGGACGTCGAGGGCCAGCGCCTCGCGCACGCGCTCCGCACCGCGGCGCGCGAGTGGGACGGCCGCGATCGCCCGCGCGGGCTGCTCTGGCGCGGCGACGTGCTCCAGGAGCTCCGCCTCTGGAGGCGCCGCTCGACCGAGAAGCTCACCGGCGTCGAGGAGGCGTTCGCCGAGGCGAGCGAGGCCGACGCGCGCCGCGGCGCCCGCATCCGCCGCGGCCTCGTCGCGGCGGCGCTCGCGGCGACGACGTTGTTCGGGCTCTTCATGTTCACGCAATGGCGCGCGGCGGTGGAGGCGCAGGAGCAGACGGCGCACGCGCGCGCCCGCGCCGAGGTGCGCGGTCTGGTCTCCGAGGCGCGCCAGCAGGAGCCCGCCGGGCGCGCCACCAAGGCGCTCGCGCTCTTCCGCGCCGCCTCGGCGCTCGAGGACGCCGAGCACGAGATCGCGGCGACGCCGGTCTCGCTCGATCTCGAGCGCCTCGAGCGCAGCGGCGCGGCGGCGCGCGTCCTCGCCGGCCACACCGCCGGCGTCTGGAGGATGGCGCTCGCGCCCGACGGCCGCTGGCTCGCGACCGCCTCGATGGACGAGACGGCGCGGATCTGGGACCTCGCGACCGGGGCGACGCGCGCCACGCTCGGCGGGCACGGCAACGTCGTGCTCGCGATCGCCGTCTCGCCCGACGGCCGAATCGTCGCGACCGGGACCGGCGATCCCAAGGAGACCGAGGGCGTGGCGCGCCTCTGGGACGCGGCGACCGGCAAGGTCGTCAAGACGCTCGCGGGTCACCAGAAGCCGATCCGCGCGCTCGCGTTCTCGCCCGACGGCGCGCTGCTGGCGACGGCGGCGAACGACGGCACCGCGCGGCTCTGGGACGTCGCCTCGGGCGCGGCGCGCCACGTGCTCGGCGGGCACGAGGGATCGCTCACCGACGTCGCCTTCTCGCCCGACGGCAAGCTCCTCGCGACCGCGTCCGACGTCGCCAAGCTCTGGGACGTGGCGACGGGCGCGCCGCGACCGGCGAACCTCGCGGCGAGCGCCCCGGACCCCACCGCACCCGATGCTCCGCGCCGCCCGAAGCCGGTGCTGCGCGTCGCGTTCTCGCCCGACGGCAAGCTCCTCGCGACGGCCTCGGCCGACGGCGCGGTCGCGCTCGTCGACACCGCGACCGGCGCCGAAGCGCGCGCGCTCACCCGCGCCGGCCCGAAGCCCAACGCGCACGACGGCGCGCTGCGCGGCCTCGCGTTCTCTCTCGACGGCAAGTTCCTCGCGACGGCCGGCTCGGACAAGGTCGCGCGGATCTGGGAGATCGCGACCGGCGCGCTCTCCAAGACGCTCGGCGGGCACGGCGGCGAGATCAACGACGTGGTCTGGAGCCGCGACGGTGCCCGCCTCGCCACCGCCTGCGACGACCGCGTCGCGCGGGTCTGGGACGCGCGCACCGGAGGCCTCGTCGCCGCGCTCCGCGGGCACGAGGCCGAGATCGTCGGCGCCCGCTTCTCTCCCGACGGCAAGCTCCTGGTCACCGGCGCCGCCGACAAGACGGCGCGGATCTGGCCGCTCGAGCCCGCGCTCGTCGCGGCCGTGGGCGTCGGCCACGAGGGCCCGATCCTGGATCTCGCCGTCTCCCCGGGCGGCGCGCGCGTGGCGAGCGCCTCGCAGGACAAGACGGCGCGCCTCTGGGACGCGGCGAGCGGCGCCGAGATCGCCGTCCTGCGCGGCCACGAGGGTCCGCTCCGCGCGATCGCCTTCTCGCCCGACGGCGCCCGCATCGCCACGGCGGCGAACGACGCGACCGCACGTCTATGGGACGGGAAGACCGGCAAGCCGCTGGCCTCGCTGACCGGTCACGGCAAGCCGGTCGGGGCGCTCGCCTTCTCGCCCGACGGCGCGCGCCTGGCCACGGCGTCGGCCGATGGCACCGTGAGACTGTGGAGCACGAGCGACGGCGCGCCGGTCGCCACGCTCGAAGGGCACGCGCAGAACGTCGCCGCCGTCGCGTTCTCCCCAGATGGGACGCGCCTCGTCTCGGGATCCTGGGATCGCACGGCCAAGATCTGGGACGTCGCCAAGGGCGCCCTCGTGCGCACCCTCGAGGGCCAGGAGGGCTGGGTCGTCGCCGTGGCGATCTCGCAGAGCGGCAAGCGCCTCGCCACGGCGGCCGGATCCGAGGCGCGCCTCTGGGACCTCGAGACCGGCGCCGAGCTCCACAAGCTCACCGGCCACGAGGACGGCTTGACGGCGCTCGCGTTCTCGCCCGACGATCGGGTCCTCGCGACCGCCTCTGCCGACGGCACGCTGCGCACCTGGAACGCGGAGACGGGCGCCTCGATCCACGCGCTTCGAGGTCACGGCGCCGCGGTGCTCGATCTCGCCTGGTCCTCCGACGGCGAGCGCATCGCGTCCGCTTCGGGCGACGACACCGCGCGCCTCTGGCACGCGGGCACGGGCGCGCTCCTCGCGACGTTCCTCGGCCATGGGAAGAACGTGGGGGCGGTCGCCTTCTTGCCCGGCGGCGACCGTGTCGCGAGCGGCGGCGCCGACGGCGTGATCGCGCTCTGGCGGGCGCCGCGCTCGGATCGCCTGAAGAGCCTCGCGGCGACCGGCGCCGCCACGAACCTCCGCGTGTGTCGACAGAGCTTCGAGGTCGTCGCCGTGCTCCCGTTCCCGCCGGGCGATTCGGTGTGGGCGCCGCCCGGGCTTTGCGGCGAGTGAGAGACCGCGCACCACCGCCTCGAGCCGGTGGCTTCGGCTTGCGAGCGGGAGTCGCGCTTCCGGCTGAAGCCGGCCGAGGTTCCCGGCTGAAGTCGAGGGCGTCGCCCGCGCTTCCGCGGCGGGCTCGCCCTCCACACGACAGTCGCCGTCCTGCTGCGCACCGTCCTGGAGCTCGATGTGAGCCTTGATAACTTCGTCCGTAACATTGCGGCTGCGTATCAGGAGTACCCGCGCGCCGAGATGTGGCGCCCCAGGACAGCTTGCGCAGGTGCGCGAGCTCCATCATCAGCTCGTGCGACGACCTTCCCTCGAGGCGCTGCGGCCCGCCGTGGCGGGATGTGGCGTCACCGAAGGCGCGCCACCCCCGGCGAATGGATGGGTTGGCAGCTCCCTGTCATCGAGCCGGCTTCGGTGACAGCTCGATCTTCAGCCCGATCTCGTCCGCGTCGTCGAACGCGACCGGACGGACGAATCGCGCCGAGCACCTCCTCGGACTCGGCTCGCCTGGGAGCGGGGCGCGACGGCTGCTAACATGGGTCGACCTGCCGAACGCGGACGCGAAAGGCGAAACATCTCGGCCCAGGAGGTCGCGATCCATGCGACGAAGCCCCCGACGGACCGGACACGCCGACAGCCCGGCGACCGAAGTGGACCTGGAGCGGCGAAAGGCGCTCGCCGTCGGCGCGGCCCTCGTGTCGGCGAAGCTGTTCGCCCTCGCGGGCTGCGGAGGCGACGCCTCCGAGAGCGGCGCCTCGGGCGCGCCCTCGAGCGGCGGAGCGGGGGGCGGCGCGACGGGCGCCACGGGAGCCGGAGGCAGCGGCGCCGGGGGCGAATGGGCGAGCGGCGGCACCGGCGCGATGGCAGGCGACTACCCGGATCCGTTCGACGCCCCGCTCGGCACTGCGTGCGCGATCACGTGCGCCGCGACGCTGGGCCCCTGCTACGCGGAAACCGTCGAGCGCCAAGACATCAGCGAAGGGTACCCGGGCCTGCCGGTGCGCCTCGCGCTGCTCGTCGTCGACGCGTCGTGCGCTCCGGTCGAGGGCGCGACCGTCGACGTGTGGCACACCTCGAACCAGGGTCGCTACTCGGGCGACGACGCGCAACCGATGTGCACCGGCAACGACGCCGACGCCATGGCCCACCGCTTCTTCCGCGGGGTCCAGTCGACGGGAGCCGACGGGCGCGTCGATTTCGACACCTGCTTCCCGGGCTGGTACCCCGGCCGCACCGTGCACATCCACTTCACCGTGCGCGTCGGCGGCCAGGAGTACGTGACCAGCCAGCTGTGCTTCGCCCAGGACCTGATCGCGGGAGTCTTCTCCAGCCACCCGGACTACGCGGGCTTCGGCCAGCCCGACACGAGCAACGCGAGCGACTCGCTCTACAGCCCCGAGGGCGAGCTGGAGACGGAGAAGATGCAGGATGGAGCGATGCTCGCGTGGAAGGTCCTCGTCCTCCGCTCGTCGCTGGCCGACGCTCTCTGCAGCGGGTAGCGGCGGCGTGCGAGCCGTTCGGTGATTTCGGGGGAACGATCGCTGGACCCTGGCCCGTCCAGGCGAGCTTCGCGGGGCCTGCGGGTCACCCCGGGCGGGCGGCGCTAAGTCACGGCCGGGCGACGTTGGTCGAGCAGACGCAGCGGCCCGCGTCGCCGTCGCCGAGCGACTGTCCATCCATCGGGGTGGGCCGGACGCTGTTCTCGCCCATCGTCGTGTCGTGGATCGAGAAGTGGAGGTGGTCGAAGGCGGAGCGCCCGGTGTCGTCGGTGAACCCGAGGCGCGTGCCCTGGTCGACCCACATGAACTGGCTGACGAGCACGATGCTCGGCCCGGCCAGGTGCAGGTACTTGGAGATGTAGCGCGCGGGCGGCCCTCCGCAGCGCAGCGGCCCCTCCCAGTGCGAGATCTCGACGCGGTTGTCCATGCTCTCGCTCCCGCTGGCCAGGAAGCTGCGGACCATGCGCACCATCCCCTCGGCGCAGGCGAGCGCGAGGTGGCCTCCCTGATCGGGGATGTACGGCAGGCCGGGGACGTAGCGCGTGAAGTCGACCGCGAACGCGTCCTGGCCGTTGTGCGAGATCGGCTCGTTGAAGTAGTAGCCGCCCGGCCCATAGCCGCAGGGGCTGAAGTTGTCCGCCAGGAAGACGCCGATCCCGTAGAACGGGATGAACGACGAGAGATAGCGGTTCAGCCCTCCGGCGCGCCAGCACTCGCCCGAGACGAACGGCGCCTTGATCGAGATCGCGAGGGGCTGGTTCTCCATCTTCTCGAACGGCGGGAGCAGGTCCGCGGCCTCCGGCCCGGGCTGCGTGAGGATGACGCCGCCCCACTCCCAGCCGCCGCGGTGGGCGATGAGCGTGAAGGCGACGCGGCCGCGGCAGACCTTGCCCTCCCAGCCCTCGGTGTGGAGGTAGAGCTTGCGGCCCGAGCCGCGGATCGCCGTGGGATCGACGCGCACCTTGGACGACGCGAGATCGGCGATGATCTTCGCGAGCGTCTTGTCGCGCGGGACGAACTGGCGCTCGCCGCCGGCGACGCCGACGGTGAAGTGCGTGCTCGACGCCACCGAAGCGAGCTTGCGGTCGTCGCGCTTGGCGAGCGCGCGCGCCAGGATCTCGGCGAGCTGCTCGGCGCTCTTCACCGGCTTCGTCGCCTTCTTCTCGAGGCGCGCCGCGGCGCGCGCGGCGAGCTCCGAAGGCGGCCAGTCGGTGCGGGCCTGGTCGTCCTTGATCCGCTTCGCCTTCTTGTATTCGGCGATCGCGAGCTTCGCGTCGCCCGCCTCCTCGGCGATGGCGCCGATCCGGTACTGGATCTCGGACTGCGAGACGCCGGCCGGGAACGACTTGCCGATCTGGCGGAGGGCATCGATCGCGCGCTTCGGATCGCCCATGCGCTGGTAGGCGAGGCTGAGCCCATCGAGCGCGACCGCACCGGCGCGGCCGATCGACCAGGGGAGAGGCAGCTCGCCGTGCTTCTCGAGGAGCCGCTGGTGGGTCTCGATCGCCTCCTCGTAACGCGCGCTGCGGAGCAGGTCGTCCGCCATCCAGAGCTGGTACGCCGGGCTGAAGAAGCTGCCTGGCGAGGACTTCACCTGGTGCGCGAGGCCGTCGATCGCGGCGTCGGTCCGCGCGTGGCAGCGCGCGCGCATCACGTGGGTCGAAAGGTCCTTCCACTCGCTGATCGCCGCGGCGGACTGCGGCTCGTGCTTCTCTTTCATGCCTCGTCTCCTGTGCGCGGCCTCGGCCGCTCGTGAGGGTGCCGCGCGGAACGTAGCCGACTTCGCGGGCGCGAGGCTGTCTTGTCGAAGGTCGAGGCCGCGGCGAGGCATGCCGCGAGGGGCGCTCAGTGGCGATAGAGCTCGGGGTTGCCCTCCACCAGGTACGTCGTGAACTTGTCCTGCTCCGCCCACTCGAGCTGCGGCGCCTCGTCGTGCCCGCGCACCACCCACACGGCGCCGGCGAGCGTGTCCTTGCCGGTCGCCGCGATGGCGACGTCGTTGCTGCCGTCGCCGTCGAAGTTGCCGATCGCCAGCGCGACGCCGAAGAGGTCGTACGGCTCGGGATCGCCGTGCGACCACGGCTCCCAGACCGACGCCGTGCTCTGCAGCCCGGAGGGAGAGCTCTCGGAGAAGAACACCTCGCCGAGCCTGCCCTTCCCCTCGGGCGCGCCGATGACGACGGTGCGCACGCCGTGGAGCTTGCCGACGGCGACGGCGGCGCCGAACATCGCGCCGGGCGTCTGGGTGCTGAGCTTGCGCGTGTGGACCGCGCCCGCGCCGGGTACCGGCCCCTCCATCACGAAGACGCGGCCGTCCTCGCGGTCCGGAGCGCCGGCGACGAGGTACCGCTTCTCCTCCGGCAGCTCGAGCTTCCCGATGTCCACCGCGTAGCCGAAGTGGTCGTGGGCCGCCGGCGTGCTCACCGGCTCGGCCACCGCGTAGGGCGCGGCCATGCCGCCCGCGCTCTGGCCGAGGGCGACGTAGACCTTGCCCGCCTTGTTCGAGTAGCCCATCTCCGGCGATCCGATGGCCAGATCGTCGACGCCGTCGCCGTCGATGTCGCCGGCCGCGAGCGCGTAGCCGAAGGTGTCGGCCGGAACGCGCAGGGTGCCGAGCGTCGTGTACTTCTGGTACGCGGCGTTCACCACGAACACGCGGCTCTTGCCCTTGGCGCCGACCGCGATCTCCTTCGCGCCGTTGCCGTCGAAGTCGCCCACCGCGAGCGCGTTGCCGAACGCGTCCCCGGCGGCCGGCACGGCCGGGAAGCCGGCGTTCGTCATGGTGATGCGCGTGGAGGTCGAGGGCCCCTCGTCCGAGCCGGCGAGCACGTGGACCGCGCCGACGGCGACGTTCGAGACGACCTCGCCCGGCGCCCCGACGATGAGCTCGTCCTTGCCGTCGCCGTCGAGGTCCGCCGCCGCGAGCGCGCTGCCGTAATGGGCGCCCTCGTCCGCGTTGTCGGGGTGGCGGCGGCGCCAGGGCGCGAGGCCTCGGTGCGTGCCCTTGTAGACGACGACCGAGCCCGACTGGTTCCCGTTCACGTCGTCGCCGGGCACGCCCACCGCGAGGTCGTCGTACCCGTCGCCGTCGAAGTCGCCGACGGCGAGCGCGGTCCCGAGCTGGTTCAAGCTCGTCCTCTCGCCGAGCGACGGCGGATACATCAGGTGGAGCGCGTTGATGTCCTCGTGCGAGAGCACCCCCGGCATGACGGCGTCGGGGCCCTTGTCGTAGGGCGCGATGTTCGCGATCTCGTAGCCGAAGGTGTTCGGCGACAGGCCCTCGCAAGCGGGGCCCTGGAGGACGTTGTCGATGAGCGGCTGGCCCGGGAAGAGCGGGTCCTTGGCGATGATCGGCATGCAGCGACAATCGCCGTTGTCGTCCGTATTGCAGCCGGTGTACGAGCTGTACTGCATGATCGAGTGGAAGTCGTACTTGGAGAGGTGGAGGTCGTCGGCCGGATCGAAGGGCGTGATCATGGTTGGGTCCGAGGAGCAGCACTCGAACGTGCGCAGGTAGTCGGGCGCGTCGGATCGCGACTGCTCGTGGATCAGGTTGAGCGCGTGGCCGGTCTCGTGGAGCGGCGTCCCGCGCGACAGATCGTCGTTCGGCAGGCCGGGGCTCTTCAGGGCGGGCGGCGTCCACCAGGCCACGTTCTGGTCGAACTTGATGAGGTGGTCCTCGTGCCGGTAGCCCGGGTCGCCGGGCGAGCCGCTCGCGGTGCGGAGGAGGTCCTTGTACAGGCTCCAGAGCTCGACCTCCGGCGACGAGCCTTGGTCCTTGTACCATTTGAGGTCGCTGCGCGTGTATTGGTGGTTGCTCTCGCTATCGTGGTCGACGAAGAGGATGTAGGGCTCCGTGTCGTTGCCCGGCGGCCAGGTCTTCTCCTCGAAGTCGATCGCCGTCAGGCGCTCGATCGCTTCCATCGACTTCCGGATGCCGGTGGCGTGGGGGACGGTGCACTTCGAGCAGCTCGCGCAGACGGTGCCGCACGCGTCGCCGTCGGGCGTGTCGCTCACCGAGGGGTGGATGTAGTAGTTGACGCGGTTCAGGTTGGCGACGCCCCACCAGCGCTGGTCGGTGGCGCTCGCTGCGCCGGACGCCTGCTTCGCCTCACCCGTGTCCGGGGGCGCCGGTCCCTCGACCGGGCCACACGCCGCGACGATCACGAGACCTCCCAGCACCACCGCCCATCGCGCATTCGCCATGGGTCCTGTCTATCGGCCCGGCGCGCGGTCGAGTCTGAACGTTCGATGAAATCCACCCGCGGGGCATTCGCCCCGCGCGGCGCGACGCTCCGAGCGTCGCGATCGTGCCCGCTGCGCCGAGAGCCCCCGTCGCCCGCGCGAGCGGCCACCGTCAGCCGCGCGCGGCGACGCCCCCCGAGGCGAAGCGGCGCGCTTCCTCCTCGTCCACGAACACGTGAGGCTCGGGCGTCTGGCCCCGCATCAGCCGCGCGAGCTGGAGCCGACCTGCCTGCGTCGCCACCAAGATCGCGATGCGCCCGAAGCGCATGGTGAACTTGTTGAACGCGGGCACGATGCGCTGCTCGAACTCGGGGTCGTTGCGGCCGACGGCGCGCCGGAGATCCACCAGGAGGCCCAAGCGGTGGGTCGGGAGGCGATCGGCGGCCGCGTTGATGGCGGCGATGGACCCTTCCGTGGAGTTGATCGGAGCGCGCCGGCGCTCGATCGTCGCGTAGCCGGCCTCCTCGTCCATCTGGAGGCACAAGGCCTCGTCCTCGTAGAGCAGCCGCACGGGCCGTAGCTTACGACGCGGGCGCCGCTCGTCCACCCCGGGGCCCGCACGAGGATCCTCTCGCGCGGCGGCCGGACGCAAGTTGGTCCCCGTCCCCGAGGCCGCGGGGCTCGGCGCCGAGGGATGCGTCGGTCGTGCGCCGCCCCCTCGGGAAATGCTGAGCCGCGCTGAGGAAGCGCTGAGGTAGGCGTCTCGGTCGCGCTCGTAGGATCCCTCGTGGCGACGAGACGTTCCTCCAGGAGGTCTGCATGACTTCGCGTGCTGCGATCGGTCTGATTTTGGCTTCGGCGGCGGTGGTTTCCACGACCAGCTCCGACTCGGCGGCGACGCCGCCCCCGACGAGCAAGTGTTGGGCCACCGCTCATCCTTCGGTGACGTTCTACTCGAAGCCGCCGCCCGAGCACCGGTTCGGTCGCAAGTACAACGTCATCTGCAAGGTTCCGGGTGTGAGTCAGTCGGACATGTTCGAGGTGTCGCGGCAGTTCGCCAAGGGTGCCGCCGCGCTCGCCGGCTACAAGAACGAGGTCGCGTCCGACTATGCGCCGTTCGGGATCAGCCCTCGGCCCGGCAAGGCCACGTTCTTCGAGCAGCGGGCCAACGAGACGCACATCGTGGTGGAGATGGGGGCCGACGCGACGGCCGGTCAGATCGCGAAGTACTGCACCAAGGTCAACCAGAGCGGCGTCCTCGCCAAGGGCCAGAACATGGACCGCGAGTACCGGTGCAAGGTGCACATCATGAACTCCGAGCGGAACAAGGCCCAGGAGGTGGGGCGCTTGCTGATGACCTCCGAGATGCTGACGGAGGCGCGCGCCGCGCACCTGCGGGTCTGTCTCTTGCCGAGCACGGACATCCAGTGCGCACCTTGCACGTCGAGCGACAAGCTGGTCGTTCGCGTCTCGAGCGTGGCCAAGGGGACGCTCTGCCCGGCGGGGACGATCGGGTGGGTGGAGTAGACGGCGACTCGCGCGTGGTCGCACGGCCGCGTCGTCGCCGCCGTGGATGACGAGCGACGGCGCATCCAGGTCCTCGAGGTCCGAGCGCGAGGCGTCCTCGTCGGCGATGGCCCGGGTCGGCTGGGTGCGGCGGATCCACCTGGATCGCCCGCACCCCAATCGAATTGCGCATTCTGGGATTTCGCTCGCTTGGCGCCGCTCCGCCGCCGCCGTCTCTTCGGCCGCAAGCCGAAGCGCAGCGACCGCGACCACCCCTCCCTCGGGACGGACGTCCGCTGGCACGCCGCGTGATGAGCGCAGGCATCGTCGAAAACACCGCCATCCCTGAAACGGGACGGCGTCGACCGAGCTCCACGAGCTCATCCACGCGCACGCGGAATACGCACCGGCCCTCACGACAGGGCACCGGAGGTTCACGATCATGGGCAACGACACGGTGACGAGGCGCGATCGGTCCGCTCTCCACGTTCTGGCGCTGCGGTGCAGGCCGGCGGCGTTGGTGCTCCTGTTGGTCGCGGCCGCCGGCTGCTCGGCGGCGGCCGGCGGCGGAGAGGGAGACAACACCCGGCATCACGGACGCAGCACCGATGGAGGCACCACGCCGGTCACGCCGGGTGGTTGGGGCGACTGGGCCAACCCCGAGACCGGGGGCAGCTGCGGCAACACCTGCGGGTGCGGGTGCAACTGCGTCTGCCAGTCGGACGGCGAGAACGGGGGCTCGGGTTACACCACCGCCAGCAGCGGCGACGAGGCCAACGACAGCGGCGACCAGAGCGAGGGCGGCGGCGACGACGGCTCGGGCGACGACGGCTGGGGCGACGACGGCTCGGGCGACGACGGCTGGGGCGACGACGGCTGGGGCGACGACGGCTGGGGCGGCGACGGCTGGGGCGACGACGGCGGCGGCGACGACGGAGGCGGCGACGACTGGGGCTGACGGCTCCGCCCTCTCCCTCCGGGAGAGGGGGGCGAGGGGGGTGAGGGACCTAGCAGGCCACGTCGAGCTCGACGGGCTTCGCGAAGAGGGGCGCGAGCTCCGGCGGGATGGCGGGAACAGCCTTCCCCTTCAGCTCGGGGAGCTTGGTCATCTTCGAGGCATCCCCCGCCTCGAACGAGACCACCTTGCCGTCCTTGATCGCGATGACGGCGTCGCCGCTCCAGCCGGGCGTGAACTTCTTGCAGACGAAGGGGGCGACCAGCGACTGCAGCTCGTACTTGAACGGGTGCCGCGAGAGGCGGCCGGCTGCGATGTCCTCGGCGGCGAGCTTGGCGTTCTCCTGCGCCGTCGATTCGGGCTTGGCCTCGGGGCTCGACGCGGCCGGCGCGGCGGTCGCCGCGGGAGGGCTCGCCGCTTCTGCGACCGGCGGCGCGTCGTTCGGGGCGGCGGCGGGCGACTCCGGAAGCGACGATGCGGCGCCTTGCGGGCTGCTCGAAGAGCAGGCAGCCGCAGCGAGCCCGAAGGCGAAGAGCGATATCCGGAGACCGGCGGAAACCATGAGCGCCGCTATCATGAGGCAACATCGGGCGCAACGATGGCGCCGGACGCGGCGGCTGCGTCCGTTGTCCACCGTCACGTGCGCCTCGGCTCGAGTCCAAGCGCGGTCCGCGTTCGCGGCCGCTCGAGCCGTCCTCGGCTGTGCCGCGCCTCACCGGCGCGCCTGGGCGCGCTTTCCCGTCGCCGGGTTGCTTCGAGCCCTGGCGGAGGCGCAAAAGGACCACTAAGGTCGCCCTGCCTCGGGCCGCCCGGCCCGCGGGAGCACGAGGAGCGACGATGATCGTAGGTGTGATCGGCTCTGGAGCCATCGGTCCCGACCTCGCGTACGGCTTCCTCACCGCCGTCGCGCGCGAGCCCGGCTCGAAGGTCTTTCTCGTCGACATCAAGAAGGAGGCGCTCGACGCGGGCGTCAAGCGCATCGCCGGCTACGTCCAGAAGGGCGTCTCGCGCGGCAAGATCGCGCCGAGCGCCGCGAAGGCCATCCAGGCCGCGCTCGTGCCGACGCAGGACCTCGGCGCGCTCGAGGGCTGCGAGTACGTGCTCGAGGCCGCGAGCGAGGACCTGCCGATCAAGCGGCGCATCCTCGCCGATCTCGAGCGCGTCCTGCGCCCCGACTGCCTCATCGGCTTCGCGACCTCCGGCATCCCGCGCAAGCACATCGCCTCCGAGGCCAAGCACCCCGAGCGCTGCTTCGTGAACCACCCGTTCTACCCGGCGTGGCGCTCGCTCCCCATCGAGGTCGTGCAGAGCGGCGACGCCGCCCTCGGCGCGCGGATGATCGCCACGCTCCGGAAGCTCGGCCGCGTGCCCATCGTCACCGCCGACGTCGAGTGCTTCGCCGCCGACGACGTCTTCTGCAACTACATCTCGGAGGCGGCGCGCATCGTCGAGGAAGGCCTCGCCACGCCGGCGCAGGTCGACGCCATCGTCCACGCGGCGATCGGCGGCGGCGGCCCGTTCAACGTGATGGATCTCACGCGCGGCAACCTCCTCGTCCACAAGTGCCAGGTGCTGATGCAGAAGGCGCCGACCGGGAGCGCCTGGCTCGCGCCGCCGCCCATCCTCGAGAAGCAGGGCAACGCGCCGTGGCACGACCGCAAGGCGCCGGGCGATCCCACGCACGACGCGGCGCTCGCCCGCACCGTGCTCGACCGCATCCTCGCCGTGCTCTTCGCGCGCACCTACTTCGTCGTCGAGAACGGCATCTGCGACGCGATGGAGTCGAACTGGCTGATGCGCATGGCGCTCGGCTTCCAGAAGGGCACGCTCGAGCTCGCCGAGGACGCCGGCGCCGAGCGCGTGCGCGAGCTCTGCACCAAGTACGCCGCCGCCCACCCGGGCTTCCACGTCCCCAAGGTGATCGCCGAGAAGAAGCTGCCGGCGTTCCGGAAGTTCGTCCAGGTGGAGCGCGACGGCGCCGTCGGCGTCGTCCGCGTCTGGCGCCCCGAGGTGAAGAACGCGCTCTCCAAGCAGACGATCGCCGAGATCGACGCCGCCGTCGCCGAGCTCGTGGCCGATCCGGCCATCCGCGGCCTCGTGCTCACGAGCTACGACGGCTCGCTCGCCGGCGCCGACATCAACGAGCTCGCCGCGCTCGAGAGCGCCGACGCCTGCCGGAAGACCTGCCTCGACGCCCACCCGGTGCTCGAGCGCATCGCCGCCTCGAAGAAGCCGATCGTCGCGGCGCTCTCCGGCGCGGTGCTCGGCGGCGGCGCCGAGCTCTCGATGGCCTGCCACGCCCGCGTCGTCGGCAAGGACCTCATGCTCGGCCAGCCCGAGGTGAACCTCGGCATCATCCCCGGCTACGGCGGGACGCAGCGGCTGCCGCGCCTCATCGGCGTGGAGCGCGCCCTCGATCTGCTGCGCACCGGCCGCCCCGTCGGCGCCGCCGAGGCGTGCGCGTGGGGCTGGGCCCACGGCGCCCCCGCCGACGATCCGCTCGCCGCCGCGAAGGCGCTCCTCGCGAAGCACCTCGCCGGCGACGCCGCCATCGCGCCGGTCGATCCCGCGCCGCTCGCCGTGCCCGAGTCGCTCCCGCCGGTCGATCTCGGTCACCGCTCGCTCGCCATCGACGCGATCCTCGTCGACGTCGTGCGCCGCGGGCTCGGCAAGCCCCTCGCCGAGGGCCTCCGCATCGAGGCCGACGGCTTCGCGCGCTGCAAGGAGACCGTCGACATGGACATCGGCATGAAGAACTTCATCCAGAACGGGCCCCGCGTGCCGGCGGCCTTCCTCCACGAGTGACCCGGAGAGTTCCATGTCGAAGAGCTCCTCGATCGTGATCCTCGACGGCGCGCGCCGCATCCCGCGCGCCGACATCCTGGTCGACAACCGCGAGCCCGGTCTCTTCTCGCGCTTCTCGACGACCCAGCTCGGCGGCCTCGCCATCCGGGCGACGCTCGGCCACACCCGCGTCGACAAGGCGCTGGTCGGCCACGTCGTGATGGGCATGGCGCAGCACAGCCACCGCGACTCCATCTACGGCGCCAAGGGCATGGCGTGGCGCGGCGGGCTCGGCAAGGACGTCCCGGCGCTCACCGTCGCGCGCATCTGCGGCAGCGGGGCCGAGGCGATCGCGGTCGGCGCCGAGATGATCCTCGCCGGCATCCGACACGACCAGGAGCGCCCGTTCGTCGTCGTCGGCGGCGCCGAGTCGATGCAGTACCCGTTCAGCCTCTACAACCAGCGCGGCAAGAAGCTCGGCGAGGCGACGCAGAAGTACGGCCCCATCGACGCCAAGAGCCTGCCCGCCGGCACGCACCTGCAGGACATGCTCCTCATGAGCCTCTACGACCCGTCGGCAAAGATGGCGATGGCCAACACCGCCGAGGAGCTCGGGCGTCGTTACGGGATCACACGCACGGAGGCCGACGCCTTCGGCCACCGCTCGCACGTGCTCGCCAAGCGCGCGCGCGACGCCGGGCACTTCGCCGAGGAGACCGAGCCGGTGACGGTCGAGACCGGCGACCGCTCCTTCGTGGTCCAGCACGACACGCACATCCTCGAGGACGCCTCGCTGGCGAAGATGAGCCGGCTCGGCGCGGCGTTCGAGCCGGGAGGCATCATCACCGCCGGCAACGCGAGCGCGGTCGTCGACGGCGCCGGGGCCATGGTCATCGCCCGCGCCGAGGACGCCGAGAAGCACGGCGTGAGGCCCCTCGCCCGCATCGCCGGCATGGGCGTCGCCGCCTGCGATCCGCGGATCATGGGCTGGGGCCCGGTCCCCGCCACGAAGAAGGCGCTCGCCTCGGCCGGGATCGACGGCAGGGCCATCGACCGCGTCGAGCTCAACGAGGCGTTCGCGCCCCAGGCGCTCGCCGTCATCCGCGACTTCGAGAAGCTCGGCATCGACCCGGAGAAGGTGAACCCCTCGGGCGGCGCCATCGCCCTCGGCCACCCGCTCGGGGCCACCGGCGCCATCCTCACGCTCACCTGCGCCTACGCGCTCCGTCGCGAGAAGAAGCGCTACGGCCTCGTGACGATGTGCATCGGCGGCGGGCAGGGGATCTCGCTGGTGATCGAGGCGGCCTGACAGGCCGCGCGGCCGGCGGAGCGCTCCCGTGCATTGGACCCCTTGACGGCCTCGGGGGCGCGCCACAGCTTCTGACCAGCCCCGAAGAGAAGGGGCGGTTCGAAGCGAGAAGCCCCGCAGCCCGGGGCTGGTCGAAGAGAAGACAGCCGCAGTGCCAGGCGAGGGCCGTACGCGCCTCCGCCACGCCACACCCAAGATTGCCCCGATAGTCTCCGTGTAGGCGGAGAGGGGCTACCCCCGACGCAGGGGTCAATATGCGAGACCCCGCCGGTCCTTGGATCGGCGGGGTCACTCTTTTTGTCCGGCCGCTCGATGGAAACCGATCAGCAGGACGCCCGGCAACCGGTGATCATGATCAACGGGCCACAGGCGGCCGGCTACCGGCGTCGGGCGTGGGTCAGGAAGTCAGACGGCGCGCCAGGAAGTACGAGTAGACGACCGGGACGAGCGCCGAGACGAGGATCGCCACCACCGCGATCGCCGGCGCCGAGGAGAACGCCGCGATCACCGCGACCAGACCGCCTGCGCTCATCACGTACCCGGCGAAGCGGTGGGTGCGCGCCCAGTTTTCGTCCGAGGTGATCGTCCAGGTGGTGCGGATCCCGACGAACGGGTTTCGGCGCACCCGCGGCAAGAGCTGGGCGAGCAGGATCCAGAAGAGCCCGAGCGATCCGAAGAGCGCCGGCCCGAAGGACGCGTCCGGGTGGAGCGAGGCGTGCAGGATGACCATCTGCATCATCACGAAGAGGCCGGTCATCAGCGCCGCGACCGCGCGCATCGGCGAGGCCTGCATGCGCTCGCGCCACGCGGGCGGGAGGAGGCGCGAGCCGAAGCGCAGGAGCGCCGCCAGGCCGAAGGCGAACCCGAGGCCCATCCACGCGCCGATCGCGCGCGGCAACCACCCGTCGGGCCGCGCGTGGATGTCGAAGTGCACCGGCACCTCGGCGGGCAGGCGCGGGTACACGGCCGCCGTGATCAGCGTGGCGCCCGCGAGGAGCGCGATGGTCAGCGCGTCGGCGCGATCGAGCCGGCGGGGGACGTGGCTGCGCGTGCTCGTCATGGAACCGTCCTGCCTTTCCGCGCGCGGGCGGCGAGCCCGGCGGCGAGATCCGAGAGCTCGGCGGCCATCTCCTCGAGGACGCTCGCCTGCAGCGCGTAGACGATGCTCGTCCCCCGGCGCTCGGACCGCACCAGGCCCGCCTCGTCGAGCACGCGGAGGTGATGCGAGATGGTGGGCTTGGTGAGGTCGAACGCGGCCGCGATCTCGCCGGCGGCGAGCGAGCCGGCGCGCAGCTTCTTGAGGATGGCGCGGCGCGTCGGGTCGGCCAGGGCGGAGAAGGGGCTGGGGGCCGAGGGCATTTCGATGCGTCTCTATTTAGACACTCATCGAACTTCGTCAAGGGGGCGGCGGTCGATCGCGGCCAGGGGCGCACCCGGAGCTGAGCGAGGTCATCGTCGCAAGAACGGCCCTGCAGGTCGCCGGCGCGACGGCAACGCCCCAGGCGATCGGCAACGGCATCCGGTGGGTCCGCAGCCCTCCCGGCGCCTCGCGGGTGACGACTGCGCGCGTGGTACTCTGACCGAGCGCAGGAGCGCGTCGTCAGGATGCCGCCATGCACCCGTACCGCCTGAGTCCCGCGTGCGCTCCGGAGGAACCCCTCCCACGCCTCCCTGTGCGCAGCATCGTCCCCCAGGTGACGGCCCTCGTCGCCGTGACCCTGCTCGCTGCCACGGCGCTGGCGATCGCGCTGCTGCCGAAGCCGCGCGAGCCCGCGACGACGCGGCTCGAGATCGTCGACGCCGCCAGCCTGATCCGATCGTTCAAAGCCGGCGACGAATCCGCCGCCCGACTCCGCGACAAGACCATCGTCGTCGACGCGGTGTTCCGCGAGCTGAGGTGGGACTCGTTCGGTCACGCCTACTTCGAGCTGGGCACCACCGTCGGCTACGAGGTGCCCGTCATCCAGTGCTTCGTCGCGCCCGCCCATGGCACCGCGGCACCGGGGCAGCCCGTGCGCGTTCGCGCTCGTCTGATCAGGATGTCCCTCGGCGTGGCTCTCCAGGCGGACGAGTGCAGGCTCCAAGGTGCGGGGTGATGTGAAGGCGCACCGGCGTCGCGTTGCTGGAGCCGGCGAGCGCCTGCTCGGCCTTGCCGACGACCGCCTCGATCGCCCGAGGAGAGCGGCACGAGTCGCGTCGTGGCGACCTGATCTTCGAAAACGAGGGAAGGTCTCGCCGTCGTATCACGTAAGGCGTCGGCATCATGCGACCCGCCCGCGCCTTCGTCCTTCTCTCGTCCTTCGTCGCGATCGCCGCCACGGGGGCCTGCAAGAGCCCTCCCTGCAAGGAGGGCAAGCTGGACGCGGCCTGGCAGAGCGCCCCGCTCTCCGTTCTCGTGCCGAAGGAGGCGACGGCCTGCGAGGGGTCGAGCTCGACCACCGCCACGTTCTGGAAGCCGGTCCGCGTGCACGACGCGAACATGGCCGCCGTCGACGCCGCGCAGGACAACGGCTGGACGCGCACGTCGGACAACTGGTACTCGACGAAGGGCGACTTCGACACGCCGAAGTGGAGCGAGTTCAAGGGTGCCGCGGGCGCGCTGCGCGTCGACGTCCACGAGGCCAATGGCGGCTCGACGATCGTCGTGAAGCTGACGCCCAAACCCTGAACGGAACCTCGGCGGCAAGGACATCCAAAGACGGGCTCCGGCGTAGCTCTCGACCGCGCAAACACCTCCAGAGCCTGCGTGGCCCCCGCCCCGGGCCCACGCGGCACCTTCCGTGACGCGCACGTGAACGGATGTCCGCGATCGCGGCGAGCCGCGGAGCGCCTCATGTATGCTCCCGACGTGGCCAGCGCTCGCGCGACCTGCGAAGCCCACGGTCTCGCGGCCGGTCCCGACGGGCGTTGCGTCATTTGCCGCCGCGCGGAGCCCGCGCAAGGCGGCAGCATCGGCGGCCGCGTCGCGCTGGTTGGTCTCATCGTGCTGACCGTCACCACCGTCGTCGCCGTCGGCGCGAAGCTGCGTCGCGGCTCGGACGTCGCGGTGGCCGAGGGCGCGCCGGAGTCGGTCGCACCGGCGGAGGAGGCCGAGGGCGAGGCGGAGCTCGACGACCCACCGGACGAACGCCCGGTTCGCGGCGGCCGCCGGACCGGGACCCCTCTCGTGTCCTTGCCGGCCGACGAGCCGGAGGAGGCCCCCGCGGCGCTCGCGACCGCGAAGGAGCGCGCAGGCGGCGACGGCGCCGCCAAGGAAGCTCGCGAGGCGCGCAGGGCGGAAGCGCGCACCGCGGAGCGCGAGCTCGACGCGGCGATGCGCAGCGTGCCCGTTCGCATGTATGGCACCTCGTGGTGTCCTAACTGCCAGAAGGCGCGCGCGTGGCTGCGCGCCGAGCGCATCTCGTTCGTCGATCTCGACGTCGAGCGCGACGAGAGCGCCCGCCGCGAGCACGAGCGGCTCAACCCGAAGGGCAGCGTGCCCACGTTCGACGTCGACGGCGACGTGCTCGTGGGCTTCAGGGCCAAGCGCATGACGCGCGCCCTCCGCGGAGCGGCGCAGCGGAGACTCGGGCGATGAGGTTGTCGAGCTTCTTCGCCCAGCCCGGAAGGATCGCGGCGTGCTCGAGGAATCCGATGTCGGCTCCGATGTGCTCGAGCTGATTGGACGGCATTGGACTTCGTCCGACAGCCGTCGTCATCATCGCTTGTTCCCGCGTTGCCGGCGCCGCGGTCGCGTTCGCGTGCTCCCACCGGCGTGAGAGCGCCGCCGAGCCGCGCTAGATTCGACCTTGCATGGGAAACCACATCGCATACCGCCAGCGCCCGGACCTCGAGCCCGTGCGGATGAGCAACAGCCTAACGTCGGTGTTCCTCTCTGTGCTGTCGCTGGCGGCGTCGGCACTCGCGCAGACCGACCGTGAACGTGAGCTCGCGGTTTGGTTCGCGTCGCACGATCAGAACGTGTTCGGCGTGGGCATGGTCGGTTTCGATGTCGGCGGGCTGCCGTGGTGCGCCGAAGCGTTCGCTGCGGATCGAGACTTCGTGCTCCGCGCCGTCGCAGCCGCCAAGGCGAAGACCGGGTGGTCACGGCTCGGGTACGAGCCACATGAGGACTGGGTGCTCGGTCGCCTGGAAGGCTTCGAGCGGCTCGTCTCGGCCTTCGACATTCGAGACGCGGAGACCAAGGCGAACGGATACAGCTGGGGATTCGGGGACAGGCCGGGCTGTTTCGAGCTCTGCCCGGAGCACGCCGTGTACCTCCACTCCGCGGGGTGCATCTTGTGCAACGATCGGTAGCCCGCCCGTCTCGGCAATCTTCAGCGCACTGCACACGGACCGCTGAGCGCTCGAGGGCCGCCGCGGCTCAGGGCATCGGCCCCGTCTCGATCCGCAGCACCCGCACCGCGGCACGGTCGGGCGTCGAGCTGCTCGTCCGGACCCCGATGGCGAGAGCCGAGCCGAACGCGCGCACGTCGACGGCGCGCGGGAAGTCGTGCCAGGAGATGAACAGGTCGGCGAGCGCCGGCGGACGCATCGGCACGGCGAGCGCCGGGGCGGGCGGCGCCCCGCTCGTGGGCACCTCGACCAGGTGGAGCACCGCCGAGGTGTCGTCCTGATCGAAGACGGCGGCGCAGTAGGGGCCGAGCTCCGGATCGTTCCTCTGCTCGTAATGGATCTGGATGTCGTAGTGGGTGACGACGTACGTGAGCCAGATCCGGCCGTCGGTGGTGCGCGCGATGCCGAGCGCGCTCTCCTCGACGCCGACGGCCGTCTCGTGGCAGGGGCCGGGGCAGCCGTTGTCGTAGTAGCCCTCGCACACCGGCACGGGCAGCCCGCTCTCGGGGATCGCGACCTCGTCGTACGAGGCCGCCGTCGGCCACGCGACGCTCAGCCCATCGCGGTGCTGGATCGCCGCCGCGAACGCGGGGCCGCCCGGAAGGGGCAGGGTGGGCGAGGCGGCGTGCGTGACCACGTAGTGCAGCGGGAAGTTGTCGAAGAACATCGCGCCGAGCGCGCGCTCCTGGCCGTCGATCAGCGTGCGCAGCTGCCAGTTGCCCGGGAGCGCTTCGGCGAAGCCGAGGGCCACGATGCGTCCGTCGTCGCCGATGGTGAAGCGCGGCCAGTCGCTGCCGGCGGGCGAGGGCGCCGGCTCGAGCGTCCAGCCGCCGGCGCCGTCGGGCACGGCGTGCGTCTGCTGCGAGGGAGCGTCGCTCGTGAACCAGAGGTGCACGACGCCGTCGGAGCCGGCGTCGATGTCGATCGGCGGGATGTACTTGGCCGTGTCGAAAACGAGCGACTCCTGCCAGGCGTCGCCGGCGCGGGCGAGGTGGAGGAGGCCTCCCGGATAGTCGGCGCCGTAGCCGACGGTCGAGTCGGCCATGAGGTGGAGCTCGCCCGCGGGGCCGAGCGCCGCGCCGACCGGCTGCCTGATGAGGGACGCGGGCAACGCCTCGTCGCGGATCGCGCCGGCGGCCGTGACGTCGAACAGCATGCGATCGGCGCCGCTCGAGGTGACCAGCCACGTCCCCTCGGGCGCGGGCGCGACGCGGATCCCCGGCGCGGCGAATTCGTCGTCGTCGCAGCGGACCTCCACGTCGGCGGCGATCGGGCAGGGCTCGGGGCAGTCCGCCGCGTGGTCCATCGGCGTCGCGGCGCACGTCACCGGCTCGAAGCCGCCGGCCCCTCCGGTGCCGCCGGCGCCGCCGCTCGAGGAAGAGGAGGAGCCCGTCCCCGCCGTCGTCTCCTCGTCCGGGGAGCCGCACGCGGCGGCGATCCCGACGAGCATGGGCAACCCGATCCATGCGCAGCGCAGGAGCATCGGCACGAGGATAGCCACGCGTCCGGCGAGCCGCACGAGCCGGCGTTGACGGTTGCCACCTCGACGCGACCGGGTCGGCCGCTCAGCCGTCGACGCCGTCGCAGTCCGAATCGACGCCGTCGCCGGCGGGGTCGGGCGCCTCGGGGTGAACGGCCGCGTCCTGATCGTCGCAGTCGTTGCCGCCGCCCTCGACCGACAAGTAGCCGTCGCCGTCGTCGTCCGAGGCCGCCACGCCGTAGAGCGGCACGGCGCCGCCTTGGCCGCCGCCGCTCGACGACGAAGCGACGGTCACGAAGGTCCCCCCGGCGCCCCCCTGTCCCGTCGTCGAGGACTGGCTGCTCGACGAGGAGCCGCCGCCCCCGCCGCCCCCGCCGGCGCCCGTGACACCGCCCGAGGCGCCCTCGGGCGTGGTCACGTCGGAGGAGCACCCGGCGCCCGGGGCCACGGCGAGCGCGGTCAACCCGAGGAGCAGCGCCGCCGCGGTGCGCGGGACCGAGCCGTCCTTGCGCCGGATCGGGGCGTCGCAGTGGGCGCACCGGCGCTCGTCGGGGTGGACGTGGCAGCCGCACGAGGGGCACGCGACCAGGATCCGAGGCGCCAGCATCCGGGCATGCTCGCATGCCCGGCCGGAGCGTCAATCGGGCTCAGTAGAAGCCCTCGCGACGGGCATAGCGCGCGGCGCGCTCCGCGTCGTACCGCGAGGCGTCGAACTCGCCGCCCCGCAGCTCCTTGTGGATCTCGCCGTTGGTCGGCAGCTCCGAACGGTCGACGAACCGCGCCGGATCCCAGAGGTGCGAGCGGAGGAAGGCCTTCGAGCACTGCGTGTAGGCCGACTCGACGTCGACGAGGATGCCGAGCTTGGGAGCCTTGCCCTCGACGGCGCACGGCGCGAGCAGCGCCGCGTCGACCGTGAGCGTCGCGCGCCCGTGGACCCGGAACGTGTCGGTGACGCCGGGGATGACGAAGAGCAGCCCCACGTGCGGGTTCCTGAGGATGTTGCGCAGCGAGTCGGCGATGCGGTTGCCCGGGCGCTCGGGGACGAGCAGCGTCCTGTCGTCGAGGATGCGGACGAAGCCCGCCGGATCGCCGCGCGGGCTGACGTCGCAGCTCCCGGTCTCGTCGGAGGTGGCGAGGCAGACGAAGGACGACCGCTCGACGAAGGTGCGCGTGAGCGGGTTGAGCCGGTCGCTGATCTTCGAGCACACGAGCTCCGTCGGCTCGCCGATGAGATCGCGGAGCGCGGCTTCGGTCTCGATGGTCGCGGACGTGAGGCGATGGCTCATGGCCGGCAGTATCGCCTCGTCCCCTGCTCGCGCAAGCGCCCGGGGCGACGCCTAGCTCGCCCGCGCCCGCGCTCCGATGTGGTCGATCTCGTGGGGCTCGAGGCGGATCGCCCGCGCGGCCCAGTTCTCCTCGAGGTGCGCGATCGAGCCGGTGCCGGGGATGGGGAGCATCACCGGCGAGCGCGCGAGCAGCCACGCGAGCGCGATCTGCGCCGGGGTGGCGCCCCGCGCGGCGGCGGCGTCGGCGAGCGCCGGGTGCTCGCGGCCGAGCGCGCCCACTGCCAGCGGGAAGAAGGGCAGGTAGGCGATGCCCTTCGCCTCGCAGAGCGCGAGCACCGCGTCGGGCGACTCGACCTCGGCGTGCGTCATCCGGGCGAGGGCGCCCTGGCCGCCGGCGACGTTGTACAGGTTCTGCACCGTGACCACCGGCGTCTGCGCGAGCGCCTGTTCGACCTGCGCCGCCGCGACGTTGCTCAGGCCGATGTGGCGGATCTTGCCCTCGCGCTGGAGGTCGAGGAGCGCGCCGAGCGACTCGGCGAAGGGGACGTCGTTCTTGATGAAGCGGAGGTGGACCACGTCGAGCCGCTCGAGCCGGAGGGCGCGCAGGTCCTCCTCGCACCCGGCGCGCAGCTCCTCGGGGCGGTTGTAGGGCGCCCACCCCTTGTCGGGCGTGCGCTTGCCCCCGAGCTTCGTCGCGATCACGAGGTCCTTCGGGTACGGGTGGAGCGCCTCGACGAGGAGGCGGTTGGCGACGTGCGGGCCGTAGTACCAGGCGGTGTCGATGAGGTTGACGCCGAGGTCGACCGCGCGGCGGATTACGGCGCGCGCCCGCGCCGGATCGTCCGGCTCGCCCCAGACGTCCTTGCCAGGGAGGCGCATCGCGCCGAAGCCGAGCCGGCGGACGACGAGGTCGCCGAGGCGGATGGTCTCGGGAGCGTGCGCGAACGAGCTGGCCGTCGAGGTCATGCCCCGAGCATGCCAGAGCTCGGGGCGGTGCGGCGCGGCGATCGGAGCCGGCGCGGACCTGGGAGACGGCGGCTTCCGTTCGGCGTATCTTCGCGGCCGAGGGGCTCGCGTGGAGGGGGAAGCGAAGTTTGCACCGGGCCACGTGCTCGCCGACCGCTACCGGCTCATCGAGCGGCTCGGCGTCGGGGGCATGGGCGAGGTCTGGAGCGCCGAGCACCTCGCCCTCGGCTCGAGGGTCGCGGTCAAGGTCCTCCCCGGCGAGGTGGCCCGGCGACCGGACGTCGCCGCGCGGTTCGAGCGCGAGGCGCGGGCCGCCGCCGCGCTCCAGAGCCCGCACGTGGTGCGCGTCTTCGATCACGGGGTGGAGCGGGGGACGCCGTTCATCGCCATGGAGCTGCTCCAGGGCGAGACGCTCGCCCGGCGGCTCGAGGCCGGCCCGCTCGAGCCCCGGTCCACGGCGAGGATCGTGACGCACATCGCGCGCGCCCTCACCCTCGCGCACGACCAGGGGATCGTGCACCGCGACCTCAAGCCCGAGAACGTGTTCCTCGTGCCCGACGACGACGGCGAGACGGCGAAGCTGCTCGACTTCGGCGTCGCCAAGGTCTCCCAGGAGATCGCCTCCCGCGCGGCGCCGACGCGGACGCAAAGCGGTGCGCTGCTCGGAACGCCGCTCTACATGAGCCCGGAGCAGCTCCGCGAGAGGCCCGTCGATCACCGCTCCGATCTCTGGTCGCTCGCGCTCGTCGCGTTCGAGTGCGCGACCGGCCGCACCGCCTTCGAGGGGGGCGCGGTCGCCGAGATCATCTCGGAGGTGCTCAACGCGCCGATGCCGGTGCCCTCGCGCCACGGCTCCGTGCCCGAGGGGTTCGACGCCTGGTTCGCGCGGGCCGCCTCGCGCGACCCCGCCGCCCGCTTCGCGTCGGCGCGCGAGCTGGCCGAGGCGCTCGCGGCGCTCGTCGAGGCGCAGGTCGAGGTGCGGGAGGAGGGCACCGTGCTCAGCGCCGAGCGCGAAGGCCCCAACGTGCTGGGTCCGCCGCCGAGGGGGCGCCGGTGGGGCACCGCGCTGGCCGCGTCGGCCGCAGTCGCCTCGCTCTCGGCGCTCCTCCTGCTGCGCGGAGCCCAGCCGACGGGCGCAGCGCCCTCGCGGAGCCCCGCGGTCGTGACCGCCGCGCCGCTCCCGGATCCGGCGCCCACGCGCGCCGATCCGGCGAGCGTGGACGCGCCCCCTCCGCCGGTCGCGAGCGCGGCGCCGCCCGCGCCGGCCGCGACGAGCGCCGCGGCGGCGCAGCGGGCCTCGAAGCCCGTCGCTCCCCGCGCGCCCGCGACGGTGTCGGGGGCCCGCTCGGCCGAGCCGCCGCCGCCTCCTGCGCCGACGCCTGCGCACCCGCTCGCGTTCTGAGCGACGGGCGCCTCGCGCGGGCTTCGTCGTTCGGATTGTCGCGCTAAGATGCCGCCGTGCACCCGCGCGCCGCCGCCGCCCTGCTCGCGTGCCTCCTCGCCGCAGCCGGTCCGGCAGCCGCGCAGGAGACCGACGACCGGCGCGCGGCGGCGCGGACCATGGGCGAGGAGGCGATGGCCCTCTTCGACCAGGGGGCGTACGCCGAGGCGCTGGCCAAGTTCGACCGCGCCGAGGCGCTCGTGCCCGTGCCCACGCTCGGCCTCCGCGCGGCGCGATGCCTCGAGCGGCTCGGCCGGTGGGTCGAGGCCGCCGACCGCTACCTGCGCGCCAGCGCGATGCCGATCGATCCCAGCCTCCCCGACGCGTACCAGCAGGCGCAGGCGCAGGCTCGCACCGACGCGCTCGAGGCGCGCGCCGCGCTCGTCCCCAGGATCCCGCGCGTGCGGCTCACCTTCGAGGGAGAGCGGCCCGACGCCGTGACCATCGACGGCGTGCCCGAGCCGCTCCCGCGCCTCGAGGACGAGCGCGCGATGGATCCCGGCGATCACGTCGTCCGCGCGACGCGCGCCGGGGTCGGCGTCGAGGAGCGGGTCCACCTCGGCGAGGGCGAGGGCGCGCGGATCGTGCTGCGCTGGCCGGTCCCGGTCTCGGTCGCGGCGCCCGCGGCGCGCCTGGGCACCGGCGCTCCCGCCGACGCCGCGCCCCCGGCGACCTCGCCGCTCCGCACCGCGGGCTGGATCTCGCTGGCCGTCGGGGGGCTCGGGATCGCCACCGGTGCGGTCACGCTCGGTCTCGCCCTCGACCGGCAGCCGTCGCTCGACGAATGTCCCGACCGGCAGTGCCCCGCCGGCGGGCCGGACGTGAGCACGTACAACACGCTCGCCGCCGTCTCGCCGGTCGCCTTCGTGGCGGGCGCGATCGCGGCCGCGACCGGCGTGGTGCTGCTGCTCGTCGCGCCGCCGCCCCGGCGTGCGGCTCGCGGCTCGATGACGCCGATCGGTCGGGGCGAAGCGCTCATCCGCTTCTGAGCCGGGTCATTCGCACGGAGCGCCCGCGCAGACGGGCACCCTCCACATCTTGCCGGGATCGAGGCCGAGCTCGACGTGGAAGTACGCCCACCCGGCGTTGCACGTGGTGTGGCTCAGCGTCTCGAGCGAGGGCATCGTCAGGTGGCGCTCGTTGGAGATGTCGGCCGAGAGCGTGTCGAGGCGCGTGGCGGGGCCGAACGGCTCGTCGATGCTCGCGCGCTCGGTGACGTAGAGGTCGTCGTCCGTCTCGCGGGGCGAGTGGAAGAAGAGGGTCAGCCCGTCGTCCGAGAGCCAGGTGGGCGTGTCGACCCAGACCGCGGCGCTGGGGACATCGTGGCGGACGAGGTCGCGGTAGCCCTGCGTCGGATCGTCGGGATCGTTGGCGACGGCCGTCCAGAGATCGCCGTCGCCGGGCTCGGGGCTGTCGTCGTCGGGGCTCTTGCGCGTCGAGGTGAACGCCATCAGCTTGCCGTCGGCGCTGGGCGTGAAGCTGACGTCCTGCGCGTCGCCGTCGAACGGAGGGAAGTCCTGGAAGTAGTGCTCGGCGACGAACTCGGCCGAGACGGTCTCCCGCCGGTGGATGAGGCACTTCCCCTCGCCGCCGTGGCACGAGACGACGCGGAGGTTGTCCCGGAAGAGCCGCGGGACCAGCTCGTAGAAGAGCGGTGCCGGCGCCGAAGGCGCTCCCCAGGGCCCGAGGACGTCGGAGCGCACGTGCTCGGCCACCTCGTTGGCGTTCCAGACCCGGACGAAATGCAGCCCATCCGGTGACACCGCCCCGCCGTGCCGGCCCAGGAACTCGACCTCGACGACCGCCTCGACCTCCGGCGTGCCGAAGTAGATCTTGGCGGCGCCGTACGGCCCGTCGCTCGCGGGGCCCACCGGGCTGCCGCTGCAGGGCACGATCCCGCCGCTGCTCGAGGAGCTCGAGGAGCTCGAGGCTTCGGCGTACTCGAACTGCGGGAGGCAGTCGGTGCAGACGGCGGCCAGCGCGATCGCCGCCGTCGCGCGGGCGGAGCGCACCGACCGAGACTCCTCACGAACGATCACGGCTCGCACCTCGTCCCGCGGCGCGAAGCAAGCGGCGTACCGGCGCCGGGGCCGCGGTCATGACGACACGGAGCCGCGGTACTTGTCGAGGGGGAGATCGAAGCGCTCGATCCAGCGGTAGAGCTGGCGAGGCCGCGCGTCGAGCAGCGCGGCGGCGCGGATGACGTTGCCTCCCGTCTGCGCGAGCGCGGCCTCGAGGGTGCCGCGGTCGGGCGCGATCGCCAGCGGCTTGGACGAGGTCCGTGACGGGCGCTCGCGCGCGGTCTCGTCCGCGTCGCCGCTGGGATCGGCCTCGGGGTTCGTGAGGGGGATGTGCGCCACGTCGATGGGACCGCCGCCGGCGAGGATCGCCGCCGTCTGGAGCATGGCGCGGAGCTGGCGCGCGTTGCCCGGGAGCGGATCGGCGAAGAGGCGGCGCCCCGCCGGGCCGGTGATCGAGGCGCGCGTGAGGCCGGCCTCGCGGAGGAAGTGCGCCGCGAGCGCGCCCAGGTCCTCGCGGCGCCGGCGGAGCGGCGGGACGCGGGCGACGAAGCCGGCGAGCCGCTGCACCAGGTCGAGCCGGAACGACGAGCCGCGGGCGAAGGGATCGGCGTTGGTGGCCGCGATCCAGCGCACATCGACGCGCTGCGCGTCGGTCGCGCCCAGCGGCGTGACCTTGCCCTCCTCGATGACCCGGAGCAGCTTCGCCTGGCACGCCGGCGTCATGTTGGCGAGCTCGTCGAGGAAGAGGGTGCCCCCGTCGGCGCGGACGATCTCGCCGGCGCGCGGCTCGGCCGCGCCGGTGAACGCGCCGCGGCGGTGACCGAAGAAGGTGCCCTCGAAGAGGCTCTCGGGGACCGCGCCGCAGTCGACCGCGCAGAGATCGCCCGAGCGGCCGCTCCGCTCGTGCACCGCGCGCGCCACGACCTCCTTTCCGGCGCCGGTCTCGCCGAGGATCAGCACCGACTGCCGCGAGGGGGCGACGCGCTCGAGGCCGTCGACCAGCGCCACGAGCTCGGGGCAGCGCGTCGGCGTCGGGCCGATCCGGCGCAGCCCTGCCGGATCGAGCAGGGCGCGGAGCGCCGGCTCGGGCACGTGGCGGAAGCAGAGCAAGGTGTGGCCGATCTCGAGCAGATCGCCGTCGAAGATCCGCTCGCGGCCGGCGATCTTCTGGCCGTTGACGAAGGTGCCGTTGCGGCTCTCGCGGTCCTCGAGGAAGAACGCGCCGCCCGCCTTGGCCCTCAGCGTGGCGTGCCGCGTCGAGACCCAGTTGTCCGGCAAGAGGAGCCGATCGCGCTCGGCCACCGTGTCGGTGCTGCCCTCGGCGCGTCCGATGATCGTCTCCCCCGCGCCGTCGAGGCGGAAGCTCCGCCCCACGTCGGCGAGGAGATCGTCGTACGAGAGGACGATCGTCAGCACCGCGACGGGCTCGGCGTCGGGCGCCGAGGCCTCTCCCCACGTGGAACGCTCGGCCATCTGCGCCCACAGGAGACGCGGCCCGGCCAAGACCGTCAAGCCGCGCGCGACCCTGCGGACACGGTCGCGGACAGTGTCGGGGCGAGCTCCGTGCAGGCCGCGGACCGGGGATCCCGCAGCGCGCGGCCTGGCACCGCGCTTGCCAATGCCGGACCTCGACCAACGACTCGCCACTTCGAAGGAGATCCCATGAAGCTCGTCGCGTTCTTCCGCGTCGCCGTTCTCTCGCTCACTGCCCTCGCCGCGTGCTCCTCCTCCCTGCCCGGTGGCGGTGGGGGCGACGGCGGCGACGACAGCAGCGGCCAGACGACCGGCGGGAAGGGGAGCAGCGGCGTCCTCACCGGCGGTCAGACCACCGGAGGCAACACCACGGGCAGCGGCACGCTGAGCGGCGGCAACACCACCGGCGGCGGCGGCACCTGCGACGGCACCGGCGTTTGCGACAACTGCGCCTCATGCGCGGTCGAGGGCCCGTGCGCGGCGGCTTCGGACGCGTGCGCGCAGAGCCAGGACTGCGGGCCGCTCTACGACTGCATCGGCGGCTGCGCCGACGACGCCTGCGTGCAGGGCTGCGTCGACGCGTACCCGAACGGCGTGACGCCGCTCCAGGACCTCTTGAGCTGCGTGATCTGCAACGTGTGCCCGAGCGACTGCGACGCCGCCTCGCAGTGCTCTTAGACGCGCGAGGCGTCCGAGGATCGGGATGAGGGCCCTCGGCGCGTCGCTCCTGATGTCGTTGGGCGTCGCGCTCGCGACCGCCGGCGCCGGGGCGCAGGCGCCCGCCGCGCCGCCGCCCGCGCCGGAGCTCGCGCCGGCGCCCCGGCCCGTCGCGGCGCCCGCGCGCGAGGGGCCGGTCGACGGCGAGGACGAGCGGTGGGGCGCCCGGACCCTGTCCGGCCACACCTTCCCGCTGCCGCTCCTGATCGACCACCCCTTCGTCGCCACCCATTTCGGCGTCGGCACCGAGGTCGGCTTCTACAGCCAGCCCGGGCTCGGCCTCGAGTACGTCGACGAGACCGGGCGCGAGCAAACGTTCACCTACGACGCCAACGCCGGCTTCTTGCGCGAGCGTCTCGCCCTCGGGATCGGCTTGTTCGAGACGTTCGAGCTCTCCGTCGACGCGGACTACCTGGCCTTCGTGGGCGCCAACGAAGGCACGATCTTCCTCTTCGGCGGGCGCACCGCCTACGACGTCCGGCCGGGGGTGCGCGGGCGCATCCTGCGTGCGTCGCGGACCGGCACGCAGCTCGGCGGCCGCGCCTACGCCATCCTGAGCGAAGGGATCCAGATCCAGCCGCAGGGGCTCCTGGTCACGCTCGTCCAGCAGATCGCGGCGCTCGCCGCGAGCGAGCGGCGCACCACGTGCCTCGTCGCCGGCGACTTCGCCTGCGCCTTTCCCGATCTCGATCTGGCCGCCGCGATCCAGGTCATCCACACGAGGTACGGAGGCGGGGCGTCGGTGAGCGCCGCGCAGCCCCTCGGGCGTCACGTCGGCGTCCTCGGGACCGTCGGCCTCGAGGTGGCGAGGGCGAGGTCGTCGAACGTGAGCTTCGGCAACCTCTACTCGACGCCCCTCGACTTCTATGCGGGCGTCGCGCCTTCGCTCGACCTCGAGCCGTACGCGCCCATCGGCGCCATGGTCGAGTACCGCGTCGACGTCGAGTCGATCCCGTACGAGGAGAACCGGAGCGCGGGGGTCCCCGCCGGATACGGCGAGACGAACCTGAACCACGCCGTCGCCGCGGGTCTGTTCTACACGGGCCGGCGCGACCTGCAGCTGGGCCTCGTGCTCAGCGCGAGCTTCCTCAACCAGTCGGCGCAGGCGGGCCCGCGGTCCACCGTGCAGCCGCTCGCCGCGATCGTCACCGCGCAGTTCACCGTCGGCTACTTCTTTTGAACGACCACCGGAGTCGGAGGAACACGTCATGAAGCTCTCCACGATCAAGCTCTCGTCCATCGCACCCGCGCCCCTGCTCGGAGCGCTGCTCGCCGCCCTGTCGGGGTGCGGCGAGCCCGTCGTCGGGAGCTGGGAGGGCGACGAGAAGGCGTGCGGCAGCCACCGCAACGAGTTCACCCTCGACGGCGACAGCGAAGCCCTCGCCGGTGACGGCAGCTTCTGGTTCCAGGCGCAGGACGGATCCTGCATCAAATGCAGCGGCGAGCTCTCGGGCAGCCAGAAGCGCGAGGGCGAGTACGACCTCCAGGTCGACTTCAAGGGCGATCAGGGCTGCAGCGAGCTCCCGGACGCCGACGTCCAGTGCAGCCTGCGGAGCGACGACACCGAGCTGCGCTGCGACATCCAGATCGGCAACTCGGGGTTCTCGGACACCTACAACCTGGTCGAGTAACGGCTCGAGATCGTGGCGCGCGCCTCGCTCTCAACGCGCGATCGCCGCGATCGCGTCCGCCGCGCTCTCGAAGGCCGCCACCATCGCGGGGCGCTGGGCGGCGATGTCGCGCCGCGGATCGATGGCGCGGACCCCGCGGCCGAGCGCGTCGACGCGGGCGCGCGCCTCGGGAGCGGGCTCCCGGCGCGCGACCTCGGCGAGCGCCGTCGCCGCCACGTCGAGCGCGTGCCGGACGCGCTCGGCGTCGAGCGCGCCGATGCCGCGCTCCGCCGCCATCAGCGCCTCGGTGTCGCGGATCTCGTCCGCGGCGAGCAGGAGCCCGACGCGCTCGTCCACCGGCAGCCGATCGAGCGCGTCGGCGAGCGCGCGCAGCGCCGCGCGCGACCGCACGTCGATCTCTCGAGGAACGGCGCGCGGCGCGATCGCGGCGAGCGCCGCCACCTCGCGATCGAGCGATCGCAGCGCTTCGGCGAGCTGCGCCGGGCCCGCGGCGGCCTGCGCCGGAGCGCCCGCCGCCGCCGCAGCAGCCCCCGGGGCCGGCCGGGTGGGCCTGACGGCGGCGCAGGCGGCCGGGCCTGCCGCGGCCGCCGCGATCAGCGCCGCGAGCGCGACGCGGAGGGCGAAGGGTGCCCGTGCGGAGTCCACCTGGACGCCGGCTGCAACGCGCGCGCCGGCCGACCGCGAAGCGAGCTCGCCGGCGCCATCGCCCCGCGGTCGCGGCAGCGCTATCGCGCCGCGGTCGCGCGAGCGTGCAGCCACGTCGCGAGGAGCTTCACGTCCTTCTCGGAGAGCTTGTCGCCGAACGCGGGCATGTGACCGTCGAGGTCCTCCGCCGCCGCTCCCTTCGGGTACGTGCGGCCGCTGCCCGGGCGGGCGATCTGCTCCTCGATCCAGGCGACGCTCGCCCAGCCGCGGAGCTCGGGCGCCAGCGAATCCTCGTCGAGCGTCTCGCCGTCGATCCGGTGGCAGGTGTTGCACCGGCTCTTGACGAGCTTCTCGCCCGGCGTCCCGGCCGCCTTCTCGCCGCGCTGCTGCGCCTCGAGGAAGGAGGCGATCGCCTCCTGCTCCTCGGGCGTGAGCGCGGTGAACGACCGGGCCGCCTCGGGATCGGCGGGCGGGTGCACCTGCGAGGGCATCATCCCCTTGAACGGCGTCTTGCCGAAGAGCTCGTCCGCATCGGGGCGCTCGAGCACCCTCTTCACCCACGCCCGCGTCCCGAAGTCGGTGAGATCCGGCGCCGTCGCCTTGCCCTCGGGCGGCGCGAGGCTGCCGAGGCTGTGGCAGGTCGCGCACTCCTTGGCGAAGAGATCCGCGCCGCGCGTCTCCGGATCGGCGCGCAGCATCGCCAGCGGGCCCTCGGGCGGCACGCCGTCCTTCGCGAGCGCGATCGCCCGGGCCGCGCGCTCGGACGCGTCCTTGCGCGCGGCCTGGAACGCGGCGTCGCCGGCGTCGCCGCGGAGCGACGCGAAGGTGAGCCCGCCGGCTCCGAGGATCACGAGCAGGAGCGGCGCGAGCAGCCCGAGGCGCGGCCGGAGCGCGGTGGTCGCCTTCTTGTCGAGAAAGGGAAGCGCGACGAGGTAGCCGACGACGAGCGCCGGCACGCCGACGGCGCCGATGGGCTCGAGCGCGCCGCGGAGGTGCTTGAGCAGCTCGAAGAGCGCGAGGAAGTACCACTCGGGCCGGGCCGGGTAGTCGCTCGCCGGATCGGCGGGGGCGTCGAGCGGCGCGCCGTGCTCGCGGAGCGCGAGGATGAAGACGACCGCGAGCACCGCGATGCCCACCGCGAGGTCCTTGGCGACCTGCTTCGGGTAGAATCGGTCGGCGACGCTGGTGTCGGCGTCGGGCGGCGGCGTCACCCCGTGCTTGCGGAAGAGCGCGACGTGACCGAGGAGCAGGAGCGCGGTGGCCGCAGGCAGCACGGCGACGTGCAGCGTGTAGAAGCGCGTCAGCGTGAGGTGGCCGTACTCCGGGCCGCCGACGAGCAGGCGCTGGGCGAAGCCGCCGACGAGCGGGATGGTCCCGGCGATGTTGGTGGCGACGCGCGTCGCCCAGTAGCCCTTCTGGTCCCAGGGAAGGAGGTAGCCGGTGAGCGCGAACGCGAGCGTGAGGAAGAGCAGCCCGAGCCCGAGGAACCAGTTGACCTCGCGAGGCCGCTTGTACGCGCCGTGGATCGCCGTCTGGCCGAGGTGCAGCGCCAGGAGCACGACCATGGCCTGCGCGCCGAAATGGTGGACGCCGCGCACGAGCCAGCCGGCGCGCATGGTGAAGGTGATGTGGTGGACGCTGGCCCACGCGGTCGTCGCGCTCGGCGCGTAGGCCGACATCAGCAGCCAGCCCGTCACCGCCTGCACGACGAGCGAGAGGGTGAGGGCGCTGCCCCAGACGTAGGCCCAGCGCGCGCCGCCGGGCACCGGCTCGTCGAGCGCCGCGCGGACGAGGGCGCGGTGCCCGGTGCGCTCGTCGAGCCAGTCGCCGACGCGGCTCACCCTTGCTCCTCGCGCGCCGCGATGCCGGTGCGGAAGCGGCGGAAGTCGATCTCGACGAAGCCGTCGACGACGCGCGCGGCGAGCGGGTCCATCCCGCGCGGCGAGGGCCCGCCCTGGACCTCGCCGCCGAGCGCGAAGGACGAGGTGTGGCACGGGCAGGCGAAGGCGCCCTTGTCGGCGGTGAGATCGACGGCGCAGCCGAGGTGAGGGCAGGTGGCCGAGAGCGCGCGGGCCATGTCGCCCTCACGCACGACCCACGCCGAGCCGAGCACCTGGTCCTTGGTGAGCGTGAACGCGTCGCGCTCGTCGCCCACGACGGCGATGCGAACCGGCACGCCGGGCGACAGATCGGCGAGGCGCACCGTCCGTGTCCACCGCGCTCCGCCGGGCGCGGCGGCGCCCGAGCCGACGAAGAGCGCGGCCGGGACCGCGACGGCGCCGGCGTAGGCGACGCCGCCGAGGAGCACCAGCGATCGCAGCGCGCCGCGGCGGCCCTCGTCCGGCTCGCCCCCGGGCGGCGGCGGTCCTTCTTTTTGCTTCGGCTCTCCCATCTCGTAGGCTCTCCTCGGCTCGCCGCGGCGGGGGCGCCCCGCGCCCGTGAGGCGTGCCACGCGCCACCGTGATTTCCCTTGAATGCCCACGCGCTACGCTGCGCGACAAGAGAATTTGCACGGTCTGCGCCGCTGCGCCCGTCGGAGGCGGCTCGAGACGAGCCGGAGGCTCGCGCTTCGGGGCGGCGATCCTCGTCTTCCTTGCGCTCCTCGTGGCGACGGCGACCGGCTGCGTGAAGAAGCCGCTCGCGAACGACGCGTGCAGCGGCCCCGATCTCGGCGGCTGCGTCATCGAGGACGTCGAGATCGTGGGCGCCGCCGCGATCGATCCCGACGACATCAAGGAGCGCATCGCCACCGCCGAGACCGCCCGCGTGCTCGGCGGCGTGCTCGAGGGGGTGCCCCTCCTCGGCGTCTGGGACACGCTCACGGTCGAGTACGAGCTCTTCGATCGCTTCGTCCTCGAGCGCGATCTCGCGCGCATCGAGCGCTTCTACCGCGCGCGCGGCTTCTACGAGGCCCACGTCCGGGCCGGGCGCGTGATCAAGCTCCCGAAGAAGCGCGTGCGCGTCGAGATCGTCGTCGAGGAGGGTCCGCCGGTCGACAAGACCCTGGTCGAGCTGCGCTGGACCGAGTCGCCCGAGCAGGCCGGCCCCGGCTTCTCCGCCAAGCCCAAGAACGTGCTCTGGGTGCGCGTCGAGGTGCAGAACCTCAAGAACGAGCTCGAGCGGAGGCCGCGCTTCGACGAGGACGAGCTCGAGGACGTCAAGCGCCGGGCCCGCAAGCTCCTCGCCTCGAGGGGGTTCGCCCACGGCAAGGTCGACGCCAAGGTCGACGTCGACCTCGAGACCCACACCGCCAAGGTGAGCCTCGCCGTCGACTTCGGGCTCTACTGCCACTTCGGCCCGATCAAGATCGTCGGGCTCGGCGACATCCCCGAGGACAAGGTCCGCGAGGCGATCGCGATCGAGCCGGGCGAGGACTACTCGAGCGCCGAGCTCGAATCGGCCGAGTTCGCGCTCGTCGACCTCGGGGTCTTCGGCGCCATCAGCATCGAGCCGCAGCTCGCCGACGAGAAGAGCGACGTGGTGCCGGTGGTCTTCGAGCTCCAGCCGGCGGCGCTACGCGCGGTGAAGCTCGGTCTCGGCTCCGAGTTCTCGGGCGACCGCTCGGACGTGCACGGGATCGCCGGCTGGGAGAACAAGAACTTCCTCGGCGGGCTCCGGCGCCTCAGCATCCAGGTGCGGCCCGGCCTCGCCTTCTACCCGACCACGATCACCGATCCGACCAGTTTCAAGGAGCTCATCCCCGAGCTCAAGGCGCGCGCCGATCTCACCCAGCCGGGGTTCCTCGAGTCGCGCACCAAGGGCATCGTCGCCGGGAGCTTCTCGCTCTTCCAGTACCGCAAGCCCCCCGACGAGCCCTGCATCGCCAAGGCGGAGAGCGTCGGCGCCGAGGAGAACATCGTCGGCTACCGCGAGCTCGCGGGCCGCCTCGGCGTGGAGCGGCCCTTCTGGGACGGCCGCCACACGCTCGGCCTCTCGGCGAACGTGCAGCTCGACACCCCGTTCTCGTACACGCACGACGCGCCCCCCACCGGGTTCAACAGCGTCCTCATCCCCTTCCTCGATCTCAACGCCATCGTCGACCTGCGCAAGAACGCGAACAACAAGCCGGACAAGATCAACCCTTCGAAGGGCTTCTACGCCAACGCCGACGTCCAGTACGCCGACCTCGGCGACGCGAAGGACGTGCGCTTCCAGCCCGATCTCCGCGCCTATGTGCCCATCTCGAAGAAGGTCACCCTGGCGGCGCGGCTCACCACCGGCTTCCTCTTCCCGCGCAACTACGGCGCGACGCTCACGCAGGACCGTCCCAGCGCGCCGACCCCGCCGCCCGACGGCGCGACCCCCGAGCAGATCGCCGACTACCAGCGCGCCGCCGCCGCGTACGAGCGCGACTCCGCCGTCTACGAGAACGGGCTCGCGCGCGATCTCCAGCTGCTCTCGTTCCGCGGCTTCTTCAGCGGCGGCGCCAGCTCGAACCGCGGCTACGGCTACCACGGCGTCGGCCCGCACTCGCCGGTGAACTCGCTCTTCCAGAGCGTCGAGGACATCTCCTGCAACGTGCCCACCGGCGGCCTGGGCCTCTGGGAGGCATCGCTCGAGGTGCGCTTCCCGATCATCGGCAGCCTGCGCGGCTCGATCTTCCTCGACGGCAGCGACGTCACCCGCACCCTCGCGCAGATGCGCCTCACGCGCCCGCACCTCTCGGCCGGCCTCGGCCTCCGCTACGACACGCCGGTCGGGCCGCTCCGCGTCGACGTCGGTTACCGGCTGCCCTGCGCCCAGGAGCTCGGGACCTGCCGCGAGCGCCTCCCGGACGAGGGCGATCCGGGCAACGTCTTCGGTCTCCCGATCGCCGTCAGCGTGGCGATCGGCGAGGCGTTCTGATCGGGCGCGCTCCACCGGCGGCCTCGGCATGGTGCGCGATGAGCGCTCATGGTAGCGACGCGCATGCACCTGTCGTTCGTGCTCACGAGCGCCCCGATCGGCGTCGACTCGAGGGCGACGCTCCGCTCGCTGGCGCGGCTCTTCCCGCAGTCGCCTGCGGTTGCGACCGCGGCGCCTCAGGGCGGGATCGTCGAGATCCGCGGGCGTGACAGCGAGGCGGTGACGTTCGTCGCGCCGATGCCGGTGCCGATCCCGAATCGCGAGGCGGATCAGGCGGCGCGCTTCGGCTTGTGCGCCTATGCCGAAGGCTTCCAGCTCGGGCCGCACGCGGGGCATTTCATGGTCACCACCCAGGTGAGCGGCGGCCCGGTCACGTCGCTCGCGCGGCACACCCAGCGGGTCGCGGCGGTGGCGGACGCTCACGGTGCGGTCGCCATCTACGAGGGGAACGCAGGGGCGACGCACCCGGCGGCGTTCTACGTCGACGCGGCCAGCAGCGCCGAGCTGCCCCTGATGCTCTGGACGGGCGTGAGCGTCGCGAGCGAAGGGCCGGGCCGAATGGGTCTCCTCACGATGGGGATGGGTCAGCTCGCGCTTCCGAACCTCCTCCTGACGGCCTCGCAAGGAAGCCTCGGAGGCGCGTTCTCGTTCGCTTTCGATCTGCTCGCGTACGTCGTCAGGCGCGGCGCGCCGATCGCCGAGGGCGAGACGGTGGGTCGGACGGCAAGGGAGAAGCTCGCCGTGAGGTACGTCGACTCGCCGATGTGGCCGGGCCAGCGGGTGGCCCGGGTGGATCTGCCCTGACCTCGTCGTCGCTGGTGGTCGGCTCGCGCTCGTCCGTGCCGCGCGACCGCGGCCGCTACGGGAAGCAGGTGAATTCGATCTGCGTCTGGTCGCCCTGCGCGCAGCTGTTCTCGTAGAGCGGAGTGCAGGGGATGTTCCCCTGGCACCACATGCTGATCTCCCCCGCGCACCCGGCGATCTTGTTGCCGGTCCAGACGCCGCTCGAGTAGCCGTTCATCTGGCAGACCGCCGTCGCCCAGGCGTCGGCGTGGTTCTGCGCGTTGGTGTCGCAGAAGCCGAAGCTGTTGAAGGGGTTGCAGGCCTGATCCGGCCACTCTATGGTCCCGTCGCTCCACCGGGTGATCGCGCAGTCGCCGTCGTTGGCGAGGGTGCAGCCGGGCGGGCAGCAGCCGTCGCCGCTCTGGCAGGCGACGATGGCGCTGCCGCCCCCGCAGGTGCCGTTGTTGGTGCACGTCTCGCCGACGGTGCAGGCGTTCTGGTCGTCGCAGGCCGCGCCGGGGTTCGCCGGGAGCCCGCCGCCGCAGGCGCCGTTCGCGCAGGTCTCGCCCGTGGTGCACGGGCTGTTGTCGTTGCACGCGGCGCCGTCGTTGCCGGGGACGGCGACGCACGAATCGGTCGCCTCGTTGCAGGAGCCGATCATGCACACGTCGCCGGGCGCGGCGCAGGTGTTGGGCGCGCCCGAGCAGACGCCCGCCGTGCAGGAGTCGCCGACGGTGCAGTAGAAGCCGTCGTCGCACGGCGCGCCGTCGTTCTTCGGAACGGCAACGCAGCCGAGCTGGGGGTCGCAGGCGCCGGTCGAGCAGACGCCGTCGAGGAACGAGCAGTCGACGGCCTGGCCCGGCATGCAGACGCCGCTCTGGCAGACGGCGGTGAGCGTGCACGGGTCGTCGTCGACGCAGCCCGCGCCGTCGTTGCCGGGCACCTCGACGCACGCGTCCGTGACGACGTCGCAGCTGGCCACGTGGCAGGCGTCGCTGGAGGAGCACGGCTTGAGCGTCCCGCTGCAGGCGCCGCCCTGGCAGGCGTCGTTCTGCGTGCAGGCCTTCCCGTCGTCGCAAGCGCCGAGATCGTTGGCGGGGAGCTTCTCGCAGGCGCCGTTGATGCAGGTGCCCACGTTGCACGCGTCGTCGAACGCGGCGCAGTCGTCGGCCCCGACGCACGGCCCAGCCCCGGTCGAGGTCGAGGTCGAGGTCGAGGTCGCCGTCGAGGTGCCGCCGCCGGCGTTCGAGCCGCCCGAGCCGCCCGACGCGCCCGAGCCGCCCGCCCCGGGTTCGGGGTTCTCGACGGCCGTGGCGCAGGCGCCGGCGGCCGACGCGGCGCCGGCGAGCAGGACGACGAGGGTGCACGAGCGGAGCGAAAGCATGCGCCAGTCTAGGCGCCCTTCGCTTCGCGTGTCAGCCCGTCCCGGCCTCTCCTGGTCGCCCGCGCTGGTCCGGCGAGTGACCAACGAGCCCGCGTTCTTCGCGCGATTCGTCATCGAAGACACGGGCACGCACCGTGCCTGCGTCCGATGCACCTGCGGCGCGGGACCCCTTCGAGGCCGAGCCGCCTTTCAACTTCTTCTGGAGGAGGGCTCCCCGATGACTGCGATCTCGAGACATGCTGCGCTCTGGCTGGCGGGTGCGCTCGTTGCGGCGACGAGCGCCGGCGGTGCGATGGTGGGCTGTGGCGGCGACGACACGGGTGACGGCACGACCTCGGGGACGACGACGAGCACCTCGACGACGAGCACCAGCACGAGCACCAGCACCAGCACCAGCACGACGAGCACCAGCACCGGCGGCGGCAATGGTGGGATGGGCGGGAGCGGCGGCGCCGGCGGCACCGGCGGCGCGGGCGTCGGCGGCACCGGCGGCACGGGCGGCGCGGGCGTGGGCGGCACCGGCGGCGCAGGCGTCGGCGGAGCGGGCGGCGCGCCGGTCTGCGGGCCGACCGAGACCGACTGCGGCGGCACGTGCGCCGATCTGCAGACCGATCCCGCGCACTGTGGCGCGTGCGACATCCCCTGCATGCCGGCGGAGCAGTGCGTCGCCGGCCAATGCATCGCGTGCGCGCCCAACGAGACGGTGTGCGGTGGCCAGTGCACCGACACGCTGACCGACGACGCGAACTGCGGGATGTGCGGCACGGTCTGCGCGCCGAACCAGGAGTGCACCGCGGGCAGCTGCTTCGACCTGTGCGCGCCTGGAGAGCTCGCCTGCAATGGCCAGTGCGTCGATGGCCAGACCAACAACCTCAACTGCGGCAGCTGCGGCAACGCGTGCCTGGGCGGCTCCACGTGCCAGGCCGGCTCCTGCGTCTGCCCGCTGGCCGGCCAGACGCTCTGCAACGGCCAGTGCGTGAACACCAACCTCGATCAGTTCAACTGCGGGCAGTGCGACAACACCTGCCTGGGCGGCTCGTTCTGCAGCATGGGCGTGTGCAGCTGCAACGCCGGGTTCGGCTACTGCAACGACATGTGCGTCAACACGAAGATCGACCACGACAACTGCGGCGCGTGCAACAACGCTTGCGCGGCCAACCAGGCGTGCGTCAACGGGCTCTGCCAGTAGCGGGGGCGCAGCGCCGCCCCAGGGGCACGACATCTCGAGCGGGATCGCGTCGGCCACGGCCCCTTTGCCGTGGCCGGCGCTCGCGGCCTCCACCTTCCTCGCGGGAGGATCCTGGTCCCCGCATCGGACGCCCGGCGAGATCCGCGACCACGCCCACGAGCCTGGCGGCGCGGCTCGTTCTGCGCGCGACTCGGATCCGAAGGCTCGCTGCGTCGTGGTGGTCGCACCGTCGGCGGACCGCGCAGGCGCACGTCACGCTCGCCGCGCTCGTCGGGCACGACGACGTCTTCGCGGTCCGAGGACCGCTCAGGGCGCGTACGCGGGCCCCTGCCCGTTGCGCAGCAGGTTGCCGCGTCCGGTCGCCCACGGCGTGCATGCGAGCCCCGAGCCCGGCACCGTGAAGACGTCGACCCCGTGGTCGAAGGTGAGCAGCGCGATCTCGAGATCGCCGTCGCCGTCGAGATCGCCGACCGTGGGCGCCGCGGGCACGCCGATGCCGTTGCCGTTCTCGCCCTGGTTCGGCAGCTCGACGTCGAAGAGCAGCGCCCCGGTGTTGGCGAGGACGAGCAGGTGACCGCCGTTCGTGTCGAGCGAGTAGGTGCCCACGATCACCTCGGGGCGCCCGTCGCCGTCGAGATCGGCGACGGCGGGCTCGGAGGCGAAGTGCTTCGAGGCGCCCTTGGAGACGTCGTAGCGCCACAGCGTCTCGGCGTCGGGCCCGAAGCAGTAGACGAAGCCGTCGTTGAGCGAGACCACGGTCTCGGGGCGCGGATCGCCGAGCAGGTTCACGATCGCCGGCGCCGGGATGCCGTCGGGCGGGTACCAGTCGCCGTCGCCGCGCACCGGCGGCTTCTCGCTCGCGGGCAGCGCCTCGAAGCCGGGCAGGCGCGTCGCGGCGCGCTCGCCGTCGCCCTGGTTGCCCTGGAGCACCATCAGCAAGTGCGCCTGCGTCTCGTAGGGCTCGTTGCGCTCCCCGTTGGGGAAGCCGAGGACCTCGTTCTCCCCGTCGCCGTCCACGTCGACGACGCTCGGCGGCGACGCCGTCCACTGCAGCCACATCGCCGTCGTCGGCCCGGGCCAGTCGCCCTGGTGGAGGTGGTAGTGCTGCTCCTCGACCGCGGGATCGGCGTAGCGGATGAACTGCCCCCAGCCGAGCCGCTGCCCGTCGTACTCGTTCTGCCGGTTGGTGAACCAGCTCGACGCGAGCAGCGAGGTGCCGTCGTGGTTGAACGCGTTGATCTGGTGGTTGTCGTAGGTGACCAGGATCTCGAGCTCGGGATCGTCGTCGATGTTGCCGATGCCGACGTTCTCGCCGTAGCAGCCGTAGCCCTGGTTGCCCTGGCCGTTGAAGTCGGCGTCGTTGCCGGGGCCGCTCTCGGTGTTGTACCGCGGCCACGCGGTGAAGCCCTGCGCGCTCGCGGGCTGGTAGACCTGCCCGTCGGCCGCGAAGACGAACACCTGCCCGCCGGTGTCCGAGGTGTTCGTCGTGGTGAACACCGTCTCGATGCTGCCGTCGCCGTCGAGATCGGCCGCGGCGAGGCCGCGCGTCTCGGGGCAGTCGCCGCCGCTGCAGGTGCTCGCGCCCTCCCAGCCGGCCTTGAGGACGAAGCCGGCGCTCGTCCACTCGTAGGCGGCGGCGGTGCCGTCGCTCCCGCCGACGACGAGATCGGTCGCGCCGTCGCCGTCGAGATCGGCGATCGGCGCCGGCGGGTAGATCCGGCCCGAGGTCGCGCCGCCCTCGTCGACGTGCGAGAGCGGCTCGCCCGTCGCCGAGTAGACGTCGATCGAGTAGCTCGGCACCACGAGCGCGCGCGTCGTCGTGGTCCCGTCGGAGAGATCGGCGATCGCCGGCGACGAGAACCAGCCGGTGTCGCTGCCCACGTTCATGAGGAAGACGGGCTTCTCGACGGCGGCGGTGCCCCCGCCCACCTTGCACGCCGCGGTCTCGACGACGCTGCCGTCGCCGTAGGTCGTGCTGTCGTCGCGCGGCACGTCCGCCGGCCGCTCGTCGCCACCGCAGCCCCAGGCGCCGGCCACCACGGCCAGCGCCGCCCAAGCGCGCGCCTTCCGCATGGGAGCAGCGTCTGCCAAAAGGCGGGGCTTGTACAGCCCGGCGGGCGGGGCTTCAGCCCTCTTCTTCCTCGACGCTCCAGCTCATCAGCGCGGTCACGCCGATCGCGGTCGCGCAGCCCTCGCAGAGCGCGGGCTCCTCGAAGCGGACCTCGTCGCCGCGGGTCCACATGTAGAGGCCCCGCCCGGCCGGCTCGCCTTCGATCGCCTCGTCGCACGCGTCGCAGCGGAGCTCGCTCGCGCCGCTCTGGGCGCGGCGCGCCTGCATCGCCGCGTCCGCGATCCCGTCGATCGAGAGGGAGATCAGCCGAGCTGTCTTCTTCGCGGTCCCTTCGCTCGCCACGGTCACCTCCAAGCGACAGCCTGACTCTAGCTCAGTCGCTGACGGGACGCACGATCGGACACACCCCTACATGTCCGAGGTGCTTCTCCCGGCTAGCGAGCGGCCAACGTCAGCCCGGCGAGCCCCGCGCAGGCCACGAGGGTCCCGGTCACGGCGCGCGCCGTGATCCGCTCCGCCGCGAACAGGCGGCCGAGCGGGAGGGCGAAGATCGGCGTCGTGGCGAGCAGCGTGGACGCGATCGCCGTCGAGGCGGCGTGGCCGATGGCGAACTGCGCCAGCCAGATCCCGATGTACGTCCCGATCACCGCCGAGCCGGCGACGCGGCCGAGCGTGGGCGGCCGCGAGAGCACCCGTGTCCAGGGCCCGAGGCGGCCGGCGACGGCGGCGAGGACGACGAGCCCGGCGATGCCGGCGCAGAGCCGGACGAACGAGGCCTCGAGGGCGCCGATCGGAGCGTGAGGCGCCGAAGCGCCCGAGACGATCGCCGAGGTCGCCGCGTCGGGCGAGCTGCCGGCGTCGCTGCTCTCGCTCGCCATCGCCGCCCGCGACATGAGGCTGCCCGCGGCCTGCCCGACGCCCGCGAGCACGCCGAGCGCGAGGCCGGCGACCGAAGGGAGCCCGACCGTGTTCTCGCCGCCGGCGCTCGCGCCGGACGCAGCGCCGCCCGCGCTCGGCAGCGGCCCGGACGCCGGCGGCGCGCTCGCCGGCGCGGACGCGGGCGGGGCGGTGCGCTCGTAGACCACGAGCACGACGCCGGTGAGGACGGCGGCGATCGCGAGGCCGTCGCGGAGCCCGATGCGCTCGTCGAGCCAGAGCGCGCCGCCGATCGCGGCGAAGACCGGCGCGGTGGAGAGCAGGAGGATGGCGCGGCGCACCCCGATGGTCGTGAGCGCGCCGAAGTAGGCGAGATCGCCGAGGGCGAGGCCGGCGACGCCGCTCGCCACGAGCCAGCGGATCGCCGCCGGCGGCGCGGTGGGCCAGAGCCGCCCGCCGAGGACGAGGATCGTCGCCCCCGAGAGCGTCGCGGCGGTCACGCACTTGCCGAGGTTCATCGCCCCGGGCGGGACCTCGCCGCTCCTCCCGATGCGGCCGAACAGGTGGGAGCCGACCGCCCAGCAGGCGGCCGCCGCGAGCGCGGCCGCCTCGCCGAGCAAGCCGGCTTACGCCTCGGCCTGGCCCGCGGACGGCGCGGCGCGCGGCGGATCCTGCGGCATGGCGGCGCGGACGCCGACGCGCTGGTCGAGCGCGCAGCTCTCCTCGAGGAGCTCGACGACGTCGAGCTGGCGGACCTTGTCCTCCATCGACTGATCCTTGAGCCCGTCGGTGATCATCGTCTGGCAGAAGGGGCAGCCGGTGGTGATCGTGGTCGCCTCGGTCTTGAGCAGCTGCAGGGTCCGCTTCACGTTCATGCGGTCCTTGTTCTGCTCCTCCATCCACATCTGCGCGCCGCCGGCGCCGCAGCACAGGCCCTTCTCGCGGTTCCAGCCCTCGGCCTCGACGAGCTCGACGCCCGGGATGGCGCGGAGGATGTCGCGCGGCTGCTCGTAGATGTCGTTGTAGCGGCCGAGGTAGCAGGAGTCGTGGAAGACCACCTTGCCCTCGACCTTCTTGCGCGGGATGAGCTTCTTCTCGGCGACGAGGCCGAGGAGGAAGTCGGTGTGGTGGACGACCTCGAACTTCGCGCCGAAGTCGGGGTACTCGTTCGCCAGCGTGTTGAAGCAGTGCGGGCAGGTCGTGATGATCTGCTTGATGCCGCCCTTGTCCTTGTAGCCGTTGAGCGTGGCCGCGTTCTGCTCGGCGAGCTGGGCGAAGAGGTACTCGTTGCCGGCGCGCCGCGCCGGATCGCCGGTGCAGGTCTCCTCCTGGCCGAGGATGGCGAAGTCGACGCCCGCCGCCTTCATGAGGCGCGCGGTGGAGCGGGCCACCTTCTTGGCGCGGTCGTCGTAGCTGGCGGCGCAGCCGACCCAGTAGAGGACGGGGGCGTCGGGGTGCTCGGCCATGGTCGGGATGCCCAGCCCCTCGGCCCAGTTGCCGCGGTCGAGGCGCGAGAGGTTCCAGGGGTTGCCGTTCACCTCCATCGCCTGGAAGGGCCCGCCGAGCTCGGCCGGGAACTCGCCCTTCACCATCACCAGGTTGCGGCGCAGGCTCACGATCTTGTCGACGTAGCTGATCATCACCGGGCACTGCTCCTCGCAGGCGCGGCAGGTGGTGCACGCCCAGAGCACGTCCGGGTGGATGACGTTGGGGACGAGATCGACCGGCTTGGTGGCGACCTCCGGGATCGGGATGGGGTTGTCCGGGTAGACCGGCTCGTGGTGGCCGCCGTGATCGTGATCGTCGTGGCCGTCGCCGTGCTCGTGGCCGTCGTGGCCGTGGCCGTGATCGGCCGACCCGTTCGCGTGTGCGTGCGCCGCCTCGTCGCCGTGGCCATCGCCGTGGCCGTGGTCGTCGCCGTGCCCGTCGGCGTGGGCGTGCCCGTGCGCGTCGTCCGCCGAGAGGCCCTTGGGGCCGCCGGGCCGGTTCACGAACTCGTCCTCGCGCCCGTAGAGGTGATCGCGGAGATCGAGCGTGAGCTGCTTCGGGCTCAGGATCTTGCCCGTCTTGTGCGCGGGGCAGTTGTCGCTGCAGCGCCCGCACTCGGTGCACGTGTAAAAGTCGAGGATCGCCTTCCAGGTGAAGTCCTCGATGCGAGCGACGCCGACGGCCGGCGCCGTCTCCGGCTCCTCGGCCGACTTCATCACCATCTCGCCGATCGCGTCGGCGGTGGGCGCCACGAGCGGGAGCCGGCCGCGGGCGCCGAGCGCGCGCGTGAACACGTTGGGGATGGCGGTGATGATGTGGAAGTGCTTCGAGTGCGGCAGGAGGTTCAGGAACACCATCACCAGCGTGGCGTGGGTCCAGAACCCGATCGTCGCCAGGACCACCAGGTTCTCCGGACCGGCGCCGTCGAGGATGACGGCCGCGAGCGAGCCCGCCGGGTTGGGGAACGCGTGCCAGTGGAGCTCCGCGGCCTCGGCCGGTGCCCCGCCGAACGGCGCCACCAGGGCCTGGACGCGGCCGCAGAGCGCCTCGTCGGCGGCGCACTGCAGCGCCGCGTACTTGTGGTGCAGGACGATGGTCGCGCCGTCGTAGACCATGTCGGCGAGCATCATCACCAGGATGATCCCGAGGATGAGCAGGCCCTCCCCCGAGAGCGTCATCCGCGCCTCCTGCTTGATGGCGCGGAAGTAGATGAAGACGAGCGCCCCGGCGATGACCATCGAGGCGGTGACGTCCTTCAGGAACTCGTAGATCTCGCCGAGCGGCAGCGCCGCGCCGAAGAGGTGGACGGGCTTGGGCCCGAGGATCCAGAGGTTGAAGGCCGGGTCGAAGCCGCGGCCCCAGAGCATCAGCGACCGGAGCAGGAGCACCAGGAACCCGACGAAGATGAGCTGGTGTGCCAGGCCCGCGGCCCGGTAGTAGTGCATCTTCTTCTGGCGGAAGGCGTACTCGTACGTGCCCTTGAGCCGCTCGCCGATCTGGTCGAGCCGCCCCTCCGGCTTGCCCACCTTGAGCAGCTGCCATCGCCGGTTCGCGCTCCAGGCGAACGCGGCGGTGAGGCCGAGGAGCATCGTGGCCATCCAGGTCGGATTCATCGGGATCGGGTCTCCATCGGGCGAGGGCCCGCCACGAGGGCGGGGGGCCGCGTCGCGCGCTGAAAAGGCGAAGCTTTTTAGGGGTAGAGACCTCGGCGCGTCAACCGCGCGACGCGTTCGCCCGTGGCCGGGCCGGCGGGAGCCCTCCACGGGCGAGCAGGCCCGGCCGGGCCGCCGGGCCCGGCGCTGGCCAGCGGCGGGGCCGGCAGGATATCCATGGGCGATGTCGCGCGCCGCCTGGATGCCCGGTCAGGTGATCGGGGGGCGGTACACCCTCGAGGAGCGCCTCGGGGCCGGGTCGACGGCGCAGGTGTGGCGCGCCCGCGATCAGGGGCTGCGCTCGCTCGTGGCGCTGAAGCTGCTCGAGCCGGCCCACGCGGGCGGCGAGATCGCGGCGCGGCTGCTTCGGGAGGCACGCGCCGCCGCGACCCTCCGCAGCCTCCACGTCGTCCAGATCCTCGACCACGGCCTGCACCAGGACCGGGTGCCTTACATCGTCATGGAGCTGCTCGAGGGCGAGACCCTCGCGGAGCGGCTCGAGCGCCAGAACGGGCGCCTCACGCCCGCCGAGACGGTGCGGGTGCTCGGCCAGGTGGGCCGCGCCGTGGCCAAGGCGCACGCGGCCGGCATCATCCACCGCGACCTCAAGCCGCAGAACATCTTCCTCGTCCACGACGACGAGGACCTGGTCAAGGTCTTCGACTTCGGGATCGCCAAGGTCACGGCGGGTCTGCGCACCGGCGCCACCGCGGCGACGCGCATCGGCTCGCTCCTCGGCACGCCCGAGTACATGAGCCCCGAGCAGGCGCGCGGCGACGCGCTCGACTTCAGGACCGATCTCTGGTCGATGGGCGTCATCGGCTACCAGTGCGCCGTCGGGGCGCTCCCCTTCGACGCCGAGGACATCGTCGAGCTCCTCGAGAAGATCATCGCCGGCCCGCTGCCGGTCCCGTCTCGGCACGCGGCCGTCCCGCCGGCGTTCGACGTGTGGTTCGCGACCGCCGCGAGCCGCGATCCCAGCCGGCGCTTCGCGTCGGCGAAGGCGCTCGCCGACGCGCTCGCCGACGCCCTGCGCGGCGGCTGATCCGCCGGGCGCGTCCTACTGGCACACGTAATCGAGCGTCGGGAACGCCGCCTGGCACTCCGCCGTCGACTGGCACCCCGTCCACTCGCAGAGGCCGCCGGTGCAGGCGTAGTGGCTCGCGTCGTAGAGCGCGCCCCCGCCGGCGATGGCGCAGTCGGCGGGCGCGGTGCAGGTCGGGTAGCAGGTGTCGATGCCCGCGCCGGCGAGGTTGTCGCACGCGTAGCCGAGGCCGGGGTACTGCGCCTCGCAATCGGCGGTGGAGCTGCAGCCCTGCCACTCGCAGACGCCGCCGTTGCAGGCGAAGTGGCTCGCGTCGTAGAGCGGCGAGCCGGCGATCGCGCAGTTGGCGGGGACGGCGCACGACGGGTAGCACGAGGGGACGGCGCTGCCGTACGCCGTGGCGCAGGTGTAGCCGAGGCCCGGGTAGGCGATCTGGCACTCGGCGGTCGAGCTGCAGCCCTGCCACACGCAGACGCCCGCCGTGCACTCGTAGTGCGCGGCGTCGTAGAGCGGCGAGCCGGGGATCACGCAGTCGGCGGGCGTGGCGCACGCGGGCTGGCAGTAGGGCAGCGGGTCGCCGCCGCCGCCCGCGCCCGACGAGCTGCTCCCGGTCGTGCCCGACGAGCTGGAGCCGCCGCTGCCGCTCGACGAGCCGGCGCCGCCGCCGGTCGACGAGGTGGAGCCGCCGCCGCCGGTCGACGACGTCGATCCGCCCGAGCCCGCGGTGGTCGAGGTGGTTCCGGGGCCCTGCCCGCCGCCGCCGCTCGACGCCGGCACCGAGTCCGAGCTGCCGCAAGCCGCGACGACGCCCAGGGCGGCGAGGCAGGCCCCGCACGACCTGAGCGTGGCGCGCACGTTTGCTCTTCGACGCATCGGCAGCTCCTCTCGCGCTCGCTCCGCGCGCGGGGCGACCGGGCCGGACGGGTACCACGGTGAGCGACGGCGCGCACCGGCGACGCTCGATCCGCGGCCCCGGCTCTTCGGAGCCCACGGATTCTCCGGGGCCGTCATCGGAGGTTGAGCTGCGGGGCGACCTCGACGACACTCAGAGACACCCATCCCAGCGCCCCCGTCGCGGAGGTTTCATGTCCCACATCAGGAACGGTCGTCCGCGAGCTCCGGTCGCGAGCGCCGGGGACGTCCGGCCGGGTTCTGCCCCGCCCAACCCGTCGACCGGCGCGTCCGGCCTGCGGCCCTCGGTGCAGGCGCCCCAGGACCGGAGCCCGTCGGACCCCGCCGCGGGCTCCGGCTCGGGCGGCGGGGCCATGCGCGCCAGCCACGAGTTCCTGCTGGAGGTCATGCACGAGCTCCGCAATCCCATCACCACGATTCACGGCTGGGTGAGCCGCTTGCAAGCGGACGGCGAGGACCCGGCGCTGAGGCAGCGAGGCCTGCGCTCGATCCGACGCAGCGCCGAGGCGCTCTCGCGCATGACCGAGGACCTGGTCGACTTCTCCCTCATGGCCGAGCAGCGCCTCGAGCTCGTGCTCGCCCCGACCGATCTCACGGCGTTGATCGACGTCGCGGTCGACGCGGTCACGACGGCCGCGGACGCGAAGCGCATCACCCTCGCGCGCGAGCTCGACCCGCGCCTCGGAACCGTGCGCTGCGACGCGCAACGCATCGAGCAGGTCCTCCGCAACCTGCTCTCCAACGCGCTCAAGTTCACGCCCGACGGAGGGACGATCACCGTCCTGGCGCGGCGCTCGCGGGAGGAGATCGCGATCGAGGTCGCCGACACCGGCATCGGGATGGACCCGACGTTCGTGCCGGCAGCCTTCGACCGCTTCTCGCAGGCGAGCCCTCCCCGCCCGCGCGCCGGGCTCGGGCTGGGCCTGGCCATCACGCGCGGCATCGTGGAGCTCCACGGCGGCAGCATCGCCGGGACGAGCGAAGGGCCCGGCAAAGGCTCGGTGTTCACCGTGCGCCTCCCCGCGCTTTCCTGCTCCGCGCCGACAGGGCCCGCGCGTTGACCGCACTGCCGTCGCGATCGGCGGCGGGCGGAGCGCCGATGCTGCCGCGCGCCGCAACGACTCGCCCTGAGCTACGCTGCGGCGGTGCGGCCCGGGGCCATCGTGGAGCGTCGCCGGTCGGTGCCGTCGCTCGTGTTCCTGCTCCTCGCCGCGGCGTGCGATCGCCGCGGCGAGGCCATCACCGCCGTCGCCGAGGAGCGCGCGCCCGTCGCCAGCGCCCACGCGGCGCCACCGGTCGAGCCCTCGGCGGCGGTCGCGAGCGCTTCGGTCGCGCCCGGCGGGGCCGCCGCTCCGGTCGTCGATCCGGCGCGCATCGAGGGCACGTGGAGCTACCGCACCGAATCGAACTGCGGCAAGGTCCCCGGCCTCGGCGAGGTCTCGTTCGCGTGGAACGCCGGCGACGCCGCCTACGACGAGAACGGCGTCGTGCACTGGTCGGACTCCGGATCGACGATCCGCTGGTGGGGCAGCGCCCGCCACGACGCCGCGCGCCGCAGGCTCGCCGGCCGGATGAAGAACAGCCTCGGCGACACGGTGGACGGCGATTGGGAGCTCGAGGGCGAGGGCCCCGACCGCCTCGTCGTGCGCTGGGTCCAGACGAACGGCTGCCACGGCACCGGCGTGGCGACGCGCAAGCTCGATCGAGGCGCGCGCTGACACGTCTGGACCGCACCCGCACGTCCGGCCTGCCGTCCGCCCCGACCCCGGCGTCGGCGCATCTGCCTTTCGAGCAGGGCGTGGGAACGCGAAGTTCGCGCGGATGTCAGGTCCGAAGGCGCCATGTACCGCGACGAGCTCGAAGCGGCCCGCAACAGGATCGTGGATCTCGAGGAGCGCCTTCGCCGGTCCGAGCGCAGACGACGCAGGCGCGAGGAGCGCCCCAGTGGAGCAGTTGCGGGCAGCGGGGCCCGGTCCGCCGCGCTCGCGGGGCTGCCCCGCAGCCCGCGGTGGCGGCTCGCTCTGGGCGCGGGGGCGCTTGCGCTGCTGGCCGCGGCGCTGCTGCCCCTCGAAAAGGCCGGCTCGACACGGCGCGACACCACGCCAGCCGCCGCCGCACCCAGCGAGCCCGCTCCCTCGCCAGCCGTGCCGCCCGCGAGCCCATCGGAGCCTACCCGCGCGATGCCGGCCACGAGCTCGGTGGCCAGGCGGGAGCCTCGCATCGAGCGGCCGGCATTCTGCGCGCCACGCCATCAATACCGCAGCCAGGTGGATCTGCCGGCGGGCACGCAGGTCGTCACGATGGATTCGTGCGAGGGCTGCGACTGCTGCGGCACCGACGGCAGCTACCCCGAGCGAAGCTCGCCGGAGTGCACTCGGTGCGCCGTCGAGCACGCTCTCGGGGCGGCGGGAATTCGACTGACCGGAAGCGCAATCCTTCTCGCGCGCTCGCGTAGGGCGCTCGACCCCGGGTTTCGCGGCGGCGCGCTCTCCGCGTGGCGCGAACCCTTGCGGCTCAGATTCGCTCCGCCGGTTGCGGCATTCGCGCTCGAGGTTCGCCCGCGCGGTCTCTCGTCGTGGAAATCCGGCGGAGCATCCACGGCGACCGTCGCGCTCGTCGGCTACGACGCGACCGGCCGGGCGGTCGACGTCTCACGCGCCGAGTACTCGGAACCATACGACGAGGCCAACCTCGCCGAGGCGGTCGCCGCGCGGCGCCGCTTTCTCGTGGTGGAGGCCTGCGCCGGCGCGACCCTCACCGAGGTCGAGCTGCTCGGCCCGACCTCGGATGGCGTGGGGATTCAAGTCAGTCACGGGCTGGACGTCGATCAGCTGGCGCTCGTGCGCCCGCCAGACAGGGGCGCCCCGAGGTGAGGCCCCGACTCGCCAGCGCATGGCGGGGGCCGGCGCCGCCCGCTCGAGCCTGAGCGGCCCTGCGAGGCGTGGGCGGTCTCCGCGTGCCGATCGGCGAGCATCACGCCGGAGCCCCGACGTTCGGGGTGCGAGCGGGCACCATCGCCGGATGACGATGCGTTGCGCCGTGCTCGAGGACTACCAATCCGCAGCGCTCCAGATGGCCGACTGGTCGAAGCTCGACGGTCGCGTCGACGTGGTCGCCTTCCGCGAGCACTTCGCCGCCGAGGGCGAGCTCGTCGAGGCGATCCGGTCGCTCGGACGGCGTTGAGTGTCAGCGGACGACGCGCAGCCGGTCGACGAAGCGGCACTCGCTGCCGCCCCGCTGGGCGATGAAATCGGGATCGAGCAGGTCCTCGCTCCGGCCAGGGTAGGGCGGGACGATGATGCAGCGGCACCCGAGCTCGGGCAGCGTGAGGTTCTCGAGCGAGTACTCGGGCACGATCGAGTTTCGGAGCACGTCCCCCGCGGTGAATTCGGTGGCGGTGCCGCTGCCGCGCACCGCGTAGCCGAGCCCCGAGAACGCGGGGAAGATGCCGTAGTTCCTCCGCAGCACGTCGGCGCGCTCCGGATCGGCCGGGTCGAAGAGCTCGGCCGCGACGCGGAAGGTGCTCTCGAGCGCCAGCGTCGCCGAGGGCTCGGGCGTGTCGATGTAGCCGGCGACGGCGCAGAAGACCTCGTTCTCCGGCGGCGCGTCGAGGCTCGGCGGGCACGAGAACTGGGTGCCGAAGTCCTCCTGGATGATCCTCAGGATGTTCGGCCAGGTGGCCAGCACCGCGAGGTCCGGATCGGGCGGACGGCATCGAAACGCGGCGAGGTTCAAGGTGGGGTCCTCGGGTATCCCGATGTAGCTCGCGACGTCCTCGAGCGGGATGGGCGGCTCGAAGAAGGTCGAGGCGGTGGCGAAGGCGCGGAGCGCCGCCGGAGGACCGAGCTGTGTGGGCACGAGCGTCGGGTCCTGTAGGAACGCGATGCGCAGGTAATCGTTGGTCAGGGCTGGATCGCGTGATCGATCCACGACGAGCGCCGGCGTCTGTGCGAGGCGGCTCTTTCCCGAGCCGTGCGAGGTGCCCGCCCACTTGCTGCCGGGAGATGTCCACGCCGTGGCCCGCCCGACGCCCGGGACCGCCGTGGCCGTGCACGCGACGGATCCATCCGCCCCGCTGCAGCGGACCTGCGGCTGCTGCCCGACCCCCTCGGGCGCAACGGTCTCCTGCGGCGGCTCACACGCCGCGATGAGAGCCAGCGCGAAGCAGGCGGCTCCGGTACGCGTGGCGAGCCGTGTGGTCGATATCGCCATTCCGACCTCCGTGATCTGGGCTGCGATCGCAGCCGACCGTCGAGGTGCAGCGCGCGTGCCCGGCGGCGGAGCGGCCCGGGCGCAACGTCGCCGGTGCGCCCACGCGAGCGCCACCCTGGACAGCCCGATTCGCCGGCCCTAGGTACGGTCGAGGTCCACCGTGCCGCTCGCCAAGCACCGCCTCGTCCCCGCGATCCCGTTCACGTCGCACGCGGCCTACCTCGCCGCCATGCAGAGCGCGGAGAGCCCCGTCCTGCTCGCGCGCGACCGCGGCGCCGCCGGGGTGCTCGACGAGCTCGAGCGGTCCGGCCTCCGCGGCCGCGGCGGCGCCGGCTTCCCCACCGCCACCAAGTGGCGCTCCGTCCACGAGCACCCCTGCGAGACGCGCTACGTCGTCTGCAACGCCGCCGAGGGCGAGCCGGGCACGTTCAAGGACCGCTGGCTGCTCCGGCACAACCCGTACGCCGCGCTCGAGGGGATGCTCATCGCCGCCGACGTGGTCGGCGCGCGCGAGATCTACGTCGCCGTCAAGGCGTCCTTCACGCGCGAGCTCGCGTCGCTGCGGCGCGCGATCGACGAGATCGCCGCCGCCGATCTCCTCGGCTGGCACGAGATCGAGGTCGTCGAAGGCCCCGAGGAGTACCTGTTCGGCGAGGAGAAGGCGCTGCTCGAGGTCATCGAGGGCAACGATCCGCTGCCGCGCGAGCCGCACTATCCGCCGTTCGAGCGCGGCCTCTTCGCGCGCGCCGGCAGCCCCAACCCCGCCGTCGTCAACAACGTCGAGACCTTCGCGCACGTCCCGAGCATCGTCGCCCACGGGGCCGCCTCGTTCCGCGCCCTCGGCACCGCCGACACGCCCGGGACCGTGCTCTTCACCGTGAGCGGCGACGTGACGCGGCCCGGCGTCTACGAGCTGCCGGCGGGGATCACGCTCTCGCGCCTCTTCTCCGAGATCGCCGGCGGCCCGCGCGAGGGCCACCGCTTCAAGGCGGCGCTCTCGGGCGTCTCCTCGACGCCGATCCTGGCGGCCGACTTCGACACGCCCGCCGACTTCGGCTCGCTGGCGCGCGTCGGGGGCCTCGGATCGGCGGGCTTCATCGTCCTCGACGACGCCGCCGACATGGCGCGCGTCGTCCAGTCGGTGGCGCGCTTCCTCTACGTCGAGTCGTGCAACCAGTGCTCCGCGTGCAAGAGCGGTCTCCGCGTCGCCTCGAGCGCGATCGACGATCTCTTCGACCCGGCGCTCGCCTCGGAGGACGACGTGGCCCGCGCCATCCAGGGCGCCCGCGCCGCGCCGCAGGGCAACCGCTGCTACCTCCCGGTGCAGGGCTCGGTGCTGATCCCCGCGCTCATGACCCGCTTCGACGCCGAGGTGCGCGCCCAGCTCGCCCGCGCCGCCCGCCGCGAGGCGCCGCCCCCGGCGTGGACGATCCCCAAGATGGTCGACTTCGACGAGGCGACGCGCTCGTTCGTCTACGACGACGCGCAGGCGCGCAAGAAGCCCGACTGGACCTTCGAGGAGGGCACGACCGGCCCCACCTCGCGCCGCCGGGACCGGCTCGTCGGGTACTGATTCGTCGCGCGGGCCCGCGTTCGATCGTCGGGCCGGCGATCGCGAAGGGGGCGTGCGAGACGCCGTCGCAGCCGCAGGAGGCCCGGGGATGTGATCGGGGCGACCTCGACCGCCTGCAGCGCCAACGGCCCGGCGACACCTCGACCCCGGCGCGAACGCGCGCCTCGAGCGCGTCGATGGCCAGCGCCCCGGGGTGATCGGTGGGGTCCGCGACGGGTGGACGTGGAGGTGGACGGCGCTTGCGGGCCGCGCACCCACGCCCACGCCCAAGCCGCGACGATGGAGCGCCCGAGGACCGTTGCCTCCGTCGCGCCCCCTCAGCGCAAAGTTATCAGCGCTAACATTGCCCCGACCAGCGCGCGACCCCCACGACGATGACCGGCCGCGCCCCCGAAACGACCGCGGCGCCGGCTCGCGCGACCCTGCCGCCTCGCTTTCGGCGCACGGCTCGATCGCCGCGCGCACGCGTCGCCGGCGGAGCTCACAGCCGGAACTCGAACGTCTTCTCCTCCGTCCCCGGACCGGGCGCGAGATCCATCGACGCGGCGAACGAGCGCTGGCCGACCCTGACGCCGAGGCGCACGCGCACCGGCGGCGTCGCGCCGTTGAGCCGCTGCAGCCGCACCAGCACCTTGTACTTGCCCGGCTTGGGATCGCCCTCCGCGAGGAACACGTTCTCGACGTTCTGCCCCTGGCACTCCCCGTTCGGGCGAGGGCAGTCACGGTCCTTCTTGAGCCCGCCCGCGGTGGGCTCGCCGCCGGTGCGGGCGATCTCGCCCGTCGGATCGGTGACGTCGAGATCGACGTTCGCGTCGACCGACTCCCACGCCGCGGTGAACTGGAGGATGCCCGTGTGCAGCCCGCAGCCCTCGTCGATGACGCCGTTGCAGTTGTTGTCGCGCGCGTCGAAGCACATCTCGACGCCGGAGGGAGTGCACGCCGTCTCGAGGCCGATCCCCTCCGAGACCTCGAGATCGCGCGCGACGGCGGCGTTCTTGGCCTTGGGCGGCGCGACCTCGATGCAACCCGCGGCCGCGCCCCACAGGAGGAGCGCGGGGGCGAGCCTCCTCAAAACGCGCCCTCGCAGGCGAGCCCCTGGGGATTGGGGCCGGAGCCCCCCACCACGGCGAGGAGCGGCGCGCACGCGATCCGCCGCTTCGGCGCTTGACCCTTCTGCGGCGCGGCGTCGTCGGGCGGGGCGAAGATCACCAGCACCGCCCCGGCGGCCACGAGCACGCCGGCCCCGATGCCCATCCACACGCTCGCGTCGCGCAGCCCGTCGGCGCGGTCGCTGTCGCGGTTGATGAGCTCGCGGTCGTAGTTGCAGAGGCGGAGGTCGCCCTTGTCGCAGCTCTGGCCGAAGTTCTTGTGGTGCAGGTCGACGTCGGCCTCGACGTTGGAGCGGATGTTCGCGCCCGCGAGCGCGGCGGTGAGCGCCGCGCCCCCGAGGAGCACGCCGGCGCCCGCGGCCGCGAACCCGATCGGGCGCTGCGCCGGGATCCAGCCCTTCGAGGGCGGCGGCGGCGGCGGGGGCGGCTTGGGAGCGGGCGGCGGGGGAGGCGGCGGCTCCTCCTTGGCCGATTTGGGATCGAGCGCGAGGTCGACGGCGCTCCCGCCCTTGAGATCGATGTCCTGCGCGACGTCCTCGTGATCGGGCGCCGTGACCACGAGCTTGTGCTTGCCCTCGAGCAGCCGGACCGGCTGCTCCAGCGGCAGCGGCCGCTTGTCGCCGCCGTCGATGGCGAGCTCGGCGCCGGGCGCCTTCGCGGTCACGTTGACGGTGCCGAGGTGGGCGAGCGCCTTGCCGAGCTCGCGCTGCACGTCGTCGCGGTCGGCGGACGAGAGCGGGCCGACGTCGGACTTGAGCGCCGACTCCATCGCCTGCGCGGCCTTCTCCCAGCGCTCGAGCCCGAGCAGGGAGTAGCCGACCATGCGGAGGATCTGCGCGCTCGGGTAGATCGCCTTCGCGTCCTCGAAGAGGCGCAGCGCCTTCTCGAAGTTGCCCTCGCGGTAGGCCTGCAGGCCGTCGCCCGCCGTCTGCCGCGCGATGTTGATCTCGTCCGGGCTCTGCGCGAGCGCTGCGCGCGCCGGCGCGAGGGCCGCCGCGCCGAGGAGCGAGGCGAGGAGCAGCCGCCCGAAGGATCGTCGAGCCGTCGTCGTCATCAGAACTTGATGTTACCCACCTTCGGCGCCGCTGGCTTCGCCGTCGTCGAGGCCTTGGGCGGCGGAGGGGTGGGCGGGCTCGCACCGGTGCTCTTCGCCGCCGGCGGGCGGGCGGTCTCGGCCGGAGGCGGCGCGGCAGGGGGCGCGGCCGCGACCGAGGCGGAGGGGCTGGCCGATGGTGAGGCCTCCGGATCGCCAC
>CAYJPW010000032.1:0-24390 GCA_964372055.1 uncultured Polyangiaceae bacterium
GGCAATTGCCGGCCGGCTTTCGCCGGCCGGACACCCGCCCTCCGCTTCGCTTCGGTCGGGTCAATTGCCGCGGGGATTGGAGCCGGAGCCCCCCGTCAGGGCCGGCGCAGCGGCAGCAGGGGCGGCGGCGGGGCGCCCGGCTCGTCGCCCGCCGACGGCTTCAGCGGCGAGCCCTTCTTCGGCAGGAGCGGCGCCGGCGTCACGGTCGGCGCGCTCTTCAACATGAAGGGCCGCGCGTTGCGGGTCGTGCACGCGTCGAAGGGATCGCGGTGGAACTCCCAGTGGAGGTAGACGTTGCCGTCGGGCGACACGATGACGTCCGGCGCTTTCCCGAAGGGACCGGCGCGGCTCACCGAGTTGAGCGCGACGATGTCGAACGCCGTGACGCCGCTCGCTTTGGTCACGCCGAGGCGGACGATGCGGCCGTCGTCCTTGCCCAACACGATCTCGAGGTGGGTGACGAGCTCCTGGTTGAGCTGGTGCGACGGCGGCAGCCCGTCGAGCGACGCGAGGAACTCCTCGGCGAAGATCGGGTGGAGCCGGTTGTGGATGGTGTTGATGTACGTCGCGAAGGGCACGCGCGCCGCGTTGAGCGACGTCTGGTTGCCGAGCTTCACCGAGGGCTCGTAGTTCTCGATCGCGGCGCGCCAGCGCTCGAACTTGTTGGCCTCCCACGAGCCGCGGTGGGCGCTGCGGCGAGCCGCGCCGTCGGCCGCCCGCTCGGCCTTGAGCTTCTCGCTGCCGACCGCCGCCTCGACGCCGGCCATGGTGAGGTTGATGTTCGGCCCGCCCAGCGCGCCGGGCGCGCCGAGACCGACCGAGCCGACCCGGACCGGGGGCACGTAGGCCGGCTGCTGCACGCGACGCCGGCCGGCGACCTTGCTGCGGCCGTCGCCGCCGGGGTTCGCCGGGTCGAGCGTGTAGCCGCCGTTCGCGCCGTCGACGACCTCGGGGGACGACGGGCCGGCCCCGCCCGCGCGGGGCGGCGGCGCGGGCGGCGGCGCCGGGAGCGCCGGCGCGCTTCCCCCGCCGGGACGACCGGGGACGCTCGGCGGATCCTTGCTCGCCATCTTGGCGGGAGCGGGGCTCGGCGGCGTGGGGTTCGAGTGCTCGGGGCTGGTGCTGCTCTTGGCCGCCTCGCCGGGCGCGTGCGTGGCGTCGCCCTTCTTCTCTTCGCTTTGACCGACCTTGTCGTGATCGCTGCCGTCGCCGATCTCGCCCTTCGGGCCGGCGTGCGTGCCTGGGGTGGGGTTCGCGTCGTCCTGATCGTACGACCGCGTCCGCGCCATCGTCTCTTCGGTGGTGTGGTTCGCGTCGTCGGCGATGCGGCTCGCCGTGGGGTTGTCTTCCTGGTCGGGCTGGACGTGCTGGCGGATCGCCAGGCGGTGGTCCTCGGGCGGGGGCGGCGGCGGGGCGACGGGCACGATCGGCACCGGCTCGACCTTGGCCTGCTCGACCTTGGGCACCTCGGGCGGCTTCGGCGGCTCCGGCTCCTTCTCCTTCGGCTCCGGCGGGGTCGCCGCGACCTTGGGGGGCGGCGCCTTGGGATCGGGCTTCGCCTTCGGGCTGGGCTTCGCGGCCGGATCGGGGATCGCGTCCTCGTCGGCGGCCGGCTCGTCGTCGTTCTCGGGGGGATCCGCCGTAGGCGGGGCGGCCGCCTGGGGGCTCGGGGTGGGCAGCGCCTCGTCCGTCAGGATCTCGAAGGTCGTGTCGGGCGGGCGGAGCCCCTCGCGCAGCGAGGTGACGAGGGCCTGGAGCGACCTCTTGTCCTCGACGATCTTCGCCACTTCCATCGCGCCGCCGCCGCCGGCGAAGTGGGCGACCAGTGCGGCCGAGATCCACAGGGCAAGCGGGATGTTGGCTTCGCGCGACATGCGATCGGTGCCTCCCAACAGCAGAGACCGGACCCGCGAGCACCGGCCCGCCTGGCCAGGAGGCCAGCCCCGCTGCCGTCCAGACACAGCGACAGCGAGGATTCGAAGCTAGCACCCCACGGTGGGCCCAGCAACGGCCCGCTCGGACGGACCTGGGAAGCGTGGGCCGGCCGTCGCGGGGTTCACAGTGGCGAGTCGAGGCCCGCCCGAGAAGGACGCGGCTCGCCGGCTCGCCATTCACCTCGGTCGGAGGGAGAACGGCACGCGAGCTCCTCGAGCGATCCGAGGGGAGGAGCGGGAGCGTCCGTGCTTCGGCTGGCGCTCGCGGATCGCGACGCTGCTCAGCCCTTGACGATCGCGTCCCAGTGGTCGGCGATTTCCTGCGCGGTCCACGGGTCGGTGCCGTCCTTGAACTTGCCCGGGGTCTGCACGACCTTGAAGGCGTACATCTGCGAGCCGGCCACGGCGAGCACGTGGCCCGTGCGGTCGGAGCAGAGATCCGACGCGAGGAAGAGGGCCGCGGGGGCGACGTGCTCGGGGGTGAGCGAGGCCATCCCCGTCTGGAACATCGGCAGGTCCTCGGTCATGCGGGTCCGCGCCACCGGGGCGATCGCGTTGACGGTGATCTTGTGCTTCTGGAGCTCGATCGCCGCCGTCCGGGTCAGGCCGTAGATGCCCGCCTTCGCCGCGGCGTAGTTGGCCTGGCCGAAGTTGCCGAGCATGCCCGAGACGCTGGTCGTGTTGACGACGCGGCCGACGGCGCCGGACGCCGCGGCCCCGCCGGCTTGCGCGAGCATCTGCTTCACGGCCGCCTGGGTGCAGAGGAAGGTGCCCCTGAGGTGGACGGCGATGACGGCGTCCCACATCGCCTCGTCCATCTTGAGGAGCGTCTTGTCCCGGAGGATGCCGGCGTTGTTGACGAGGACGTCGACGCGGCCGAACGCCTCGACCCCGGCGCGCACGATGGCGGCGGCGCCCTCGCCGGTCGCGACCGAGTCGCGGCTCGCGACCGCCTCGCCCCCCGCCGCGCGGATCTCGCCGACGACCTTGTCGGCGGCGTCGCCCCCCGCGCCGCTGCCGTCGCGGGCCCCGCCGACGTCGTTGACGACGACCTTGGCGCCCTCGCGCGCGAAGAGGAGCGCCTCGGCGCGCCCGATCCCGCCGCCGGCGCCGGTGACGATCGCGACCTTTCCTTCGAGCAGTCCCATGTCCGCGAGCTTGCCACAGCACGAACGCGGCGGGCGGGGTTTGGCGGCGGGACCCCGACGGGATCCGACGAGTTCGAGTACCCTCGGCGCATGCGCGCTTCGATTTGCCTGCTCGCCGCTGCCGCGGCCGCGCTCGCCGGCTGCGGCTCGGAGACGAGCCCGCCGCCCGAGATCCTCGAGGTCACCTTCCCCGCCGGGTTCGTGTGGGGCACCGCGACCGCCGGCTTCCAGGTCGAGAAGGGCCTCGGCGCGACCGACTGGGGCGTGTTCGCCTCGATGCCGGGCAACATCCAGGGCGGCGACCAGCCGGACGACGGCCCCGACGCCTTCGCGCACGTCGACGACGACGTGGCGCGCATGGTCGAGCTCGGCGCGACCGGGTATCGCTTCTCCATCGAGATGGCGCGCATCTACCCGACGCGCGCCGACTTCGACGACGACACGCCCTCGGCCGAGGGCCTCGCCCTCTACGACGGACTGCTCGATTCGCTCGCGCAGCACGGCGTCCGGCCGATGGTGACGCTTCACCACTTCGTCTGGCCGTCGTACATGAGCGACCCCACCCAGCCCGCTCAGCCGCAGGGGTTCGAGCGTGACGACGCCGTCGAGGTGCTCACCGACTTCTGCCAGCGGATGGGGGCGCGCTACGGCGACCGCGTCGACACCTGGATCACGATCAACGAGCCCACCGTCGAGGCAGCGGTGGGCTACCTGGCCGCGAAGTGGCCGCCCGGCGTGAGCGACGTCGATCGGATGGTCGCGGTGATGAAGAGCCAGGTCGAGGCGCACGCCCGCTGCTACGACGCGCTCCACGCCGCCGACGGCATCGACGCCGACGGCGACGGCGTGAAGGTCGCCGTCTCGATCGCCAAGCACAACCGGGTCTACGAGCCCGCCGATCCCTCGAGCGACGCGGACGTCGCGGCCGCCGAGCACAGCCGGCGCTTCTGGAACCAGTGGTTCATGGACGCCATCGTCAAGGGCGACGTCGACGAGGACTTCGACGACGCGATCGGACCGAACGACCGGAAGGGCGATCCCACGCTGAGCGGGCGGGCCGACTACTTCGGGCTCAACTACTACGGCAGCTCGATCGTGGGCGCGAACGCGCTCCACCTGCCGTACCTCGGCAGCCAGCCCAACCAGCTCAACGTTCCCAACGGGCGGCCCAAGAACGATCTCCGCTGGGACATCTACCCCGAGGGCTTCGGCAAGGTGCTCGACGAGGCCGCCGAGTACGGGCTGCCCATCTACGTGACCGAGAACGGCACCGCCGACTCGACCGACCAGAACCGGCCGCGCTTCCTGCTCGAGCACGCCCTCGAGATGGGCAAGGCGATCCGCCGCGGCGTCGACGTGCGCGGCTACTTCCACTGGTCGCTGATCGACAACTTCGAGTGGGCCAGCGGCTACTGCCCGCGCTTCGGGCTCTACCAGGTCGACTTCGCGTCCGCCGACAAGGCGCGGACGCCGAGCGCGGCCGTCCCGGTCTTCACCAAGCTGGCGACCTCGAACCACGTGGCACAGGCCGAGATCGACGCGACCCCCGCGTACGTCTCGCTCGCCGCGGACTGCGGCGGTCCGTAGTGCTATGAGGCTCGGTCTGAGCATGCCGCGCCGCTACTACGTCACGACGCCCATCTATTACATCAACGACGTCCCGCACCTCGGCAGCGCCTACACGACGATCGCCGCCGACGTGCTCTGCCGGTACAACCGGCTCCGCGGCGCCGACGCCTGGTTCCTGACGGGCACCGACGAGCACGGCCTCAAGATCCAGCGCGCCGCCGAGGAGCGCGGCGTCCCCCCGCAGGCGCTGGCGGACGAGATCTCGCGGAAGTTCCGGGACACCTGGCCCGAGCTCGGATGCGCGCCGGACGACTTCATCCGCACGACCGAGCGCCGCCACATCGAGAAGGTGCAGGAGCTCTGGCGCACGATCGACGCCAAGGGCGACATCTACCTCGGCCACTACGAGGGCCTCTACTGCGTCCCCTGCGAGGCCTACTACACCGAGAAGGAGCTCGGGCAGCCGGGCAACGTCTGTCCCCTCCACCAGAAGCCGGTCGAGATGGTGAAGGAGGAGAGCTACTTCTTCCGGCTCTCGCGCTATGGCGACCGACTCCTCGAGCTCTACGCCAAGGAGCCGACGTTCGTGCAGCCGACGTCGCGGCTCAACGAGGTGACCAGCTTCGTCGGCTCGGGCCTGCAGGACCTGTCCATTTCGCGGACGACGTTCCAGTGGGGCATCCCCGTCCCGAACGATCCGAAGCACGTGATGTTCGTCTGGTTCGACGCGCTCGCGAACTATTTCACCGCGGTCCGAGAGCCCGAGGACCGGCGGCGCTTCTGGCCGGCGAGCGTGCACCTCGTCGGCAAGGACATCCTCCGGTTCCACGCGGTGTACTGGCCGGCGATGCTGATGGCCGCGGGGCTGCCGCTCCCGCGCCAGGTCTTCGCGCACGGCTTCCTCACCTACAACGGGCAGAAGATGTCGAAGAGCCTGCGCAACACGGTGAGCCCGGTGGATCTGGCGAAGGCGATCTCGCCCACGGTCGGCGTCGACACGCTGCGCTACTGCCTGATGCGATCGATCTCCTTCGGTCAGGACGGCGACTTCAGCATCCACGACGTCCTCACGCGCCACGCGAGCGAGCTCGGCAACGGGCTCGGCAACCTCCTCAACCGCGTCCTTCCGTTCGCCGACGTCGTGCCGGCGAAGGGCGCGTCCGGGCCGCTCGAGGAGGAGCTCCGGCTGGCGCACGAGAAGGGCGCGCTCGCCGCGGCCGAGGCGTTCGACGCGCACGTCCCCACGCGCGCGCTCGACGCGATCTGGACCGTCGTCGCCGCCGCGAACGCGTACGTCGACCGCGCGGCGCCCTGGGCCGCGAAGAAGAACGATCCGGCGCGCCTCGGGACGATCGTCGCGACGCTGGTCGAGCTCCTCGAGGCGTTGAGCGTGATGATCGCGCCGGTGATGCCCAACGTCGCGAGCATGGTGCGCTCGCAGATCGGGCTCGGGCCGCTCGCCCCGGCGGTCGATCGCGATCAGTGGCCGCTCTCGCTGCCCTCGCGCGAGGTGGGCGCGCGCCTCGGCCGCGCCGCGCCGATCTTCCCGCGTCTCGAGAAGGAGGCCGAGAAGGCGCTGCTCGAGCGGTTCAGCCCGCCTCCTCCACCCGACGCGGCGCCGAAAGCGCCCTCAGCCCCGGAGGCCGCGACGGCGCCTGCGGGCGCCGCCGCGCCCCTGGAGGCGAAGGCGCCCGTCACCTTCCCCGATTTCACCAAGCTCGATCTCAAGATCGGCCTCGTCGTCTCGGCGGAGCGGGTGAAGAAGAAGGACAAGCTCCTCGATCTTCGCGTGGACACCGGCGAGGCCGGCCCGCGCCGGATCATCGCCGGCATCGCCGCCTCGTACGCGCCGGACGAGCTCGTCGGCAAGCGCGTCGTCGTGCTCTGCAACCTGCCGCCGCGCGACTTCGGCAAGGGGCTCGTGTCCGAGGGCATGCTGCTCGCGGCCGATGGCGGCGAGCGGATGCGCGTGCTCACCGTCGACGGGGACGAGCGACCGGGGACGCCCATCCGGTGACCGCTCGCGGGGCGCGCCTCGCCCGGCGACCGGGATGAGCGATCAGTAGCACTCGCCCCAGTACGAGTCGCAGAGCCACGGGTAGCAGTCGGCGTCGTCGCTGCACGGGCCGCAGGTGCCGCCGGCGAGGCAGCCGTCCGTCCCGGGGCAGTCGGCCGCCTGGGAGCACTCGGGCTGGCCGCCGCCCCCGCCGCCGCAGCTCAGGTTGCAGTACTGGTCGACCTCCTGCACGCAGGTGCCGTCCCACTGGTTGTCGCAGCAGTAGGAGTCGGCGGCGCAGACCGCGGCGGCGCAGTCGGAGCAGGCGGCGTCGAGGCTCGCGCCGGTGTCGCACTCGCTGTGGTCGCACGAGGCCTGCTGCCCGCCGCCGCCGCCGCAGCTCGTGTTGCAGTAGGCGTCGACCTCCTGCACGCAGGTCGCGTCCCAGGCCGTGGTGCAGCAGTAATCGTCGACGGCGCAGACCTCGGCGGCGCAGGCGTCGCAGGAGCCGGAGAGCGCGGCGCCGGTCGAGCAGGTGTCGTGGTCGCAGGTGCCGCCGCTGCCGCCGGACGAGCCCCCGCCGTCGCCGCCGCCGACGCCGCAGTCGTAGAGGATGCCGGGGCACGGCGTGCAGACGCCGTAACCGGCGGCCACGGTCTCGCAGTACATGTGGACGGTGTGGTCGTTGGCGCCGAACACCTGATCGAGCAGGAAGGCGGCGGCCAGGCTCCCGATGGGGCCGAACGCGTCGCCCGCTACCTGGTCGATGTCGATGTTGTTGCAGTCCGAGTCGACCTGGCAGGGGACGCAGACGCCGCAGCTCACCTTGTCGTTGCCGCTGCCGACGGTGACGTCGGCGCAGACGTTCATCCCGTAGGTGATGTCGGCGTCGCCGATCTGATCGAAGCCCGTCAGGTCGCGGAGCATCTTGCCGACGTTGAGCTCGACGCCGACGCCGGCGCAGTCGCCGTCGTTCGAGCAGAGGTTCGTGACCTGATCCCAGGGCGGGGGGAGGACCGCGACGCCTTCGCCGAGATCGGAGCAGCCGGCGGCGGCGGGGCCGCACTGGCCGACGCTCTCGTTGATCGCCATGTGGCACTTGGTCGCCTCGCCGCCGCAGCTCGCGCAGTCGGCGTCGGACTGGCAGGTGCCGGCGCCGTCGCCGCCGCACTGCGCGACGCACACGCCCTGCGCCGAGCACTCCTCGCCCGCAGGGCACGCGTAGGTCGAGCTGCATTGCGCGCACTTGTGCGCGTTGCAGGCGTGCGCCTCGTGGCCGGGGCCGCCGCACTCGCCGCAGTCGTTGTCCGTCGAGCAGGAGCTCGGGCACTTCGCCGAGCAGTGACCGAGATCGCAGACGTCGGTCGACTGGCACTCGCTGGTGTCGTCGGCGGTGCAGGCGACGCACTGGCTCGTCGCCGGATCGCAGACGCGGTGCATGGGATCGCAGGCGATGCAGTCGGCGCTGCTCGCGCAGGTGATGGTCGGCGTGCCGTGGACGTCGGTCGGGCAGCTGACGCCGTCGGGGACGCAGACGCCGTAGCTCGAGCAGTACTCGCTGTCGCCGCAGCCGGCGCCGGTGTCGGCGTCGCAGGCGACGCAGCGGCGCTCGTCGAGCTTGCAGCTGTGGCGCCCGTCGCTGCACGCCCCGCACTCGGCGTCCGACTCGCAGTTGTGGAGGAGGCAGATAGCCGGCTCCTCCGACTGCGGATCGTTGCCGGGGGCCTGGCCGCCGTCCTCGAGCGGCACCGTGCCGGAGGCGCAGGCGCCCCCGAGCGGCGCCAGAGGGGCGAGCAGCGCGAGGAGGGCCAAGCGCGAGAGCAGCGACGATTTCGAGACCGCCATGCGCGCACATGTACGCATAGAGTGCGCCAGCGCTCGTCGGGCCCGCGGCGGGCGCCGCGACATCAATCATCTTCGGGCGATACCCGGCGTGACGGCATTTCGACAGGGGTACCGATGCCCCAATCACCTGGATCACACGTGATCCATTTGGCGGGGGGAGATCCACGACCGCGGCGTTGTTGTCCGGTCGCGCGCCGCTCTGGTAACCGGGCCTGGTGCAGCTCCCCGCGCGACTCTCCGCGTCCACGCTCGGCGATCTGCTCGGCCTGCTGCACCGCAGCCGGACGACGGGCACGCTGGAGCTGTGGGACGCCGGCGGGCACCGCCACCGCGTCCACCTCGCGTGCGGGTTGGTCGCGGCGATCGAGACGGCGGCGCCCGTCGCGCCCATCGGAGAGATCCTCGCCCGCGAGGGCTTCCTCACGCCCGTCGGGCTGCGACGGCTGATGGGCCGCCTCGCCGACGGCGATCCCCGCCGCGCCGGCGAGATCCTGATCGCCGAGGGCTGGCTCGATCCCGACGTCGTCGACGCCGCGCTGCGGGCCCAGCTGCGCGAGCGGCTCGAGGCGCTGTTCCGTCTGCCCGACGCCGCGGTCCGCTTCCACACCGCACGCCCGCCCGACGCCTCGGCCCGCCGCGCGGGACCGCTGCCGCCGCGCGACTTCCTCCATGGGCGGCCACGCCGACGCGATCGCCCAGAGCTCGATCGCGCGACGCGCGAGCGCGCGCGCACCACCGCGACGAGGCCCGCGAGCGCGAGCGACCGCGAACGCGGATCGCACCCGGGCTCGAGCGCGGCCAATGCGCCCGGCGTCGGGAGCCGGACGGGCGCCGCGCCTCGAGCGACCGGCCCCACGACCGCTCGAGCCTCAGGGCCGTTCGCCGCGCGCGAGGCACGCCGCGAGCCCGCCTCCCGCGCCCACGATGCGCCGCGCTCGTCGAACCCGCCGCGCGCCGGCGAGGACGAGCGCGCGCTCGCGCTGGGCGCGCTCGGCCTTGGCCGAAGCGCCGGCCCCGACGAGGTGCGCCGCGCCTTCCGGAGGCTCGCCGTCGAGCTGCACCCGGACCGCTGCGCGGGCGTCGCCGCCGAGGAGCGCGCACGGCGCGCCGCGCTGTTCGCGCAGCTCAGCGCCGCATATCACCTGCTCGTCGCGTAGCTCGGCCCGCCCCGACCGGCGCAGCGCCGGACGCTGGCGGGCGGCGCGATGGGGCGGAGCGCGAGGCGCGCCGTGGCCGGGCGCCGTTGACCGTCCGGAGGACCCCTCGTATGCCTCGGGGATGGGCAGCGCGGATCGACGGGGAGCGTGGGGGATCCTGATCGCGGCCGCGTTGGCGGCGTGTGCGGCTGGCAACGACGAGCCGACGTCGAGCACCGGGAGCGGCGGCGCGGGCGCGGGCGGCCCGACCGGGTCGACCACGACGGCCGGCACCGGCGGCGCGTCGACGACCGCGACGACCGGCTCGGGGGGAGACGGCGGACCCGGCACCACGACCACCGGCCAGGGCGGCGGCGCTAGCTCTCGCTCCTCGAGCTCTAGCTCGACCACGAGCGGCGGCGGCGGAGCGCCTCCGGCCGACGGCGAGGTCTGGGGCCACAGCGACACCGTCCTCTACAAGCTGAACCCGGCGACGAAGGCAGTGACCACGGTGGGCACCTTCGACTGCATCAGCATCGCCCTCCCCGGCAGCGGCGAGGGCATGTGGGACCTCGCGCTCGACAAGAACGGCGCGATGTACGGCACCTCGATGAGCATCTTGAACGGCGGCGGCCTGGTGACCATCGACAAGGTGAACGCCCACTGCGTGAAGATCGCCAGCGGCGATTATCCGAACTCGCTCACCTTCGTCCCCGAGGGCACGCTCGATCCGGTGAAGGAGGTGCTCGTCGGGTTCAAGGGCGCCCAGTACGTGCGGATCGATCCGCAGAACGGCGCCCAGCAGGTCATCGGCAACCTCAACCCCAACCCGACGGGGCAGGACTGGGAGTCCTCGGGCGACGTCGTGTCGCTCATCGGGGGCCAGACGTACCTCACGGTCAAACCGCTCGGCAGCGGCGCCAACTACGCGGGCACCGATCGCATCGTCGAGCTCGATCCGGTCACGGGCCAGGCGACGAGCCTGATCGGCGACACGACGTACCCGAAGCTCTGGGGGCTCGGCTATTGGGCCGGCACCGCGTACGGGTTCAGCGCGACCGGACAGCTCATCGCGATCGATCTCGGCAACGCGATGCCGACGGCGATCCCGCTCATGAACGTGCCGGCCAACCTCGCCTTCTGGGGCGCAGGCGTGACCACCGCCGCGCCGCACATGTGACGATCAGGCGCGCGCGGCGCCGGCCCGGACGAGCCGCTCGACGATGAACGAGGCGACGGCGATGGGCTTGGTGCCCGGACCGAAGCCGGCGTCGAAGCCGAGCTCGACGGCGAGCTTGTGGTCGATGCGCGGCCCGCCCAAGAGCAGGATGAAGCGATCGCGGACGCCGTGGCGCACGAGGAGCTCGACGAACGCGGCGGCGTTCTCCTTGTGGCAATTGCGCTGGGTGATCACCTGCGAGACGAGGATGGCGTCGGCGCCGAGCGCCTTGGCGCGCGCGTAGAGCTCCTCGTTCTCGACCTGGGCGCCGAGGTTGTGGGCGTCGAAGCACTTGAAGCTCTCGAGCCCCTTCTCGCCGGCGAAGCCCTTGTAGTTGATGATGGCGTCGATGCCGACGGTGTGGGCGTCGTGCCCGGTGCAGGCGCCCACCACCACGATCTTGCGGCCGAGCGGGCGGGCCTTGGCCTCGAGCTCGTCGTGCGTGAGCGGGCGCGCGGTGATCTCCTGGACGTGGATGGCGCCGACGTCGACCGAGTGCGTCGAGTGGCCGTAGACGACGAAGTAGGTGTACCCGCGCGCGGCCTGCTCCATGGCGGTGACGAGCGGGTCCTTGAGGCCGTGCGCCTCGGCGAAGCGCTTGGCCGCCTCGCGCCCGCGGTCGCCGGGGTCGACGGCGAGCGCGAACGACATCTGGACCATGCCGTCGCCCTCGCGGTCGCCGTAGGCCCTGAGGATCTTGCCAGCCATGCGCGGGATCTAGCCCAGCGCGCGCGCCGAGGCCAATTGGCGCCCGACATGGGGGCTCCGCCCCCAAACCCCCGCGCAATTGCCGGCGGGCTTGCGCCGGCCGGACACCCACCCTCCGCTTCGCTCCGGTCGGGTCAATTGCTTCCCAACTTGGGGGCTCCGCCCCCAAACCCCCGCGCAATTGCCGGCCGGCTTGCGCCGGCCGGACACCCACCCTCCGCTTCGCTCCGGTCGGGTCAATTGCTTCCCGACATGGGGGCTCCGGGGGACAGCCCTGCGGCCGTCAGACCTCGAGGCGCTCGAGGATCGGGTTCAGGTAGTCGGGGTGACGGGCGGCGACGCCGGCGAAGCCCTTGCCGCCGGTGCGGGTGCGCTTCACGTCGGCGAAGGCGCCCCGGGCGATGGCGTCGAAGATCGACTCCTCGCGGACCTCGCGGAGCAGCTCGTGGGCGCTGGCGAGGACCTCGCGGGCGCGGCGCTCGACGACGCCTCCGGGCTTCCACTGGATCTCGTCGCCGAGGTGCCGCGCCGCGCCGAACACGTAGCGCGCGCTCTTGAGCGACAAATACCGGTCCATGAGGAGAGGCGTGTGGATCGCCTCGCTGAACATCCCGAGCAGCTCGATCGACTGCCGTGTCGTCACACCCACCAGGTTGAACATCGCGTCGTGGACGTGGCTGTGGAAGATGTCGCCCGTCTTGAACTTGGTGGGCGGCATCCACTTGATCGGGCACTTGTCGAAGATCTGCCGGACGAGCTGCGCCTGGGCGAGCTCCATGAGGAAGCTGTCCTCGAGCCAGGGGTTGATCTCGAAGGCGTGGCCGAGGCCGAGCTGCTCGTCACGGAGGCCGGCGCGGCGCGCGAACGCCTCGTTGATGAACTGCGACGCCAGCACGGTGTGCGCCGACTCGACCGCGTCGGCGGTGGTGAGGTAGTTGTCCTCGCCGGTGTTGATGACGATGCCGCTCCTGGCGATGATCCTCCGCGAGAAGTACTGATCGACGAAGGTGCGCTGCATGTTGATGTCGCGGAAGAGGATCCCGTACATCGCGTCGTTGAGCAGCATGTCGAGCCGCTCGACCGCCGCCATCCAGGCGATCTCGCTCATGCAGAGGCCGGACGAGTAGTTGGTCTGCGCGAGGTACTTGCCGGTCTCGTCGCTGATCTCGTCGGCGGCCTTGCGGATGATGCGGAAGTTCTCCTGGGTCGCGTAGGTGCCGCCGTAGCCCTCGGTCGTCGGGCCCTCGGGGACGTAGTCGAGGAGCGACTGCGCGGTGGCGCGGATCACGGCGACGATGTCGGCGCCGGCGAAGCGCGCCGCCTTGGCCTGGAGGGCGTCGTCGTAGATGTTGCCGGTGGCGACGATGACGTACTTGAGCGGCTCGCCGCCGACCTCGTGGCGCGCCTTGAAGGCCTCGCGCCGATCGCGCGCCTCGTCCATGCGCGCCAGCGCCGCGTCGGTGTGCGGGGCGAGCGCGGCGCGCGCGGCGGCGGGCGGCGGATCGCCGTCGGCGAGCGCGATGGATCCGCCGTAAGCGAGCGCCTCGGCCGCCTCCTGCACGGACGCGGCGCCGTCGAGGAGCGCCTTGCCGAGGAAGTACGCGACGCCCCGCCCGGTGAGGCCGGCCTTGTGCATCCGGTCGACGAGCACGTTGACGAGGGGCGTGCCCTCCTGATCGGCGCCGACGATGCCGTAGCTGCGAAGGACCGTGCGCTCGACGCCGACCGTGGTGTGCCCGTCGATGAGGCGCTGGACGTCGTCGGCGACCTCGGCGGCGTACGCGCGGCACTCGTCCACGAGCTTCGGGTCGACGGGGACGGTGGCCATGGGAGCGCTCTTCTAGCGCAAAACGGCGCGCGGCGTGAAGCGCCGCCCCGCTCGCCGCAGAGCGAGCCGCTCGCGGACGCTACGCGCGCGGGCCGGCGGTCTTCGGGGGCGGCGTGCCGTCGAGGAACCGGAGCAGCGCGTCGGCGATGCGCTCGCCGGTCTTTCCGTCCCAGCCCTCCGGGACCGTGCCCTTCTTGCCCCGGCCCGCGAGGATCGCGTCGACCTCCGCCGCGATCTTGGCGGCGTCGAGGCCCACGACGGTGTTGGTGCCGTGCGTCACCGTGACCGGACGCTCGGTGCCGCCGCGCATGGTGAGGCACGGGATGCCGAGCGCCGTCGTCTCCTCCTGGACGCCGCCCGAGTCGGTGGCGACGAGGCGCGCGCTCCCGGTCAGGGTGACGAAGTCGTCGTAGCCGAGCGGCTCGGTCGTGACGAGGCCGGGCATGCTGCGGAGGCGCGCGTCGAGGCCGAGCGCCTGCGCGCGCGCCAGCGTCCTCGGGTGCACCGGAAAGACGAGCGGGATCCGCTGTGCGATGGCCTCGAGCGCGTCGAGCGTGGCGCCGAGGCGCGCGGCGTCGTCGACGTTGGCGGGCCGGTGCAGCGTCGCCACGGCGTAAGCGCGCGGCGCGAGACCGAGGCGCTCGAGCACGTCCGTCGGTCGTTCGATCGCGTACCGCATCGAATCGATCATCACGTTGCCCACGAACACGATCCGCTCGGGCGGGATCCCCTCGGCGCGGAGGTTGGGCTCGGCGTCGCGCGAGGGCGTGAGCAGGAGGTCCGAGAGCTGGTCGGTGAGGACGCGGTTGATCTCCTCGGGCATCGTCCAGTCGCGCGAGCGAAGCCCCGACTCGACGTGGGCGACGGGGATCCCGAGCTTGGCGGCGGCGAGCGCGGCCGCGAGGGTGCCGGTGACGTCGCCCACGACGACGACCACGCGCGGCCGGTGGGCGAGCAGATCCGCCTCGGCGCCCACCAGAACGGAGGCCGTCTGCTCGGCGTGGCTCCCGCCGCCGGACCGCAGCGTCAAGTCCGGTTGGGGCATCCCGAGATCGCGGAAGAACACGTCGCTCATCGACGCGTCGAAGTGCTGGCCGGTGTGGAGGAGCCGGACGGGGACGCCCCGGCCGCGCAGGGCGCGGAGGATGGGGGCGATCTTCATGAAGTTCGGGCGCGTGCCGGCGACGAGGTAGATCATGCGGCCTTCCTGGTGACGTCGTCGATGGGGCGTACGAGATGCGGTTCGCCCTGGACGGCGCCGCGCTCGCCGACGGCGGCTTCGTCCGGCGCGGGCCGGCGTGGGCGGAGCGCGTGGGCGTCCACCCCGGGTTCGATGCGCGGCGCCGGCCGGTCGATGCCCTGGTTGCCCCGCACGCGGAGGGCGTAGCGCGACCGCGCCGAGGGGTCGACCCGCTTTTCAAAGGGGCGCCGCGTGTCTATGGTGCGACTCCCCGAAAGGAGACGAGGATGCCCTTCACGCTGCCGAATCTGCCCTACGCAAAGGATGCTCTCGCGCCGCACATGTCCGCCGAGACGCTCGAGTACCACCACGGCAAGCACCATGCGGCCTACGTGAACAACCTGAACAAGCTCCTCGAGGGCAAGCCCGAGGCGAAGAAGAGCCTCGAGGAGATCATCCTGGCGTCGGACGGGGGCGTGTTCAACAACGCGGCCCAGATCTGGAACCACACCTTCTTCTGGAGCTCGATGAAGCCGAACGGCGGCGGGCAGCCTTCGGGCGATCTGCTCGCCGCGGTGAACCGCGACTTCGGCTCGTTCGACAAGCTCAAGGAGGAGTTCACGGCCGCGGCGACGACGCAGTTCGGGTCCGGCTGGGCGTGGCTGGTCCTCGCGAACGACAAGCTCGCGGTCACCAAGACGTCGAACGCCGACCTGCCGATGAAGCACGGCCAGAAGGCGCTCCTCACGCTCGATGTGTGGGAGCACGCGTACTACATCGACCACCGGAACCTCCGGCCCCGCTTCATCGAGACGTTCCTCACCCACCTCGCCAACTGGGACTTCGCGCTCGAGAACCTGAAGAAGGGCTGACGGCAACGCCACGGCCTCGTGGCCGGGGCCTGCGGACGCAGCCCCCGGCCGCGGGCATGGCTCTCCGAGCCCACGGCGATTCGCGTCCCGCTCGCGATCTGCCGCGCGGGCATCCGGCTCCACCCTTGTGGCCGCGGCGCCGGAGAGGTACTCGTAGCTCAGCCTCATGCTGCAAAAGAGCACGATCCTCGCCCTTCTCCTCGCGACGTTCGCCCTCCCCGCCTGCGCCGGGGGCGACTCCAACCCGCCCGGCGATCCCTCGACGACGACGACGACGACCTCGTCGAGCTCCGGCGGAGGACAAGGCGGCCAGGGGGGCGAGGGCGGCGGCCAAGGCGGCCAAGGCGGCCAAGGCGGCTCAGGCCCGGCCTGCGGCGACGGCTCCGTCGATCCCGGCGAGGCCTGCGACGACGGTGACACCGACAACGGCGACGGCTGCGACGACACCTGTACCGTCGAGTCCGGGTACGCGTGCGCCGGCGAGCCGAGCGTCTGCAAGGAGACGTGCGGCGACGGCGACCTCGATCAGGGCGAGGAGTGCGACGACGGCAACACGACGGTGGCCGACGGCTGCGACGGCGCCTGCGTGGTCGAGGTCGGCTGGAGCTGCTCCGGCACGCCGAGCGCCTGCGTGCCCACCTGCGGCGACGGCCTGATCCACGGCACCGAGAGCTGCGACGACGGCAACACGACCACGGGCGACGGCTGCGACGACGGCTGCGCCACGGAGATCGGCTGGAGCTGCGCCGGCGAGCCGAGCGCCTGCGCGACCGGCTGCGGCGACGGGATCATCGCGGGGGCCGAGGTCTGCGACGACGCCAACATCGACGACGGCGACGGCTGCACGGGGACGTGCGTGGCCGAGGCGGGCTGGTACTGCTCCGGCCAGCCCAGCGCCTGCAACACCAACTGCGCCGACGGCCTCGTCGCCGGCGCCGAGGCCTGCGACGACGGCAACCCGGCCGCCGGCGACGGCTGCGACGCCGCGTGCGCGGTCGAGAGCGGCTGGACCTGCTCCGGCGAGCCGAGCGCCTGCGCGACGACCTGCGGCGACGGCATCAAGGCCGGCACCGAGGCCTGCGACGACGGCGACGCCACCTCGGGCGATGGCTGCAGCGCGACGTGCGACATCGAGCCCGGCTGGTCGTGCGTGGGCCAGCCCAGCAACTGCATCACGACCTGCGGCGACGGCATCGTCGCCGGCGCCGAGACCTGCGACGACGCCGACGCCACCTCGGGCGACGGCTGCAGCGCCTCGTGCGCCGTCGAGGCCGGGTACACCTGCGCCGGCGCGCCGAGCGTGTGCTCGGCCTTGTGCGGCGACGGCATCATCGTCGCCGGCCTGGAGACCTGCGACGACAACAACGCCGCTGCCGGCGACGGCTGCAGCCCGAGCTGCAGCGTCGAAGCCGGCTGGTTCTGCTCGGGAGCGCCGAGCGCCTGCGCCACGGTCTGCGGCGACGGCATCGTCGCCGGTGCCGAGGGCTGCGACGACGCCAACGCGGTTCCCTTCGACGGCTGCACCAGCTGCGTCGTGCAGACCGGCTATGTCTGCACCGGCCAGCCGAGCAGCTGCGCGACGGTCTGCGGCGACGGCGTGATCGCCGGCTCGGAGGAGTGCGACGACGGCAACGTGGTGAGCGGCGACGTCTGCGACTCGAGCTGCCAGCTCGAGACGGTCTACCCGCTGAACCAGAACTTCGACGGGCCGCAGTGCCCACCGGCGGGCTGGACGCTGGGCGGCGACTGGCAGTGCGGCACGCCCTCCGTCGTCGGCCCGGCCACGGCGTTCTCCGCGCCGAGCTGCCTCGGCACGATCATCAACGGCAACTACAACCCGAACCAGGCGTGGGGCGTCGCCGTCGTGACCACGCCGCCGATCGATCTGACGACGGCGGTAGAGCCCGTGCTCTCGATGAAGTCGTGGGTCTACACCGAGGGCTCGAGCTTCGACGGATACAACGTCAAGATCAGCACCAACGGGGGCCAGAGCTTCAGCCTGCTCACCGCCGTCACGCCCGCCTACAACCTGACGGTCAACGGCGAGAGCGCGTGGGGCGGCAACCAGTCGGCGCTCGGCTGGCAGAACGTCAGCGCCGCGCTCTCGGCGTACATCGGCCAGACGGTGGTGCTCCGGATCGCCTTCCGCACGGACGGCTCCTTCGAGTACCCAGGCGTCTACGTCGACGACTTCTTCGTCGGCGAGGCGGCCGACGTGCCGCTCTCGATCACGACGGCGACCCTACCCGACGCCAGCGTCGGCTACCCGTACCAGGCGCAGCTCGCCAAGTCGGGCGGGAGCGCGGCGGCGGTGTGGAGCATCACCGGCGGCACGAACAACGGGTGGCTGACCATCGACCCGTCGACCGGCATGCTCAGCGGCACGCCGGCGCTCGCCGACCTCGGGCCGGTCACGCTCACGGTGCACGTGGAGGAGCCGTCGAACCCGGCGAACTTCGCCGACAAGACGTTCAACTTCAACGTCGCCCAGGTCATCTACCAGACGAGCTTCGAGGGGGCGTGCCCGAACGGCTGGGCGCTCACGGGGGACTGGCAGTGCGGCGTGCCCACGAGCGGGCCGAACGCCGCGTACGACGGCCTGCAGTGTCTCGGGACGCAGCTCGCCGGCAACTACAACAACGGCCAGGCGTGGGGGAGCACCAACGCCACGTCGCCGGTCATCGATCTGACCGGCGTGGCGGCAGCGTCGGTCTCCTTCCGGATGTGGGTCGACACCGAGGGCTCCAGCTACGACGGCGCGAACCTCAAGGTCAGCGTCAACGGCGGGCCTTTCACCATCGTGACGAACCCGGTGCCCGCCTATAACCTCACCATCGACTCCCAGCCCGCCTGGGGCGCCCACCAGACGAACCTCGGATGGCAGGCGGTCACGGCCAACCTCAACGCCTACGCCGGGCAGCAGATCCAGCTGCAGTTCGCGTTCCGCACCGACGGCTCCATCGTGTACCCCGGCATCTACATCGATCGCATCGTGGTTCAGTAACGGCTGGCGGAGCTCCTCGCCCGCCGGCGACGCCACCGAGCGTCGCTTCCGCTGCGGCGATCTCCCCTCGCCGAGCGCGGGCTCGCGCCGCAGCTCGCGTCTCACGCGCCGCGCCGAGCGCCGCCCCGCACCACGACGCGTCGCGCGGTGCGTGATAGCCTCGGCGCATGATTCGCCGCGCCCGGTGGGCAGCTCTCGGATTGGCCCTCGCGGCGCCGGCGTGCGGCGGCGGCGAGGGCGCCCCGGAGCCCGTCGCCGAGGCGGCCGCGCCGATCGCCGGCGGCTACGACGACGCGACCGACAAGGCGGTCGTCGGCTTCTTCTTCGTGGCGGCCGGCGGCCTGTGCAGCGGGTCGCTCATCGCACCCAACGTGGTCCTCACGGCGCGACACTGCGTCTCGGCCATCGAGAACGAGGTCGGCGGCGGCGTGGTGTGCTCGAAGACGACCGCGGGGCCGCCCGGATCGCCCGTGGGCTTCTTCGTGACCACGAGCTCGCCGATCACGCCGGCGAACGCGGGCGAGTACCTGACGGCCGAGGTGGTGCTCCTCCCGGTCGACAGCGATCTCCTGTGCGGCAACGACCTCGCGATCCTCGTCCTCAAGTCGAACGTCGACGCGGCGATCCCGCCGCTCGTGCCGCGGATCGACGCGCCCCTCGCCCCCGGCGACGTCTACTCGGCGATCGGCTACGGCGCGATCGACGACGCCGGGGGTGCGTCGGGCACGCGGCGGCGGCGCGACGATCTGGTGGTCGACTGCGTGGCGGGCGGCTGCCCGGCGACTTACGTGATGCCGACCGAATGGGTCGGCGAGACGGGCGTGTGCCCGGGCGACTCCGGCGGCCCCGCGATCGACGCCGAGGGGAGGGTCGCGGGCGTGACCTCGCGGGGCGCCGCCAACTGCGATACGCCCGTGTACGGCGACGTCTACAGCTGGCGGCAGTGGCTGAAGGACACCGTCGCCTACGCGTCCGGTCTCGGCGAGTACGCGCCGCCCGCTTGGACCGAAGGGACGACCGTGGACCCCGAGCACTCCGCGCCCGTCGGCGGGGAGTGCGCGTCGGACGCCGACTGCTTCACCGGGCGCTGCGTCACCGACGCCGACACGCCCTACTGCACCCGCTCGTGCAGCGCCGACGCCGCGTGCCCGGAGGGCTACGACTGCATCGAAGGAGCTCCGTCGATCTGCAAGCAGCCGGCGCCTGCGAACCCGAAGCCGCCGCCGGCGTTGCGCGAGGACGACGGAGGGTGCTCGGTGAGCGCGCCCGGCGGGGGTCGCGGCGGCGGCGGGGCAGGCGCGGCATCCGTGGCCGGGGCCGCGATCGCCTGGCTCGTCGCGGCGCGCCGCAGACGTCGAGCTCCGACTTCGGCGAGCTGAATCGACGAGCGGAGACGGGCGTGAAGGCCCGACGCGACCAGCTCGAGCGCGACGGAGGCGTCCGTCCGATGATCGCGTCCGTCCGATGATCCAGCGCGACACCTTGCCCATGCCGCCGCGGCCGGCGAGCCGCTCGAGCCGGCGCCGCTCAGGGCTTCTTCGGGGCCTCGTGCGGCGGGATCTGCTCGCTGCGGAGGATGACCTTCGCGTTCCACTCGGGCGTCGTGAAGTTGCCGCCGTGACAGCTCTTGCACTTGAGCTTCTCGCCGGTCCGGGTGACGAACTTGTTGACCATCACCATCGTCATCCACTCCTGCGCCTTCTGCGGGTTGCGCGGGTTGCCGAGGATCTTCGCGACGGGCTTGCCGTTCTCGTCGGTGTGGCAGCTCTTGCACTTGAGCGGCGAGCCGTCCTTCGGCTTGATGGCCTGCATCAGGTGCATGCTCATCCAGTTGGCGATCTCCTTCTTCGGAGTCATCACCGGATAGTCTTCCTTCTTGGGATCGCTCGGGTGCGGCACGTGGCAGTGCCTGCATTCGACGCCGAGCATCCCGGCCGTGTCGGCCATCGTCAGGAACATCTCCTGGGTGCAGCGCGCGGCGCGGAGCACGCCGAAGTACGGATGCGGCGGCGGCTTGCTGTCGAAGCAGACGTCGTCCTTCCCCCACGCGGGCGCGGCGCCCGTGCTCGGCGCGCCGGTGGTGGGATCGCCGCTCGGCGCAGGAGCCGCGGAGGCCGCGGGTGCCGCCGACGCGACCGCCGCCGCGCTGCCCGCGGGCACCTGGGCGACGGCAGCCGGCGTCGCGGCGGCCGGCGTCACCGGATCGGGCGCGGGGCCGCAGCCCCCCGCGATCGCCGCCGCGAGCGCGCCCCCGCACGCCGCCCCGATCCCCCACCGCCCCAAGAAACCCGCTCGTGCCATCGGCTCACCCTCTGGGTCTCGGGCCTCGAAGGCCCACCCCTACGACGCCCAACACAGATCCCAGGCGATCGACCGCAAGAGCTCGGATACGCTCCACGCCTGGGCGAAGCAACCATTCGGCGGGTGCGGCGCGTCGCCCCCGGCGATCTCGGGCACCTGACCGAGCGCCAGCTCGTTGGCGGCGGCCGACGCGACGAGCCGCCGGAGCAACGGCGCCAGGTGCTCGCCCTCCTCGGTGCGGCGCGCCGCCCGGACGTAGAAGCCGAGGAGCCACGGCCACACCGTGCCCTGGTGGTAGGCGCCGTCGCGCTTGGCGACCCCGCCGCCGTACGCCCCGACGTACGCGGGATCGCTCGGCGAGAGCGAGCGCAGCCCGGCGCGCGTCACCAGCTCTTCGCGCGCGCGGTCGAGCACCATCCCGGCGCGCTCGGCGGTGAACGAATCGGGATCGACGGCGAGCGCGATGACCGCGTTGGGGCGCACCGAGGCGTCGGTGAACGCGCCCTCGCCTTCGCGTGCCTCGGAGACGACGTCGTAAGGGTAGTTGGTCGCGTCGCACCAGAACCGCTCCCGAAAAGCGCCGCGGGCGCGGCGCGACGCCGTGAGCGCGCGCTCCGAGAGCGTGTGGTCGCCCGCGGCGCGCGCCAGCCTCCCGAGCGTCTCGCAGCCCTTGGCCCAGAGGGCGGTGAGCTCCACCGGGCAGCCGATCCGCGGCGTCACGGGGCGCCCCGCGATGCGCGCGTCCATCCAGGTGAGCGCGTCGCCCGGCCCGCCGGCGGCGAAGAGCCCATCGGCCGTCACGTGGATGCCGTTGCGGGTGCCGCGCAGCGCCGCCTCGAACGCGTCGCGGAGCGCGAGGAGCAGCTCGTCGGTGACGAACGGGTGCGTCTCGCCGAGGCGGTCGGCGAGGAGGCGAGCCGCTTCGAAGAGCCACAGGGTCGCATCCGCGGTGTTGAGCTCCGTCGCGTCGCCGCGATCGGGGAAGCGGTTCGGCACGAGGCCGTCCTGCATCGACGCGATCATGCTGCGGAGGATGCGCGTCGCGCCGTCGAGCTTGCCGGGCACGAGGTAGAGACCGGGGAGCGCGACGAGGGCGTCGCGGCCCCACACCTCGAACCATGGATAGCCGGCGATGATCCCCGGCCTGGCGGCGAGGTCGGCGCGGAACGCCTCGGCGGCGATGGTCAGGCGCCGCTCGAGCGGGTCCCGGTCCGGCCCCGGGTCCTCGGCGAGGATCGCGCCGGACGCGGCGCCGAGGAGGGCCGCCGGCTCGCCGTCGGGGAGCTTGTCGGTCGCGACCACGAGGTACGCGGGATCGGCGCCGGGCTCGAGGCGGATCTCGAAGAGCCCCGGCGTCCACAGGTCCTCCTGGAAGTCGAGGCCGCGATCGCGCTCGGCGAGGTACTCGAAGCGGCGCCACCAGTCGGGCGACCCCACGAAGGTGCCCTCGTAGCGGAACACCACGCGCGGCAGATCGCGCTTCGGCTGGACGCGCACCTCCCGGCCGCGGAGCTCCACCCGCTGCGCCATCCCGCCGTTCTCGCGCTGCAGGTCGTGGAAGTGGCGCAGCGCGAGCAGCGGGCGCAGCGTGAGGACGATCGGTTGCCGCCCGCTCCAGACGTAGCGGAGCACCACGGCGTTCTCACCGCGCACGAGCGCGAGCGTGTGCTCGAGCTCGCCGCCGGCGACGGCGTACGTCCAGCGAGGCAGCGGATCCTGATCGTAGCGGTCGAGGTAGAACGCCGACGCGTGGGGGTCTTTGCCGGGGAACTGGTGCAGCGAGAGGTCGAACGGCCCGCGCGGCGACGGCGGCGCCTCGCCCTTCGCGCCCGGCGGCAGCGCGACGGTGACGTCGACGTGCGAGAGCACGACGTGCCGCGCGCGCGGCGGCTCGAGCGCGGCCACGAGCAGGCCGTGGTAGCGGCGCGTGTGGATGCCGGCGACGGTCGAGCTCGCGTACGCGCCGGCGCCGTTGGTGTGGAGCCATTCGGTCCGCGCCCGCGCGGGCTGGCTTCCGACGACGACCTTCGGCCAGATGCTCTGCGCTTCCACGCGAGGCTCCCCGCTCATGGGCTCAGGCGCCGTCCCCGCGAGGGCTCATCGCGCCGACCCTCCCCGCCCGGACGCGTCGAGGGCGTCGCGCGCCGCCGCGCCCATCACGCCCTCGGGAGGCGCGACGCCGAGCCAGAGCTCGAACGAGAGCTCGGCCTGGCGGACCAGCATTCCCAGGCCGCCTTTGGAGCGGAGCCCCTGGCGCGCGGCGGCGGCGAGGAACGGGGTCGGGCTCGGACCGTAGACCACGTCGTAGGCGACGGTGCTCGGCGAGAGCTCCGCCCAGGGGACCACGTGGACGACGTCGCCGCCGTCGCCGGACCCCGGCATGCCGGCGCTCGTCGCCTGGACGACGAGCGACGCTTGCTTGGCGAGATCGCGCCACTGCATGCGCAGCACCTGCGACGCCTTGCCGCTCGCGGCCGCCTCGTTGCTCGGCCACGGCGAGGCGAGGGCGCCGCGGGCGCGGATCTGCTCGGCGACCGGCGACTCGAACATCGCTTCGGTGCCGGACCACGAGCGCGTCGTCACCGCGATCATGTTGAAGCCGATCCGCCTGCACGCGGCGATGGCGGCGAGCGCCGCGCCCCCCGCGCCGAGGATCACGGCGCAGCCGCTGGGCCGCTCGCCGCAGAGCTCCCCGAGCTCGGCGGCGAGCGCGTGCGCGTCGGTGTTGTGGGCGACGACCCTCCCGCTCTCGTGCGAGAGGGCGTTCGCGGCGCCGACCTCCTCGGCGCTGGGGGCGACCTCGGTCGCGACCTCGAGCGCCGTCCGCTTGTAGGGCACCGTCACGTTCGCGCCGGCGATCGCTCCCCGCCGGACCTCGTCGACGATGCGGCGGAGCCCGCTCTCGTTGGGCACGTCGATGGCGCTGTACGTGTGCGAGAGGCCGAGCGCCCGGTAGGCGGCCGCGTGCATCGCCGGCGAGATCGAGTGCCGGATCGGATGCCCGAGCAGCACGAAGCGGAGGCGCTCAGCCACCGTCCGCCTCCTCCGAGCCGCGCCGCGCCGTGACGACCGCCGTGAGCTCGCCGCGCTCGAGCCGCACCGAGAGCTCGTCGCCGACGCCGACCCGCCCCGCGTCGCGCAACGCACGCCCGTCGGGCGCGCGGACGATCGCGTAGCCGCGCGCGAGGACGTGGAGCGGCGAGAGGGCGTCGAGCTTGGCGACGCCCGCGCCGAGCGTCGAGCGCGCCTCGGCCACGCGGCGGCGGGCGACGGACGCGAGCCGCGCCTCGAGCGGGCCGAGGGTGGCGCGGGCGGTCGCGAGCACGGCGCTCGGGTGGCGCGCCGCCAGCCGCCGCTCGACGAGCGCGAGCTCCCCCCGGCGCCGGGCGAACAGCCGTGACGAGAGGGCCGCGAGCCGCCCCATCGCCTCGCGGATCGGCTGCTGCCGCCGCGCGATCACCGACGCCGGCGAACCGAGCGCGGCGCGGGCGCGCTCGAGCTCGGCCTGCCGCGCGCCGACGCCGTGCGCCCCCGCGCGGCGCAGGCGCGCTATCGCTGAATCCAAACCCGGGTCGGGCGCGCGCGGGGGCGGGCGGATGCCGCCCGGCACGGCGGCGGCCAGCGCCAGGCGCGCCAGTTCCAGCAGATAC
>CAYJPW010000032.1:24400-46746 GCA_964372055.1 uncultured Polyangiaceae bacterium
GCGCGGCCCCGGGGCCCCCGCGCGGGGGGCGGGGGCGGGGCGTGGTGATCGAGCGCGGCCCGGCGCGCCGCCGCGTCGGGGACCAGCATCTCGGCGGCCTGCGAGGGCGTCGCGGCGCGCGCGTCGGCGGCGAGATCGGTGAGCGTGGTGTCGACCTCGTGCCCGACGGCGCTGACGATGGGGACGCGCGCCGAGGCGACCTTCCGCACCAGCGCCTCGTCGTTGTAGGCCGCGAGGTCGTCCGCCGATCCACCGCCGCGCCCGATCACGATCGCCTCGATCTCCGGCACGCGCTCGAGCGCCGCGATGGCGCGGGCGATGCGCTGCGCCGCGCCGGGCCCCTGCACCGGCGCCCGGGCGAGGACGAGCCGCACCCCGCCGCGCCGGAACGCGACGGTCGCGATGTCGTGGATCGCCGCGCCGTCCGCGCTGGTGACGACCCCGATGACCCTCGGATCGCGCGGCAGCGGCCGCTTGCGCGCGGGGGCGAAGAGGCCCTCGGCGGCGAGCTTCTCCTTGAGCCTCTCGAGCGCCTCGAGCAGCGCCCCGCGGCCCGCCGGGCGAGCGTCGTCGGCGACGAGCTGGAGCCGGCCGCGCGGCACGAACACGGTGGCGCGGCCCCGGACGACGATGCGCGCTCCCTCGGCGAGCAGGCGGCGCGCGCGGGGCGGCGCCGTGCGGTACATCACGCAGTCGACCGCCGCCTCCTCGCGCTCGTCCTTCAGGGTGAAGTAGGCGTGCCCGCTCGCGACCTCCTTCAGGCCGGAGACCTCGCCCCCCACGCGCACGTCCGCGGTGGCGCCCTCCACCACCCGGCGGAGCCGCCGGTCGAGCTCGGCGACGCTGAGGACCTCGGGCCTCGGCGCGTCGCCGAGGGCCGGCGCGTCGGGCCGGCGGTCCGACGCGACGGTCGCGTCGCCTCGGCCGCGGAGCGGTCCGAGCGGAGGCTCGAGGGGTCGGTCGCGACGCTCCACCACCGCGTATAGTCGAGAGTCGCCGGGCCGTAGTCGAGAGCTTTTCGCACCCGACCGGGCCTGCGCGGGGGCCCCTCCGCGCCGTGACCGATGTGATATGGCCGAGGCGTGCTGAAGAAGGTCCTCATCGCCAACCGGGGCGAGATCGCCGTCCGCATCACCCGGACGCTGCACGAGATGGGCATCGCCTCGGTCGCGGTCTACAGCGACGTCGATCGCGCGGCCCTCCACGTCCGGGTGGCGGACGAGGCGTACCCCATCGGCGCCGCACCCGCCGCGGAGAGCTACCTCCGCGTCGATCGCATCCTCGACGCCGCGAAGAAGGCCGGCGCCGACGCCATCCACCCCGGCTACGGCTTCCTCTCGGAGAACCGCGAGCTGCCCGAGGCCTGCGAGCGCGCCGGCATCACCTTCATCGGGCCGCCCGCGAGCGCCATGGCCGCCATGGGCTCGAAGACGGCCGCCCGCGCCAAGATGGAGGCGGCGGGCGTGCCCATCACCCCGGGCGGCAGCGCGACCACGATCGAGGAGGCGCGCGCGACCGCCGCGCGCATCGGCTACCCCGTGATGCTCAAGGCCGCGATGGGCGGCGGCGGCAAGGGCATGCGCCTCGTCCACCACGAGGAGGAGCTCGCCGGCGCGCTCGAGCGCGCCCGCAGCGAGGCCGGCCGCGCCTTCGGCGACCCCACGGTGTACATCGAGAAGGCGATCGTCCGCCCGCGGCACGTCGAGATCCAGGTGCTCGGCGACCGCGACGGGAACATCGTCCACCTCTTCGAGCGCGACTGCTCCATCCAGCGGCGCCACCAGAAGGTGGTCGAGGAGACCCCCTGCCCCGCCGCGCCGCCCGAGCTCGTCCGCCGCATGGGCGAGGTCGCGGTGAAGGGGGCCCAGGCGGTCGGGTACTTCTCCGCGGGCACGTTCGAGTTCCTCCTCGGCGAAGGCGGGAGCTTCTACTTCCTCGAGATGAACACCCGCCTCCAGGTGGAGCACCCGATCACCGAGTGGGTCACCGGCGTCGACCTCGTCGCCGAGATGGTCCGGGTGGCCGCGGGGGAGCGGCTCGCGTTCCGTCAGGACGGCCTCTCCCGCCGGGGCGCGGCGCTCGAGTGCCGCATCTACGCCGAGGACCCGACCTCGTCCTTCCTGCCGAGCCCGGGCGCGATCACCGCGCTGCGCACCCCGTCCGGTCCGTGGGTCCGCGACGACGGCGGCTTCTACGAGGGCGCGGTCGTGCCCAGCCACTACGATCCGCTGATCTCGAAGCTCTCGGTGTGGGGCCCGGATCGCCCGACCGCGATCGCCCGGATGCGGCGCGCCCTCCGCGAGTACGTGGTCACAGGCATCCGCACGAACCTCGTCTTCCACGAGAAGCTCCTCGCCACCCGCGACTTCGCCGAGGGCCGGTACGACACCGGGTTCATCGAGGAGCACCGGAGCGAGCTCCTCGGCTACACCGACGTCGCGGCGGGTGATCAGACGACGCTGGCGGCGGCGCTGGCGATCGCCGCCGCCGGCAAGGAGCGCGGCACCGCGCGTGCCGCCGGCGAGCAGGCCGAGGCCGGCGCGCGCGTCTCGCCATGGGTGCAGCAGCACCGGGCGAGGAGCCTCGGGTAACCACCGTAGCCGCGCTCACGAGCTACCCGCGCCCACATCGTCGCCCGCACGATTCCCGTCGAGCGGTTCTCCCGGCAGCCGCTCGCGGCGCCGCGCTCCCGCGGTTGCACCGGCCGTACGCTTCCCCCTCGCTCCCTCCTGCCCTGGTGCTAACCTCGGGGCAGGGCTCGCCGGAGGTGCGATGGGACGTGAGCTGAAGCGCGATCAGGCTCCCCGGCACGCAGCGGGCGACGCGCGCTCAGGCCTCTCGGCGCCGGGCATCGCGCTCACGCTCGAGGCGTCTCGCGAGGCCCGCTCCGGCCGGCGCTGGTTCGAGGCGCTCGACGCGCGCGCGCCGGCGCCCGCGGTGCGGCCGAAGAGCTACCTGGGGATGGCGCTGTTCGTGCTCGCGCTCGTCCTCTTCGCGCTGGCGAAGGGCATCGTGCTCCGCGTGCTCCTGCCGCTCGCGCTCGCCGCGGGCGCGGTCGCCCTCGTGTTGCGGAGCCGGCGCCGGAGCCCAGCGCCGTCGGCCCGGCAGAGGGGCCTCGCCCTCGATCGGCAGCGCCTCACGTTCGACGACGGCCGCACGCACGAGGGCCCGAGCGCAGCGCCGCACCCGCTCCTCTCGACGGCGACGCCGTTCGGCGTGACGCTCGTGACCACGCGCCGGCGCGATCGCCTCGTCGCCGCGCTGAGCTCGGGCAGCGGCACCTTCTACGTCGGCGCGACCTTCGACGCCGCCGCCCGGCGCGCCTTCGCTCCGCTGCTCGCGCGAGCGGGCGCCGCCTCCGCCGACGAGGGCGGCCTCGACGCGGCCGGACCGGACGGCGAGCCGATCGATCTCGCGCCCGCCGATCTCGCCGCACTCGTCGAGGGCCTGACCGCGATCGACGGCGCCTGCCTCGATCGCTTCGTCCTCTCCGACGCGCACGGCGAGCCGCTGATGCTCGACGGCTACGAGCTCCGCGTCGCCGACCACCGCTTCGACCTGTCGGCGCCGCTCGAGTGGCGCGCCTTCGTGTTCCAGGAGCCGTTCGGCCAGGCCGTCGCGGTCTACCAAGCGACCTCGATCCGCCAGGGCTCCGCCGAGGTGGTGCTCATCTCGCTCTTGCCCTCGCTCGTGCCCTCGTCGAGCGGCGAGCTCGTCTCGACGGGGATCGCCGAGCTCGATCGCGCGTCGATTCGGGATCTGCGCCTCACCCAGGCCGCGCCGGACGAGCCGCCGCCCACCGAGCAGCGGGTCGCCATCGATCGGCTCTTCATGCTCCCCCTCCGGATCGCGCTCGACCGCGCGCCGCGCGCGTCCCAGCAGCCCACCCGCGCACGCGCCTGAGCAGGGTTCGCGCTCGCGCCGTCCGATCAGGCGCGAACGGCGCTTCGCGTTCGAGCATCCGAAAACGACGGCCGGCGCACGGCGGACGGCTTGACGCCCAAGCAAGGGCGCGCCTAAACGTGCCGCGCCGCGTCGAGAGCGGCGCGCGGTCGCCGTCGTGCGACCGCTTTCCCGGACGAAACGACCGCACCCGGAGGCACTCATGGCCGTCGACATCCAGAAGCTCTTCAACGAGGAACTCCCCGCCGCGCTCACCAAGAACGCCGACCAGGCGAAGCAGATCGGCGCGAAGTACCAGATCAACATCAGCGGGGACGGCGGCGGCGAGTGGTTCATCGACGTGTCCGACTCCGGCCCGAAGACCGAGAAGGGCAACCCCGGCGGCGCCGACTGCGTCATCGCCATCAGCGCCGAGGACTTCCAGAAGCTCCACGAGAACCCGCAGGCGAACGGGATGCAGCTGTTCTTCGCCGGCAAGCTCAAGGTCACGGGCAACCAGATGCTCGCGATGAAGCTGCAGAAGCTGTTCTCGATGGGCGCCTGAGCGACCGCCGCGCGCGAGGGCGTCGCCGATCCCGCGGGCTAGCTCTTTGGCCGCGGGACCGTCGGCGCCCCGCAAGTGGCCCTCGAAGCATGCGCCCCCTCGCCGGCCTCCGCGTCCTCGATCTCTCGCGCCTGATCCCAGGTCCGTTCGCCACGCTCGTCCTCGCGGACCTCGGCGCGACGGTCGACAAGATCGAGGACCACGCCGGCGGCGACTACCTCCGGCACTTCCCGCCGCACGTCGCCGGCGAGTCGGCGGCCTTCCAGCTCCTGAACCGCGGGAAGCGGAGCGCCGTCGTCGATCTGAAGCGCCCCGAGGCGCGCGCCGCGTTCGCGAGGCTGGTCGCCTCGTACGACGTGCTCTTCGAGCAGTTCCGGCCCGGCGTGCTCGATCGGCTGGGCCTGGGCCACGCCGCGCTCCGGGCGGCGAACCCGCGGCTCGTCATCTGCGCGCTCACCGGCTACGGCCAGTCGGGCGCCTACGCCGACCGCGCCGGCCACGATCTCAACTACCTGGCCCGCGCCGGCGTCCTCGGCCTCCAGGGTCCGGCCGCCGCGCCGCCGCAGGTGCCCGGCTTCCAGATGGCCGACGTGGGCGGCGGGATGTGGTGCGTGATCGCCATCCTCGCCGCCCTCGCCGAGCGGGCGCGCACCGGACAGGGGGCCGTGCTCGACATCGCGATGACCGATGGAGCGCTCGGGTTCGCCTCGGCGGCCCTGGCATCGAGCCTGGCGGGCGCCCCGCCTCGCCAGGGCGACGACGCCCTGAGCGGCGGCATCGCGCCCTACAACACGTACCGCTCGAGCGACGGCCACGCGATCTCGCTCGCCGCGCTCGAGCCCAAGTTCTGGACGGCGTTCTGCGCCGCGGTGGGCCTCGAGCCGGACATGACCGCGCTCGTGCCCGGACCTCATCAGGTCGCCCTCAAGGAGCGGGTCGCAGCCGTGTTCGCGGCGCGGTCGCGCGGCGAGTGGAAGGCGTTCGCCGCCGAGCACGACTGCTGCGTCGAGCCGGTGCTCGAGCCGCACGAGATCGCGACCGACGCGCACCTCGGCGATCGCGGTCTCTTCTTCGAGCTCGACACCCCGCGCGGCAAGGTCCCCCAGCTGCGCACGCCGGTGACGCCGCGCGACGGCTCCTTCGCGCCCCCGCCCCGCTCGGGCGAGCACACGCGCCAAATCTTCGCCGACGCGGGCTTCTCCTCGGCGGAGATCGACGCCCTCGTCGAGGCCCGCGCCGTTCGCGAGGGCTGACGCTCCGCGACGCTCTCGCCCGCTTGCGCGCCACGCGGAGAACGGCGCTCAGATCTTGGTGTACTCGTCGACGAACTCCCAGTCGGCGATGAGGTGCTTCTTCAGCATCAGCGACAAGAGGGCGGCGAAGAGCGTCTCCCAGCGAGCGTTGCCCAGGATCTCGGTGGCGTCGGCGCCGTGGGCGACGGCGCGCAGGGCCGCGACCAGATCGCGCGCGGTGAGGCCGGTCTCGTCGTCCGCCGGGCCCCCCGGCGCGTCGGACCGGCGCGAGTCGGGGGCCCGCTCGGGCGCATCCGCCGGCGGAGCGGCCTTCTTCTTGCCGCGCGCGGGCAGGCTGATGGTGGTTCCGTCGAGCAGGGTGAGCGAGACCATCCGGGGCGCCTTGCCGCGCGGCTTGGGGATCCTCTCGGCCGGCCTCTCTTCGGCGGCGATCAACCCCTCGACCTTCTCGGCGGCGTGGGCCGAGAGCTGGATCTCCACCGCCTCGATCGCGGGGACGTCGGCGTCGCGCGGCGGCTGCATCTGCGGCAGCGGCGGCGCCGGCAGGGCCCCGTCGACGGGCGCCTCGTCGGCCATCGGCGGCGGCGGGCGGCTCACCCGACCGGGCCGCTCGCTGCGGCGCGCCTTCACGCTTTCGCCCGGCGGCCTCGACGGGGGCGCGACGTCGGCGGGCGGGGCCGCCTTGGGCTGGCCTCCGCCATAGTAGACGCGGATCGCGTTGAGGATGTCGCTCGGCGGGGCGATCATCGCGCGCACCGGCAGCCCCGAGAAGGTGTGGCACTCGGCGAGGCCGTCCTCGTTCGTCGGATCGTTCATCGCGACGTAGAGCGTCTCGCCCTGCCCGCGCACGTGGCGCACGTAGATGGGCACGAGGCAGAAGCGCTCGGCCACGTCGCGCGGGACCAGGTTCAAGAGCTGCCGCGAGAACTCGATGTGCAGGAGCGAGACCCACGGCACGCTGAGCTGGTGCGAGAGGATCTGCGTGAGCTGCGTCTCGTTGATGAGCCCGCGCTCGACGAGGAGCGCCCCCAGGCGGCGCCCGTCCTTCTTCTGGGTGGCGAGGACCTCGTCGAGCGCCTCCTGCGTGAGGAGGCGGGCATCGACGAGCAGTTGCCCGAGCCTGAGACGGGGGGATGCCATGTCGGGTGGAGGTTATCGCAACGGCTCGGCGATGGAATGAACAGGGTGAGCGTCCCGCACGATCGCGCGGGCGGATCGGTGGACCCGACGCGCCCGGTCCTGGGCCCCCCGATCGAGGTGTCGAGGGCCCACCGAGCTCGCCAGCCTGAGCCATCCTGGGCCCAGGCCGACGAGCGCCGGATCGCCCCCCGCCGCGGGTCCGTGCTACCTTCCCCCCGTGCCGGACGTCGTTTGCCCGCAGTGCGAGCACCCCTGCGAGGCATCCCACAAGTTCTGCCCCGTCTGCGGCTTCCCGATCTCGGAGGTCGCCCGCAAGACGGACGACCCGCTCATCGGAACCACGCTGCCCGGCGGCTACGTCATCCTCGAGCTGGTCGGCGTCGGGGGCATGGGCCGCGTCTACCGCGCCGAGCAGAAGGCGCTCGGACGCACGGTCGCGGTCAAGATCATCCACCCGCACTTGCTCGGCGACGAGAGCGCGTCGGTCCGCTTCATCACCGAGGCGCGCGCGACGAGCCGGCTCAACCACCCGAACTCCGTCGGCGTCATCGACTTCGGCAAGAACGGCGGCCAGCTCTATCTCGTCATGGAGTTCCTGCGCGGGCGCGACCTCGCCCGCGTCACGTACGACGAGGGGCTCTTGCCCTTCAAGCGCATCGTCGACGTGATGGTCCAAGTGCTCGCCGCGCTCGCCGAAGCGCACCACCTCGGCATCATCCACCGCGATCTCAAGCCCGAGAACATCGTCCTCGAGCCGATGCGGTCCGGCGGCGACTTCGTCAAGGTCGTCGACTTCGGCCTCGCCAAGATGAAGGTCGAGGTCACCGCGACCAACATCACGAGCCCCGGGATCGTCTGCGGCACGCCCGACTACATGGCGCCGGAGCAGGGCCGCGGCGACCCGATCGACGCCCGCAGCGATCTCTACGCGTGCGGCGTCATCCTCTTCCAGCTGCTCACCGGCCGGCTGCCCTTCGAGGCCGAGTCCCCGACGCAGGTGGTGCTGATGCACCTGTCGATCCCTGCCCCCGACCCGGGCAAGATCGCGCCCGAGCGCGACATCCCCGAGGCGCTCGTCGAGGTGACGCTCAAGGCCCTCGCCAAGGACGCCGACAAGCGCTTCCAGACCGCGGACGAGTTCGCCGCGGCCCTGCGCACGTCGCTGCAGAGCCTCGACACGCCATCGGGCCAGCGCCTCTCGATCTCCGACGCGGCCGTGATCTGCGCGGCGTGCAAGTCGCCGGTTCCGATCGGCCAGAAGTTCTGCGGCAACTGCGGCGCGCGGGTCACGAGCTCGGTGCGCCGGCCCGCCGAGAAGTCGAGCGTGCCCGCGGTGAGCGGTCGCGAGCGCTTCGCCAGCGCTCCCCGCCTGCCGCTGCCGCTCGCCGCGCGCGAGGAGGACCTCGAGTGGCTCGAAGGCAGCCGCTTCGAGGTCGACGGCTCGGTCGCCGGCGTGCGCATCATCGGCGACCACGGCGTCGGCAAGACCCGCCTGCTGCGCGAGTTCCTCCAGGTGTCGGCGACGTCGGGCGACATCATCGTCGAGACCGGGCCCGACCCGTGGTGGGCCGAGACGGGCTACTTCGCGCTTCGCAAGGCGATCGTCGGGATGGCGATGCTGCCGGTGGACGGCGGCAGCCCGAGCGACTGGATGGGAGCGACGCCCGAGGCCCGCCGCGGGCTCGTCGAGATCTTCGGCCGCGGCGACCGGGGCCCGACGCAGCCCCCGCACGTCTGGGCGAAGGCCCAGGCGGGCACCCTCTCGCCGGAGGACCGCCGCTTCATCGCCGCCGAGGCGCTCCGCTGGGCGATGGCGCGCGCCCACCAGGGAGCGCAGCGCCGACGGCTCGTGCTCGCCGTCGACGATCTCCACGCCGTCGACGGCGCCAGCCGCAACGCCTTCTCCGACGTCCTCGCCGAGCCCCCGCTCCTGCCGATGCTCATCGTCGCGACCCACGTGTCCGACTTCGATCCGGGGTGGAGCGGCCCCTCCCGCCACCTCGCCGGCCTGCCGACGACCGTGGCCGCCTCGCTGATCCGCGGCGGCCAGCCGATCCCCGGAACCAAGGGCGGCGAGTCGCGCACCGTCCCGCCCCTCTACATCGAGCAGCTCGTCCGCTTCGGCATGGAGGGCGGGAGCGATCCGCCGGCTCGGATGGCCGACCTCATCGCGCTCCGGATCGAGCGCCTTCCGCCCGAGGCCCGGCGCACCCTGCAGGCGCTCGCCGTCATCGGCGACGCCGCCGATCTCGGCACGCTCCGTCGCGTCCTCCCCGAGGTCGACGGCTTCGACGGGATCCTCGGCACCCTGGTCGCGTCGGGCTTCATCGAGGAGCGCGTGGCCGGGATGAGCACCACCCACCCCCTGGTGCGCGACGTGACGCTCGCCGCCATCCCCGCCGCCGTCCGGCGCGATCTGCACGCCCGCGCCGCGTCGAGCGCGGGCGCCGATCCGGTGCCGCTACCGCTCGAGGTCCAGGCGATGCACGCCTACCACGCGCAGGACTCGCTCGAGGCGCTGATGCTGCTCGAGGTCTGCGCCGACCGCGCCGCCGCCCGCGCCGACATCCACGGCTGCGTCATGGCGCTGCGCCGCGGCCTCGATCTGGCGCGCCGCGAGATCTTCCGCGGCGAGCTCGAGGATCCGATGCGCGCGGTGCTCATCTTCAGCCGCAAGCTCGGCGAGGCGCTGGCCCGCTCCGGCGCGCTCACCGACGCGGACGGCGTCCTGCGCGAGGCGCTCGACCTCGCCGGCCCGAGCGGGCCCGACCGCGCGCTCGTCCTCGGCTCGCTCGCCTTCGTCGCGCGGGAGCGGGATCGCGCGCAGGAGGCGACGGTGTACCTCCGCGAGGCGCTCGAGCTCGCGCGGCAGTCGCAGGCGGGCGACCTCGTCCGCTCGCTCGAGCGGATGCGCGGCGACTGGTCCAGCCGGTAGCCGTGGCTGCCATCGGCCGAGGCTCGGACGCGGCGGGCGGCGGCGACGTCGGGGGCTCCGCCGAACGCCACGACGAACCGCGCACCGCCGGCGACCGACGCCCGGCGGCGCCGCCGTTCATCGCGCGCTGGGACCTCGACAAGACCTACCTCCGCACCGACTTCGACACGCTGCGCGATCTGGTCCGCACCGCCATCGAGCGACCGGACCAGAAGCGCACCGTCCCCGGCGCGGCGCCGCTCCTGCGCGAGCTCGGGCGCGCCGGCGCCGAGATCCACATCCTCTCCGGCAGCCCCGAGCAGCTCCGGACGCGCATCGAGGAGAAGCTCGTCCTCGACGGCGCGCGCTGGGCGTCGCTCACCTTGAAGCCCAACCTCCAGAACCTCCTGCGCCTGCGCTTCCGCGCCCTCCGCGGCCAGCTCGGGTACAAGCTCCCGGCCCTGCTCCTCGGGCGCTGCGAGCTCGTGCGGCAGCGCGACGACGCCGGCGCGCTCGTGCGCGAGGTCCTGCTCGGCGACGACGCCGAGGCGGACGCCTTCGTCTACTCGCTGTACGCCGGCGTCTGCCGGGGCGCCGTGGGGCCCGCCGATCTGGCCGAGGTCCTCCGCCGCGGCGGCGCCTACGAGGACGCGATCGCGGACGCGGTGCGCTACGCGAGCTACGTCGACGAGGGCGAGGTCGTCGAGAGGATCCTCATCCACCTCGATCGCCAGAGCGCACCCAGCGATTTCAAGATCTACGGCGACCTCGTCGTCCCCTTCTACAACTACCTCCAGGCCGCGTTCGTGCTCCACGAGGACGGGCGCCTCGGGGCCCGATCGGTGCTGCGGATCGCGCAGGAGCTCGTGGCCGCGCACAACTTCGAGGGCGGCGCGCTGGCGCGCAGCTACCTCGATCTCTCGCGCCGCGGCCACGTCTCGGGCCGCGGCGTCCCGGAGATCGCCGACGCGTTCGCCGAGCTCGTGGCGGGCTCGCGAGCCGCCGGCGCGAGCGAGATCGGCGTCATGGTCGGGCGGCTCGAGGAGATGCTCCCGCTCTACGCGCCGCCCGTGCCCAAGCCCGCCGCCGAGCTCGACTACAAGGCGCTCGTCCTCGGCCACAACAAGCGGGCCAAGCGGTAGGCGCGTCCGACGATCGGGCCAGCCCTCCGCGCCGCATGCGCGGAGAGGGTCACCGGCCCGACGGCCGGTGTTCGGTTCCGTGGTGCACGGCCGACGTCACCGGCCCGAGGGCCGCTGCTCCGACTCACACCCAGGCGTTGTTCAGGATCTCGCCGACGCCCCCGGCACCGGGCACGATGTAGTGGATGTCGTTGAGGCCGCGCTCCTCGGCCCAGAGGGTGCCGGGCGGCTCGCGCAGCGCTCGCTCCGGAGAGAGCCCGCGGTCGAGGCGCAGCGCGTAGACGACCGCGTCGGGGTGGGCGTCGTGGACGCGTCGGATGTACTCCGGCGTGACGATGAGGTGCATGGCGATGCACCGCGCCGGCCGCCCCTCGAGCGCCGTCTTGTAGTAGCTGATCGCGCTCACCATCGAGGAGCCCGTCGCCCCCATGGGATCCGGGAAGAGCACGTAGCGGTCGCCCACGTCGCGCCCGATCTTGGCGTCGTGCCAGGTGGCCCCGATGACCTCGCCGCGCTCGTTCGTCTGCCGGCTCATGAAGAGGTGGTCCTGCCGCACCAGCGCCGGGTCGAGCACCTCGTTCATCAGGTCGAAGACCACCTGCGATGGCATCGTCCCGGCGCGGGCGATGCCCACGGTGACCGCCTTGGCGGTCCGGGCGAGCGCGAGCCCGCGGTAGACGGCCTCGGGGTGGGTGCTCGCCATCCGGGTCGGAACATCGACCCGAGCCCGCGGGAGCTCGGCGGCGAGCACGGTGCGGGCGAGCATCTCGTACAGCGTCCGCACGAGGCGCCCGACGTCCGGCTGGCCGGTGTCGGGCGAGCAGGCGCGGGCGAGGAGCGACCAGGCCAGGGGATCGTCGAGGAGGTGCACCCCCTCGCCGTAACGGTGGGTGATCTCGGGGGCCCTGAACCGACTCTCAGCATAGGCGACGTCGGGCATCGCTTTTCTGTTACACTAACTGGCCCCTGCCGGGGTATGCCTCTCGGCAAGCTCCTCCCGCCCAGCGCGAGGCGCCCCGGCTTCCGTAGCCACGCGTTCGCCGCACCCGCGGTTCGTAGATTCGAAGGAGTCTCGGTGGATAGCGACTTGGCCGAGTCGGTCTCGGCGCTCAAGGACATCTTCACTCGAAGACGGCTCCCGGTGACCTTCGGCAAGGCCGACCCGACCGTGGTCGAGGCCCTCCGCAAGACGTTCCGCATCCCGGCCCGGTTCCGGGCGCTGCTGCTCGATGCGGATCCGGTCGACGTCGAGACGGTCACGCCCGCCGAGCGCGTGCGGCTCATCCCCTCGGAGAAGCTCGCCGCCGAGCAGGTCGGCCACAGCGTCGACGCGGCCGGCGGCCCCGGTCCCGCCGCCTGGCGCAAGAGCTGGATCGTCATCGCCCGCAGCGCGCTCCTCGGGGACCCCTACTTCCTCGACATCTCCAAGCTCGACGCCGAGGGCGACTGCCCCGTCTTCACCGCGATGACCGGCACCGAGTCCCTCAAGCCCGAGCTCTGCGCGTCGAGCCTGCAGCAGTTCCTCCGCATCCTCGCCACCTCGATGGAGGTCGCCACCGGCTTCGGCGAGGCGGGCCTCGACACCGACGACGAGGCGATCTTCCGCGAGGCGCTCGCCCCCAAGATCAAGACCATCGACTCGGCAGCGCTGCGCGCCGGCCACTGGACATAGCGCGCGAGCGCCGAGGCCGCGCCCGATGGCCACGATCCGCTGCCCGCGCTGCGCCGCCGACTCCCCCGAAGGGACGGTGTTCTGCGGGCAGTGCGGCGCGCGCGTCGACGCGGGCGAGGCGCCGGCGAGGGCCGACAGCTTCTACGACCCGTCCACCGCCCGAGGCCTCGCCGAGGAGCCGCGCGACACCACGCCGGCCACGAGCCCGCCGGAGGTCTCGAGGAAGGAGGGCACCGTTCCGGGCGGCCCGCTCTCGGCGGCGATGAAGCTCGGCGACCTGCCGCCCGAGGCCGCCGCCAAGCAGCCGCCCAAGGCCGTCCCCGCGCCGCCCGCGGGCGCGCCGCGCCGCCAAGAGCACGCGCCGCCGGGGACGGTGGTCGACGGCAAGTACTCCATCGTCCGCGTCCTCGGCGAGGGCGGGATGGGCGTCGTCTACCTCGCGACCGACGTCCACACCGGCCTCGAGGTGGTGCTCAAGGCCGTGCGCCCCGAGCTCGCGCATCGCAAGGACGTGCGCGAGCGCACCCTCGCCGAGGGGCGCGCGCTCGCGCGCATCGATCACCTCAACGTCGTCCACTTCAACGCCGTCGTCGCCGACGCGAGCGGCCTCTGGCTGGTGATGCAGTTCGTCGACGGGGAGAGCCTGGACGACACCATCGCCGGCTACGTCGCCGAGCGCCGGCCCATGCCGGTCGCCGACGCGGTCAAGATCCTCCGCCAGATCCTCGCCGGCGTCGGCGCCGCGCACGCCGAGGGCGTGATCCACCGCGATCTGAAGCCCGCCAACGTCCTCGTCCGCAAGAAGGACGGCGTCGTGAAGGTCACCGACTTCGGCATCGCCAAGGGCGAGGAGGACGCACGCGCCGGGCGCGGCGCGACGCGGGGCATCATCGGATCGCTCTGGTACATGTCGCCCGAGCAGGTCACCGGCCGGCGCGATCTCGACAAGCGCGTCGACATCTACGCCCTCGGCATCGTGCTCTACGAGATGCTCGTCGGTCGCGTCCCCTTCGACGCCGAGAGCGACTTCGAGATCATGAGGATGCACGCCGAGGCGCCGGTGCCGCTCGTCTCCAAGATGCGGCGCGACGTGCCGCCGGCGATCGACGAGGTGATCCAGCGCGCGTGCGCGAAGGACCGCGAGCAGCGCTTCGCCAGCTGCGACGAGTTCCTCCACGCGCTCGACGCCTTCGGGGCGGCGGCGCCGGCAGCGACGCCCGCTCCTCTGCCCACCCGCGCTCCGGCGCCGGAGGCGCGGCTGGCGACGGCGGCAGGCGGCATCACCGGGCAGGGCGCCGAGCTCCCCGCGACGGCCGGCGACAAGGGCCGGCCGATCTGGCCCGCGGCGCTGGTGGCGGTGGCGCTGCTCGGCGGCGGCGGCGCGCTCGTCGCCACCGGCGTCATCCCGCTCGGCGGCGCGCCCGATCCGCGGCCGAGCGCGAGCGTCGCGCCGACGGGCGTGCCCACGTCGCCCGCCACCTCGCCGGCGACGTCGCCCGCGAGCGCGCCCGCTCCGGACCCCTCGGCGGCACCGGCCGCGGCCCTCGCCTCCCTCGCCGGAGCGTGGGTGGGCAACGGGCGCGAGCTCGATGCCGTCATGACGGCCGGCGCGCTCGAGTTCCGCGTGAGGACGGCCGCCCAGTTCGCCCCGCAGGACTACGAGACCGGCGAGGCCCGGTTCACGCTGCGCCTGCTCCCCGGCGAGTCCGCAGTGTTCGCCGTCGAGGACCACATCCGGCCCATCCCGCCCCCCGACGCGAAGTTCGCGCCCGAATCGCGCGGCGCCTGCCAAGAGGTCTGGTCCGAAGCCGGCGGCAAGCCGCTCCGCGCGACGTGGGACGGGACGCGCCTCAGCGTCGAGTTCGCCAAGATCGAGCCGTCGAGCGCGAACTTCGTCGTGAAGAAGGGGACGGTCACGAGCTGCATCGGCCTGCGCAAGCTCCGGGCGGCGAAGGTGGTCAGCCTGCTCACGCGTCCGTAGGGCGCGGGCGCGGGTGACGGAGCGCTACAGGCCGCCGGTCGCGGGGATGGGCTGCGGCTTGGCCGCGTTGACGACGGCGCACTTGACCGTCGTGCTGGCGGTGGGGGCGTTGGCGCGCCCGCCGCCCTGCGCCAGCGTCGCGAACATGCTCCTCGCCGCCGACTCCACCTCGCTCGCGCCCTTCGGCGGCACCGGGTTGCCGCTGTTGTCGAACACCGAGGTCGCCTGGACGACGCCCTTGGCGATCTGGCCGTCGGGGAACGACATCATCACCGTGATCCGGACGACCGCCGTGTTCCCCTCCGAGACGCCGAAGCTCCACGGCTTCTTGGCGAACTCGCCGCAGAACGCGGTGGTGCCGGTGCCGTTGTTCGGGCCGTAGTTCGTCTGCGCCCACTGGCCGACGTTGACGCTGAGCTCGTCGGAGCCGGTGCCCTGCGCGTACTGCGCGCACCGCCCGAGCGCCGTGTCCCACATCGATCCGGTGGGGCACTGCACGATCTTCACGCAGGCCGTCCCGTTCCAGGTCTCGTCGCGCGCGCACGTCTGCGAGAGGGGGACGCAGGCGGCGGTGGGACCGTCGATCACCAGCTTGGTGCCGGCGGGGCAGCCGAGCTGCTGCCCCTGCCCCACGGCCACGCCGATGTTGCTCGCGACCTTGTTGACCTGATCGTGCGGGATGCACCAGCCCGTGGAAGTGTCGATCTCGTCGCCGGGCCGGCAGCGATCCTGCACACACCCGCCGTTCTCGAAGTGGTGCCCCTTGCCGCAGTACGCGTTCGCGGCCTGGGGCGTGAGGCACTGGCCCGCGACCGAGAGGAAGCCTTTGAGGCAGCGGCAGCGGTTCGTCTTCACGTCGAAGGCGGCGCCCTCGCTGCACGACGAGATCGAGCAGCGGCAGTTGTTGCCCTCGCAGATCTTGAGGAAGCAGGAGTTCGAAGGGCAGCCCGTGAGGAGCGCCACGCCGGCGCCGCCGGCCGCGAGCGCCAGCGCGAGGCCCGCCTGCGAAACCGCGCTCTTCAGCATGGGTCGGGACGGTAGCGCAAGTCGCGTCGGGCGTGAAAAACAACGCCCTCAGCCGAATTGGATGCTCGCCCCATTTGGGGTCGCAGGCCCCCGTCGTGAAAGCTCGAGCGACCGCGACAGCGGATCGCGCTTGGGCTCGAGCACCACAGCGAGCCATTCCAACGGGTGGTCTCATGTGGTACGAGCGGCGTCCGCCGGCGACCTCGGTCGTCGCGGAACACCCATGCTCAGCATCGCGCACGACGGGACGCCGGAGTTCGAGGCCGGCCTCGCGAGGCTTCGCGGCCGCGGGGCCGAGGACCTCGAGGCCGTCACGCCGGTCGTCCGCGAGATCCTCGCCGACGTGCGCCGCACCGGCGACGAGGCGGTGCGGCGCTACGTCGAGGTGCTCGAGCGGCGCAAGCCGGAGCGTCTGGTGATGTCGCCGTACGACGGCGAGGCGGCGCTCGGGCGTCTCGAGGCGTCGCGGCGCGCCGCGCTCGTGCTCGCGGCGGACCGGATCACCCGCTACCACGAGCGGCAGCGCGACCTCGGCTTCGGCTACGAAGAAGAAGGCGTCGGCCTCCGGATGCGGGTGCGCCCGCTCGCGCGCGTCGGCGTCTACGCGCCCGGCGGCAAGGCGCGCTACCCCTCGAGCGTGCTCATGACCGCGATCCCGGCGCGCGTCGCCGGCGTCCGCGACATCGTCCTCGCCACGCCGGGCCTCGGCGGCGCCGACCGCGCCGGCGACGACCTGCTCCTCGCGGCCGCGCACCTCGCCGGCGTCACCGCCATCCTCGACGCCGGCGGGGCGCACGCGATCGCGGCGCTCGCCTACGGGACCGCGTCGGTGCCGCGCGTCGACAAGATCGTCGGCCCCGGCAACGCCTACGTCGCCTGCGCCAAGCGCCTCGTCTACGGCGAGGTCGACATCGACGGGATCGCGGGGCCGAGCGAGGTGCTCGTGGTCGCCGACGAGGGCGCGGATCCGGCGCTCTGCGCCGCCGATCTCCTGGCGCAGGCCGAGCACGACGAGGCCGCGTACCCGATGATGGTCACCACCTCGCGCGCGATCGCCGAGGCGACGGCCCGCGAGGTCGACCTCCAGCTCGAGACGCAGCCGCGCCGCGCCATCATCGAGGCGTCTCTCTCTCGTGCGCTGCTCCTCGTCGTCGCCGATCGGGCGCGCGCCGCCGAGGTCGCCGACGCGCTCGCCGCCGAGCACCTCGCCCTCCACGTCACCGATCCCGAGGCGCTCCTCGAGCGCATCGGCGCCGCCGGCGCCGTGCTCGTGGGCGGGCTCACGCCGGTGGCCGCGGGCGACTACCTCGCCGGTCCGTCGCACGTCCTGCCGACGGGCGGGTCGGTCCGCTTCGGCTCGCCGCTCGGCGTGTACGACTTCGTGGCGCGGTCGAGCGTCATCCGCTACTCGCGCGAGGCGCTGGCCAGCCACGCGCCCCACATCGCGGCGCTGGCGCGGGCCGAGGGGCTCGAGGCGCATGCCCGCTCCGTCGAGCTCCGGCTCGCCCAAGCCGTTAGCCCCCGGGAGTCAGCACCCTAACGGGCGCCGGCATCCCAGCCCTCAGCCCAACGACAACACCCTGGAATGGTTCACTTATTTAACTGGCACCAATACTGCTACGTCGGTTCGGCTACAGCGCCCCCGGCTGTGCGTGCGCGCCCCGCGCGGGCGATCGTGACTTCGGTTTCGACCCTTGGATCGGCTGTTTAAGGAGGATGAGCGATGAGTAGGATGTGGAAACGTACTTTGCTCGTCGCAGCGATCGGCCTCACGGCCGGTGGCGCGGCGGGGTGTGCGCAAGAGCGCCCGCCCATCAACCGAGTGCAGCCGAATGCCCTGGCGAAGTCGTTCTTCGTCGGCGGCAATCTCCAGGACTCGTCGGACGACCCCGAGTTCTGGACCCAGGGCACGCTCGTCGACGTCGGCTACGGCGCCGCGCAGGACGGCCTCTTCACCTCGACGTATGCGCAGCCGCTCTCGCGCATCAAGTGGGTGATCCAGGAGGACCTCCTCGTCGGGCGCATCACCTACGAGCGCATCTCGGGCAGCGACACGAAGGGCGCGAGCCCGGCCGCCAACGACGGCGACATCGCGGTCATCTACCCGATCATCGGCCACTTCGACATCCGCCGCGACTACAACCCGACCACCGGCGAAGAGTCGAACATCATCGTCGAGAACACGAGCGACCGGCCCTGGAACGAGCGCGAGTACATGCGCGTCGACTGGTCGCGCAACCTCGCCGTCGACGCGTACGACTACGACACGCTCTCCCTCATGGGCGTGTTCGGCGGCGTCACGTACGAGGCGCTCTCGTACTACGTCAACGACCCGAACAGCGAGGACGCGCCGCACTTCGATCCGGAGAGCGGCTACTTCGACGTCACCAACAAGGCGTTCGCCGTCCCGGCGACCATCGCCATCCCGCCCGAGTGGGGCGGCGGCGAGTTCCCGGCCTGCTTCCTCGACAACGACGCGCTCCACGGCACGGCCCCCTCGGGCTCCTGCAATCCGGTCGAGCTCACCATCCGGCAGTCGTTCCGCCGCGTGGTCGACAAGGACTTCGAGCCGCAGGACTGGGACGGCGAGCGCTTCCAGGCCTTCGGCGCGTTCACTGTCGACCGCACCGGCTACGCGCGCAACTACGGGATGAGCGACAACAAGTGGTACCGCTTCATCTCGCGGTACAACATCTGGGAGCGGAGCCACAAGTACGCGAACCCGGAGAGCATGACCGGACCGGTCGAGTGCTTCACGCCGGGGACGACGCCGTACGGGATGGATCCGCACCGCGACAACGACGGCAACGGGACCGAGGACGAGTGCCAGAGCGTCGGCCGCGGCTCCCAGTGCGACACGTTCAAGCAGCGCTGCACCCTGCCCTACCGCGAGCGGAAGACCGTCGCGCAGGCCTGGTACTACACGAAGGGCTCGAACCCCGAGTTCTTCGACGGCACCGAGTGGGCCGCCCACGAGTGGGACGTCGCGCTCCGCGGCGCCGTGATGACGGCCAAGTACGCCGAGTGCAAGCGCACCGGGGACGAGGACTGCTCGCAGTACCCCGTCTACTCGGGCCAGCAGAACGCCAACGAGGACGCCGTCAACCTCGCCCGCGAGGTCGACGACTGCCGCAACGGCCTCGCCTACACCGATCGCAACCGCAAGTGCGACGCGCTCGCCGACGAGCTCGGCGCGGCCCGCGGGTACGAGCAGGGCGTCATCGCGCTCGCGAAGATGCCCGAGATGATCGTGCTCTGCCACAGCCCCGTCGAGGCGAACGACCCGGCGGCCTGCGGCAGCGAGGACGTCCGCCTGCCCGCCGGCACCACGGCGGCGCAGTGCGATGCCGAGTACGAGAAGGAGCGCATGACGGCCGACGGCGACGAGAACCTCCTGGCGACCTGCCGGAACGCTCTCAACGTCCGGATGGGCGACCTGCGCTACCACCAGGTGAACGTGCTCAAGGCGCCGCAGACGCCCTCCCCGTGGGGCATCTACACCGACGCCGAGGACCCGCTCACCGGCGAGAAGGTCGCGGCCAGCATCAACGTCTGGTCCTTCGTGAACGACTTCTGGAGCCAGAGCGTCGTCGACACCGCGCGCTACATCAAGGGCGAGCTCGCCACGGCCGACGTGACCGAGGGCACCTACGTGCGCGACTGGGCCGAGGCCTCCAAGGCCGCGGGCAACGGCAACCTGCTGCCCAAGGTCAGCAAGGCCGAGCTGAAGAAGCGGACCGCCGCGTTCGCCGGCAAGGACGAGAAGTCGTTCGAGGAGTCGACCAAGGGCGCCAAGGAGGCGTTCGAGGCGCACCCCGAGATCCTCGCCAAGATCAAGGAGTTCAACGGCTCTCTCAAGAGCGTCCGCGCCGACGCCACGGCCGTCAGCGATCTCAACGCGGTCTACAACAACCGCCGCGAGCGCGCGATCGGCAGCCCCATCGAGGCACAGCTCACCACGAAGCCGATGCTTCAGGTCGCCGGCGCCGACCACCTCGACGACAGCCCGGCGATCGGCAGCATGGCGCTCGACATGGCCTCGCCGCTGCGGATGATGAACCCGACGGTTCAGCGCCAGATCCGGCAGCGCAAGGAGTTGGCGCTCGCGAGCCGCGGCGCCTGCATCATGCAGGAGGCCCCGGCGCCGGTCTCCATGCCGGCCCTGGCCGACGTGCTCGAGGCGAAGTTCGGGAAGTTCAACCCGCTCGAGGACGCCAACAACAACGGCGTGCTCGACGACGGTGAAGACCGGAACGGCGACGGCCAGCTCGAGACCCGCGACATGCAGTTCGCCCGCGCCGAGCGGATGCGCCACTTCATCGCGCAGCGCGCCCAGTACGCGGTCATCGCGCACGAGATGGGTCATTCGGTCGGCCTCCGCCACAACTTCGTCAGCTCGGCGGACGCCTGGGGCTACCGCCCGCAGTACTGGCAGCTCCGGACCAAGAACGGCACCGTCACCACCGAGTGCACCGATCTGGTCCAGGACGGCGCCTCGTGCGTCGGACCGCGCTACTTCGATCCGATGACGGACGAAGAGTCGAGCCAGCTCGAGTGGATGTGGATGCAGTCCTCGATCATGGACTACGCCGGTGAGTCGACGCAGGACCTCGTGGGCATCGGCGCGTACGACTTCGCCGCCGCCCGCATGTTCTACGGGAACACCATCTCCGTCCACGCGGACCCGAGCTACACGGCGGGCCAGCCGCGCGGCCAGGGCATGCTCAACGTGATGGACGACTTCGGGGGCATCCTCGGGCTGCAGTGGCAGACGGGCGTCGGCAACGCCGCCCAGACGTTCCACTACTCGCAGATCCAGAACGAGTTCGACCTCATTCACGACTGCGGCGCCGTCGATCCGGCGCTCTTCAAGCCGGCGAGCTGGAACACCGAGCGCGACGGCGAGTGGCACCCCGTCCTCGATGGTCACATCGTGTCCGTCGACGGCCAGCCCACGCGCTGCAAGGAGCAGCCGGTCGACTACGTGTCGTACCAGACGCTCCGGAAGCCGTTCTCGGGCGAGGCCGGCAACTTCTACCGGGGCAGCGCAGCCGTCGACAAGGACGGCCGCGTGCGCGTGCCGTATGGCTTCGCCTCGGACAACTGGGCCGACACCGGCAACGTGAGCGTGTTCCGGCACGACAACGGCGCCGACCCGTACGAGCTCTTCAACTTCTTCATCGCGCAGCAGGAGATCGGGCACATCTTCGACAACTACCGGCGCAACCGTCAGAGCTTCAGCGTCCGCTCGGCCTCCGAGCGCACGCTCAGCCGGTGGAACGAGAAGATGCGCGACGCCGCGAAGGGCCTCGGCCTCTACCGCACCATCTACCAGGCGTTCACGTATGAGAACGGCTGGAACTTCGACGACTTCTGGACCTGGGCGTCGGAGGCCTTCTTCAAGGACAACATCCTGGCGTCGGGCGTCGCGTTCGATCACTTCTCCCGCATGGTGGCGCGTCCCGAGCCCGGGCCGCACTTCCGTCCGGCGGGGGATACCGTCCTGCGCTCGAGCCTTGCGGTCATCGCGACTCCTGGCCCGACGCGGGTCGTGGTCCCGAACGGTGCCACCGGCTACAAGACCGACTTCACCGGCGGGTTCACGAGCGACGTCGGCTTCGGCGGCAAGCCGATCGAGAACCTGCTGGCGGAGGACAAGGGCGACTACAACTCGCAGTACACGATCAACGCCGGCTGCTACTACGACAAGGCTTGGGCCTCGATGCTGTTCACCGAGTCCGCCGACAACTTCATCAGCTCCACGCCCTTGGACTTCGTCGACGCCCGTTACCGGAACATCTCGATCGCCGACATGTTCCCGGACGGCTACCGCCGCTGGCTGGGGAACAACCTCACCGGCGACGACGAGCTCAAGGGCCCGCGCGTCGCGGCCGACGGCAACGGTAACCCCGTGCTCGACACCGCCTCGAACGATCCCGATCCGGACGCGAAGAAGTACCCCGCGCGCCCGGTGGGCTGGACGAGCTGGTGGACGGCCACGCCCGAGGTCTGCTGGCCGGGCGCCGGCAGCACGGTATGCTCGAGCTACGGCTCGGACGGCGCGCAGTTCGGCTCGGACGCTCCTGCGAACACCGCCATCCTCGATCCGCAGGTCGGCTGGGAGCAGCAGAAGTTCCTGATCGCCTGGACGCTGATGTACCTGCCCGAGAACCAGTACCAGAGCTGGATCAACCAGATGGGCATCTGGGAGGTCGGCGCCGACACGGATCCCGGCTTCGCCAACCGGATCGAGTTCCACGATCCCAGCGGCAAGGTCTACGTCGCCCGCAGCTACGGCAAGGAGACCATCTTCGGCAAGGTCGTGGAGAAGGGCATCGGCGGCCGCATGCTCGAGTGGGCCAACCAGCTGCTGTTCGCGGCCTACGAGACGACGGACGGCCCGGACCTCGACGGCGACGGCAACCCGGACTGGTACATCCCTGCCCTCACGAACGGCGTGCCGGTCGTGAAGTGGGATCCCACCATCGCAGCGTGGGGAGCGAACGGCCAGCCGGCGGCGAACGGCAAGCCCGGCTGCAACGCGGCGAGCAACGCGCAGTGCACCTGCGCCGCGAACCGCGCCTGCGTCCAGCTCGAGAAGTACACCGAGCTGCCGTTCTTCATGCGGCAGGCGATGCGCGCCTACGGCCTCGCCGATCCGTCGATGAAGGGCATCTACGACTGATCGCGGGTAGCTCCTCGTAGGAGCGGCGAGCCGCCCCCCCGCGGACCCCCCCCCCGGCCGGGGGGGGTTTTTGGGCGGAGGGTGGG
>CAYJPW010000032.1:46756-77086 GCA_964372055.1 uncultured Polyangiaceae bacterium
CCTGGGCGGGGGGGCCCCGGGCCGGGGCGCCCCCCGCGCGGGGGCCGGTTCGCTTTTGTCGCCTCTTCGTGAGCACGGCGGCTCCCGCCCGCCGGCGCACGGCGGTGGGTGCCGGTGATGGCGCTCCGGCGCCGGCGCCGCGACGCTGGTCCGCCGAGCAGCGCTGATCGATCGGCCGATGCCGTCCGAGGCTGAACGCCCATGGAGGACTGAGCAAACGCGGCTCATCCGGCGTGGCACGCGCGTCGCTTCGCAGCGCCCGGCATGCTGCTCCGGAGCGTCGCGCTGATCGCCGCCTTCTCCCTGACCTCGGCCTGCGTGGCCGATCCGATCGAGGAGGCCTCGCCCGAGCAGCCCGCCGCCGATGACGAGAGCGCAGCGGCGGGCGTCCCGGATTGGGATCGCCAAAGCGGCTACCGCGACATCTGCGTGAGCGGCGAGGTGAAGATCATCATGGGCCAGGCGATCCACGTCCCGGTGTTCTGCACCCGCTACGAGATGGACAAGGGTGACCCCGAGCCGATGGGCGAGCATCTCGATCCACTCCCCGACGTCGCGGCCCCGAGCCCGACGCTGAAGCCCGCGGACTAAGCGGTGGTGCGGGCGATCTCGGCGAGCACCGCGGCGCGCACCAGCTCGTAGTCCTCCCGCTCGAGCTCGACGCAGTCGCCCTCGCCGCCCTCGTGCCTCATGCCCTGCTCCATGTCCGACGGGACCGCGCGCGTGGCGATCTCGATCTCGGCGACGCCGCCCCGCGCGGCGGTGCGGCTGCCGCGCACCACGCGGAGGCGGCGCTGGCGCCAGGCGCCGAGGCGGCCGGCGTAGACGTCGACGACGCGCTCGGTCGCCGTCGCGCCCGCGAGCGGGAGCCGCGAGCCGTAACCGCGGCCCCAGAGGCGGAGCTCTCCCTCCGAGGTCACGTCGACGACGATGCCGCGCGCGTGGCCTCCGCCGCGGCGGTAGCGGTACCCGATCGCCCAGGTGAGCAGCCCCGGCAGGACGAGCCCGACCGACACCGCGACCTTGAGCTTGGCGGCGCGCGAGCGGGCGAGCTCTTCCTGCCCCGCGGCCGTGTCGCGATCCCACGCCGACACGTGCGCGCCCACCGCCGATCCGACGGCGACCGCCAGCGCGAGGCAGAACAGCCACACGGCGAAGACGCGCGCCTGCCTCCCGGTCTCGCCCGGCACGTCGAGATCGGCGGTGACCGCGACGCGGGTCTCGGCCTCGGTCACTCCGCCCGCAGGTAGCCCGCGGCGATGAGCTTGAGGACGCTCTGGGCCGTGTCGAGATCGGTCGCCTGGCTCTTGTTGAGGATCGTCGCCAGGTGGCCGTGGTTGTACGCGAGCTGGAGAACGTCGAGCTCGGCCGGCTGGAGATCGCGCAGCTGGGGCCGGAGCGGCTGCGGGATGAGCAGCACGGTGCCGAGGTCGGGCAGCTTGTGCCGGATGTTGTTGAGCTCGTCGATCTGGCGCAGCCCCTCCATGAGGAGCTCCTGCACCGACGCGTTGATCTCGCCCTGGAGCGGGCGCTCGTCGGGCGCCTCGAGATCGAAGGTGCCCTTCGTCCACGTGAGGATGCGGAACACGCTCTTGAGCGGGGGGACGTCCTCGAGCTCGTTGATGCTGGCGAAGTAGACGATGCCCTTGCGGAGGAAGATCTTGCCGATGTCCTCGTCCGAGTGGACGACGAGGACGCCGCTCTTCTTCGAGGAGCCGAAGAGCTGGAGCAGGTCCGGCAGCGGGATCTCCTCGATCGCGCCGGACATCGTCTTCGCCTGGCCGCCGCGGCTCCCCGAGGGCACCTCGTCGGTGCGGCGCGGCGGGGGCGCGGCGTGCGGATCGGTCGAGACGACCTTGAGGATGCTGGTGCCGATGAGCACCCGATCGCCCTCCTTCAGCGTCGCCCGCTTGATCTTCTCGCCGTTGACGAACGTCCCGTTCGTCGAGCCGAGGTCCTCGATGACGATCTGCGAGTCGTTGCAGGCGATGCGCGCGTGGCGGCGCGAGACCATGTCCTCGACGAGGACCATGTCCAGGTCGCTCGAGCGGCCGACCACGATCTCTCTGGCGTCCCCGAGGGGGAACTCCCCTCCCTGGTACTTCCCGGAGATGAAACGCAGCGCCAGCTGGCGAGACAGTCCCTGCGACATCTTGGGAGCCTGATTTTCCATCGGCATCGGGAACGGTCGCCCCGCTCGCCCACGGCGACCACGGAGCCGACAAAGTGTAGATTCTTCGCAACCATACGGTCAAGCCGCTGACTTGCTTCACGGGCGAGCGCCCACCCCGTGCGGCGAGGCGTCGCACCGGCCTGGTTCGAGTTTGTCGAGGAGATTCGGCACCCGGCGGCGCGTCGGTCGCCCGAATCCCGGCGGGGGCGTGACGGTCCCGCCCACACGCCGTCTCCCCGCGGGCGGCCGGGCGCCAGCCGCTCGCCCTCGCCTGCGCCGCAGCCGGCTCCTCGCCGGGCCTCGGGGCTGGTAGAAGGCCGCCGTGACCTCCGCCGCCGGTGATCCGCTCGGCACCCACCGGGTGCTCGAACCGCTCGGGGTGCTCCCCCAGCCCGCGTGGAGGCTCGACGCCGATCCGTCGCGGCGCTTCGCGACCGAGATCGTGGTGGACGTCGCCACGCTCAACGTCGACGCAGCGAGCTTCCGTCAGATGGAGGAGGCCTCGACCGGCGAGCCCGGGGGCGTCGCCCGGCTCGTGCTCGAGACGGTGGCCAAGCGCGGCAAGCAGCACAACCCGGTCACCGGATCGGGCGGGATGCTCCTCGGCACGGTGCGCTCCGTGGGCGAGCTGGCCGCGGAGCGCGGGTTCGTGCCCGGCGACCGGATCGCGACGCTGGCCTCGCTCTCGCTCACGCCGCTCTCGCTCGAGCGCGTCGTCGCGGTGCGGCCCGAGAGCGCGCAGCTCGACGTCGTCGGGACCGCCGTCGTCTTCGCGTCGGCGCCGATGGCGCGGATGCCCGGCGATCTGCCCGAGCGGCTCGCCTTGGCGGTGCTCGACGTGGCCGGCGCGGCGCCGCAGGTCGCGCGCCTCGCGGCGCCCGGCGACACCGTCGCGATCCTCGGGGCCGGCGGGAAATCGGGGCTCCTCTGCGCCGCCGAGGCGCGGCGTCGCGTCGGCCCGGGCGGACGCGTGGTCGGCCTCGAGTCGCACGCCCCGTTCGCCGCCGATCTCGAGCGCCTCGAGCTCTGCGACGCCGTCATCGCCGCCGACGCCCGCGACACGCTCGCCGTGCGCGATGCGGTGATGGGAGCGACCGGAGGCCGCGGCGCCGATCTCACCCTCTCGTGCGTCAACGTCGGGGGCGTCGAGCTCGGCGCCATCGTGGCCACGCGCGATCGGGGCAAGGTCTACTACTTCGCCATGAGCACGAGCTTCACCTCCGCCGCGCTCGGCGCCGAGGGGATCGGGCGCGACGTCGACCTCTACATCGGCAACGGCTACGCGCACGGCCACGCCGAGCACACCCTCTCGCTCGTCCGATCCCACCCCGCCCTCCGCGCGCTGCTCGAAGCCCGCTACGGCTGATACCGCGCCTCCACGCTTCGCCGCCGCATCCCATCGTCCGCCGCCGACGTGGACGCGGACGAGGACGTGAACGCGCACCTGACCCCACCGTGGGCCCAGCCGCAGCCCACCGCCCGTTCGCCTCGGACGGCCGCGCCTGCCGCACCGCATCACGCTTGTGGTCCGCTCGACGCCGCGCGCCGACACTCCTCGACTCCCGCAGTTTCGGCTTTGCCGGTCGGACGGCTCTCGCTAGCGTCGTGGGATGTCCACCGCGTTGCCTCTCGAGCCCCAGAGCATCCACGCCGTCGCCCGCGAGCTCGGCCTCGCCGAGGAGCACGTCGAGCCGTACGGGCGCGGGAAGGCGAAGATCGATCTCGCCGCCGTGGCGCGGCGACCGTCGGGCGCGGGGCGGCTCGTGCTCGTGACCGCGATCAACCCGACGCCCGCCGGCGAGGGCAAGACGACGACGTCGGTCGGCCTGGCGATGGGGATGCGGCGCCTCGGCAAGCGCGTCGCCCTCTGCCTGCGCGAGCCGTCGCTCGGGCCCGTGTTCGGCGTCAAGGGCGGCGGCACCGGCGGCGGCAAGGCCACGCTCGTGCCCGCCGATGACATCAACCTCCACTTCACCGGCGATCTGCACGCGATCACGACCGCGCACAACCTGCTCTCGGCGATGGTCGACAACGCCTGCCACTTCCGCGCCACGCTCGGCGACAAGGGCGAGATCGACGCGCGCCAGGTGACCTGGGGCCGCGCCCTCGACATGAACGACCGCGCGCTCCGCAACGTGGTCCTCGGCCTCGGCCGCAAGGTCGACGGCGTCCCGCGGCAGGACCGGTTCGACATCACCGCGGCGAGCGAGATCATGGCGATCGTCGCCCTGGCGAGCGGGCCGGAGGACCTCGAGGCGCGGCTCGCGCGCGTGGTCGTGGGGACGTCGTCGACCGGCGCCCCGGTGACGGCGGGCGACGTCGGCGCCGCCGGCGCCATGACCGCGCTCCTCCGCGACGCGCTCAAGCCCAACCTGGTGCAGACGGCGGAGGGCGGACCGGCGATCGTCCACGCCGGCCCCTTCGGCAACATCGCCCACGGCTGCAGCTCGGTCCTGGGGACGCGGCTCGGCCTCGCCTGCGGCGATTACGTGGTCACCGAGGGCGGCTTCGGGTTCGACCTCGGCGGCGAGAAGTTCCTCGACATCAAGTGCCGCTCGATGGGCGTCTGGCCGCGCGCGCTCGTGCTCGTGGCGACGCTGCGCGCGCTCAAGATGCACGGCGGCGCGCCGGTGAAGGCGGCCGGCGAGCCGTCGCCCGCCGCGCTCGAGCGCGGCATCCCCCACCTCGAGAAGCACCTCGAGACCGCGGCGTTCTACGGGCTGCCCGCGGTCGTCGCGATCAACGTCTTCCCCAACGACACGGCCGAGGAGATCGCCATCGTCGACGCCGCGGTGAAGAAGCTCGGCGCGCGCGTGGTCCGCTGCGACGGCTTCGCCCGCGGCGGCGAGGGCGCGCTCGATCTCGCCGCCGCCGTCGCCGAGATCGCCGACGCCACCGACGCCGCGCCCCCGGCGCCTCGCTACGTCTACGAGCTCTCCGAGACGATCCCCGAGAAGGTGAAGAAGATCGCGCGCACCGTCTACGGCGCCAAGGACGTGGTCTTCGCGGGCAGCTCGGAGAAGGACCTCAAGCGCATCGCTGATCTCGGCTACTCGGGGCTGCCGGTGTGCATGGCCAAGACGCAGCTCTCGCTCACCGACGATCCGACCGTGCCCGGGCGCCCGCGCGACTTCACCGTCACGGTCCGCGAGGTGCGCCTCAGCGCCGGCGCGGGCTTCGTCGTCCCGCTGACCGGCGAGATGATGACCATGCCGGGGCTGCCCCGCGAGCCGGCGGCGCTCAAGGTGAAGCTGTTGCCCAGCGGCAAGATCCGCGGGCTGATGCAGAACGACGACTGACGTTCATCCCGATCCCCTTCTGTGAAGTGTCACGGCGCACGCGTCGGTCGGGGTCAGGCCTCGGTCGGGGCGGCGCTCTCGATCGGCGTGACCGGCGCCGGCGTCGGGGTGCCGAGGGCGTCCATCGCCGCGGGGAGGATGACGGCGAACGTCGAGCCCTTGCCCTCGTAGGAGCGGACCTCGATGCGGCCGCCGGCGCCCTGCACGATGCGCTGGCTGATGGCGAGGCCGAGGCCGGTGCCCTTGTCCTTGGTGGTGAAGAACGGCAGAAAGATGTTCTCGAGCACCTTCTGCGAGATGCCGGGGCCGTTGTCGGTGACGGTGAGCTCGATGAAGGTGCCGTCGTTGGCGCCGGCGTTGGGGCGGGTGCCGCGGCCGAAGCGGATCCGGGTGGCGACGGTCACCTTGCCCCTGCCCTTCATCGCCTGCGACGCGTTCCGCACCAGGTTCATCACCACCTGGCGGAGCTGCTCGGGATCGATGGCGACGCGCGGGAGCGACGGATCGAGGATGAGATCGACGGTGAGATCCTCGGTGCGCTCGGAGGAGAGGACCTGCACCGTGCGGCGAACGGCCGCGTTCACGTCGGTGGGCACGACGCTGCCCTCGTGCGGGCGGGCCAGGTCGAGGACCGAGCCGACGACGCGATCGAGGCGGTCGACCTCTTCGAGGATGATCCCCAGGAACTCGCGGGTGGACGGGTCGATCTCGCGCGCGTCGGGGGCCGGATCGGCGAGGAGCTGCGCCGCGCCCTTGATGGCGCCGAGCGGGTTGCGGATCTCGTGCGCGAGCCCGGCGGCCATCTGCCCGAGCACGGCGAGCCGGTCCTTCTCCTTCATCTGCGTGTAGAGCCGAGAGTTCTCGACGACGACGCCGATCTGCGCGGCGATCGCCTGGAGCAGCGTGACCTCCTCGGACGAGAAGGCGTCGCGGACGCGGTCGTCGGCGACGACGAGGAGGCCGACGAGCTCGCCGTCCTCGACCCGGATCCCGACCACCGTGCCGTTCTTGAGGCTGCCGAGGACGGCGGCGGCGGCGAGCACGGCGTCGCCGCCGTCGACGCGGCCGCCCTGCGCGCGCCGCTCGCGCGCCTCGCGCTCGACCTCCTCGAGCGCGAGCGGGCCGTGGTCGAGCCGGTCGAGCAGGGCGCGCGCGGTGGCCACCTCGACGCGCTCCGGGACGCGTCCGCCGAGCGCGGCGAGGCGGTCGAAGCCGGTGCCGTCCTGATCGCGCAGGTAGAGCCCGGCGTGGGTGACGCGGCGCGACTGCTCGAGCGCGGCCATGACGATCGAGCCCATCTCGTCGACCTCGAGGATGTGCACGAGCCGCCGGCGCGCCTCGGCGACCGAGGTCTCGAAGTCGAAGCGCTCGCGGAAGAAGAGCTTCTGGATCTGCTCCTCGACGCGCTCGCGGAGCGGCTCGAAGAGCACGAGCAGCACGATCGACGCGAGGGTCGCGTTCAGGAACATGGTGTTGAAGTTCCCGATCACGGTGAGCAGGAGGTAGAAGATGAACGCGATCAGGAAGGCGACGGCGGTCGCCACCAAGAGGCGCGCCAGCATCTCGTACATGTCGAGCAGGCGCTCGTGGCGGAGCGCCTGCGCGAGCACGAAGAGGAACACGACCGAGAGCGCCGCGCCGACCGGCGGCGGCGAGAGGCCGATCACCCACGCGAAATCGATGACGCTGGCGAGGCCGGCGAGCGCGCCGATGACCACGAGGAAGCGGACGCGGCGCTGCGTCGCGCGCGAGGCGCTGCGCTTGCCGCGCTGTCCGAGCTCGTAGAGGCCCGCGCTGATGAGCACGAAGACGTAGGCGAAGATCGCCGCGCGCACGAAGGGCGACGCGTGCTGCGGGCTGAGCGAGAGCAGCACCATCGGCACCGCGAGGACGGCCGCGACGCGGAGGAGCCGCGACTTGCGGCTGCCCTCGTGCGGGATCATCGCCTCGAAGAGGTGCAGGGCGAACTGCGGCAGGAGCACCGCGAGGACGACGGTGAAGCGCTCCCAGACGGGCGCCTGGTAGAAGCCGAAGAGCGACTGCGACAGGTACCAGAGCCCGATGTCGCCGGCGAACCCCGCGAAGAGGAGGTGCACCGGCCGGACGCGCCCGCGGAGGAGCGTCGAGACGGCGATGGCGAGCGCGAGGGCGCCGCAGACCAGCGTCGTCCGGGTGCGGAGATCGATCCCTAGCGGCACGCCGGGAGCCTACCGCGGTCCGGCGCGGGCCGCCGCGACGGCACGCCGGGGCTTCGACCGGAATCGACGAGCGGGGGCGGTCCCCTCGCGGGCGGGGATCAGTTGTCGGTGCGGGGCGCGTCGTTGGGGGCGCCGGAGAGCGGGACGGGATCGCCGGGGGCGGGCCCGCTGCGCTCGGTCCTCCGCCACGGGGTCGGCTCCGGGCCGCCCTTGGGGTTGTCCTCGGCGACCTCGTCGCCCGGATCGGCGTGGCCGACGTCGTTGATGTCGAAGTCGATCTCGCCCTGGGCCTCGGCGACCGCCTCGTCCTCAGGCTCGGAGTCGACCGCCTCGGCGACGCAGCCGCCGAGCGGCAGGGCCGCGAGGGCCAGGGCCAGGGCGGCCCGAACGAGGCGGACCGTCAACGTGCTGTCTCCCATGGTCAGCCCTCCTCCGATCCGGACCCGAGGCCGTATTGCTTCACGAGCTGCGACAACCTGGGCCTCTTCATGCCGAGAAGCGTGGCGGCGCGAGTGATATTCCCGTTACTTTCCGTGAGGGCACGCGCGATGCAGTCACGTTCGATCTGGCGCTTCATGTCGAAGAGGCTCACCCCACCGCGGACGTGCGCATACGCCACCTCGGTGGGGTTGCTCGACGACTCGGGTGCATGGATTGACGGCGGCACGGACGGCGGGGGTTCCGATGCATACCGCGTACCAAGCTCGCCCGGGAGCCGCGGGGGCCCCCCGGCGCGCGCGGTCGGCGGCGCTTCGACCGACTCGATGCCGCGGAGGCCCTCCACGTTGCTGGTGAAGTCCTCGAGCTCGATCGCGTCGCCGTCGGCGAAGAGCGCGGCGGCGCGGAGGGCGTTCTCGAGCTCGCGGACGTTGCCGGGCCAGGCGTGGCGGGAGAGCCCCTCGAGCGCGCGGGGCGAGAGCCGCTTCGGCGCGACGCCGCGCTCCGCGCCGATCCGGGCCAGGATGGCGGCCGCGATGAGCGGCAGATCGCCGAGCCGCTGGCGGAGCGCCGGGACCTCGAGGACGAGGCCGCGGAGCCGGTAGTAGAGGTCCTCGCGGAACTCGCCGCGGGCCACCATGGCCTTGAGATCGCGGTGGGTGGCGCAGACGATCCGGACGTTCGCCCGGATGGGCGTCACGCCGCCGACGCGCTCGAACGTCTTCTCCTGGAGGACGCGGAGGAGCGCCACCTGGGTGCGCGGCGAGATGTCGCCGATCTCGTCGAGGAAGATGGTGCCGCCCTCGGCCATCTCGAAGCGGCCGCGCCGGCGCGCGGCGGCGCCGGTGAAGGAGCCCTTCTCGTGGCCGAAGAGCTCGGAGAGGAGCAGCGTCTCGACGAGCGCCGCGCAGTTGACCTTGACCAGCGGGCCGCCGCGACGCGGGCTGGCCTCGTGGATGGCCTCGGCGACGAGCTCCTTGCCGGTGCCGCTCTCGCCGTGGACGAGGACGGTGGCGTCGCTCTGCCCGACCTTGCGGATCGCGTGGGTCAGGGCGGCCATGGCCGGGTCCTCGCCGACGAGGCGGCGCAGCGAAGGCGGGGGCTGCGAGTTGCGGGGCTCGCTCGCGCCGCCTCCGGGCAGCGGGCCGCGGCCGCTCGACGGGACGAGGCGCGCCTCCTGCCCCCACGTGGCCGCCTCGGCCTCGAGGCGGGCGAGGTCGGCGAGATCGCGCCGCGCCAGGAAGCGCTTGCGGATGTCGTCGGGGAGCGCGGCGGCGGTGCGCTCGCGGATCGCGAGGGCCGCGTCGAGGTGCGTCCGCGCGGCGCGCTCGTCGCCCGAGGCGCGCGCGGCGTGCACGAGCAGGACGTGGGCGTCGCGGGCGAGCTCGAGATCGTCCGCCTCGCGGGCGAGCTCCAGCGCCTCGTGCGACGGCTCGGTGAGCTCCTCGCCGGCGGCGCGGGCCCGCATGGCGACGAGGAGCGCGATCTCGGCGCGCGCGTCGGCGGCGGTGGCTTCCTCGCGCGCCTTGGCGATGGCCGCGTCGGCGCGGGCGAGGTCGCCGTCCTCGAGCGCGATGAGCGCCGCCACGCGCCAGCACTCGCCGAGCTTGCGCCCGTCGCTGGAGCTCGCGGCGCCGGCGATCGCGGCGCTGACCTCGGCGGCGGCCTCGGCGGTTCGGCCGCGGGCCAGGTGGATGCGCGCCGCGACGAAGGCGAAGTGCGAGAAGCGCGCCGCCGGCATCCCGGGCCCGCACGCCTGGCGCCCGAAGACGAGCGCCTGCTCGGCCTCGGCGACGAGCCCGACCTGGAGGCGGAGCTCGGCGAGGTTGGTGATGACGCGCGCGAGCCGGATCTTGTCGCCCATCCGGCGGAGGGCGTCGATCGCGCGCACCCAGAGACCGAGCGCCTCGGCGTACTCCTGGCGGAGCGTGGCGATGGTCGCGAGGTTGGCGATCGCCATCGCGGTGGCGCGGAGCTCGCCGCGCCGGTCGCCGTCCTCGAGGACCGCGGTGAGCATCGAGCGCGCCTCGTCGCGGCGGCCGCTCGAGAGCAGCGCGATGGCGCGGTTGAGGCGGGCGCGGAGCTCGCCGACCACGTCCCCGCCGCAGGCCGCCTCGCAGGCGTCGGCGGCGAAGTGCTCCTCGGCCTCGGCCCAGGCCGAGCCGGCGAGGTAGAGCTTGCCGAGGACGTTGCGCGCCAAGAGGCGCGTCGCGAGATCGCCCGCCGCCTCGAGCGCGGACTCGGCGTGCCGCCGCGCCTCGTCGAGATCGCCGGCGATGTAGCGGAGCTCGGCCATCTCGACCTGGGCGCGGGCGCGCTGGCCGGCGCTGGGCGCGCGATCCATCGCCTTGCCGAGGGCGATCGCGGCGGTGGTGAGGTCGCCGCGCGCGCTCGTGGCGCGCCCGAGGGCGAGCATGGTCTCGTAGCCGTCGCCGCCGCGCGCCGCCGCGGCGTGCGCGAAGGAGAGCCCGCGATCGACGTCGCCGACCTCGAGCGCGAGATCGGCGCAGCGGAGCAGGCGCGCCGTCGCGTGCTCGGCGGGCAGCGAGGCGAGCGTCGCCTCCCAGCGCTTCCAGAAGTCGCCGCGCGCCTCGGCGTCGCTCACCGCCGCGATCGCGCGCGTCGCAGCGGCCTCGGCGAGGCTCGCCTCGCCGGCGAGCGCGTAGAGCTCGCTCGCCCGCGCCGCGGACCAGGGCTCGTCCGAGTCGAGGAGCCGCGCCACGGCGAGCGCGTGCTCGCGCTCGGCGGTCGTGGCGTCGGGCTCCGTGAGCGCCCCGCTCGAGGCGGTCGAGGAGGCCACGCGCCCGCAGGCGTCGACCTCGACGGCCGCGGCGGCGTGGAGCTCGTCGAGCGCGGCGCGCGTGCCCAGGCGCAGCGCGTCGTCGACGCGCAGGCTGCGCCGCGAGAGCGCGAGCCGCGCCAGGAGCGCACGCGCCGGCTCGCTCAGCGCCGGCGGCGCGGGGCGCGCATCGAGCGGCGTCGCGCGCGCGGCCGACCACCAGCCGTCGAGCGCGTCGAGCCGCTCGATCCGGGGAAGCTGGCGATCGGCGTCCCTGGCGACCGCGTCCCAGAAGAGGCGCGCATCGGCGCGCGACGCCGTGGGCTCGACCGCGATCGCGGATCCGCCGCAGGCGGGACGCGCTGCGATCGCGGCGCTGGCGGCGGGATCGACCAGATGGAAGAAGAGCGCGTGCGTCGCGCCGCGCTCGGACGCGAGCCGCTCGAGCTCGGCGCCGACGGCGCGGCCCCACTGGGAAGGCCGAGGATCGACCGCGATGACCACCGCGCGCCGCGCGGCGCCGAGGATCGCCGCCGCCGCGGCGAGCGGATCGGGGCTCGCGACCACGCCCAGGCGCGCCGCGATCTCGCGCCAGGCGTCGTCGGCGGCGCCGACGCGCACCACCGGCCGCGCCGCCGCGACGGCGCGGCGCTCGATGTGACGCGCGAGCGCGTCGAGCACCTCGGCCGGACCCGCGGCGACGTGGAACCCCGCGGCGCCGGGCGCACGCGCGAGCTCGTCGATCGTCTGGAACCCGCTCGCGGCGTGACCGGCGTCACCCGAGGCGTCGTGAGCGACGGAGAAGGGCGAAGTAGCAGGGTGTGCCAAAGCGTCTCCAGAGTACAGGGCGTCCGGGCAGCCCATCAATCGCGAAGGTGCCCTGGAGCGCGGATGACTGCGCCTTGGTGAGGAGGCGTGCAGACCGCGGCTACTGCTGGAATCCGCTACTGCTGGACGATCCTCGGGCGGCTTCGTCCAGGGCTGCCGAGAGCGCGGCGAAGCTCGCGTCCGGCGCCTCGGCGAGGACGCGCGCCAGGGGCAGCTGCGCGCGCGCGGCAGCGAGGTACATGGCGACGAGGTTCGGCGCGAGGCGGCGGAGCGTCTCCAGGTGGCGCTTCACCCCGGCGGCGTCGCCGCGCCGCACCGGACCGGTGAGCGCGGCGGGCATCCCCAGGTGCTCCACGTTCTCGGCCACGCTGCGGAGGAGCGGCCCGAGCATTCGCACCGCGGTCGCCCGGGGGACGCCGGCGCGGGCGAGGAGCTCGACGCCGCCGGCGGCGAGGGCCGCCGCCCCGTTCGCGCAGAGCCCCGCCGCGGCGTGGTAGGCGACGCGGTCGAGTCCGGCGATCGTCCGCGGCGCCATCCCGAGCGTGCGGCCGAGCGCGCGCGCCGCGCGGACGGCGAACGCGTCGCCGTCGACGTGGAGCTGGCCGCGCGCGAGGCTCGGCGACCAGCGGGGGGAGGCGATCGAGATCATCGGGTGCATCTGGGCCACGGCGACGCGCGCGGATCGCACCGGCGCGAGCGCCTCGGGCCCGAGCGCGCCGGCGCAGTGGAGGACGGCGACGCGGCGGTGGCCGACGAGCTCTCGGGCCGCGAGCTCCGCAGCTTGGCGGGGGATGTCGCCGTCGCGCACGGCGAGGATGACCACGTCGGCGTCGATGCGACCGCGCGGCCAGCCGCGCCGCGCGGGCCGCAAGGTCACCGCCACGCCCGCGCGGCGCAGCGCGCGCGCCAGGGCGGCGCCGACCTTCCCGGCGCCGAAGACGAACACCTCGCGCGGAGCCGCGCCCGCCGACGGCGGACGCCTGGGGGCGGCACGCCTGGCCGGGGCGCTGGAGCGGACGGCTCGCCGGGCGCGCTTCATCAAGCCCTTCGATAAAGGCGGCGCGCCGCGATGTAGTCGAGCACCGCGGCGGGGACGCGCGGCCGGAGCGCGACGTCGTCGCTCGCGGCGAGCGCGTCGCGCACCTCGGTGCTCGACAGCGCCGGGAGGACTGGAAGCGAGGCGCGAGGGTCCGGCGAGCCGACCCGGCCGAGCACGAGGGGCGGCGCGATCTCGACGATGCGGTCGAAGCGGTGCCACTTGGACGCGTCGGCGAGGACGTCGGAGCCGACGAGGAGCCGCATCGACCAGTCGGGGTGCTGGCGGGCGAGGTGCTCGAGCGTGCGCAGGGTGCGGCTCTCGCCGCCGAGCTCCTCCTCGACGCGCGAGATCGCGACGCGGGGAAGCCAGCCCATCGCGAGGCGGCACATCTCGAAGCGATCGTCGAACGGCGCGAGCTCCTTCGCGAACGGGTGCTGGTAGACCGGGACGACGAGGACCTCGTCGATGGGCGCGGTAGCGAGCGCGTACGTGACCGCGAGCAGATGGGCGACGTGCGGCGGGTTGAAGCTCCCGCCGAACACGGCGACGCGCCGGCCGCTACTCGGAGCGCCCACCCTGGACCCGCATCTTGGCGGCGCCGCCGCTGCGCTGGGCGACGCCGATGACGTCGCTGGCCGTGACCGCGCCGTTGGCGTCGAGGATCTCGATGCGCACGCCGCCGGCGGCGTCGTCGAGCACGGCGCGCCCGCCGCGGGCGCACCCGACGGGCCCGGGGGAGAGGAACGTCCGCGGGCCGACCTTCTTGATGAGCTCGCTCGGGCTCTTGCCGAAGACGAGGATCGAGGCCGCCACGATGTCCTCCTCGTCGAGCATGGCCTTGTCGTAGACGAAGAGCACCACCCGCCCGTCGAGGATCTCGATGGTGCGGCCGGGCGCGCGCGGCAGGCTCACCAGCACCTTGAGGCGGAGCCGCGCCCGCTCGCTCGCCACGAACTCGTCGATCTCGGCGGGCGTCGCCTTGGCGCAGCGCGAGGCGGCGCGGTCGAAGAGCGCCGTCTCGGCCGGGTTCGATCCGACGAGCCCGCGCGCCCAGGTCGCGACGACCTGGTCGAGCGCGTCGTCGTCCGAGAGGTAGATGACCTTGTCGGCGCCGGCCTCGTCCAAGAGCTGCTGCGCGCCGCGCGCGAGCGCGGGCAGATCTCCCTGCGCAGGTCCGAGGATGCCGAGGCGCACTGGCGGCAGACTAGCCCATCGCGCGGGAGAGAGAGAGGCCCGCCTCGGCCGAGCCGAGCGCGGTCCGCGTTCGCGGCCGCTCGGGCCAGGCGCGGACCGCGTTCGCGGCCGCTCAGCCAGGCGCGGACCGCGTTCGCGGCCGCTCGAGCCAGGCGCGGACCGCGTTCGCGGCCGCTCGAGCGGCGGGTTTGTCCTCGATCCGGCGAGGGGGTGCTCGTAGGCTGCGCGGGCCATGCTGCGCCGCACCCGCGCGCCGGCCGATCCGGTGACGATCTACCTCGACGACGAGCCCCTCGCGGCCGAGCGCGGCGAGCCGCTCGCGGTCGCGCTCCTCGGCGCGGGCAAGCTCACCCTCGCACGCAGCCCCAAGCTGCACCGGCCCCGCGGGCCGTCGTGCCTGCGCGGCGCCTGCGACGGCTGCCTGGCGCGCGTCGACGGCGTGCCGAACGTGATGACCTGCCTCCGCGCGGCGCGGGGCGGCGAGCGCATCGAGACCCAGAACGTCGTCGGCTCGCGCGAGGCCGACCTCTTGCGCGTGACCGACTGGTTCTTCCCTCGCGGCATCGATCATCACCACCTCCTCGCGGGGATCCCCGGCGTCTCGGAGGTGATGCAGGGCTTCGCCCGCAAGCTCGCGGGGCTCGGGCGGCTGCCCGGCGGCGCCACGCCCGAGAAGCCGGCGCGACGCGTCGAGGTCGACGTGGTGGTCGTCGGCGCCGGCCTCGCCGGCACGGTGGTCGCCTCGCGCCTCGCCGCCGAGGGCCGGAGCGTGCTCGTGGTCGAGGACGGGCTCGCCGTGGGCGGCTCGCTCGCCGGCGCGCCGCCGCTCGCGACCTCGATCTCCGAGCGCTACCCGCTCCAGCGCGCGACCGTCCTCACCAGCGCCACCGCCGCCGGCGTGTTCCTCGGCGAGGTGCTGGTCGCGACCGAGGAGCAGGCGCTGGTCGTCCGCGCGCGCGCGAAGGTGCTGGCGACCGGCGCGCACGACGGCACCGTCGCGGTGCCCAACAACGATCTGCCGGGCGTGCTCTCGGCGCGAGCGCTGTGCCGCCTCCTCGCCGCCGGCGTCGCGCCGGACGGGCCGGTCGCGATCGTCGGCGAGGGCTTCTGGGCCGACGAGCTCGGGCGGGGCCTCGGCCCCGAGGCCCGCCGCGTCGCCGTCTCGGATCTGGTGAGCATCGAGGGCAGCGGGCGCGCGCGCGCCGTCGTCGTGCGCGAGGGCGGGCGCGAGGCGAAGATCAAGGTCGCGGCCGTCGCCGTGGCGACGCCCTGCGCCCCGGCGTTCGAGCTCGCCGCGCAGGCGGGCGCGGCGGTCGAGCTCGACGGCGGCTCCGGCGTCGAGAGGCCCATGGCCGGCTACCGCGTCGCCGCCGAAGAGCACGGCCGGGCCGGCGAGCACCTCTGGGCGGTGGGCGAGTGCACCGGCGCCGTCTTCGATCCCGTAGCGATCGAGGCCCAGGCCGAGCGCTGCGCGGCGGACGTGCTCGCGGCGACCTCGGGCTGAGGGCGAGCGGCTCGTCGGGCGCCGTCGAGGCCCGCGCCCTCGGCGCGGCAGGCCCTCGCGCTTCCGGTCAGCCCTCGATGAGCGCGTCGAACAGGCCGATCCCGCCGGCGACGCCGACGGCGGTGAACACGCTCATGATCGTCAGGTAGTCGCCCAGCTCGGCGACCGGCGTCCCGCCGAAGAGCGCGCGCGTCCCGGCGACGGCGGTGAGCAGCGTCGGCGTGAGCACGGGCATGAGGGCGCTGGCGAGGACGAGCTCGCGCGCCCGCGTGCGCACCGTCATCGCGCCGAAGAGCGTGCCGTACGCGGCGATGCCCGGGATGGCTCCGGCGCTGAGCAGCGCCAGCCCGCCGCCGAGACGGACGAGATCGACCGAGAAGAAGACCGCGGTGAGCGGGACGACGATGAGCTCGACCACGACGATGAACGCGAGCACGCCGATCGCCTTGCCGGCGAAGATGGCGCTCCGCGAGACCGGGGTCGCGAGCAGGCCGCGGAGCGCCCCGTCCTCGCGCTCGCGCTGCCATGTCCGGCTGAGCGCCAGGATCGAGGCGAACGCGACCGCGACCCAGATGACGCCGGGCGCGACGCGCTCGGTCGCGTCGGGTCCGGCGAAGAAGGCGAGCGAGGCGATCACCGCGACGAGCACGGCGAAGAAGCCGCTCGTCGCCACGATCTCGCCGGTCTGGATCTCGATGGCGAGGTCCTTCTTGGCGATGAGGAGGACCTGCCTCGCCCAGCTCGGTCGCGACACGCGGCGCATCCTAGCCGAAAGCCCGCGCGATGGCGGGCTCGGCGCCGCGCGCTACGATCGCGCGGGAGGGAGAGAGCGCCGGCGGGCGGCCAGCACGCCGGCCGATCGAGCCATGACCCGCGACCAGATCATCGCCATCCTCCGGAGCGACGCCGGGCGCGACGAGACCCGGCGGGTCCGCAACCTCGGCCGCGCGATCGATTTCGTCGAGCGCACCATCTGCTCGCGCCAGCTGACCCGCCTCGAGGCCGAGCAGATGGCCGACGCCGCGGCGCGCATCGCCGAGGAGTACTTCCCCGGCTCCGCCGAGACGTTCGAGATCGTGTATGGCCACCGGCTCCGCCGCGTGATGAACGAGGTCTTCGGCGCGCCGAGCTAGGGGGTTTGGGGGCGAAGCCCCCGTGTCGGCCGACGCTCGACCGAACTGTCCCGACCGGCCGCCGTCAGAAGCTCAGGTACGTCTGGTCCTTGAGGCCGCGCTCGTAGTCGGCGAGCAGGCGCATGCCCTCGGTGGGCTTGAGGCGGTCCTGCTTGATGGCGATGTCGACCTGCGCCTTCACCTTCGACACGATGTCGTGGGCCTCGTACTGCGTCATGTGGAGGACCTCGGTGATCGTGTTCCCGGCGATCGTCTCTTCGAGGTAGTAGCCCTGCTCCTCGTCGTCATCGAGGAAGACGTGCACCTCGTTCACCCGGCCGAAGAGGTTGTGGATGTCGCCCATGATGTCCTGGTAGGCGCCGGTGAGGAAGATGCCGAGGTAGTAAGCGTTGCCGTCGATGGCGTGGAGCGGGAGCGTGTCGCGCACGTCGGAGAGGTCGATGTACTTCGACACCTTGCCGTCGGAGTCGCAGGTGATGTCGACCAGCGTCGACTGCGAGGTGGGCCGCTCGTTCAGGCGGTGGATCGGCACGATGGGGAAGAGCGCGCCGAGCGCCCAGTGATCGAGGAGCGACTGGAAGACCGAGAAGTTGCAGATGTGCTGATCGACGAGCTGCTTCGGGAGCTCGCTGATGTCCTCGGGGACCTCGCTCGGCTCGAGCGTCCGGGCGAGCTTCTGCATCCGCTCGGCGATCGTCCAGAAGAGCGTCTCGACGCGGGCCTTCACGTCGAGGTTGAGGAGCCCGACGTCGAACATCTTCTGCGACTCCTCCTTGACCTGGAGGAGGTCGTGCCACGACTCGGCGAGGTTCTGCGCCGAGAGGTGCTCCTGCGTGTAGAGCAGGTCCTTGATGAGCTTGTGGTCCTGCGAGTCGATCGCGAGCGGGCGCGGCGGCGTCTTCTCGATCGAGCCGAAGGCCTGGACCACGAGCACCGAGTGGTGCGCGACGATGGCGCGGCCGCTCTCCGAGACGATGTTCGGGTGCGGGACCTTCTCGTCGTCGCACACGTCCATGATGTTGTAGACGATGTCGCGCGCGTACTCCTCGACCGTGTAGTTCATCGAGGAGTGGAAGGTCGAGCGCGAGCCGTCGTAGTCGATGGCGAGGCCACCGCCGACGTCGAGGTACTCGACCGGGTGGCCCATCTTGCGGAGCTTGGCGTAGTGCCGGGCCGCCTCGCGCACCGCCCGCTTGATGATGAGGATGTCCGGGATCTGCGAGCCGATGTGGAAGTGGAGGAGCTTGAACGAGGAGGCCATGCCCGCCTCCTTCATCAGCTCGGTCGCCATCAGGATCTCGGCGGTGGAGAGGCCGAACTTCGCGTCCTCGCCGCCCGAGGTCGCCCACTTGCCCGCGCCCTTGGAGACGAGGCGGACGCGGAGGCCGATCATCGGCTCGACGTTCATCTCCTTGGCGATGCGGAGGATGGTCCGCACCTCGGAGAGCTTCTCGGCGATGAGGATCACCTTCTTGCCGAGCTTGCGCCCGATCATCGCGGTTCGGATGAAGGTGTCGTCCTTGTAGCCGTTGCAGACGATGAGCGACTCGTTGTCGGTGTGCACCGCGAGGCCGGCGAAGACCTCGGGCTTCGAGCCGACCTCGATCCCGTAGTGGTAGGCGCGTCCGGCCTCGAGGATCTCCTCCACCACCTCGCGGAGCTGGTTGACCTTGATCGGGAAGACGCCCCGGTAGGTGCCGCGGAACTTGTTCTCGGCGATGGCGTTGTTGAAGGCGGTGTTGAGCGCCCGGACACGGTGGTGGAGCAGGTCCTGGAAGCGGATCAGGAGCGGCGCCCGCAGACCTTGCTCGATCGACGCGTCGACGACGTCGCGGATCGCGATCTTCTGGCCGCGCTCCTGGAGGGGGGCGATGGTGAGGTTGCCGGCGTCGTTGACGTCGAAGTAGCCGGCGCCCCACCGGTCGATCAGGTAGAGCGCCTTGGCGTCCTCGGTCGTCCACGGCTCGGCGTCGGGGATGGATCCGTCGATGGCGTCGCCCACAGCGCGTAATTACGCCATGCACGTCGTCCATTCAACGTGGACGTGCGCCGTGTCGTGCGGATGTCGGAGGCGAGGCGCCGCCGAGGTCGGCGGCGCGTCGTCGGGGTGTCGGGATGGCGTCGCGGCGCGCCGGATCAGGCCGCGCCGGCGCGCGCCGGCGTCAGGCCTTCTTGGTCGCCTTCTTCGGCGCGGCCGCGGCGGCCGTCTTCGCGGCGGCCTTGGGCGCGGCCTTGGCGGCCGGGGCGGGCGCGGCGGCTGCCTTGTGGCGCTTCGCGCTGCTCTTGTACGCGTCGTAGAGGCGGGGGACCGGGTAGGCCTCGAGCCGCTTCTTGTAGCCGGCGTCCTTCTCGCGCTTCTCGCTGGCGAGGATGGCGTCGATGAGCTTCGCCCGGCTGCCGAACTTCTCCTTCACCTCGCTGAAGGTGGCGTGGAGGCGGAGGAGCTTGGCGTTCGAGACGTGCTCGAGCCCGCGCGCCCGCCCGCGGTCGGCCGCGGTGCGGCCGAGCCAGAGGGCCTCGGTGGTGAAGGCCTTGACGGCCTCGACGAGCTTCGACTTCTCGCCGAAGCGCTCCTTGACGATGGTGAGCGGGGACTTCTGCGGCATGGGATCTCCTAGGTGGCCCGAGATCACTCGGGCGGCTTGGGGGACGCGGGATCTAGCAGACCTTGCCGGGCCGCAAAAGGGGGACTAGACGCGCGCGGATGCCTCCTGGCAAGCCGCGCCTCCGCTTCGCCCCCTCGCCCACCGGCTACCTCCACATCGGCGGGGTGCGCACGGCCCTCTTCAACTGGCTCTGGGCCCGGAAGACGGGCGGGACGTTCATCCTCCGGATCGAGGACACCGATCAGGAGCGGAGCACGCCGGAGAACGAGCAGATCATCCTGCGCGACCTGGGCTGGCTCGGCCTCGGGTGGGACGAGGGGCCGGACATCGGCGGACCGAGCGGGCCGTACCGGCAGATGGAGCGGCTCGACCTCTACCGCGAGTTCGGCGACAAGCTCATCGCCGCCGGCGCGGCGTACCGCTGCTACTGCACGAGGGCGGAGCTCGAGGCCCAGCGCGAGGAGCTCAAGGCGAAGGACCCCAAGGCGCAGTTCCGCTACCCGGGGACCTGCCGCGATCGCAAGCCCCCCCACCCCGACCGCCCCGCCGTCCTCCGGCTGCGCGCGCCGTCGAGCGGCGCGGTCACCTACCGCGATCTCGTCTTCGGCGAGGTCTCGACGCCGAACAGCACGCAGCAGGACAGCGTGCTCATGCGCCCGGACGGCGTCCCGCTCTACAACCTCGGCTGCGTCGTCGACGACGTGACCATGGGGATCACCCTGGTGGCGCGCGGGCGCGACCACATGATCAACACGCCGATCCAGCTCCTCCTCTATCAGGCGCTCGGCGTTACGCCGCCCCAGTTCGCCCACCTGCCGATGATGCTCGCCCCCGACGGGCAGAAGCTCTCCAAGCGCCACGGGGCCGTCTCGGTCGGCGAGTACCGCGACAAGGGCATCCCGCCGCAGGCGCTCTTGAACTACCTCGTCCGCTTCGGCTGGTCGTTCGGCGACGAGGAGATCTTCTCGCTCGCGGACCTCGTAGAGAAGTTCGACTGGGAGCGCTGCGGGACGAGCGACGGCAAGTTCGACATGAAGAAGCTCGGCGCGATCTCGTTCGAGCACCTCAAGCGCCCCGAGCTCACCAGCCTCGACGAGTACGCGCGCGGCGTCCTGCCTTTCCTCGAGAAGCGCGGCCTCTCCGGCGTCGACGCCGCGAAGGTCGAGGCGGCCATCCCCACCATCCGCGAGCGCGCCCAGACGCTGGCCGAGGCGGCCGAGGCGCTCGACTACTACTTCCGCGATCCGCCCGTCTACGACGAGAAGGCCGTGAAGAAGTTCCTCGTCCCCGAGAAGGCCGGGCGTCTCCGCGACCTCCGGGACGAGCTCGCGGCCGTGGCCGAGTGGACGGCGCCGGCGCTCGAGGCGCAGGTGACCGCGTTCCTCGCGCGCGCCGGGCTCGAGCTCAAGGACGTGGCGCAGCCCGCGCGCGTCGCGCTCACCGGCCGCACGGCGTCGCCCGGCCTCTACGAGGTGATGGCGGTGCTCGGCCGCGACACGAGCCTCCGGCGGCTCGACCACGCCGTCGGTGTCGTGGAGCGCGCCGCGAAGCCGGGCGCCCCCGCGTGACGTCCGCCGCGCTCGGCGCCCTGTTCGCCTTCGGTCCGCGCTTCGGAGCCGACGAGCCGTCGCTCTCGCAGACGCTGGCCAAGGCGTTCTTCCCGGTCGCCGCCTACCTGGCGCTCGCGCCGGTGCTCTGGCTCTTCTTCCGGCGCACCTGGCGCGAGCTCGACGTCGAGGCCCACGAGCACCAGAGGAAGACGCTGGTCGCGGGCGGCTACGATCTCCGGCCGCCCGTCCTCTTCGCCATCACGGCGATCGTGCTCACGCTGCAGGAGTATTACGGCGGGCGCGACTTCTACGACGATCACATCAAGCCGTTCCTCCGCGCGGTCGAGGTGGCCCAGATCGCGGCGCCCGGGGGCCCGGGCAGGTACGTCGACGTCAAGAAATACGGCGAGCTCTACAGCTACGGCTGGTGGGCCTTCGCCCGCGTCTTCGGCTACGTCGCCATCCCGATGGCCGCGTGGAAGATCTTCTTCCGCAAGGACAGCCTGCTCGACATGGGCCTGCGCGGGCGCGGCTTCTTCAAGCACGCGTGGATCTACCTGCTCTGCCTCTCGGTCGTGGTGCCGGCCGTCCTCATCGTGGCGCGCAGCCCCGATTTCGGCACCTACTATCCGTTCTACAAGCTGAGCTCCCGCTCGTGGTTCGACCTCGGCGTCTGGGAGCTGATGTACTTCGCGCAGTTCTTCGCGCTCGAGATCTTCTTCCGCGGCTTCTGGCTCTCGGGCCTGCGGAAGAACCTGGGCTCGGGGGCGATCTTCGCGATGTGCGTGCCCTACTGCATGATCCACTACGGCAAGCCCTACCTCGAGGCGGCGGGCGCGGTGGTCGCGGGCATCGCGCTCGGATCGCTCGCGATGCGGACGCGCAGCATCTACTCGGGGTTCCTCGTGCACGTGACCGTGGCCCTCCTCATGGACCTGCTCGCCCTCTCCCACCGCCACGCCCTGCCCACCTCGCTCTGGGGATGACGCCCCGAGGCCGCTCGCGGCTCTCGCGAAGGGCGTGGACGCCGACTGGACGCAGGCGAGCGCCGATTCGCGCGTCGCGCGCTCTCGCCGGCGAGACCCCGCTCTCCTCGGTCACGACGCGAGCGTGCGGGCGAGCCGTTCCATGACCGCCGCGCGCACCGGATCGCGGAGCCTGTTCTCGTAGATCGACGCGAGGCCGAGGGCCGCGGCGCGCACCGCCGGCGCGTGCGCCGCGTCCCAAGGCACGCGGGCGAGGCGGCGCCAGAGGAGCTTCTCGAGCAGCCGCGGGCGCGCCCGTTCCAGCGCGGCCACCGCCTCCTCGACCGGCGCGGCCGAGCAGGGATCGAGGCGCATGGCGCGGAGGAAAAAGCCCGCCGCCGAGGTCCAGCGCCGGTCCTCGCGCGCGGCGGCGCTGCCCGCGTCGCAGAGCGCCCGCGCGCGCTCCTGGGGGGTGGCGGCGGCGTGGGCGCGCTCGCGCGCGGCCTGGGCGGAGGCCCCGAGCTTCCTCCGCCCGCGGCCCAGCGCCGTCCCGAAGGGGCGCATCTTGACCACGAGGAAGAGGATGAACAGCACCGCCGCGGTCGCGAGCACCAGGCGCCAGCCGAAGGCCATGAGGAAGGCTTAACGGGTCTCGCCCGCGGGCGCCAAGCTCGCGCCGGGGCCCCACGCCTTGGCCAACTGCGCGCCGCCGGCGTATGCTCTGGCCGAGCTTCGACGTGCTACGATCACGGGTCTTGCACCGCATCGCGATCCGCTGCCTCGCCGCCCTCGGGCTCGCGGCCGCCGCGCTCACGCCCGGCAGCGCCGACGCGCACATCTACTCGTACATCGACGCCGACGGGGTGATCCACTTCTCGAACCAGCCCGGGGGCGATTCGCGCTACCGGCTGTACCTGAAGGGCAGCGACAAGGCGAAGCGCCGCAACGCCTCGGTGCTGCCCGTCGCGCCGAGCGATCGCTCCCCCGAGCGGTACACGCGCTACTCGGTCTGGATCCGCCAGGCGGCGACGCTCTACCAGATCCCCGAGGAGCTCATCCGCGCCATCATGAAGGTGGAGAGCGACTTCGATCCGCGGGCCGTCTCGCACGCCGGCGCGCAGGGCTTGATGCAGCTCATGCCCGAGACCGCGCTCCGGATGCAGGTGCGAGACGCGTTCGATCCCCGCGAGGCCATCTTCGGCGGCACCCGGTATCTGCGCGTCCTCGCCAACGCGTTCAACGGCGATCTTCAGCTGACGATCGCCGGCTACAACGCCGGCGAGGGCGCCGTCACCCGCTACGGCGGCATCCCGCCCTACGAGGAGACGCAGGACTACGTGGTCCGCGTCCTCTCCTACTACCGGCGCTACCGGTCGAGCAGCGACGTCGTCCTCGCCTCCGAGGCGCCTTAGTCCCCGCGTCGAAGGGCCCGCCGAACGAGGTCCGTTCTCGGCGGCACTGACGCGCGGCGGCAACACGGGCGCATCGGCGGCCGCCTCGGGCGCCCCCGAGCGCGGCCGGTGAGCGGCGTGGGGCGTGCTACCTTTTCGGGGGTTGTGCCGCCCTCGAGCGCTCAGTAAGGACCCCGTCCAGGATGACCGCGCCCAGCCTCGTCGAGCTCACCAAGCGCCCCGCCGAAATCGTGGCCCTCAAGCCCCCGGTGGACCCGGCGAGCCTGTCGCACAAGGCGCTGCTCGAGGTGCCCGACTGGCGTCGCATCCCGGCGTACGCCGACGTGACCGACGAGCAGTTCTTCGATCACAAGTGGCAGTCGAAGAAGTCGATCACGCGCCCCGACAAGCTGCTCGAGACGCTCCGCGGCATGGTGTCCGAGGAGTTCATCAAGGACGCCACCGAGGGCTTCGCCCACGCGCCGATGAGCGTCCGCGTCTCGCCGTACCTGCTCTCGCTCATCGACTGGACGGATCCGTACAAGGACCCGCTGCGCACGCAGTTCATCCCGCTCGCGTCCAAGTTCCTGCCCGATCACCCCAAGCTCGGCCTCGACTCGCTCCACGAGCGCGCCGACGCGCCGGTCCCCGGGCTGACGCACCGCTACGTCGACAAGGCGCTCTTCCTGCCGCTCGACACGTGCCCCGTGTACTGCCGCTTCTGCACGCGCAGCTACGCCGTCGGCATCGACACCGACGAGGTCGAGAAGACGCACTTCAAGGTCGACGAGGAGCGCTGGCAGCGGGCCTACGCCTACATCGCCTCGCGCCCCGAGCTCGAGGACATCGTCGTCTCCGGCGGCGACGCGTACAACCTGCGTGCCGAGCAGATCGCCGCCATCGGCGAGACGCTGCTCGGGTTCGAGAACATCCGCCGCATCCGCTTCGCGACCAAAGGGCCGGCGGTCATGCCCCAGAAGATCCTCACCGACCACGAGTGGATCGACGCCGTGACGCGGGTGGTGGAGCTCGGGCGCAGGCTCCACAAGGAGGTCGCGATCCACACGCACTTCAACCACCCCAACGAGATCACCGGCATCACGCGCGACGCGATGAACAAGCTCTTCGAGCGGGGCATCACCGTGCGCAACCAGGCCGTGCTCCAGCGCGGCGTCAACGACGCGCCCGCGACGATGAAGCTGCTCGTGAAGCGCCTCGGGCACCTCAACGTGCACCCGTACTACGTCTACGTGCACGACCTCGTGAAGGGCGTCGAGGACCTCCGGACCACCCTCGGGACGGGGCTCTCGCTCGAGAAGCACGTGCGCGGCTCCACCGCCGGCTTCAACACGCCGACGTTCGTCGTCGACGCGCCGGGCGGCGGCGGCAAGCGCGACGCGCACTCCTTCGAGGCGTACGACCGCACGACGGGCATCTCGGTGTTCGAGAGCCCGAGCGTCAAGCCGGGGCAGCGCTACTTCTACTTCGACCCCATCGATCAGCTGCCGCCCGAGGGGCGCGCCCGCTGGGCCGACCCGCGCGAGCACCAGCGGATGCTCGACGAGGCGGTCGCCAAGCTCGGCTAGTCCTCGACCGGCCGCGGGAGCGCCTTCGGCGGCTTGTTCTTGGGGCGCTTGGCCTCGCGGGGCGGCGCGCCGGCCGCCGCGTAGCGCGCGAGGGCCCCGGCGAGCTCGCTCTTCACGCGCTCGACCAGGTCGGGCGGCTCGAGCACGACCGCCGTCTCGCCGAAGCCGAGGATCCACGTCGCGACCTCGGTGAGATCGCCGATCGTCATCGCCAGCCGGACGCCGCCCCCCGGCAGCGCGGTCACCTCCTGCGACGGATGGACGCGGCGGGTCCGCACGAACTCGGCGACGCGCGCGTCGAACTCGATGACCACGCGACGGGGCTCGCCGCCCCGCCAGATCCCGAACTGCCCCTGGAAGTACTCGTCGATCGAGAAGCTCTGCGGCAGCGTGAACCGCTCGGTCACCGCGCACTCGGTGTCGCGCATCCGATCGAGGAGGAACGTCCTGACGTCGTTCTTCGCGACGTGGAGCCCCACGCAGTAGATCGCGTCCTTGTAGAGGACCATCGCGTAGGGGTGGATGACGATCTTCTCCTCGCGGCCGTCCTTGAGGCGGCGATAGCGGCAGCGGAGCGGGCGGAGATCGGCGACCGCCTGGAAGAGATCGTCGAGCTCCTCGGTCCGCGAGGCGTAGTTCTTGGGGGCGAACGGGAGGTAGAGGAAGCGATCCTCGAGGCGCGCGTCGGCCACGCCTGCGTTGGGCCCGCGCCCGGGCCGGCGCGCGACGCCGAGGAGGCGCTCGGCCGCGAGGTCGATCTCCTCGTAGAGCGTCGAGCCGCGCATCGGCTCGAAGAGGCGGCGCGCGGCGAGCAGCGCGTAGGCCTGGGTGCGCCGCACCTCGACGCGGCGGGGGACGTCGCCCGGCGCCAGGCGCCAGAGCCGGGCGCCGCCGGGGCGCGAGGTGGTCGAGACGAGATCGAGCTCGCGCTTCACTTCGACCAAGTAGCGGCGCAGCGAGCGCGGGGTGACGTCGAGCTCGCGCGCGAGCTCGTAGATCGTCAGCCCCTTGGGGTGGCGCTGGAGCAGCGCGCGGAGCGCGTCGAGGCGGCGGTGCTGCGTGAACGGGCCGCGAGGTCGGCCGAGCGCTCGCCGCGCCGAGAGCGGTGCGAGCGAGGCCGCCCCGAAGGCCCGCACCGAGGTCGGAGGGCCGCTCGAGGGACGCGGAGCCAGGGTGGGCACGCGTGCACTCTCGCACATTTCCCGCGGTCATTGCTGACCGACACGCACGCGTGCCGCCCCGAGCGGCGGCGCGCGCGTCCGGGCCGGTAACGGCGCGGAATTTTTGTAGGAGCGGTGCTTGATGGAATCGCTCCCCCCATCAAGAGTCTTCGCTGCGCGTCCATCGTCCGACGCGCCTCGAGAAGACCACCATGACCAAGCTCCGCGTCCTTGGGTTCTCCGTCAGCGCCGCCGCCGCGCTCTCGCTCGTCCCGGCACTGGCCTCGGCGCAGGCCTTCGACTGCTCGTCGCCCAACCCGGCGATGTGGCCCCCGGCCGCGAAGCCGTACTTCATGATCGCGTTCGACACCTCGGGGTCGATGACCACCTCGGTGGCCACGAGCAACTCGTGCAGCTACCCGAACGACCGGCTCGGGCACGGTCGCTGCGCCGTCAAGAACACGGTGCAGGCCTTCAGCGGCGAGGCGAACTTCGGCCTGGCGACGTTCGCCCGCGCGATGACGAGCTGCAACGGCAACAACTGCTTCGCGGGCTGCAACTACGCGAACCTCCCGGGCGACGCCAACGGCGCGAGCTGCAACGGCGGCTGCGGCGCCGAGCCCACGCCGGGCGCGGCGAGCTCGTCGAGCCGCGCCGGCGCCAACGTCCTGGTCCCGATGCTGGTCGACTCGAGCCCCCCGCCGCCGAACAACGTGGCGGAGCTCGTGAGCTGGGTGGACAACAACTGCGCGAGCTCGAAGGAGCTGTTCGCGAGCGGCTGCACGCCGCTGAACGGGATCCTCCGCGACATGTTCCGGTACTACTCGAACCAGTGGGTGTTCCCGGGCGGGGGCCTCACCTACCCTTCGCCGCTCACGAGCGTGGCGAACGGCGAGCGCGCGTGCCGCTCGGTGAACGTGATCCTGGTGACCGACGGCGGCGAGACCTGCGATCAGCCGGCCGACTCCGTCGACGCCGCGGCCGATCTCCTCGCCGGCTTCACCAAGGATGGCGTCGCCTGGAGCGTGAAGACCTTCGTCATCGACTTCGGGGACGCAGGCGCCGCCGCCGACAACATCGCCGCGGCCGGCGGCACCGGCGCCGCGCAGACCGCGACCGACGAGGCGACGCTGAGCCAGGCGCTCGCCAACATCATCAGCGCCTCCGTCAAGCCCGAGGTCTGCGACAACACCGACAACAACTGCAACAACTGCGTCGACGAGGGCTTCGCCCACTACTGCAACGTCCAGCCCGTGGCCTCGGATTGCTGCGCCTGGGGAACGGCAGCGCAGCGGACGAGCTGCCTCGCCAACTACACCGCGTCGATCACGCCGGCGAACCCGCAGGGCAACCTCGCGCTCCTGCCGTGCACGACCGTCGCGCAGTCGCAGAGCTCGTCGACGTGGCTCTGCTTCGATCCGAAGGAGAAGTGCGACGGCGTCGACAACAACTGCTCGGGCGGCGTCGACGACGGCGTGACCAAGTGCGGTAGTCCGCTGCACTGCCCCGTCGCCGAGACGTGCAACGGGCAGGACGACGACTGCGACGGCGTGATCGACGAGGCGCCGGCGATCTGCAACGGCTGCAGCTCGACGCCCGAGATCTGCGACGGCTGCGACAACGACTGCGACGGCCTCATCGACGAGGGCGTCGCCTCGCTCCCCTGCGGGTTGGCGAGCCCGCCGAACTGCGTGGGCCAGCTGGTGTGCGCGCAGAAGAGCAACCCGGGCAACGCGATCGGCGCCTGCGTGGGCGGCGGGTTCGACGCCTGCACGAACAACCCGCAGAGCGAGGTCTGCGACGGGCTCGACAACGACTGCGACGGGACGCCGGACGACGGCATCGCCGCGACCCCGTGCGTGCCGCCGGGCACGCCGGGTGGGCTCGTCTACGGCGGGACGAGCCAGTGCCAGATGGGCACCGCGCCTTGCAACGGGACGTGCACCGGCTTCGTCGGGCCGAGCACCGAGGTGTGCGACGGCATCGACAACGACTGCGACGGGCAGGTCGACGAGGGCGCGTTCGGCGTCGGGCAATCCTGCGGCGTCAATCAGGCGCCGTGCACGCCGGGGACGACCGCCTGCGTCAACGGATCGCTGGTCTGCCAGGGCGGCACGGGCCCGCAGCCCGAGGTCTGCGACGGCGTCGACAACGACTGCGACGCGCAGGTGGACGAGTCGCCGCTCGCCGACGCGCCGGCGCCCGGCCAGAACGGCTGCTGGAACATCGCCGGCAACTGCTGCATCTTCCAGGGCCTCTCGTGGTGCCCGCCGCCCGGCGGCACCTGCACCGGCAACGGCAGCCTCACGCCGCCCTGCAACAAGGGCACGCTCGCGTGTCAGGGCGCGCAGGGCTGGATCTGCGCCAACCCGAAGGGCCCGGCGCCCGAGGCGTGCGACGGCCTCGACAACGACTGCAACGGGCAGGTCGACGACGGGAGCATCCCGCAGGTCGGCCAGTCGTGCGGCAGCGACACCGGCGAGTGCGTGAGCGGCGTGCTCGCTTGCACCGCGGGCGTGCTCGACTGCGTGGGCGACGTGCCCCCCGCGCCCGAGGTCTGCGACGGCCTCGACAACGACTGCGACGGGACCAACGACAACGGCATCTCGACCGGCGGCACCTGCACGGTGCCGTACGACACCTCGCTCTACCCCGGGCCGCACGATCAGGCGCCCTGCCAGCCCGGCGTGCTGCAGTGCGACGGGCTCGGCGGGACGATCTGCGTCGGCGGCGTCGGACCTTCGCCGGAGGTCTGCGACGGCCTCGACAACGACTGCGACGGGCTCGTCGACGAGACGGGCGCCGCGCCCGACGGCATCGACGGGACCGCCAATCCCTTGCCCCCGCCGGCGGCGTCGATCGGCGAGGCGTGCGGCGTCGACGTGGGCGAGTGCCAGCAGGGCGTCTACGCCTGCGTCAGCGGCCTCTTCGGCTGCGTCGGCGGGCAGAGCGCGGTGCCCGAGGCCTGCGATTGCAAGGACAACGACTGCAATGGCGAGATCGACAACCCCAACGGCGACGGCGGGCCGGCGCTCTGCGGCTCGGGCAAGCAGTGCGTGAGCTCGTCGGTCGGCTGCCAGTGCGCGGCGCCGTGCGGTCCGGGCGAGATCCCGTGCCCCGCCGGTCAGAAGTGCGAGCAGGTGACCTCGAGCCAGACGGGCCAGCCGCTCGGGAAGTTCTGCGTCGTCGACACCTGCGGCGACTGCACCACGAAGACGGTCACCGACGCCAACGCCAAGGTGCTGTGCGCGCCGGCGGGCACGGTGCTCGCCAACTGCATCACCCCGCCGGTGTGCGTGTGCAAGGGCCAGGCGGGCTGCCAGGAGCCGTGCAGCGGCGTGACCTGCAACGCGGGCACCGTGTGCACCAACTACGGGCCCAACGCGGGGACCTGCGTCGTCGACAACTGCTACAACGTGCCCTGCCAGGGCTGCGGCAAGGCGTGCAACCTCGGCTCCTGCGTCGACAACCCGTGCACGGATGCGTCGTGCGACCCGGACGAGGTCTGCAAGCCGAGCGCCGACTTCACCTCGTTCACGTGCGTCGGCACGTGCGCCGGCGTGACCTGCCCGAGCGGTGAGGCCTGCGTCGGCGGGCAGTGCGCGCCGACCTGCAGCCCGGCGTGCGGCGCGGGCGAGGTCTGCGACACGACGCAATCGCCGCCGGTGTGCGTCGCCGACAAGTGCACGAGCCCCTGCGCCGACGGCGCCTGCTGCGATCCGCTCACGGGCACGTGCGGCAACTGCCCCTGCGAGGGCGTCCTCTGCCCGTCGGGCCAACAATGCCAGAACGGCGACTGCTTCGAGGGCCAGGGCGGCACCGGCGGTTCGTCGAGCAGCTCGGGGACGAGCAGCGGCTCGACCACCGGCGCCGGCGCCGGGCCCGGCGGCACCGGCTCGGGTGGCAACGGCGAGGCGCCGCACGGCGTGTTCGGCCTCGCCACCGGCGGGGGCGGCTGTGCCTGCGAGATCGGCGCCGGCGCCGAGCGCGGCGAGCTCCGCTGGGCGCTGTGCGCGATCGCGGCCGCTGCCGTCGCGCTGCGGCGCAGGCGACGATCCCGGGCCCCACGAGCGGACGAGCGCGGGCTCGGCGCGATGGAGGTGTCGCGATGATCGCGTCGATCTTCAGGATCGCCGGCGCTTGGGCGGCGCTCACGCTCGGCGCGCTCGCGGCGGCGACCGCGGGCTGCACCACGGACGCCTTCTGCTTCTACGACTGCGAAAAGGCGGGGACGACGAGCACCGGCGCCGGCACCGGCGACGGCGGGGGCAGCGGCCTCTTCACCGGGTCGACCGGCGAGGGCGGCTGCTTCCTCGACTGCGGCGGCGGAGGCGGCGCCGGCGGCTGCACGCCCACCAACGGCGGCATCGAGATCTGCGACGGCCTCGACAACGACTGCAACGGCACCAAGGACGAGGGCTTCGACTTCACCGCGCCGCAGACGTGCGGCACCTGCGCCAACAGCTGCCTGGTCTCGCTCCAGAACT
>CAYJPW010000033.1:0-75479 GCA_964372055.1 uncultured Polyangiaceae bacterium
CGGCGGGCCCGCCGCGGGCGCGGGACGCGGCGCGCCGCTCACGCCGTCGCGCGCCGGCTGGACGGCGAGGCCGCCGCCGCGATCGATCGAGCTGAGGAGCGCGAGCTCGGGCGTCGCCCGCCGGACTCCCTCGAAGAACGTGGCGCGCGGCAGCGGCACGAGGCCGAGCGCCATCACGCCCCCGAGGCCCCAGCCGACCCGGGTGAGGCGCGCGCCGGCGCGCGGCCCCGCCGCCGCCCGACCGCCTCGCACCAGCGCGACGGCGACGAGCGCCGCGAACACCGCGCAGGCGCCGAGGAGCGCCGCGCCGTAGCGCAGGTAGCTCGCGGTCGCCGCGTGCATGAAGTGGTCGGGGCTCGCGAGCGCGAACTCGATCGCGCCGGTCGTGACCCAGCTGCCCGAGAGGACGCGGACGACCACGCCGGTGGCGTGGCAGGCGAAGAGCGCCGTCATCGCCGCGGCCGTGACCGCCGCCCCGAGCCAGCGCCCGCGCGACCAGCGGAGCAAGCCCGCCGAGAGCGCGCCGAGGACGAGCCCGAGCAGCGCGTAGCCGGCCGCGGTGAAGAGCACCCCTGCGGCGCGCTGTCCGAGCGAGAGCTCGCGCAGGTGCGTGCGCGGCGCGAGCGCGGCGACCGCCACCTGGCTGACGAGGCCGAGGCCGAGGCCGAGGGCGATCCCGAGCCGGAGGTGCTGCGCGCGCCACGCCGTCGGGCAGTGCGCCGCCGCGGCCTCGCCGTCGAGCACGGGAGGCGTCGCGTCGGTGGGCTCGAGGGAAGCTCCGGACAAGGCGACGACGCTACCGCGGTGGATCCGCCGCTCCAACTTTCTTCGGCGCCGCAGCGAGCCGCGTCACTCGTCGGCGAGCGGGGTCCACTCGTGGAGGGGCCGGCCCGATGCGCTCTCGATCATGTAGCGCTCGAGCATGGCCGCGAGCGCCGACCGCCCCGGCGTCCGCCTCGCCAGCGCGTCGAAGGCGGCGCGCTGCCAGCCGGCGCCGGTGCGGCCGAGGCGGAGTCGCTGCTCGACGATACCGAGCCAGCGCGCCGCCTCGGCCGGGTCGACGCCGCCGAGCGCGAGCCCGCGCGCGGCGACCTCGAGCAGCTCGATCGCGACGTCGCGGGCGCGGCGCGGGCGCACGGCGAGGCCGGGCGACGACGGCCAGAGCAGCTCGGCGTCGAGCCCGTGGCGCGCCGCCTCGTAGAAGTTCCGGCGCGCGTGGCCGAAGGTGAGGCTGTGGAGCAGGCGGTTCGCGTCGGGGGCGAGCGCGAGCGTGAGCCCCACGACGAACGCGGCGTTGGCCGTCATGTCGGCGACGGTCGGGCCCGACGGGAGCGCGCGCAGCTCGATCCGGAGGTGCCCGCCGTAGGCTCGATCGTAGACGGCGCGGTTCCATCGCCACACCGTGCCGTGGTGGAGGCGCAGCTCGGAGAGCGACGGGAGCCCGCCGGCGCGCTCGACGGCGAGCGGGTCCTCGTCGCCGAGCACGGGGAGGAGCGGCTCGTGCAAGGCGACGCTCTCGGCGAAGAGCTCGTGCGCGCCCCGGCGCACCCAGCCGTGCCCGAACGACACGCGCGCCGGGCGCCAGTCGTCGCCCGACGCCCCGCTGCGATCGTCCACCGACTGCCGGAAGAGCGCGACCCGCGTCTCGGCCCAGAGACGGCGGCCCAGGAACAGCGGCGAGTTGCAGGCCGCGGCGAGCGCCGGCGCCGTCGCGATCTGGGCGGCGTTGTACGTGTCGGCGAACGCCGCGGGCGCGACCCGGAGGTGCACCTGCAGCGACGTGTTGGCCCCCTCGAACGTCACGTCGTCCGCCGTCATCGAGAGCTCGTCCTCGCCGGCGATGCGGAGCGGAAACGGCCCGCGCCGGAGGCGGCGCAGCCCCGCGGAGAGGGCGCGGTAGCGGTGGAACTCGGTCAGCGCGGCGGGAGCGAGGTCCGCCTCCTCGAGCGTGGGGAGGATGCCGATGGTGACGACGCGCCCGCCGTGCGCCGCGGCGGCGCGCGCCGTGAGGGCCAGCGCCTCCTCGAGCTCGGAGGCGAGCGCCGTGAACGGCCGCGCGGCCAGCGGCGTGGGGCGCGTGTTCAGCTCGAGGTTGAAGCGGTCGATCTCGAGCGTGACCCGCGGGTCCACGGCGTCGGCGAGCACGGCGCGGTTCTTCGGCAGCGGCCGCCCGGCCGCGTCGACGAGGCAGAGCTCCAGCTCGGCCCCGAGCGACGCCGGCCCCTCGCCGAACCCTGGGCGCGCGAGCACGCGCTCGAGCGCGTCGAGGCTCTCGCACAGCCTGGAGGAGAACCTCGCATAGTCCTCCTCCTCGAACGTGTCGCGGTCGACCTCGAGCCCCATGGATCCTCGCTCTTCAGATAGCGCGCCCCGTCCCCGCCGGGAGCGAGCCGGCGAGCCTCGCGCGCGAGACCGTCGTCGGCGGGCGTCCGCTGCCTCCGCCCGCCGTGAGTGTCCGGCCGCTCGTCGCTGCGAGCCGGCCACCGGAGAGCGCCGGGGAAGCCGCCGGGCGGCGTCCTGCTTTGCCCCGGCCTCCAAAGTTGCTACGTCGTGGCACCTTCCCTGATGAGCGAGCCCGACGAGCCCCGCGGCGACACCCCGACGCCCGACGCCGACGCGCCCGAGCGGGCGAGCGCCGCCGGGCCGGACGCCGAGCCGCCCGCGGAGAAGGACGCCGCGCCCGCCAGCCCCGACGTAGACGCCCCCACGAGGGACGCCGCGCCCGAAGGCCCCGGCGCGGACGCGCCCGCAGAAGAGGAGGAGCCGCTCCTCCCCACGGGCAACCGATTGCAGCTCGTGCGCGGGCCGGCCGCCATCGTCCTGGGCTCGCTGATCGCGTTCGTGATCATGGCCATCGACGGCCAGTACCGCTGGGGTGTACCGGTCGGCGCCCTCGGGATCCTCCTCGCCACGTTCGGCGTGCTCGATCTGCTCGGGAGCTTCGACGACGCCGACGCGAAGGTCGCGACCCGCACCACCGCCAGGGCGCTCCTCCCGCACGTCGCGCTCGCGGCGGGCGGCGCCCTCGGCGTCGCGGTGCTCGCGTCGATCGCCGTCGCCGGGCGCCTCCCCGTCGCCGCGTCGGCGCTGCTCGTGCCGGCCGCGTTCCTCACCGCGGTCGTCGGCGTCTACCGCCTCGGCGACGCCCTCGGCGCCTGGTCGGTCGAGCCCGACGGCACGCGCCTGCCGCTGCTCCGGCGCCACGGCTTCTGGTTGGTCGTCCTCACCACGCTGCTCTACCTGCCGATGCTCGGCAGCCACTCGCTCAGCGATCCGTGGGAGACGCACTACGGCGAGGTCTCGCGCGAGATCCTCGCCCGCAACGACTGGATCTCGCTCTGGTGGGCGCAGGACGGCTGGTTCTGGTCGAAGCCGGTGTTCGACTTCTGGATCCAGGCGCTGGCGATGGCGACGCTCGGCGTGCGCTTCCGGCCCGGCGAGATGCTCGCGGCCGCCGCGGAGGGCAGAACGCCCTGGCCCGAGTGGGCGGTGCGCCTGCCGATCTTCCTGCTCACGCTCGTCGCCGGCTACCTCCTCTACAAGGCGGTCGCGGCGGTCTTCGGGCGCAGGGCGGGCCTCCTCGGCGGCATCGTGCTCGCCACCATGCCGCAGTGGTTCCTGGTCTCGCACCAGACGATGACCGACATGCCCTTCGTGGCGACGATGTCGGCCACGATGGCGCTCTTCCTCCTCGGGGCGCACGCCGATGGCGAGCGCGAGGTCCAGGTCTACGAGGTGGCCTTCGGCCGGCTGCGGCTGCGCTTCTCCGCGTACCACCTGGTGATGGGCGCCATCGTCGCCTGCGCCCTGCCGCAGGTCCTCTACCTCCTCTCGCGCAACCTCGACGTCCGGCTCGCACCGTTCGGCGTGCACGTCCACATGGACTCGTTCATGTCGGGCTCGGCGCAGAACTGCGGCCTGCCCGGCAACGAGGGCTGCCGCCAGCAGCTCCCGGTGGCGCGCGGCCTCACGCCCGCTCTCCAGGCGCTCATCTGGATGCAGACGCTCGGCGTGCTCGCGTACCTCAACTGGGGCGAGCGGCGCGTGCAGCGCCTCTACTTCCTCGCGGCGTGGCTCTTCGCCGCGCTCTCGACGATGGCCAAGGGCCCGGCGGGCCTCGGGCTGCCGGTGCTCTCGGCGCTCGTCTACATCGTCGTCACGCGCCGCTACAAGGACCTGCTCCGGGTCGAGATCACCTCGGGCCTCCTCATCGTCCTCGCCGTCGCGCTGCCGTGGTTCGTGGCGATGTACTCGCGCCACGGCCAGCCGTTCACCGATCGGCTGATCTTCCACGACATGTTCAAGCGCGCCTTCACCCACGTGCACGACACGAACGAGGGCGACGACACGAGCTTCCGCTTCTACGTGTGGCAGCTCGGCTACGCGATGTTCCCGTGGACGGGCCTCGCGCCGGCGGGCCTCGTCTGGTGGCTGCGGCGGCGCGAGGACGCCGACCGGCGGGGGGACGCCTCGGTGTTCCTGGCGATGTGGTTCCTCTTCGCCTTCGCGCTCTTCAGCCTGATGCTGACGAAGTTCCACCACTACATCATGCCGGCGGTGCCGCCGGCGGCGATGCTGATCGGCGTGCTCCTCGACGACATGCTCCGGAGCACCGACGTCCTCCATGTCGGCAGCGTCCCCGGCGGGTACCGCGAGCCCTCGGGCGGCGTTCACTGGTGGACCCCCCTGCGCGCCCCCCCGCTCCGCAGCACCGCGATGTACTTCGCGGGGCTGGGCGGCGGCGTCGCGGTCGCGCTCGCCGGCCTCGCCCGCATGGTCCCGCGATGGAACGAGGTGCTGGCGCTGCCGCCGAGCTCGGCGCCGCCGACGCGCCTCCGCCTCCTCCTCGCGCTCGCGCTCCAGGGCGGCGCCGTCGGGTGGCTGCTCGTGCTCGGCGGCCTCGCCATCGCCATCGCGGGCGCGATGGCCCCCTCGTCGCACGCTGCGAGCGACCCACCGCCGCGCCCCGAGACCATCAGCGACGCCGACGTCCAGCGCAGCCGGTACGAGCGCGTCCTCCTCGGCGCCATCGGGCTCGCCGGAGCCCTCCTCGTCTTCGTCGTCGGCCGCGACATCGCCGGCACGCGCGAGGGCCAGCCCAGCCAGATCCGGCTCTTGCACCTCTTCACCTACAACTACAAGCGCCCCTGGCCGGCCTCGCTCGACTTCCAAGGCGCGCTCTGGGCCTTCGCCGCGGGGGCGACGGTGCTCACGCTCCTCTTGATCGCGGCGCGCTGGCGCCGCCACGTCGTCGCCGCGCTGCTCGCGCTCTCGATCGCGTTCGCGGCCTGGGGCCTCGACGTCTACTTCGTGAAGACCTCGCCCCACTGGGGCCAGCGCGAGCTCGTCATCGCCTACCACCGCGAGGCCGCCTCGATCCCGGGCCCGCTGGTCGCGTACCAGATGAACTGGAAGGGCGAGAACTTCTACACCGGCAACAAGGTCCCGGCGTTCGTCTCGAGCGGCAAGAAGTTCACCGACTGGATCCTCGAGCAGAAGAAGAAGGGCGTGAAGACGTTCTACTTCCTCACCGAGCACGGCCGCACCGGCACGCTCTCGAACGAGCTCGGCGGGCCGCGCACGTTCGACAAGCTCACGCCGCCCGAGCTGAACAACAAGTTCTTGCTGGTGCGGGCGACGTTCGAGTAGCCGGCTGCCGGGACGCCCGCGGCGGCCGGCCTCTCACGTGGCCATCTCCTCCGCAGGCCGGCACGCGCGGCCCGCCGTCACTCGAGCGCGAAGGACGCGACCAAGGGGGCAATGGCCTCGTGTCGGAGGGACGCCTCGCACGTCGGCTCGGCGTCGCCGCGTCCGCCGGTGGACGCGAGCACCAGCAGGCCCGCTCGCCCGGGCGCCCCCGGCACGCGGACGGCGCACCAGCTCGTGGTCGCGAGGCCCTCCCCGGTGCGGAACGCCTGCGCCTCGCGTTCGGCGCCCGCCAGGCGCACCTTCTCGGGCCGACCCGCCCTCGAGGGCCGATGCGTCACGGCCTCGGCGAACTGCTTCTCGAGCGTCGCCGAGCCGGCGCCCTCGGCGGAGGAGGCGCGCACCTCGAAGCCGAGCGGGCCGCCGGGGGGACCGCTCAGCGTGACGAGGACCCGGCCGTCGGATCCGGACCTCGACCAGCCGTGACCACGCAGCCCGGAGATCCGAAACCCTCTCGCGCTGCCCGCGGCGCTCGCCGGGACGACGAGCACGTCGTCGTCCGCAGGGCGCTCGCGCTCGGCGAGCGCCGTGGCGGACGCGGCGACGACGGGCGCGGACGCGGTGGAGGGCGGCGGGGTCGCGCCGACCGCCGATGCGGGAGCCACCGCGGTGGACCTCGGCTCGCGCGTCTCGGTCGGCGGCGGCTCCGCGCTCTTGCTGCATGCGAGGGCGCTCAGGGAAGCGGCCAAACCGAACGCATGACGCAGCCCGAGGGAACGATCCATCACCCGACGATCGTATCCGCAGAGCGGTCGGCGCGTCGCCGCCGATCAGCGCTTCCTTACCAGGAAACCCCGAGCGACCCTTCGTCCTGCGGCTCGGATCTCAACGTGCGGCGAGGTGGCGCTCGACCGCCTCGATGAGCCCGCGCGTCGTGCTCACGGTCGCGGTCACGCCCACGGCGACCCGCCGCGCCTCGAGCGAGCGGGTGGTGATCGGCCCGATGCTGGCGACGACCGTCTTGGCGAGGAGCTCGGGGGCGCGCTCGCCCAGCAGATCACAGAGGCTGTCGGCCGTGCTGCTCGACGTGAGGAGGACGACGTCGATCTCGCCGGCCTCGATCGCGGCCACGAGCGCGTCGCGGCGATCGGCGGGCGCCTGCCGGGTCTCGTAGACCGGCACGACGTCCACCTCGAAGCCACGCTCGCGCAAGGTCTCGGGGAGCACCTCGCGCGCCACGAGCGCTCGAGGGATGATGGCGCGCGGCGGCCGACCGGCGGCGCGCGCCTCGGCGACGCGGGCCTCGACGCGAGCGTCGCCGAGGATGGCGCCGGCGAGCTCCTCGCCGCGGAAGTCGCCGGGGATCACGTCGGCGCGGACGCCGCGCGCCGCGAGCGCCGCGGCGGTGCCGGTGCCGATGGCCGCGACGATCGCGCGCCCGAAGGCCCGGGCGTCCCTGCCCTGCCGGTCGAGCTCGGCGAAGAAGCGCTCGACGCCGTTCTCGCTGGTGAAGGCGACGACGTCGTAGCGGTCGAGCTCGCGCGCGGCGCGCTCGACGCGCGCCGGATCCGGCGGCGCGTCGATGACGATGGTCGGGTGCTCGATGGCCTCGGCGCCGCGGGCCCGCACCAGCCGCGCGGTGGCGGCGCTCTGCCCGCGCGGCCGCGTGACCAGCACGCGCTTGCCGAAGAGCGGCCGCGCGTCGAACCAACACAGCGTCCGGCGCAGCTCGGTCACGGCCCCGACGAGGATCACGGCGGGGCTGCCGAGCCCAGCGTCGCGAGCGAGCGCCGGCAGGCTCGCGAGCGGCCCGGTGACGACGGCCTGCTGCGCGCGCGTGCCCCACTGGACGACGGCGGCAGGCTCGGCCGGATCGCGCCGCGCGCGCTCGCAGAGCCCGCGCACGACCTCGTCGATGCGGCGCATCCCCATGAGCACGCAGAGCGTCCCCTTCACGCCGGCGATCTCGCCCCAGTCGTACCCTTCGCCGGCGCGCGTGGTGCCGCTGACGATCGTCACGCTCGAGGCGAGATCGCGGTGCGTGAGCGAGATGCCCGCATACGCGGCGGCGCCGAGCGGCGAGCAGACGCCGGGCACCACCTCGTAGCGGAGCCCGGCGCGCGTCACGGCCTCGGCCTCCTCCGAGCCGCGCCCGAACAGGAACGGATCGCCCCCCTTGAGGCGCACCACGCTCCGCCCAGCTCGGGCGAGCGCGATCAGCTCGGCGTCGATCTCGCGCTGCTTCGCGTTCTTCGCCGCGGCGTCGCCGCCTCGCTTGCCCACGCAGCGAACGTCGGCGTCCCCGCGGCACAGCTCGAGGAGCGCGGAGTGGATCAGCTCGTCGTGGAGGACCACGTCGGCGCTCGCCAGGAGCTCGGCGCCCCGGACGGTGATGAGGGCCGGGTCACCCGGGCCGCCGCCCACCAGGTAGACGACGCCCGGCTCCGCCGGCGATCCCCCCAAGAAAGGCGCGGCTGACCTCGATTTCACGGTGCTTTCCAGGTCCTGACGCGTCGCATCATCTTGACAGCTGGCCAGATAGGCTTACTATTCCGCACATTCACCTTCAGGGAGCTTGGGGGCCATGCGAACCGTCAAGATGCTAGCCGATGTCCTGGATGTACAGCGGACCGCTGCAGACCGATGGTACGTCACCAACGGCGCCACCGCGGTCGGCCCGTTGAACCTCGAGCTCATCACGCGCGGCATCGAGGCGGGCAAGGTACCGCTCGAGAGCTTCCTCCGTCACGAGGCGTGGAAGGTGTGGCGCCCGCTCACCGAGCTCGCGGTCGTCAGCCACGAGCCGCCGCCCCCGCCGCCCTCCACCGACGACATCACCCAGCCCGGCCGGCCCGCCGTCGCCGCCGACATGATCCCTGCCGACTCGCTCTCGGGCGCCGCGGATCTCGAGGACGCGCTGCTCCTGCTCCTCTCGGCCGCCGTGCACAAGACGTCGTCCGACGCCGCCATCGTCCACGAGGTGCGTGACGAGGGCGCGGTCGCCGTCTGCGCCCACGGCCCGGCGATGTTCGACGTGCTCGGCGAGCGCGCCCGCCTGCTCGACGCGGCCGTCGTCGCCGCCGCCGCAGGCAACGTCGTCGTCGCCGAGCCCTCGCCCGGCCCGGCCGGTCAGGCGGTGGTCGATCGCCTCGCGAAGCTCGGCGTGCGCGCCGAGGGCGCGGTGATGTTCCCGATCCGCCCGCGCGGCCGGCTCCACGCGATGCTCGAGATCGGCCGGAGCTCGGCCTACCGCGCCCGCGAGCTGGCCGAGGTCGAGGAGCTCGTCGACGCCCTCGTCGCCAACATCGAGTCGCACGGCTGGGTGTAGCGCCCCGCGGCTCCGCGAAGCCGCGCTCGTCTCCGCGGCGCTTGTGCGCGCACGGCGGCGACTTAGCTTGGGAGGCGATGTACTCGGACGAGCACGACAGGAACCGGCGCGCCGCCGAGCGCCGGCAGGTCCTCCGCGATCACCCCGGCCTCCGGCGCGAGCTCGATCGGCTCGCCGCGCTCGAGGTCGGCGGCTCGCTCGATCGCCCCATCGAGGTCACCTCGGCCTCCGAGGTCGAGGTCCGCGCCGCCTCGCTGGCCTGCTCGCTCTGCGGCGGCCGCTGCCGCGTCGACGATCACACCGTCGAGACGCGCGGCGCCGCCCGCCGCCGCGTCGCCCGCGTCCGCTGCGAGATGTGCGGCGCCCGGCGTCTCCTCTACTTCCGGATCGGCTCGGCGCTGTCCAGCTGATCTCCGGGACGGGTTCGGGTGACCGCGCGGATCGAGCGGCGCGCCGCTCGCCGGGTCCCGCCTACTTGACGCCGCCACGGGGCGGGCAAGCTAACGATCATGAGGGCGCCCGAGACGTCCTTCCCGGAGGAGCTGGTCGAGCTCAGGCGGACGCTGCATCGCATCCCCGAGCTCGCGTTCCAGGAGGAGCGCACCGCCGAGCGCGTGCTCGCCGCCCTCGCCGCGCTCGGCATCCCGGCCACCTACGGCGGGCGGGGAGCGGGCGTGCTCGGCCGCGTGCGCGGGCGCGCCGGCGCGCCGGTCGTCGCGCTCCGGGCCGAGATGGATGCGCTCCCGGGCAACGAGATCACGGGCCTGCCGTTCGCGTCGGAGCACCCTGGGCGCGTTCACTCCTGCGGACACGACGCGCACATGGCGATGGTCCTCGGCGCCGCGCGGCTCCTCGCCGAGCTTCCGCCGGAGGGCGACGTGGTCCTCGTCTTCCAGCCGGCGGAGGAGCAGGGCAAGGGCGCGTGCGCGATGCTGCGCTCGGGCGCGCTCGACGGCGCGAGCGCCATCTTCGCCGGCCACGTGACCCACCACTACGAGACCGGACAGATCATGGTGACCGGCGGGACCGTGACCGCGCAGTCGGACCGGTTCGTGATGCGCGTCCACGGTCGAGGCGGGCACGGGGCGCGGCCCCACGAGGCGGTCGATGCGGTCATCGTCGCCGGGCTCCTCATCTCGGCGCTGCAGACGCTCGTCTCGCGCGAGGCCGATCCGCTCCACCCCACCGTGGTCACGATCGGACGCGTCGCCGCGGGGACGGCCGCGAACGTGATCGCGGAGGAGGCGCTGCTCGAGGGGACGATCCGCACCACGGTGCCCGCCGCCCGGGAGCGAGTCCACGAAGGCATCCGGCGAATGGCCGAAGCGGCCGGCGCGCTGCACCACGCGACGGTCGCCGTCGAGCTCGTCGACGGCAACCCCCCCGTGGTCAACACGCCGCGCGAGGCGGAGATCTGCCGGCGCGCCGCGGAGGTGGTGGTCGGCACGCGCAGCGTCGTGCCGCAGGAGCACCCAAGCCTCGGCGCCGAAGACTTCGCCTACTACCTCCACGAGATGCCGGGCTGCTACGTCCGCTTCGGCGCGCGCGGGGAAGGCTCGCCGTACGTGCCGCTGCACAGCCCGGCGTTCACCGTCGACGAGCGCGTCCTCGCCGTCGGGGCGCGCTTCTTCGACCAGGTCGTGCGCGAGGCCCAAGAGGTCTTGCGCCGGGCGCCATGATCCGCACGTTTCGCCCTTCCCCGCCGACGGTCGGCGTGGAGCTCGAGTGGCACATCGTCGATCGATCGACGCTCGACCTGGCCGAGGGGGTGGTCCCGCTCGCCGGGATCCTGTCCGGCGATCCGTGCATCAAGCCCGAGATGCTGCAGACGTCGGTCGAGACCATCAGCCTGCCCGCCGAGAGCACGGCCGCGCTGCGCCCCGCGCTGCTCGACACCGTCGCGCGGCTCTCGGACGCGGCGGCGCACCTCGGCTTCGCGCTCGTCGGCGCCGGCACCCATCCGTTCTGCGAGCGCCTCGTCCCGGTCACGCCCATGCCCCGCTACCTCGCGATCGAGCGCACGCAGGCCTACCTCGCGCACGGCCAGATCACCTGCTCGCTGCAAGTGCACGTGGGGATGCCGTCCGGCCCCGTCGCCATGCGCGTCATCGAGGGCGTGCGGGGCCTCTTGCCAGTCCTCCTCGCGCTCTCGACGTCGTCGCCCTTCTTCCACGGGCACGCGACGAATTTCGCCTCGTACAGGCAGCGCGTGCTCGCGGCGACGCGCAGCTGCGGGGTCCCGCCGAAGTTCCAAGACTGGCCCGAGTTCCTTCGCTTCCTCGACACGGTCGAGCGGGCGCGCATGTTCGCGTCGTTCCGGGACATGCACTGGGACCTAAGGACTCGCCCCGACTTCGGGACGATCGAGATCCGCGTGATGGACGCCCAGCCGACGGTCGAGCGCTCTCTCGCGATCGCCGCCCTCGTCCACTCCCTGCTCGTGCACCTCGCGCGGACGGAGGAGCCGGCGGCGCGCCTCGTCGGGCCGCTGCCGTGGTGGCTCGAGCGGGAGAACGCGTTCCAGGCCTCGCACCGGGGGCTCGAGGCGCGCATCGTCTGCGACGAGGCGGGGACGGCGAGGCCGCTGCGCCGCGTGGCCGAGGACCTGTTCGACCTCGTCGCCCCGACCGCGCACGCCCTCGGCGAGGTCGACGACCTCGCGCGCGCGCGCCGCATCCTCGAGGAGGGCGCCTGCGCCGAGCGTGAGCTCTCCGTCTTTCGCCGGACCCGATCGACGAAGGCCGTCGTCCTGGCGCTCGCGAACGAGCTCCTCGAGGAGATCGGCGGGCCGGCGATCGCCGCGGCGGGCGCCGATGGCCGACCGCTCGAGAGGGCCGGATGAGCCTCACGCCCAAGCTCCTCGTAGAGGTCGTCCTCCGCTTCGGGCTCAGCTTCGTGGTGCTCGGCGTGCTGATCTTCGTGCCGGCAGGGACGCTGCGCTACTGGCAGGCGTGGATGTACCTGGTCACGCTCTTCGTCCCGATGACCGCCGGCCTCTCGTACCTCGTCAGGAGCGACCCCGGTCTCCTCGAGCGACGCATGCGCAAGCACGAGAAGGAGCCGGCCCAGAGGCGCCTCGTCCGTCTCTTGTGGCTCGTCTCCTTTGCGACGTACGTGGTGCCCGGGCTCGACCAGCGCTTCGGCTGGTCGCGCGTGCCCGCGGCGGCGAGCATCGCCGCCGACGCGCTGGTGCTGGCGGGCTACTCCCTCATCCTCCGCGTGTTTCGCGAGAACACCTTCGCCTCTCGCGTCGTGGAGGTCGAGCGCGGCCAGAGGGTGATCAAGACCGGGCCGTACGCGATCGTCCGCCACCCGATGTACCTCGGCGCGGTGTTGATCTTCTTGCCGACGCCGCTGGCGCTCGGCTCGTACTGGGCGTCGATCCCGGCGCTGCTCCTCGTCCCGCTCCTCGTGCAGCGCATTCGAAACGAGGAGGAGGTGCTCTCCAGAGACTTGCCCGGGTATCGGGAGTACGTCGGGCAGGTGAGGTACCGGCTGCTCCCCAGGGTCTGGTAGGCGCGAGCGGCGGGCTGCGCGGCGAGGTCCATGCCCGATCGAGCGCCGCGGGCGTCACGAGGAGCGCGATCCGAGCCCGCACCGAGACCAGGCGCTCGCGGATGACAAGCCTCTGCGCCGCCGCTATCCTGTCGACCGCCGACGCATGGTTACCGCTCGAAATCGCCAACTTCGGGCATCCATGGCAACGAGACCAGCGAGCTTCGTCGAGGTTTGCATCTACGAGGTGAGGGCGGACAGAACCGACGAGTTCGAGGAGCTCGTGCACCGGGTCGCCGAGCACCACAGGAGTCATCCCGGCGTGATCGACGTCCGATACATGAAGCGGACTCACCGCCAAGACGACTTCAACGCGATCCGGGACGGGAAGCCGGCGCGGCCTCTCGTGAGGCGCGGCAAGGCCGTCACGTACGTGCTCTATTGGGAGTTGGACGACGAGGTCGTCCACGGGGCAGCAACGAAGTCGGGGCTCGGCCTTTTCTATGGGCAGTTCCGGAGGTGCTTGCTCTCGGCCCCACGCATCCTCCTCGGAACGCGGCTGGCCTGACGCCGCGGCATCGCGGCGGATCGCCGCGCCGCAGCCTCGGCCTCGCCAACTCGAAGCCGCGCGGGTCGGGCGCTCGATCGCTGGAGAGCTTCAGTGCGGGTCCGGCGGCGGGCCCGACGTGGACAGGAACCCCAGCGTCAGGCGCAGTCGCTGGGTGCTCCCGAGGGTGTTGCCCATCGTGGTGTACGTGGCGACGTCGCCGTCGATGCAGTTGGCGACGTCGCCCGGGATGGCGTTGTCGCCGAGCGCGGCGAAGCTCGCGACGTAGTTGCCGAGCTCCGTCGTGTCGTCGTCGTAGTTGAGCGCGATCTCGGCGAGGTTGAGCCCGCCCCCGGCCGGAGCCGGGTTCTCGAACACGCCGGCGATGGTGAGGTACTTGCCGTCGATGTCGAACTCGCCCTCGTCGTTCGAGTAGTAGACGTCGTAGTACTCGGTGGGCGCGCCGGGGATGTCGAAGGCGTCCTTGCCGAGGTCGCCGATCGCCTGGGTGAGCTCCGGGCCGCCGACCTCGAACGTGTACGGCACGGCGACGTTCGTCGTCTCGTAGAACGTCATGCTCAGGAGCCCGGGCACGAGGCGGACGGGGGTGCCGAGGGCCTCGCCGGCGCCGGTGCTCGTCGCGGTCGCGCCGCCGGTCCCGAAGAGATCGCCGCCGCCCTGTCCGCCTCCGGTCGTGGCGTCGCCGCCGGCGCCGTCTCCGCCGGCGCCGAACACCGTCTCCTCGCCGGGCGCGGTGCTCGACGGCATCGCGCAGCCGGTCGACGCGACCAGCGCCGCCGCCAGGAACAGCGGGATGAGGGATCGATCGATGGCTCGTCGGTGCATGGCGTCCTCCTCGGTGACGGGGCACCATCGCAAGAGCGGGTCCATGTCTCGCGAGCGCCCCACCCGCGCGCGTCCGCGGCGATCGACGGGCGCACCGCCGCCGGATGGAGAGTCCAGTCGACAGGGCTGTCGACTGCGGTCGACGCTCGCGTGGGAGCACCGGCCGCAAGACCGGTGACCGGAGCCGCGCGCCTCAACGCGCGGGCGCGCCCACTGCCTTTTCGCTGGTCGGGCTCCCGCCGTCGAGGAACGCCGCGCGCGAGGGCGTGCCCGCCTGGCCGAAGCGCTCGACCACGTAGCGGACGGCGACGCGGTAGCCATCGAGGTCCTCGGTCACCGAGCGGACGAAGGCACGGCCGAACTGCTCGACGCGCGCGTCGTGGTCGTGGATGTCGAAGCCGTCGGGCAGCCGGTAGGGGACGAACTTGAGCGCGCGACCTCCGCGCACGCTCACGATGCGCGGCGCGGGCACGTCGGCGCTCTCGAGCAACGCGGCGACCAGGCGCGGCGGGCGACGGCGCCCCCGGCCCATGTGATGGCTGAAGATGGCCTGCTCGCGGGCGAAGTGCTGGAGCGTCACGCGCGAGAGCACCCGGAAGCGCTCCTCGCCGCCGTCGACGCCGAGGCCTTCGTAGACCGCGGCGGCGAGCCGGCGGCTCTCGTCGTCCATGGTCGCCGGGAGCGGGCCCGCGAGCAGCGCGTCGGCGAGCGCCCGCTCGCCCGCCCGGCGGAGCGCGTGCGCGCGCAGGGCGAGGAGCACCACGGGGACCGAGTCGGCGAAGATGCCCCGGTTGGTGCGGAGGAGCACGTCGTCCATGCCGCTCGCGAGCTCGGAGAGCGCGGCGATCCCGGCGCGCCCGACGATCTCGCCGACGACGCCGTAGACGCGCGAGCGGAGCACGCCCCCGAGGACCTGGCAGATGCCGAGGATCGCGACGACCGGCCAGGGGTACTCGAACCCGCAGCGGACACCGAGCGCGACGTAGCCGCGCACGCGGCCGTAGAGGCTGCGGTTGTGCTTCTTGAGCCAGACGTGGGCCTCGCGGAGCACGCCGGCGAGCTCGCGCTCGCGCGCCGCCTGGAGGTCGGCCGGGACGGTGCGCGCGAGCTCGCTCTCGTAGCGGGCGGCCGCCTCGCGGAGGGCGGGGCCGTCGATGAGGACCAGGTCCTCGCCCATGAGCTGGAACGATCTCGCGCCCGGATCGCCGAGGAGCTCACGCAAGGGGTGGACGAGCGGCATGGCCGAGCACGGTAGCGCATCGAGCCGCCGCGCTCGATAAGCGCTATGCTGCCGCCGTGTTCCCCACCGAGAGGCCGCGCCGGCTCCGCCGCACGGCGGCGATCCGCGCGCTCGTCCGCGAGACCACCCTCCACCCGGGTGATCTCATCCTTCCGATGTTCTTCAACGAGGTGCTCACCGAGCCCCGCCCCGTGGCGACGATGCCGGGCGTCTCGCAGCTGCCGGTGAGCGCCGCGGCCGCCGAGGCGCGCCGCGCCAAGGATCTCGGCCTCGGCGGCGTCATCCTCTTCGGGCTGCCCAGGACGAAGGACGCCGACGGCACCAGCGCCTACGACCCGAACGGCCCGGTGCCGCGCGCGGTCGCGGCGATGAAGGAGGCCGCGCCCGAGCTGGTGGTGATGACCGACGTCTGCGTGGACGAGTACACCGACCACGGGCACTGCGGCGTGCTCCGGCCGGGGCCGGGCGGGGCGCTCGACGTCGACAACGACCGCACCCTCGAGATCCTCGCGCGCGCCGCGGTCGTGCACGCCAGGGCCGGCGCCGACGTCGTCGCGCCGAGCGACATGATGGACGGCCGCGTCGGCGCCCTGCGTCGCGCGCTCGACGGGGAGGGCTTCTCCGAGATCGCGATCCTCTCGTACGCGGTGAAGTACGCCTCGGCGTTCTACGGCCCCTTCCGCGACGCGGCCGACTGCGCGCCCAAGTTCGGCGACCGCGCCGGCTACCAGATGGACCCGGGCAACAGCCGCGAGGCGCTGCGCGAGGCGCGCCTCGACGAGGAGGAGGGCGCCGACATGCTCATGGTCAAGCCGGCCCTGCCCTACCTCGACGTGCTCGCCAAGGTGCGCGCGGCCTCGCCGCTGCCGCTCGGCGCGTACAACGTCAGCGGCGAGTTCGCCATGATCAAGGCCGCCGCCGCCGCCAACATGATCGACGAGCGCCGCGCCGCGCTCGAGGCGCTCACCTCGATCCGGCGCGCCGGCGCCGACTTCATCCTCACCTACCATGCGATCGACGCGGCGCGCTGGCTCCACGGCTAGGCTCGCGCAGCGGGCGGCGGCGCTCGCGCTCCTCGCGTCGGGCGCGGGCGCGGTGGCCGCGTGCTCGTTCGTCGACAACATCGGCCCCGAGACCTGCGATCGCTCGGCGAGCGGCAACCCCGCGGCCCGCTACACCGAGGGAACCGTGACCAACGGCGTCTACATGACGTCGGCGTGGAACGGCTGGTGGCTCTACTTCCCGGGCGGCATGCGCTACCGCCTCGTCCACCAGCTCGGCGGGACGCCGACGTACTGGCAGGCGTACCTCTCGTTCAACGAGTACGGCTTCGGCACCGGAGCCGACGGCGGCTCGAGCGACGCGGGCGACGCGAGCGACGCCGAGACCCCCGATCCGGACTCGATCGCGCTCGCCGCCGGCAACATGGTCGAGGTCAAGGACATCAACGAGACCGACATGCTCGTCGTGAACGCGACCTGCTCCGACTACTGGCTGCTCGTCGTCGCGGGAGGCGCGGGCACGGAGTAGGGGACCTCACCCCCTGACCCCCTCTCTCTCGCGGGAGAGGGGGAACGGCGCCGCAAACAGGGCTCCCCCTCTCCCGTCAGGGAGAGGGGGCTTGGGGGTGAGGTGGATCAGTCCCCGCCGCGCGCCACCTCGGGCCTCGCCGAGAGGCTCGCGCGGATGTAGTCGCGGTTCATGCGCGCGATCACCTCGAGGGGCAGCTGCTTGGGGCAGACGGCCTCGCACTCGCCCGTGCTCGTGCAGTGGCCGAAGCCCTCCTTGTCCATCGCGGCGATCATCGCGAGCACGCGCCGGTCCTGCTCCGGCTCGCCCTGAGGCAAGAGCCCCAGGTGCGTGAGCTTGCCGCCCACGAAGAGCGAGGCCGAGGCGTTCGGGCACATCGCGACGCAAGCCCCGCAGCCGATGCACGCGGCGGCGTCCATCGACCTGTCGGCGCAGTCCTTCGGGACCGGGATGGCGTTGCCGTCGGGCGCGCTGCCGGTGGGCACCGAGACGAAGCCGCCCGCGGCGATGACGCGATCCAGCGCGCTCCGGTCGACGACGAGGTCCTTCACGATCGGGAACGCCCGCGCGCGCCACGGCTCGAGCCAGAGGACGTCGCCCTCCTTGTAGTGGCGCATGTGGAGCTGGCAGATGGTGCCGCCGGGGATCGGCCCGTGCGCCTCGCCGTTGATCATGAACCCGCACATGCCGCAGATGCCCTCGCGGCAGTCGTGATCGAACGAGATGGGCTCCTCGCCCTTGGCGACGAGCCCCTCGTTGAGGACGTCGAGCATCTCCAGGAACGACATGTGCTCGCTGACGTTCTCCGCCTTGTACTCGACGAAGCGCCCCGCGTCCTTGTCGCCCTTCTGGCGCCACACGTGGAGGGTCAGGTTGTAGGTGCGCATCACTTGTAGCTCCGCTGGGTCAGGTGGACGTGCTCGAACGTGAGCGGCTCTTTGTTCAGCTCCGGCTTCTCGCCGACCCCCTTGAACCCCCAGGCGGCGACGTAGCAGAAGCTCTCGTCGTCGCGCTGCGCCTCGCCCTCGGGCGTCTGGTACTCCTCGCGGAAGTGGCCGCCGCACGACTCCTTGCGGTGGAGCGCGTCGAAGCACAAGAGCTCGGCGAACTCGAGGTAGTCGGCGACGCGGCCCGCGCGCTCGAGCTCCTGGTTGAGCTCCTGGCCGCTGCCGGGCACGGTGACCTCCTTCCAGTAGCGCGCCCGGAGCTCGGGGATGGCGGCGAGCGCCTCCTTCAAGCCCGCGTCGTTGCGCGCCATGCCGCACTTCTCCCAGAGGATCTTCCCGAGCTCCCTGTGGAAGGTGTCGGCGCTCTTCTTGCCCTTCGACTCGAGGAGCTTCTTCGTCGTGTCGGCGACGCCGCGCTCGGCGTCCTTGAACGCCGCGTGCTTCGCGTCGACCTTGGGGAGCTTCGCCTGCGCGAGGTAGTCGCCGATCGTGTACGGCAGGACGAAGTAGCCGTCGGCGAGCCCCTGCATGAGCGCGCTCGCGCCCAGCCGGTTCGCGCCGTGATCCGAGAAGTTCGCCTCGCCGAGGACGTAGAGGCCCGGGATGGTGCTCATCAGGTTGTAGTCCACCCAGAGCCCGCCCATCGTGTAGTGGATGGCCGGGTAGATGCGCATCGGCTGCTTGTACGGGTCCTCGCCGGTGATGCGCTCGTACATCTCGAGGAGGTTGCCGTACCTCTCGCGGATCAAGTTCGCGCCGAGCCGCTTGATCGAGTCGGCGAAGTCGAGGTAGACGCCGCGGCCGCCCGGGCCGACGCCGCGGCCCTCGTCGCAGGCGGCCTTCGCGGCGCGCGAGGCGACGTCGCGCGGGACGAGGTTGCCGAACGCCGGGTAGCGCCGCTCGAGGTAGTAGTCGCGCTCCGCCTCGGGGATGTCGGCGGCGGCCCGGCCGTCGCCCGCCTTCGTCGGCACCCAGATGCGGCCGTCGTTGCGGAGCGACTCGCTCATCAGGGTGAGCTTCGACTGGTAGTCGCCGCTCACCGGGATGCACGTCGGGTGGATCTGCGTGAAGCAGGGGTTGGCGAAGAGCGCTCCGCGCTTGTGGGCGCGCCAGATCGCCGTCGCGTTCGACCCCTTGGCGTTGGTCGAGAGGTAGAAGGCGTTGCCGTAGCCGCCGGTCGCGAGCGCGACGGCGTCGCCCACGTGCGACTCGATCTTGCCGGTGATGAGGTCGCGCGTGACGACGCCGCGCGCCGCGCCGTCGATGAGCACGACGTCGAGCACCTCGGTGCGCGAGTACATCTTCACCTTGCCGGCGCCGATCTGGCGCTCGAGCGCCTGGTAGGCGCCGAGCAGGAGCTGCTGCCCCGTCTGCCCGCGGGCGTAGAAGGTGCGCGACACCTGCGCGCCGCCGAACGAGCGGTTCGCGAGCGTTCCGCCGTACTCGCGCGCGAAGGGCACGCCCTGCGCGACGCACTGGTCGATGATGTCGACGCTGATCTGCGCGAGCCGGTGGACGTTCGCCTCGCGCGCGCGGAAGTCGCCGCCTTTGACCGTGTCGTAGAAGAGCCGCCAGGTGCTGTCGCCGTCGTTCTGGTAGTTCTTCGCGGCGTTGATGCCGCCCTGCGCGGCGATCGAGTGCGCGCGGCGGGGGCTGTCCTGGAAGCAGAAGCACTTCACGTCGTAGCCGAGCTCGGCGAGCGACGCGGCGGCGGAGGCGCCCGCGAGGCCCGAGCCGACCACGATGACCGTGAACTTGCGCTTGTTCGCCGGGTTGACGAGCTTGAGGTCGAACCGGTGCTTGTCCCACTTCTTTTCGATGGGCCCCGAGGGGACCTTGGAGTCGAGCTGCATGGCGGCCTCCCTCACTTCACCAGGTTGACGAGGACGGCGATCGGGATCGAGGCGAACCCGACCGCGAGCAGGGCCGACGCGACGCGCGCGCCGGACCTCGCACGCGCCGTCCAGCGCGGGTGGCCGAGGCCGAGCGAGAGGAACAGGCTGTACATCCCGTGGTTCAGGTGCATCGCCACGAGAAGCACCGCGACGACGTACACGCCGGCGACGAGCGGGTTCCGGAAGGCGCCCACCATGTTCTGGTAGACGTCGTCGGGCACGAACTTGCCCGCGTACGCGTGCCCCGTCGTGAAGTGCAGGATGTGGAAGACGATGAACGCCGCGACCGCGAAGCCCGAGTAGAGCATCACGCGCGACGGGAGCGTCGAGCCGCGGTGTCCCTTCTTCTGGTAGGCGACCGGGCGAGCGTTCCCGCTCAGCCGGTAGAGCTCGACGGCCGCCTTGACGTGCATGACCACCGAGCCGACGAGCACCGCGCGCACGACCCAGAGGAAGCCGTGCGTACCGTGGTGGAGGAACTCGGCGTACTTGTTGAGCGGCCCGGGGCCGCTGAAGATCTGGAGGTTGCCGACGACGTGGCCGATCAGGAAGCCCACGAGGATGACGCCGGTCATGGCCATCACCGCCTTCTTCCCGATCGGCGCCTCGTAGAGCCTCGCGGCCCTGCCCAACGCGCTCATGCTCATCTCCTGTGTCCTCGGTCGCCCCCCTCCCCGGCGCCGGACACCCTTGTAGTCCTCCGAGCACCCGAGAGCCAAGGGCGGCGATACCGGGGGGCCGAAGGCGTTTGATCTCGAGGCGGGCGGCGCCGCTCGCCCCGCCGCGCCACCTGTCGTGGAGCGCGCCAGCGCACGCACGCGAGGAGCGTTCGAGGATTGACGGCGCAGGGCATGGGAACCGCGCTTTCGCGGGCGCTGGGCGTGGCACGGATCTTTCACTGCGCGCCGTCCCATGGACGTCCGGACGTTTGCCCCTCCTCTCCTCGGCTTGGCTCTCGCGCTCGCCGCGTGCTCCTCGACGAGCGCGGAGACCGCGGGGTCCGCGGGACAGACCGGCTCGGGCGGCGGGGCCACGGGCGCGACGGGGGGCGCGGGCGGCTCGGGCGGGGCCGGTGGAGAGGACATCCCCGATTCGGGCACGCCGGACGCGCCCGCCGATCTCTGCGATGCGCCGCCGGAGAGCGCCTGCGGGGTGGAGTCGTCGTGGGTGCGGGGCGTCGCTCACTTCGATCCGGCGCACTTCGCCCCCGGCGCGGCGCCCGTGCTGCGCGTGGCGCTGCGGCATCCGTTCGCGCTCATCGCAGGCGAGGAGGCGATCGGCGGCCGCCTTCACGCGAACGTCAACGTCCCGGTGGACGACGTCGCCGCCGGGCAGGTCGCGTTCGCGATCGACATGTGCATGTACGGGGCGGCCATGTGGAGCGAGGAGAACGGCACGTTCCACCTCGTCGCCATCCTGGACGAGAACGGCAACAACGACCTGAACAAGGCCACCTCGAACCAGGACGCGATCACCAAGGCGACCGCCGATGCGGGCGAGCTCGTGACGATGGCCGACGTCGACGTCTCCTGCCACGCCGCGTCGCCCTGCCTCGACGTCACGCTCGATTGCGCGGACGGGACGGGCTGCACGACGATCGTGCCCCTCACGAGCTGCGCGAAGAAGACGCCGGGGTGCGCGAGCGACGCCGAGCTCTGCAACTGACCGCTCCGCGGTGTACGATCGGGCGACGAACCCCGCCCCGCCTCCCTCACGCGGAACCTACGCGGACGGCTTCGAGCCGGTCGCGCGCCGGTTCGCATCGCACCTCCGCGAGGGCGCCGAGATCGGCGCCGGGCTCACGGTCTACCACCGGGGCCGCTGCGTCGTGGACCTGTGGGGCGGAGAGGCAGACGTCGCGCGCGGCACGGCGTGGGACCAGGACACGCGCGTGGTCGTCTTCTCCGTCACGAAGGGCCTGGCGGCGATGGCGCTGGCGCTCCTCGCGGATCGCGGTCGCCTCGAGTGGGACGCGCCCGTCGCGACCTACTGGCCGGAGTTCGCGCAGCGCGGCAAGGAGAGCATCAAGGTCCGGACGCTGCTGAACCACCAGGGCGGCCTCGCCGCGCTCGACGAGCGGCTGACGATGGACGACTGCGTGCGCGAGGACCGGCGCGGCCGCCTCGTCGGGGCGCTCGAGCGGCAGCGGCCGATCTGGGAGCCGGGCCGCGGGCAGGGCTATCACGCGATCACCTTCGGCATGTACGCGCGCGAGCTGTTCGAGCGGATCGCCGGCGAGCGCATGGGAGCGTTCCTGCGTCGCGAGCTCTTCGAGCCGCTCGGCGCCGAGGTGTCGCTCGGGACGCCCGCCGAGCTCGATCCCAAGGTCGCGGCGCTCTACCCGCCCGCGACCTGGAGGCGCGTCCTCTTCATGCTCGCCGCGACGCTGCGCGGCGGGACCACGGAGGCGCGCGTGACCCGCGCCACGCTCGCGCGCGACTCGATCTCGCGCCGCGCGTTCCTGAACCCGCGCCCCGGCCGGGGCGGGCTCGGCGAGTACAACGAGCTGCCGGTCCGGCGCGCCGAGCTGGCGTGGGCCTCGGCGACCGCGAGCGCCCACGGCATCGCGCGGGCCTACCTCCCCTTCGCGGGCGCAGGCAGCTTCGGCGGCAGGGCGTATCTGCGATCGAGCACGCTCGAGCCGGTGCACCGGCGCCAGGGCTGGTCCGAGCGCGACGCGGTGCTCCAAAAGCCGCTCGGCTGGTCGCAGGGGTTCCTCAAAGAGGAGACGAGCCTGTTCTCGCCGAACCGCGAGTCGTTCGGCCATGCCGGGATGGGCGGCGCGCTCGGATGGTGCGATCCGGTGGCGCAGATCGCGTTCGGCTACGTGATGAACCGCCTCGACTGGCGCGTCCGGTCGCCCCGCGCCGTCGGCCTGTGCCGTGCGCTCTACGAGTGCGAGCCGGTCCGCGCGTAGCCCAGCCGCCACCGGCTCACTCGGCGCACCGACGCGACCGCGCTCTCGCGCGCCCCCGCGGACACGTGTGACGGTGGGCGCGCCGCAGTGCATCGCTACCTCGGCCAGCCCCTCGATACGGTAAGCTCGCCGCCGTGAACCACTGGACTCGGCTGGGAGCTTCGCTCGCCCTCCTCGCCTCGAGCTGCTCCGGAGGCAACACCGCCTCGAGCCTGGCGACGCCGCCCGAGTACCGCCCGGCGGGCCAGACGAAGTGCGGGGTCACGGCGAGCCAGGCGCGGCCGCTGATCGTCGAGTGGCCGTCGTCGGATCGGGCGACGCTCGAGGCGCAGGTGAAGCAGGGCCTGGTCGCGGTCCGTTACGAGGGCTGCGAGATGGAGGTGCTCTCGCAGTGCCGCGCCCCCGGCGCCTACGGGTACACCGGGCTCACGCGCAAGGACGACCACCTCGCCATCCACGACGCCGACGAGCTCTACGCGAGCGTGCCGGTCCACGCCGCCAAGCTCGAGGGGAAGCTCCAGAAGTCGGGGCAGCTCGACGTGGCGATGACGATCGTCGGTCGCTACGCCGCCGAGCGATCGAGCGTCCGGCGCGCCGAGCTCTCGGGCGAGTGCGGGCGGGCCACGCACCTGATCACGGCCCTCACCGCCGGTGCCTTCGAGTTCTTCGCGGGCGCCGACGCGGCCGTCTCGGGAGGCGCCTCGATCGCCCGCGCCGGGGCGGGCGCACGGAGCTCCGCCGGACGGGAGCTGTTGAACCGGGACGGCGAGAAGGCGGCCTGCGAGAAGGCCGCGGCCGACGAGAAAGCGCCGCCCTTCGGGTGCGGCGCGCTGATCCGGATCGAGGTCACGCCGATCGCCCTCTCGCTCGCCGAGCGCCTGGTCGGAGACTGGGAGCTCGTCGGCAGCCCGCGCCCCCTCTACGAGGCGATCGCCCGCAAGGCGGCGGGTGGTGACGCGACCAAGGAAGCCACGTTGCTGAAGAGCTTCGAGTCGATGACCAACGGGTTCACCTCGAAGCTCTGGGTCCACGACGACGGCCAGTCGTTCACCGTGTTCCTCGACGGCAAGCCGGTGAGCCGCGGCCGGTACGAAACGCTGAAGGAGGAGGGGGACAAGCGCGTGGTCCGGCAGGTGGGACCGGACGAGATCACCCACCTGGCGCCGCAGGGGACCACGACCATCGTCCTCCTGCCCGACGGAACCACCGAGGCGTACGACGAGCACCTCGACTTTCGGTCCATCCATCGGCGCAGGTAGGAGGCCGAGGACCTCACCCGCTCGTAGAGCCGGTTCGCGAGCTCGATGGCGTCGGGGCTGCGATCATCTGGCTCGCGCGCGCGTGCACGGCGCCGGAGTCGATCGCGCCGCGCAGCGGGGCCGATCCTGCGGACCGCGGCGGCGCTCTTCTTCACGCTCGGGAAGAAGGCGACGAGGCAGGCCGCCGCGGCGCGCACCCCGGGGATCGGGATCGGGTCACGCCCCGCCGCAGCTCTGACCGCAGATCGAGGTCACCTCGCTCACGCATTGGCCGTCCCATGCCTCCTCGCAGCAGAACGGATCCTCCGCGCAGATGGCGGTGACGCACGCGTCCGTGTTGCACGGCTTCTCGGGCTTGTTGCTCACCTCGCAGATGTCGTGACGCGGGTCCGAAGGCTTGATCGGCTGGTGGCTGCAGCCGGTCTTGCTCGAGCACTTGTCTCGCGTGCAGGCATCGCCGTCGTCGCAGTCGATGGCCTCCTCGCCGGGACCGTTGCACCTGAACGACGGCGCTGCCTCGGGGCTGGCCTTCTGGCTGTCTTCGCCGACGGCCGGACGATCGTCGCTGGCGCAGCCTGCCACGATCAGCACGGCGCCGAGCAATCCGTAGATGTTCGTTCGAAACGGCATTCGCGAGCACCTCCGCCTGCGTGTGTCTGCAAGGGCCGGACCTCCGCGCGCCGTGCTCGAGGCGTGCGCATGTCCGGAGAGCACCGTCCCTCGTGAGGCTCGGCGCGCTCCGTCGCGGCGCCAGGACGCGACGTGTCGTCGCGAACGCCTGCCGTTCCGTTCGAGCCCAGGACGACGACGCGACAGCGCGGCGCAGATGCCCCCAACGCGATCGGAGAGGGCGGTGAGGGAAGGCGGCACAGGCAGGACTGGCGCGTCCGGTCGCCGCGCGCCTTCGGCGGTCGCGCGCTCTACGAGTGCGAGCCGGTCCGCGCGAGGTGGCCGGGAGCCGATGTCTTGCGCCGCGCCTGCGCGCGCATCAGTCCTCTCGAAGCTGCCCGATTCGGTTCTCGGGCGGGCGACGCTCGCGTCCCAACGCCGATTCGCTCGACCCCACCTCGAACGCCGGGTGCTCGAACGAGAGGTAGAGGAGCGCCGACGCGCTGAATTCGTCCGAGGGAGCCACGCGCAGCGGCACCGAGACGCCGGGCACGATCTGGAGGCCCCAGCGCTCCACGTCGATCGCGAAACGCAGACCAGGGTTCACGACGAGCTCGCGAGTGCGGTGGTTCTCCGTGTCGCCGACCTCCTCGGCGGATACGAACGAGAGCTCGACGAGCGCGTTCACCCACGCGAGCGGCTGGAGCACGGGCGCGAACCCGCCGTTCGCGTCGACGGCGGCCGCGGAGCGTTCCCCGCTCGGGGACTCCGCCCCCGGCGTGATGGTCGCACCGCCGTTGAAGTGAAGGACGAGGTACCGGCCGGCTTCGAGGCTGAAAGGGAATTGAGCTGGATGCCCGCGCTTCCTCGCCCGGTGCCCTTCTGGGCATCACCCGTGGGCAGGGCAACGGAGACGCGAGGCGCCAACGCCGCGATCCCCTTCCCCCCGACGCCGAGCGCCTGGAAGCGCCAGTTGAGCATCAGATCGCCGACGCCCACCGTCTCGACACCGCTCAGGCCCACGACCGGCAGCGTGAACGAGAGCTGATTCAGGTCATCGGGGACCGGCCACTCGTCCGTGAAGCTGTAGCCCCAGTCGCGCGTCTTCGGGTCGAGCTGGAACACCTGGATGTGCTGGATGACACCGGGCTCTTGGTTGTAAGCCTCCTCGAGCAGGAAGAGGTTGTCGCGGATGCGCGGCTCCGGCGGTGGCCCCTCCTGTGCGTTGGCCGGAGCGCTCGCCACCACCACCGCCGCGCATGCCACCGCCATCGACGAGCGATGCTCACGGAGCATGGGTCATGCCTCGTTCGTGCTCGCGCCCCGTGGGACGGCCGGCAGCTCGCGCTCGCCGTCGCTGCCTCGCTCGAGGAACACCCCCGTGCACCGCACCCGCGCACGCCGAGGAGCCGCCGTGGAGCGCGAGCAACCGCCGCATCGCGGGCGCCGGCGAGCAGGCGACCGCGAGCCCGATGACACCCGCCTCCTGTGCCGACCAACTCACGACGAAGACTCCTCTCACGCGCCGCGCAGGGATCGGGTGGATGAGCAGGCGCACGCCATGGGCGAGGCCGTTCATGAACGAGAGCTGGGCGGTCGGGCGATGCGATTGACGCGGAGCAAGTGAGTCCCGACGGGGTGGATTCCCCCTCGCAAATCGACGGCCATCTCCTGCGGTCGTGGCCGCCGCTCTCGCGGTCGTGGAGGGCGACGCCCGCCGCAGCCGGCGCCACCACCCGCCTCGCCGCGCTCGAGCTTCGGCGGTTCGAGCGGCGCCCCGCTACCGCACCGACGCGACCGCGCTCTCGATCTGCTCGCGAGCGAACTGCAGCCGGTGAAGCTTCGCGTACACCCCGCCGGCCGCGAGGAGGTCGTCGTGCGTCCCCTGCTCGACGACGCGCCCCTTGTGGAAGACGATGATGCGGTCGACGCGCCGGATGGTCGAGAGGCGGTGGGCGATGATCAGCGCCGTCCGCCCTTGCATCGCGCCGTCGAGCGCGCGCTGGAGGCGGGCCTCGGTATCGCTGTCGACGTTCGCCGTGGCCTCGTCGAGCACCAGGATCGGCGGATCGCGGTAGAGGGCGCGGGCGAAGGCGATGAGCTGCCGCTCGCCGGCGGAGAAGTTCGAGCCTCGCTCGATGACGCGGGCGTCGAGCCCGCCCTCGCGGCGCTCGAACAGGTCCTTGGCGCCGATGCGCTCGAGGGCGCGGACGACCTTGGCGCGGTCGACGTCCTTCGCGCCGGCGGCGATGTTGGTCGCGACCGTCCCGGGGAACAGATAGACGTCCTGCGGGACGACCGCGAACTGGCGGCGCAGCTCGGCGCGGGCCTGCGCGCGGACGTCGCGCCCGAAGACGCGCACCGCGCCGGCGCGGATCTCGTAGAGGCGGAGCAGCACCGAGGCGATCGTGCTCTTGCCGGCCCCCGTCGCGCCCACGAGGGCGATCTTCTCCCCGCGCCGGGCCGAGAGGCTCACGTCGTGGAGGATGGGGACGCCGGGCTTGTACTCGAAGCTCACGTCCTCGAGCTCGAACGCGGGGGCGTCGGCGGCGGGCGCGGGGCCGGGCACGGCCGTGGGGTCGGGCGGGCAGTCCTCGTCCTGGTTGTCGAGCAGCTGGAACACGCGCTCGGCGCCGGCCATCGCCGATTGGAGCAGGGTGTACCGCGCCGAGAGATCGCGGATCGGGACGAAGAACATGTCGATGTACGCGACGAACGCGAAGAGCGTCCCGAAGCTGATGCGCGACGAGAGGGCGTGGCCGCCCGCGAACCAGAGCACCGAGGCGATGCAGACGCTCGAGACCATCTCGATGGCGGCGTCGAGCGTGGCGTCGAGGATGATCGATCGGTTGTTGGCGGCGCGGTAGCCCGAGTTGATGTCGTCGAACTCGGCGGCCGAGGCGGCCTCGCGGGCGTAGGCCTGCACCACCGCCATGCCCGAGACCTGCTCGTTGAGGTACGCGTTCATCCGCGCCGTCTTCGAGCGCACCTCGCGGAAGGCGTCGCGGATGCGGCCGCGCGTCCAGTTCACGCCCAGCGCCACCGGGGGCAGCGCCGCGAACGCGATCAGCGACATCTGCCACTCGAGCGAGAGCATGATCGACACGATCGCGACGAGGCGGACCAGATCGCCGATCGCGTTGAGCGCGCCCGAGGCGAACATCTCGCCGATGGCGTCGACGTCGTTGGTGACGCGCGTCACCAGCCGCCCCACCGGCGTCTTGTCGAAGAAGCCGAGGCGGCGGGTGTGCAGGAACTCGAACACCGCCAGCCGCAGATCGGCCATCGCGCGCGCGCCGGCGATCTGCATCGAGTACATCTGCGGGAACGCGATCGCCTGCTCGATCACGATGATCGCGGTGAGCGTGATCCCCGCCGTCCAGAGCCGCTCGGCGCCGCCGGGACGGTCGAACCCGTCGAAGGCGCTCCGCATCAGGAGCGGCTTGGCGAGCGCGCCGAGCGCGCCGACGACGAGCAGCGCGATCGAGAGGAAGAGGTGGCGCGCGTGCGGCCGCACGAACGGCCAGAGGCGCACCAGCATCCGCGCGTCGTAGACGCTCTGGAGCTTCTCCTCTTCGTGGAAGCGCTCGAGCGCGGCCGACGTCTTCTTGCGCGCGCGGCCGGGGGCTCCCGGCGCGGCGGGCCGGCTCGGAGCGGCGGCGTCCGGCGTCGACGCGGTCACGGCGAGCCCTCGGCCGCGTCGAGGCCTGCGGCGCCCTCGGCGAGCGCGAGCTCCGCCGCGCCCATGGCCGCCAGGTCCTCCTCGATCTGCTGCTCCTCGGCGAACGACGCGTAGAGCTTGCCGGCGCGCACCAGCTCGTCGTGCGTTCCGCGCTCGACGACCCGGCCGTGCTCGAGCACCACGATCGAGTCGCAGCGCCGCGCCGCCGAGACGCGGTGGGTGATGAGGATGACGGTGCGGTGCGCCGCCTGGCGGTCGATGGCGTCGAGGATCGCCGCCTCGGTCTTGGCGTCGACCGCCGAGAGCGGGTCGTCGAGGACGAGCACCGGCGGCTCGCGGAGGAGCGCCCTGGCGAGGGCCACGCGCTGCCGCTGGCCGCCGGAGAGCTGCACGCCGCGCTCGCCGACGACCGTCTCGAAGCCGTCGGGCAGCCCCTCGATCTCGGCGAGCACCTCGGCCTCCGCCGCGGCGCGGCGGATCGTCTCGCCCGCCTCGGGCGACTCCGCGTCGTCGAGGGCGTAGCCGACGTTGCGCGCCACCGTGGTGGAGAAGAGGAACGCGTCCTGCTGCGCGTACCCGATCGAGGCGCGCACCACGTCGAGCGGGAGATCGCAGACGTCGACGCCGTCGAGGAACACCGTCCCGCGAGGCGTCGGCATCAGCCGGGGCAGGAGCGTGGCGATGGTGCTCTTGCCCGATCCGGTCCGGCCGACGATGGCGAGCGATCGCCCGGCCTCGATCTCGAAGGCGACGTCCTCGACGACCTTCTTCTCGCCGTACGCGAACTCGAGCCCCGCGACGCGGATCGCGCCCTTGACCTCGCGCGGCGCCGGCGCCGGTCCGCTCACGACGTCGGGCTCGGCGTCGAACACCGTCTTCAAGCGCGCGTAGCCGGCGCGGCCGCGCTGGATGATCGCGGCGACGAACCCGAGCGCGAGCATCGGCCAGGAGAGGCGGAGCAGCGCCAGCCAGAACGAGACGAAGTCGCCCTTGCTCATCTCGCCCGCGAGCACGAGCCGCCCGCCGTACCAGAAGACGATGAGCACGCCGACCGAGCTGATCGCGCCCATCATCGGGCCCATCGAGCCGCGCAGGCGCGCGAGCGCGAGGCTCTTGCCGAGGTAGTCCTGGTTGGCGGCGGCGAACGCGGCCGTCTCGCCCTCTTCGAGCGCGAACGAGCGCACCACGCGCACGCCGGCGAGGCTGGCGAGGACCCGATCGCTCATCTTGCCGATGGCCTCCTGGTTCTCGCGGGTGCGGGTGAAGAGCAGGATCGAGAACGTGCGCGTCACCAGGAGGAGGAGCGGCATCGTGCTCAGCGCGGCGAGCGTGAGCTTCCCCGAGAGGCGCGTCATCACGTAGAGGGCCGACGCGAGGGCGAACAGCGACGAGACCACGTTGAGGATGCCGAACCCGAGCAGGAGCCGGACCTGGGCGAGATCGTTCGTGGCCCGGCTCATGATCTCGCCGGTGGGCACCTTGCGGAAGAACGAGGGCCCGAGCTTGTGCAGGCGCGAGAGCAGGATGCCGCGCAGCTCGTACTCGACGTTGCGACCTCCGGTGAACACGGTGACGCGCGAGACGACCCGCGCGATCGCCGCGCCGACGCTCACCACCAGCATCAACACGGCCGCTTGAACGGCCTCGCCGGGGAGCCGCGCGTCGGTGGCGTCGACGGCCGCCTTCACCAGGAAGTCGCGCTTCGCCATCAGGATCTGCTGCACCGCGAGCACGGCGGTCCCGAGCAGGTACAGGCCCAGGTTCCGCTTGAACTGCGCGCCGAGCCCGGCGGGCAGCGTCGAGAAGTCGCGCGCCGCCTCGGCGGCGCCGCGGTCGTGCGGGCTCGTCTCCATCTAACGGGCTTTGCGCGGCGGCGGCGCGGCTGGGCGCCGGTGCGAGCTCTGCAGCGGCGGGCGGTCCCGGCCGTCGACGACGATCTCCATGTCGGCGAGCTCGAGGCGGGTCGAGAGCAGGCCGAGGAGCACGCGTGCGCCGCCTCGGCCGTCCAGCTCGCTCACGACGCCGAGCTTGTCGGCGAACGGGCCCGAGAGGACGCGCACCCGCGCGCCCTTTTCGACGGACGCTCCCGAGGCCGCCTCGGGAGCGCGATCGGCGACGGCCCGGTCGATCCGCGCCTCGCGCTCGGCGGCGTCTGCGCGCGGGGCCGCCGGGGGCCGCGCCGGGACGCCGCGCCCGTCGCGGCGACCGGCGGGCGAGGAGAACAGCGTCGACAGCGAGGGCCGGAGCGGCTGCGCGGCGATCCGCGCCGAGGTCGAGCGCGCCTGCGCCGCCTCGCGCGAACGCGCCGTCGCCGCCTCGCGCGAGCGCGCCGTCGCGGCCTCGCGCGTGGCCCGCCAGCGCTCGGTCTCGGCCTGGACCTCGGCGTGGTGGCGCGCGCGCTCCCTCTGGGCGCCCTCGAGCCGCCGATCGAGCGCGATGTGATCGTTGTCGCGCGACCACGCGACCAGGCGGTAGACGGGCGCGAGCGCGACGATCGCCGTCTCGAGCTGCTCGTCGAGGATCGCCGCGTGCTCGATGGCGACCTCGCGCGGCACCGACCAGCCGATCCAGAGCGGCACCTGCCCCGCCGCCGCGCGCTCGAGCATGCCGGTCACGGTGGCGGCGTCGGCGGCCGCGCAGGCGACGCGCTCGACGGATCCGGCTCCGCTCGCCGCGCCGTGCGGACCCGAGGGGTCGGGCGCGGCGGCTCCCGGCGCGTCGGTGCGGCCGACGCCGATCGCGAACTGCTCGGGCAGGCGGTGCAGCGCCTCGGTGAGCTCGGTCGCGAGGGGTGCCTCGGCCTCGTCCGCCGGCTCGAGCGGCCGCGGAGGCGGTCCGCACCTGGGCTCGAGGCGAGCGCGCAGGTTGTCGACGTCGACCGTCGCTTCAGGGTGGACGGCGCAGCAGACCTCGACGGCCTGGGCGTCGATCCTGAGCGCCAGGAACGCATGGCGCCGGTAGGGGCTCGGATCGTCCAGCGTCGCCGCGATCGACCGGCCGTGATCGAGCAGTCGATCGAGCTCCTCGCGCGCCTTCTCGTCGCGCCAGAAGAAGATCCACTGCGTGTCGACGCGCCGGTGGTTCCGCAGCGACGGGTGCTCGTCCGACCCGCAGAGATCGACGGCGATGCCCATCGCGCTCAGCCGCTCGGCGACGCGTCGCCCCCAGGCCATGGCCCGCTGCTTCACCTCGATGCGAGGGCGCGAGTAGGCGTTCGAGGTCGCCCGCTCCGGGCGATAGGCGTCGAAGTCGCCGGCGGACAGGTTGAGGGGCGCGGGGCTCATCGGACCACCGACGGCGAGAGGGGCGGAAGCCTATCGTGAGCGACCACGAAATCAAAGCGCCGGAGCGCTCGCCTCGGCGCGTCGGCGCACGCTGGATCGCGGCCCACGCATCGCGCTTGACCCCCCGAGCGAGCGTGTCACCTTCAACACAGGCGCGCAGTCCGCGCTCGTCCGAGAACCCCTCCTCTCCAAGCCCGAGGCGGCTCCCGCCCCGATCGACCCCCTCCGCCACGCCCGCGCGAGTGCGCGCCGCGCAAACAACCCAGCCGCTCACCCCAGGAGCGGATCGTCAGGACCCATGAGCATCCAACGCGACGAGCAAATCACCTGCGCCGACTGCGGCCAGACGTTCCTGTTCTCCGCCGCCGAGGCGGCGTTCTACGCCGAGAAGAACCTCGCGGCGCCGCCCAAGCGTTGCAAGGAGTGCCGCGCCGCCCGCAAGGATCGCGGCGGCGCGCGCCCGTCGGGCGGATTCGGCGGCCCTCCGCACGGTGGAGGGCGGCGCCCCGAGGGCGGGCGCGGTGGGTACCAGGGCGGCGGGCAGCGCGGCGGCTACCAGGGCGCCGGCGGCCAGCGCGGTGGGTACCAGGGCGGCGGCGGGCGGCCCGAGCGCGGCCCGCAGCGGCCGGCGCAGTACACGGGCGACGTGAACGAGTACCGGAGCCCGATGCAGGACCCAAGCTACGCGCCCCAGCCCTCGTTCGGTCGTGCGCCGCCGCGTGCGCGCGCCGGCTACCAGGTCGACGGCAACTACCGCGCGCCCTCGTTCGGCGGCGACGCGGGGCGCCCCGGCGGGCAGCGCCGCCCGCCTCGCCCCGAGCGCGCCCCGCGCCCCGATCGCGGCTTCGGCGGCGGAGCGCCCGGCCTCGAGCGCCCCGAGTCGCAGCCCCGGCCCAAGAACCACGGGGCGATGTTCGACATCACCTGCAACACGTGCGGCGCCCAAGCGCAGGTGCCCTTCAAGCCGATCGAGGGCCGCGAGGTCTTCTGCCAGCCCTGCTACCGCGCGCGCAAGCCGGTGAAGGCCGCCGCAGGCGACGAGTAGGCGCGCGCTCGGCGCGGCGTTCGGTCAAGCGCGCGGCAGCGATCGCTCGGCGCGTCCGGCCTCCACGATCCGGGTGAGCGCCTCGGAGCGCCGCGCAGCGTCCGGCGCGATCCGCGCGATCGCGGCCGCCGCCTCGCCGGCCGTCTGGAAGCGGCGACCGGGGTCCTTCTCGAGGAGGCGTTGCACGAGCGTCTCGATCTCGGCGCCCCCGTCGAAGCCGGCGGCGGCGAGGGTCGGCGTCGGGGCGTGCACGACGCGGAACGCCGTCGCGATCGCGGTCGCCGCACGGAACGGGCGCACTCCGGTGAGCAGCTCGTAGAGGATCACGCCGGCGGCGAAGAGATCGCTCCGGCCGTCGAGCGGCGCCTCGCCCGTCGCCTGCTCGGGCGAGAGGTAGTCGGGCGTGCCGTAGACCACGCCGGTTCGCGTGCGCGGCGAGGGCCCGGGCCCGGCGAGCACCTTGGCGATGCCGAAGTCGAGGAGCCGGACGACGACGTTCCGAGCGCCCGGCTCGAGCGACCGCGAACGCGGATCGCGCCTGGGCTCGAGGGCCAAGAAGACGTTCTCCGGCTTGAGATCGCGGTGGATGATCGCCGCCGCGTGCGCCGCCTCGAGCGCGTCGAGCACCGGCGCGACCACGCCGAGGGCGGCGTCGACGTCGAACCGGCGCACCCTGCCGAGCGCGCTGCCGACCGACTCGCCCTCGAGGTGCTCCATGACGAGGTAGGGGCCGAAGTCGCTCGTCCCGGTGGCGAGCACCTCGACCACGTTGGGGTGGGCGATCCGCGAGATGGCGCGCGCCTCCTGGAAGAAGCGCTGGCCGAGCTCGGCGTCCTCGGCGAGCTCGGGGTGCAGGAGCTTCACCGCGACGGCGCGGCCGGTCGCGAGCTCGGCGGCGAGGAAGACGTCGCACATGCCGCCGCCGCCGATGCGCGCGTCGAGGCGGTAGCTCGCGTCGACGACGACGCCGGGCAGCGGGGGGAGGACGGGCATGCGGCGGCGAGACCGAGGATCGAGGCCCGGCGCGGCGAGGTCAATCCCTGGCGCACGTCGTAGACGCTTCGAAGACACGGCATCGCCCAACCGCACGGCCGCTCGCCTCGCGCGCGACCTCGTCGCGCCCGCCGAGTCGTCCAAGGTGCGCGCTCACCGCGGCTCGGGGCCGTGATCCTCCGTGACCTCCTCGAGGCAACCTCGGATCAGAACCACTCGGGTCGCATGCGCGCGTACGAATCTTCGCCGCCGCGACAGAGCGCCGCGAGCTCCGGGGCCCGGGAGAGCTCGGTGTGCACCCAGTACTGGGCGGCGCAGAGCTTGCCCTCGTAGAACCCGCGGTCCTCCGCGCTCGGTCCCCTCGCGAGCCCGGCGCGCGCCGCCGTCGCCTGCACGATCCATTGCCAGGCCAGCACCACGACCGAGCAGAGCTCCATGTAATCCGAGCTGTGGCGCATCATCGCCTCGACATCGCCGCTCATCCCGAGCCCGCCGAGGTGCATCGTGACCTCGCCGGTCGAGGCCACTGCGGCCGCGAGGGCGTCGCACCAGGGTGCGGGCACGTCGGCTCGCCGCGCCTCGGCGAGCGCGCGCTCGATCTCCTCGAAGAGCGCCCGCAGCGCCGCGCCGCCTCCGGCGACCGCCTTGCGACCGAGCAGGTCCATGCCCTGGATGCCGGTGGTGCCCTCGTGCAGGCTGTTGAGCTTCTGATCGCGGAGCCAGGCCTCGGGCATGTACTCGCTCGTGTAGCCGTACCCGCCGTGCACCTGCACCGCGAGCGCGTTCGCCTCGAAGCCCTTCTCGGCCGGGAAGGTCTTGGCGATCGGCGTGAGCAGATCGAGCAGGAGCCGCGAGCGCTCGCGCTCCTCCGGCGTCCGCGCGTGCTCGGCCAGGTCCGAGAGGCGCGCCGCCGTCGCCAAGAGGCACAGTCCTCCCTCGACGATCGCCTTCTGGCGCAGCAGCATCCGCCGCACGTCGGCGTGCTCGACGATCGGGATCTGCGGAGCCTCGGGGTTCTTGGCCCCGAGCGGCCGGCCCTGAGGTCGCGTCTTGGCGTACTCGAGCGCCTCCAGGTAGGCGACCGACGCGGTGGCGACGCCGTTCAGGCCCACCATGATCCGCGCCTCGTTCATCATCTGGAACATGTACGAGATGCCCCGGTGCGGCTCGCCGACGAGCCAGCCGTGGCAGTCGCCGGCCTCGCCGAAGTTGAGCGCCAGGCTGGGCAGCCCCCGCCAGCCGATCTTGTGGAGCACGCCGGCGACCTCGACGTCGTTCGGCACCAGCGCCTCGCCGGCGAAGCGCCGCTTCGGGACGGCGAAGAGAGAGACTCCCTTGATGCCCGGCGGCGCGCCGTCGATCCGCGCCAGGGTGAGGTGCACGATGTTCTCGGTGAGGTCGTGGTCGCCGCCCGAGATGAAGATCTTCGATCCGCGCACGAGGTAGTGGCCGCCCTCGGCCGGCGTCGCCCGCGTCTGCACGTCGGTGAGGCTGCTGCCGGCCTGCGGCTCGGTGAGCGCCATCGTGCCGGTCCAGTCGCCCGCGTACATCCGCCTCATGAACCGCTCCCGCAGCGCCTCGCTCCCGAACGACTCGATGAGGCGCGCGGCGCCGGTGGTGAGCCCGAGGTAGGCGACCGCGCTCAGGTTGGCCGCCATCAGGTAGGCGTTCGCGAGGGCCGCCACGCACTGGGGCATCGCCTGCCCACCGACCGTGTCCGGACGGGTCGCCGTCAGGAGCCCGAGATCGACGAGCAGCGGATAGAGCGCCTTCATCGCCGGGTGAACGCGGAGCTCGCCCCCCGAGAGCACCGGCGGCGCCTCGTCCATCGCTTTGTAAACGGGGTAGAGCCGCTCGCGCGCGACCTTCCTCGCCTCGCGGAGGTAAAGCTCGAACGTCTCGCGCGAGTGCTCGGCGAACGCCGGGAGCGCGAGGAGCGAGGCGGTGTCGAGCACCTCGAAGAGGACGAACTCGACGTTGCGATCCGAGAGGAGGGGGTTCGGCATCTTCGCCAAAGTAGCCCCGACGGGCGGGTCTCGGCGAGACCGAGCCCATGCCTGCGAGCATCGACCGCGGCGCGCGCCCTCAGGCGGCAGGTCGAACGAGCCCCGCTTCGCGCGTCGCGGCTCGCGCGAGGATGCGCGCGCCGGGGAGGATCGCCTCGGCGATCGTCGCCTCGAAGGCGGCGAGGAGCACCGCCGGCCTCACCCGACCATGCGCGGCCACCTCGGCGGCGAAGCCGGGGACGGGCGCCGGCTCGACCGGCACCGCGAGCGCGCTCGCGAACGCGTCGGCGACGGCGAGGCGCACCGCTTCCCCGCCCGTCTCGATCGCCCAGGCCACGAAGCGCCAGGCGAGCTCCGCGTGGCGCGCCTCGTCGGCCGCGATCGCGGCCAGCGCCTCGCGGACCGCGGGATCGCCGGCGGCGTCGAGCTGCTCGGCCGCCTGCACCGCCGCCAGGGTCTCGCCGATGCAGCCCTCCTTCACCGCGCTCGCGGCGACGGCGGCGAGATCGGATCCGATCAAGACCTTGCCGCCAAAATCGAACGGCGCCGGCGCGAGCTCCACGCCTGCGTACGCCGACGCGAGCGCGAAGCAGGCGCGCGCGTGGCGCACCTCGTCGCGCGCCGCCTCGTGCGCGGCGTCGACGAGCGCGCTCGGCGCCCCGACGGCGAGCAGCTCGAGCGCGAACCGCGAGAACGACGCCACGGACGCGTGCTCGAGGAGCGCGTCGCCGAGCCAGGCATCGGCGAGGAACGCGCGCGTGCGCGGATCGAGATCGTCGACATCGGGTCGCGCCGGCCCCGTCCACCCCGAGCCATTTCGCCGCACCTCCGCCGTGCGCGCGCGATCGGCGACGAGGAACGGCCTCCCCGAGCAGCACGAGGTGGTGGCGGGATAGCAGCACTGGGTTCCGGTGAAGGTGGCCGGCGACACCGCGGCGAATCCGCACCCCGAGCCATAGCCAAGCAATCCGCTGGCTTCGGCATCGGCGGGGCTCGGGCACGCCGGCGCGCCGCCTGCGCCCCCGGCGCCCGTCGCCGCGACGGTCGTCCCACCGGTGCCGGAGGGGTTGCTCCCGCCGATTCCTCCACCGGCGCCGCCCGGTTGAGGCCAGGCGACGCAAATGACCGTCTCATCCCCGCCCGCGGCCGGGTAGCAGTTGCCGGTCGAGGTCACGGTGATCGCGCCCCCGCCGCCCCCGACTCCCCCGCCGTTCCCACCCTGAGACGAGGAGCCGGTGGACCCGGTCGACGAGACCGACGCGACCTCGCTCTCGCAGGCGGCGGCGAGCGAGGCGGCGCCGACAGCGGCGAGGATGGATCCGGCGAGGCGGAGGCGAAACGGGGCTGAGGTGTTCACGGTCGCGTGGCTGTGCAACCTGCGTGCCTCCGCGGGGCGCCGTGTTTTCGGCGGGATCGCGGTGGAGCTGCGCCACTTCGTGCCTGCGCCACGTCCCTCGTGCGCCGGGGGCGTGCGGGGCGATCCTCGAACGGATCGCCTTCGTCGCTACGGTTCGCCGATCGGTCCAAGCCGGGCGCGCACGGCGGCGGCGAACGCGAGCAGATCGTCGAGCCGGTTCTCGACGACGTCGCGGACCACGGACACATCGACCGCGGTGTAGCCGTGGACCAGCACGTTCCGGAACCCGATCGCGCGCCGGAGGTTCATGGCGAGATCGGCGCCGATCCATCCCGCGCGCGCGAGCAGCTCGAACAGCTCCTGGTTGGTGCGCGCCTCTCCGAGTCGCTGGTCGCTCGCAATGTGCGAGGCGACGTCCTGGCATGCCTGCAAGGCGATCTGCAGCGTGTGCTCGACGAAGCGGCGCTCGCGGATGTCCGTCTCGAGGAGCTCGGGACGAGCGAGGGTGCGGAGCTCCGCCACGCACGTCTCGACGAAAGCCAGCTTCTTCGCGACGAGCCCCTGGTCGGTCACGCCGCGCTCCCGCGGCCGCGGCGGTACGTCCGCCAGATGGGCTGCATGTCGAAGTAGCGATTGCGCGCGTCGACCTCGAAGCGCAGGCGCGCCGCACGATCGCGCTCGATCAGGAGCACGCCGTCGCGGAGCACGCGATGGGTGAGGTCGGCCGGCGCATCGTCGAGCAGCACGATGTCGACCTCGCGCCCGAGCGCCGAGGCGAGCTCCGCCTGGACATCGAGCGGGAGATCGGCCAGCCGCCGAGGCTTGGGCCGGCCGCTCCCGAGGATCGCGATGTCCACGTCGCTCGAGGGACCCGCGGTGCCTCGCGCGGCGCTACCGAAGAGCCAGGCCGCCACGATCCAGGGCTCCCGATCGAGGCGGGACCGCACGGCGGCGATCACGGCTTCGCGATCCATTCGGTCAGTATAGGCCACGCTCGCGCCCTCGCTAGGTCGGGCGAGCCGGGACCGCCCACGCTCTCCGGCCGTGGGACGCGCGGTACGATCGCGCGACGAGGTACGCATGCTTCCTTCGATCGTCATCACCCCCGACGCCGAGCTCCGCCGCGCGGGCGGTGCCGGCGGCTCCACCGCCGTGGGGTCGACCGAGCACGACACGGCCGAGAACGGTGGTTGCTCGTTCGGTGGCGGCTCGGCGTCGGCCGACATCGCCCTCGCCCTGTTCGCGGGAGCCTGCGTCGTTCATGGCGTACGGCGCGCGGGGCGCCGCTCACGCTGACGTCGGTCGCGACCGGCGGGAGCGCTCAGACGCCGCATCGCCTCGCCACTTGGGCGCGGACCTGCGGGCCATTACACTCGGCGGCGTGCGCGGGTCGATGGCGTCCTCGGACGAGCGGTTGCTGGAGCAAGCGCTGAGCGATCTCGACGAGCGGCCCGCGAGCGCGCTCGCGATCCTCGAGGAGCTGTGGCGGGCGACGCGCGATCCCGGCCTGGGCGACGCGTTCGAGGCGCTGGCGGGGAAGGTCCATCCGCGCCGGCCGCTGTCCGGGAAGACGGTCAGCGCGAAGAGCGCCGCGTGGCTCGCGCTCGACGACCGACGCACCTCGGCCGATGTCGCGACGCTGCTCGCCGCGCTGACGGTGGGTCACTGGGGGCTCGCACAGGAGCGGCTCGCGCGCGTCTCTGCGTGGGCGCCGGACCCGCGCGTCTCGGGCGCGCTCGTCGCTCTCCTCGAGCGTCCGCCCTATGCGTCGCAGGACGCGATCCCGTTCTGGGAGGATCTGCTCACGGTCCTCGTCGCCGTCGACGATCCGCGATCGACGGCGCACCTCGCGGTGTTCGCGGCACGGACGTGGCCCGGCTCGATACGCGCCGGCGAGCTGATGAAGCCGCTGCTCGAAGAGGCCGCGCGCGCCGCCGAGGGACGCGCCCCGCCGCTCCCGCTCGGCGAGATCGCCGCGCGGCTGCGGGACGAGCTGCTCCGGCGCGTCGCTCCTCCGAGCGAGCACGCTCGATCGGCGGAGCGGCTGCTCGCCCGGATCTTCGACAATCCCGAGGACGATGAGCTTCGACGCGTGTACGCCGACGTGCTGCTCGAGCAGGGCGACCCGCGCGGCGAGCTGATCGCGCTCCAGTACCGGCGGCTCGACGGCGATCTCGACGAGGCCGTCGCCAAGCGAGAGGCCTGGCTGTTGCGCATGCACAGGAAGAAGTGGCTCGGGCCCCTCGGCGACGTCGCGGCCGACGTCGAGCTCGAGCGAGGGTTCTTGGCTTCGCTGTCGTACGACGCCAAGTACGCAGCTCAGCTCGCGGCGGTGACCGGCTCGCCCTACTGGGCCACGGTGCGCGCGCTGCGCCTCGTCGACACCAAGACGAAGCGCGGCCTCGTGGAGCTGTTGACGCACCCGGTGATGCGATCCTTGCGAGACGTGCGCGGGCTCGACGTGGCGACGGCAGCGGCCCTCGGGGACCGAGGCGCCGCATGGACCGCGCTCGGCATCCGGGTGCCTGATGCGGCGCCTCCAGCGCTGGACCTTCGGAATTTCCCGGCGCTGAGGACGCTCGAGGTCCAGTCCTCCGCTCGGGGCCTCGCGCCCCTCCGCTGGCTGATGGAGCACCCCGTGCTCGATCGCATCGAAGCCCTCGTCGTGCAGAACGGCGACTCCGCCTTTCCGACGTGGCTGTCGGCGGTCCTGCGACGCCCCAGGGCGCCGCGGTCGCTCGTGATCGAGCCCACCCGCGATCTGGCGTCGGGCACGCTGCGCTGGTCGCTCGAGCGCGCCACCGGAGAGGTTCGATACGCCCTGTCGATCACGGTGCCGCACCGGCCGTGGCTCTCGGGGGAGAGCGCGCGGACGAACGCGGCGAGGGCGATCGCCGCCGTGGCGAGGGGGCTCGCCTCGGTGCCCGCACGCGCCCTCGAGCGCGTGCACGTTTTCGCCGAGGCGTCGTGGATCGAGGAGCATCGGGCCGAGCTCGCCGCGGCCCTGGACGCGACGCGCGCCCGAGGCGAGCTGCCGGCCGTCACGATCGGTGCTGGATGATCACTTCTCGAGGTACTTCTTCAGATTCTCGAGAACGAGCGGCCACGCTTGCGTCACGGCATCGTGGTACCAATCCCAATCCGCGCCGCTCCGGTATCCGCTCTGGCAGACATGGACGCTGCAACCGCTGGGCGTGGGCTCGGCCTCGACCCGCAGTGACATCTGCCCGAGGATCGGCCGGTCAGGGCAGAGGTACGTGTAGTTGTCGATTTGAACGAGCCTCGCGGGCTCGAATGCACCGATCGTTCCGGTAGAAACGTACTTCGCGCCCGATTCGGAGACGCCCCAGGCAAGCACGTAGGCGCCACCGCTCCGACTCTCCGTCAGCGCCTTCTCGACCCCCCACCATCCCTTCAGGGCGTCGAAGTCCAAGAAGGCGTCGATCGCCTTGGCGGGCTCGACGTGGATGTCGATCCTCGCTTCTACCTTTCGCATGGAGCCTCCAGGCGCCGTCGGTCACTCCTCCACCAGCGCCGACGAGCGCACGTACTCCCTGACGATACCCGCCTCCACCAGACCCAGCCACTGCCCCGCGAGGTGGCTGGCGAAGCTCGCGTCCGCGATCAGCACCTCGATGCTCCGCTCCTGCGCCCGCTGCGTGAAGTTCGTGCTCGACACGAACGCCTTCGCGCCATCGACGACGACGCACTTCGCGTGCAGCGTCGAGTAGAGCGGCCCGGGAGATGACCTGAACGCCGGCGCGCTGAAGCTCGATCAGCAGAGTGGAGGTGTCAGCCTCGGTCGGATGTGACACGCCGGAGCCTGCGCAGCCCGCGGAGACTCTTGCTCGCGGCTCGGAGCCGTTGAAGCGAGGACACCGCGGAGTCATCCGAGGACGCCGCGGAGTCATCCGATGCGCGTTCGTTCGATGGCGCGGCCGATCACTCCCCCTCGAGGTGGCGGAGCAGCACCCGCGCCAGCCAGCCGCGGAACCTCGACCCCGCGGCAGCTCCTTCGAGCCCCGCGTTCTCGAGCATCGTCGCTCCGATCACCGACGAGCCGAGGAGAGCCAGCGCCGCGAGCACGACGACGTGCGCGGTGTCCTCGCGCGTCGCCGGCCGGAGGCCCTTCTCGTGCCGCTTGGCCTTGCGCACCGCGTGCGTGGCGTCGATGACGTCGGCGAGCCGCGCGTCGACCGGATCGATCCGCTCGCCCTCGAGCGCGAGCCACATCAGCACCCGGCCGTGCCCGCTCGTCGCCAGCGCCTGGAAGACGCCCTCGAGGATCGCCGAGAGCTGCTCCTCGTCGCCGCTCGACGCCTGGATGGCTCCGATCAGCTGCGCGTGGATCGAGGCGAGCGCCCGCGTGCACACCGCCTTCACCAGCGCCTCGCGGCTCCCGAAGTGGTGCAGCACCGTCGGGTGCGACACGCCGGCTTCGGCCGCGACCTCCTGAAGGCGGATCCCGGACGGGCCGCTCGAGACGAGCCGCTTCGCCGCGGCGTCGAGGATCAGGGCGCGGGCCGTGTCGGCGTCGCGCCGGACCCTGGGCTTGGGCTTGCGCGTGGCCACGCGGGGAATATCGCACCCGTACGTCCTCCTGACAATCTTGTCGGCAACTATTGACAACATTGTTCACAGTGCGCATCGTCTGGCCACGCCTGCTTCTGGAGGGTCTCCCCATGCACACCAGCCACTCCCGCATCGAGCTCCGCCGCGCGCTCCGCGCCGCCCGCATCCTCGCCGCCGATCCCGACGATCTGCCCCAGGTGTTCACCATCATCGAGTCCTTGTCCGGCGGCACGCCGCAGCGCATCGCCGATCGCATGGCGAGCACCGAGACCGGGCGCCGGCTCCTGGCCGAGCGCGCCGACATCGTCGACCGCTTGGCCGATCGCGCCGCGATCGCGCGGCTGCCCGAGGGCTCCCTCGGCCGCGCGTACCTCGACTTCGTCACGCGCGAGAACATCTCCGCCGAGGGCATCCGCAGAGCCGCGGACGAGGGTATGACGAACCACGCGCCGCTGCCGGCGCCGATCGACTGGGTGCACGCGCGCATGCGCGACACCCACGATCTATGGCACGCGGCGGTCGGCTACCAAGGCGACGTCCTCGGCGAGACCGCGCTCCTCGCCTTCACCTTCGCGCAGACGCACAACCCGGGCATCGCGCTCATCCTCGCGATCGGTCTCTTGAAGACCATCGGCGAGCCCGAAGCGCGCGAGGTGATCCTCGACGGCTTCCGCCGCGGCCGGAAGGCGGCGTGGCTCCCCGGTCAGGACTGGGAGTCGATGCTCGCGCTTCCCGTCGAGGAGGTGCGGCGGCGCCTCTCGCTCGAAGCGCCGCCGGCCTACACGCCGGTCCGCAGCGCCGAGCTCAAGGCGCGCGCCGCCTGAGCGCTTCGAGGCGCGTGGACGCCGCTGCCGGCCTGCGGCGGCCCGGGTCGCGCGCTACTTCTTGCCGTCGCGGCGCCGAAGGATCGCGACGCTCTCGCCGCCCTCCGCGGTCCCGTCGGACTTCTGCCAGCGGTAATCCGCGACGGCCGACTGCTTGACCTCGACCTTCGCGCCCGCCTCGAGCGACTTGATGTCGTACGGCGAGTTGTCGAGGTTGCCGCGCAGCACGTCGCCCTCCCAACCGGTCACCGAGATCCACATCCATTCGACACCGCCGGAGTCGGTGTCGAACGGCGCCTTCACCATGACGTGGTCCTGTACGGGCAACCCCTTGCGGAACGCTGCCGCGACGGCGGGCAGCCGCGCTTGGACGCGCTGCTTGACGGCCGCGAGCTCGGGATCGTCCCCCGGACGACGGATCATGTCTTCCGCGGCTCCGAAGAGGGCGGCCATGGCCTGCGACTGCCGCTCGACCTCGGTCGCGCCGGGGAACGAGCCGAAGCGGACCTCCATCAGTCGATTGTCCGCGTCGCCCTCCTCGCGTTGCGCGACGACGAGTTCCACGGTCGCGCGCCGTGGTGGATCGCCGACCGGGTCCGCCATCACGTCGGCGCGCACCTTGTCGTGGCGAATGACCCTGAAGTCGACCACGAGAGTCCCTCCCGGACCAATCGCGGCGCCCTCCGACAGCAGCTGAGCGATCGCGTTGATCGTCCAGCTCACCTGCTTGGACTGCGGCTTGGGGGCGTCTTGCACGACGAGGTCGGGCAGGCCGAGCTTGACGAGGCCGACGGTGACGGCGCGGTGTCGCCCGTCTTCCTTCGCGTAGTAGTGCGTCGCGAAATGCGAGCCGGCGTTCGGCAGGTCACCCTGCCAGCCGTCGATGCGCCGCTCGCGCCAAGCATCCACGGTGAACATCTCGCGTGTGATCTCGTCCCAAACGAACCCGCCGCTCTCACGGGCCACATCGAGCGCGAGCTCCTGCGCCTTGCGCAGTCGCTGGAGCTTCGGATCGGCGTCTAGCGACCACGACAGGAGGAGCGCGCCCTTCGAAGCGCTCGCCGCCCTCACCTCCTCGGGCGAGAGGCCGCGGCCGAAGTACGCGAGCTGGTCCTCGGTCGGGGGCGTGAGGTCCGCCCGGTCGAGCACCTTCACGAGGGAGGCCGGCACGCTCTTGGGCTCGGTGACGAGCGGGATGTCGGGCATGCGCGTTCGGACGAGCAGCTTCGCGCGCTCGGCCACCTTCGCCGGGAAGGGCGCCGGCGTGTACACCACGACATCGAGCATCCTCGCGGAGACCACCGGCGAACCCGCCGGCGCGAATCGGAGTGGAGGGCCGGTCGCTCCGGCGTCATGCTCCGACGGCTCGATCGCGCGCCTGGCGCTCTCGTTCGGATCCGGCGGCGGCTCGCGGCGCCGACACGCCGAGACCGTCGCCAGCGCAGCGATCGAAGCGATGAGCAGATGCGAACGAAGCAGCACTTCGCGCTCCAACGTAGCCGATCTCGGTGGACGGGTGATGGCGACGGCTTCGCCGTCGTCGGCCATCCTCGAGGTGCGGCGCCGCCGACGGGCTGCGACGACCTTGGTCATTGACGCGTGCGTCGAAACGGCGCTCCGATGCTCCATGCTTTCGCCGTCGTTTCGCGAGCTGAGGTCGGCGAGCGTCGCTGGTTGACTTGACCATCCGGATCGCTCCTGCTTCCTCCCAGTTTGCCCGACAGGTTGTCGAACCGGCTCACCATGTTGGACCGCTTTCGCCAAGGCAGCTCTCGCGCTTGGAGAGCTCCGTCCATCGTCCTCGCTTGTCTCGCCCTTTCCTGCGCCAACACGACGACTCCAGCCGCCCAGTCGCAAGACGGCTCACGAGGTCCCGCTGCAGCCACGGGTCCGACGCGGAGCCGCATGAAGCCCGTGGCGCGTCGCTTGGTGCTGGATGGTATCTCCTTGGGGGATTTCGTTCGCGGCCGGGAGCCGACTGCGGAGCACCCCCACGGGACACTGTTCGCCTTGGGCTACACGAGGCGGGGCGCGTACCTGCTCGAGCTCGACCTCGCGAGCGGTGCGGAGATAGCCCGCGCCTCCGTCGGAGGAACGCACACGATCACGAGAGAGGGGGACACGGTCTACGTCGCGTGGGCGGAAGGCGGAGCGGTGAACGTGCAAGCGTTCGACCTCGCGCGACCGTCGAGCCACCGTGTGCAGCTGCTCGGCGCGTTGAAGAACGACGAGGTGCTGCATTGGTTTCACGTCGTCGCAGGGCATCCCGTCGTCGTTGGGCGAAGTAGCGTCTCGAACGACGGTCGGGCGACCGCCGCCGCAGCCGTGTTCGATGCCGAAGGGAAACGACTCGCGAGGCACGACTGCCGGGACGTGCCCTTGGGGGGGCCTGGGGAAGCGATCGTCGTGGCCCACGGGTACGTGGTCATCCGATCGATAGGGGTCGACACGGAGTCTCCCGCTTGTGGCTTCGAGGCCGACGGTGCTCCACGCACGGTTCACGCGAAGCACCCGGGCGGGTCGTTCATCCTCGAGCAGAAAGACAAGATGCTCCTCTGGGAGCCCGACATCGGAGCTTGGGAGCTGGACGACGACCTGCGCCCGTCGACCAGGCCGGTCATCCTCGACGAGCCGCCTCATGCCGATTCTCTAGATGCTTGCAGCGGGATAACCGCCCCACAGCAAGCAGGTGAGCGGATGTGGGGCCTGATCGTGGTCCGCGCGGAGAACTGCTGCGCGAGCGACGAGCCCGATGGCATCTTCTTGTGCGACCCCTCGGAAACGTCTGCCATCCGGGCGCGCTGATTCGTTCCACCCGGTTCGTGGGGCGCCCTCCGCAGGCCGTCGACGTTTCGTCGCGGCCGCGTGCGTTTACGAAGGCTCGCCGGCGGGCGGCGGCCCACGTCCCGTCAGCTGCGCAGCGAGCGCTGACGTGCGAAGCTGCGACCGTGCGCGACGAGCACGCCGCCTGCCTGCGCCTGGCGGCGCGAACGCTCGGGCCCGGAGCGATCATCGACGAGGCGGGATCGGCCGCGCGCGGCGGCGCGGGCGCGATCGGCGTCACCGTCTGCCTCGCCGAACGGGCCGGCGAGCCGTGGACCTCGTTCGAGGTCGCGACGGCGCCGGGCCCCCTCGCCCTCCATCTGTCACCGGCGAGCCCTGTCGACGGAGCGTTCACGCGCGCCCGCCTCGCAATCGACGTGAAGACCGGCGACCCCGAGTTCGATCGCCGCTTCCGGCTGGAGGCCGCGCCGGCCGACGTGGCGCGCGCCCTCCTCGACGCGTCGGTGCGGGGCAAGCTGCTCGCGCTGCACCCCGTGGAGCTGGAGATCGAGGGGGCCCTGCTCCGCGTCGCCAAGCCCGGCTGGCTCGCGGACGGTGCGCAGATGCGCCTGGGCGTCGACGCCGTGGCAGCGATCGCCGCCGGCATCGGGAAGGCGTTCGAGGACGCCACCCTCGCGGGTCACGACCCCGGTGCCAGCTACCGGACCGCTGGAACCGACACGAGGACGGAGCTCGCGCGCCGCGGCGCCGCCGAGCTGGCCATCCTCGATGCCGTCCGGCGGCGCCGGCGGGCCGTGATCTTCATCGGCTCGTGCATCCTCATGGCCGTCGTCATCGCGCTGAGCACGCTCTTTCCCGATCCGTGATCCGGGACCTAGCGAGCGCAGCAACGTTCGGCCGTTCGAGCGGGATGACCGACTGGGTCGCTGCGGCGTCGCGCCCGCCTCCGGGACTCGGCCACCCGCGCCAGTCGGCTGGCGGCCGCCACCCTCCGCCACGGCGCCGCCACCCTTCGCGCGCGGCAACCGGCGCCGGCGGCGCAGCGGCGCGAGCTCATCGACGCCGGAGACGTGACCGTGCAAGTGACGGCGCTCGAGCTGCACACGGCGAGCGCCGAGGCGCTCCTCGCCGATGCACGGATCGCCTGCTTCGCGCCGGGAGCCGACGCCGGCCGCATGACGTCCGCCGAGCTCTGCGGCCACGTGGCGCACGCTCAAGGACACCAAGGCGGGCTGGCGCCGCCGCCACATGGCCGTCGTTGCCGCGATCGGACGCGGGCGCTACAAGGAGATGGTGAGAGCGATGGAGCAAGCTAACCTGGAACCCATCGTGATCGAGGACCTGGTGAAGTTCGGCCAGGACCAGGGTTTCGAGCAGGGACTGGAGCGGGGGCGCGAGGAGGGCCTCGAGCGCGGGCGCGAGGAGGGAAGCATCGCGAACGCCCGCAGCAGCCTGCTCGAGGTCTTCGAGGCGCGCGGCATCACCCTCGGCGCCGACGAGCGCGCGCGCATCGACGCCGAGCCGTCGCTCGATCGGCTCCGCGCATGGTTCCGGCGCGCGCTCACCGCGGCGTCGGCCGCCGAGGCGCTCTCGGACGAGCCTCGCTGATCCACCACGGCGCTCGTTCGCAGCTCGCTGCTACCAGACCGCGTACGAAGCCTCCGCAAGGGTCGACGGGTCCAACGTCGACCCCAGCCGGGAAGCACGCTTCCCCTCGCCAAGCGTGACGGGGAGGCAGTCCGGCCCGCTCTGCTCGAAGATCTGGGCGATCTCTCCGTCGTTTCGGCGCACGCTCGAGGGGTTCCACTCGGGACAGCTGGGCTCGCTCGCGGTGGCGAGGATCCAGTCGCCCGGCGGGGAGCACGTGTCGTGCTGCACGACCGACACGGGCTCCGTGCAGCCGGGATCCGCGAATCTCTCCTCGACGGGCAGGGACGTGAGGCTGGGGAAGCACACCGAGCCCAGGCCTGGCACGTCGTACGGGTAGCACTCGGTCTGCATCTCGCCGTCGAACAGCGCCGGCCCAGGCGGCCGGACGGGGAGACCGAACACGTCGGTCTCGTACCGTCCGCGGAAGCGGCCCGACCCCACCTCGCGACGCACGAGGCCGGGGAGATCCGCGGGGCCGAGGACGGCACCGACGGCAAACTGGGCGTTGGTGGACGCCTGCGCGACGCAAGCACCGTCGATGCTGGCGTACCCGGCGGGAATCTCGGGGCCTCGCGCCCTGACCTCCAGACTGCAATCGTCCTTCGGAACCATGGCGACGGCGGGCGGGCCGCAAAGCGCCGACATCGCCGGCTGCGTGCATCCTTCGTCGGCGTAGCCTTGCGGGATCGCCCTGTTCAGGGGCAGGCAGGCTTCGCCCTCTCCCCAGAGCTGGCTCGCACGGCAATCGCTCATCAGCTCGACATCGTACGCGCTGACCGCTTCGCGCACGCCGTCGCTCCCGACCATCCAACGGACCGAAAGCCGACCCTCGCCAGGCTCGAGCGTATCCACGACGGCCACGAATGCGTCGGCCGGAACCTGCTCGGCCGGAACCAGGACCTCGTTGGCATCGAGGGACGTGGGCTCGGGGTCGCACACGACGACCTCGTCCTCGACCCATCCCCGATGGTACGCGGACGCCACGACGGGCGGGCCCGCGCGGCGGAACATCCGTGCCGGTGGATCGCTCTGCGAGAACCCGGGATCGCATGGATCGGTTGACGGGTCGTATTCGCGCAGGTCCCCGTAGTCGAGCGCAACACCGCACCAGGTCACGAGCACCGGCTCGGTGCAGCTCGCGTCGAGGAATCCGACTCTCCAGCGGATGGGCATGCAGCGCGTGGTGCCGTCCTCCGCGTGGCTGAACGCGCAATGGATCTCCAGCAAAGTGTCGTACCAGCCGGCGAACGCTGCTCCGTCGCCTGCGAGCGCGACGCGGGGCCGCAGACGCGCGCCAGCCGAGATGCCCGGAAGCTCGCCGGCGGTCGTCGCTGGAATGTCGACCTCGCTGCCGCAACCCGCCAGCAACAGCAGCAGGACGAACGCGTTCGGTCGAGCGATCCGGCTTTCCATCGCGAGTGATCGTACACCCGTGGGCGATCGCGGGCTGCCGCAAGGAGCCCAGCCGCCACGGTGTGCGCGAGAGGCCACCAGCGTCCCTGGCGCCTGATTTCCAGAGCGGTCTTCTGCTGCTGCTCGACTCCGCCTTGCTCGAGCGCTTCGCCACGCGTACCGTTGCCAGGTGCGGACGATGGCCCCGCCGCTGACCCCCGCGCCGCACCGCCGGGCGCGCTGACGGGATCGCGCATGTCGTCCCCCTGGCCGGTCGACGTCACCGCCCTCACGCCCGCCTCGTGCGGATCGGTCCTCTGGCGCGCCGGCGGCGCGCTGCGCCTCACGGTGATCGTCAAGGCCACCTTCTCCTTCGTGCACAACGAGGCGGCGACGCCCTGCGAGCCGGATCCGCTCGTCCAGGAGGAGACGTACTTCGGCAACAACCCGGCGAAAGGCGTGGACCAGGCTGGGGATCTCGCGCCCTACCTCCCCTGCGCCGGCGTGGTGCTCTCGGGCCACGCCCATGCCCGGGGCACGCCGGTGCCGGCGGCGGCGGTGCGCCTGGCGATCTTCCGCGGCCAGCCGCTCATCGACAAGACGCTGCACGTGTTCGGCGAGCGCAGCCCGAAGACCGGCATGCAACCGCGACCGTTCCAGAAGATGGGCCTCGACTACCGCCGCGCGTTCGGCGGCCCGGGCGTGGCCGCGAACCCCGTGGGCGTCGGGGGCACGGCCGAGTCGCAGGCGCTGCCCAACGTGGTCGATCCGCAGGATCCGCAGCGTCCCGCCGGCTTCGGGCCGATCTCCAAGTTCTGGACGGCGCGCAAGCAGCTCCTCGGGCCCCACGATCGCAAGCCGCTCGAAGAGCCCATCGCCGAGATCCCGGACCGCTTCGACTGGCGCTACTTCTGCGCCGCGCCCACCGATCAGCAGATCGATCGGCTGCACGGCGACGAGTGGATCGTGCTCGACGGCATGCACCCGGAGCTCGATCGGCTGCAGACCCAGCTGCCCTCGGCGCGCGCCGAGGCGCGGTGGCACCCGATCGGCGCGGACGGCGTCGGGGAGGCTCACCCGATCGAGCTCTTCGCCGACACGCTCCTCATCGACGCGAATCGCGGGGTCTGCTCCGTGGTCTGGCGGGGCAGCGTGCCGCTCTCCGGCGTCGATGCGGCGGCGCAGATGCGCTTCTACGCGGGCGTCGAGCTGCCCGGCAGCCCGATCCCGTGGATCGATCCGGACGACATCCGGCCCGCCGCCTCGCGCCGCGCGCCCGACCTCACGGCCCCCCAGAAACAGGCTGCCTTGCCGGACAAGACGGTGACGCTCTCCAAGGAAGAGGAGCAGCGGGCGGCGGCGCAGCCGGCGGCGCCCTTCTCGCCGGCGGCGGCGTTGCTCGAGCAGGAGCTCTCCGACCACACCATGACCCTGGCCGTCGACGAGCAGGCCTCCGTGGCGCGCCGACCCGTGGCGCCGTTCGCGATCGGCGCCCCGGGGCTGGCACCTCCGCCCCGTCCGATCGCCGGCGCGCCGTGGAGCCCGCAGCCCGCCGCGCGCGTGCCTTTTCAACCTGGACAGGACGAGACGATGGCGCTCGGAGCTCCCACGCTCGGGGCGACGCCCGCGGCCGCGCCACGGGCGGTGGAGCCGCCGCGGATCGCGCCGCCTCGGATGGAGGCGCCGATCCTGGCCGCGCCTCCAGCGGCGCTCGCGCCGGCGGCGTCGCGGGCGCCCGCCGTCTCCGAGGAGCGCAAGCGGGCGATGGCGACGCTCGCGGAGCAGGGCTCGTTCGACGACGCCGATCTCACCGGCGTGGATCTCTCCTCGCTCGACTTCAGCGGCCGATCGATGGCGCGTTGCAAGCTCCGCGGCGCGAAGCTCACGGCCGCGACGCTCGCCGGCGCGCGGCTCGAGGACGCCGATCTCTCCGGCGCGAGCCTCGAGGAGGCCGACCTCTCCGGCGCCGCGCTGACGCGCGCCGTCCTCGCCGGCGCGCGGCTCGACCGCGCCAAGCTCGCCGACGCCGTCCTCGAGGAGGCGGACCTCACCGACGCCGCGCTGCCCGCGGCCTCTGCGCCGCGCGCCAAGCTGGCGCGCGCGCGGGGCGCGGGCGCGAGCTTCCGGGGCGCCGACCTCTCCGGCGCCGATCTCCGGCGCGCCACCTTCCCGCGGGCGTGCTTCGACGACGCCGTGCTGCGCGACGCGCAGGCGGACCAGGCCGACTTCGAGAAGGCCCGCTTCGTGCGCGCCGATCTCGGCGGCGCGTCGCTCCGGCGTGCCGCTCTCACCGCGGCGATCCTCGCGCACGCGAAGCTCGAGGCGACCGATCTCCGCCACGCCATCCTCGATCGAGCCAACGTCCACGGGACGGTGCGCACCACCGCGAAGCTCTTGGGCGCGAGCACGAAGGGCCTCGTCGAGTCGGCGCCGGCGGAGGCCGACGACGCGCCCGGGCCCGGGCGCTCCCTACGTTGACATCGCTGGGAGATCGGCGAGACTCGCAAAGCCTCCTCTCGAGCCGCGTCGGCGATCGAGCAGCGCAGAAAGCGAGCACGCCGTGCCTCTCCTCAATGTGACGCTGGCGTTCCCCGACAGCGGTGCGCTCGGGTTCACGGTGCACCATTACGAGTCGACCGACGCGCTCAACGAGCTCTTCGAGATCCGGCTCGAGGTCACCAACACCGAGGCCGAGCTCGACCTCGGCACCGTCGTCGGCGAGAGGATCGAGATCACGCTCGCCGACGAGCGGTTCGTGAAGACGCGACGGGGCATCGTCCGGCGCATCCGGCAGCTCACCTCCGAGCCGACGGGCACGTCGCGGTTCGAGATCTTCGTCGTCCCGCCGCTCTGGCTCACCACCCGCCGCCGCGACTGCCGCATCTTCCAGGACAAGTCGGCGGACGTGATCTGCGAAGAGGTCCTCGCGCTCTACGGCGGCCGCATCCCCGCCCCCTCCAAGACGATCAACGGCCCGCGACCGGCCGAGTACCGCGTCCAGTACGACGAGACCGACCACGACTTCCTCTTCCGCATCTTCGCCGAGGAGGGGATCGCCACGTTCTTCGACGAGGACACCGACGGCGCCTTCAACCTCATCGACGGCATCCAGCTCGTCACCCTCATCGGACGCGACGACATCTCCTTCGCGCCCAAGGCCGGCCTCGATCTCCTCGGGGCGAAGCCGCACGTCATCAGCGTGGCCATCACCTCGGACCTCGAGACGAGCAAGACCACCATCCGCGACTACGACTTCAAGAACCCGTCGTTCAAGCTCGAGAAGAGCTCGACGACCAAGGACAAGCCGTTCAGCCGCGAGGCCGATCTCGAGCAGTACGAGTTCACCAACAACAAGTTCTCCACCTCGAACGAGAAGCTGGGAGAGAAGATCGCCGAGCAGCGCCTCGACGAGGCGCGGTCGCAGCACCGCACGCTCGAGTGCAAGACGAACTTCTTCCTCGCCCCCGGGTCGTCGTTCGGCCTCGTCGGCCACCCCCGCCCCGAGGTGAACGGCGAGCTTCGCGTGGTCCGGTCGCAGATGCGGATGACCGAGACCGAGGCGGGGCCGGCGCTGCGCGAGTACACGCTCCTCTGCATCCCGGTCGAGCAGGCCTTCCAGCCGCCGCGCCGCCCCAAGCCGCGCATCCACGGGACCCACCTGGCGACCGTCGTGGGCGAGAAGGCGGGCTCCGCCGAGATCGACATCGACAAGTTCGGCCGCGTGAAGGTCGAGTTCCACTGGGATCGACGCGACCTCGGCCTCGGCAACCCGACGCGCTTCGTGCGCGTCTCGCAGGGCTGGGCCGGCGGCGGTTACGGCATGGTGCTGCACCCTCGCGTCGGCAACGAGGTGATCATCGCCTATCTCGACGGCGATCCCGACGAGCCGCTGATCATCGGCCGCCTCCACAACGCGCTCAACGTCTCGCCGCTCACCACGCCCGCCGAGAAAACGAAGTCGATCTGGAAGAGCCAGACCTCCCCCTCGGGCGAGGGCCACAACGAGATCATGATGGAGGATGCGCAGGGCAACGAGCTGCTCGAGTTCCACGCCCAGCGCAACAACCTCTTCACGGTCAACGCCCAGCAGGACATCGACGTCGGCGCGAAGCGAAACGACCACGTCGTGGGGAAGGTCACCGAGAAGTTCGACGACGACCACTCCCTCACCGTCGGCGTGAACGAGGTGATCACGGTCGGCGGCACGCGCGACGAGACCGTGACCGGGAACGTCACCGAGAACTACGGGCCGCGGCACACCGAGATCCACGGCACCAAGTGGGAGAAGGCGGCGGCGACCACCATCCAGTACAAGTCGCTCGACACCACCGTCGACGCCCTGCACCACGAGAAGTTCGGCACCATCAAGATCAACGGCGGGAACGTGACCGCGATGCCGATCGGCGAGGTGCTCATCGACAGCGGCACGACCGGCTGGTCGGTCGGCGGGACGCTGCTCTACATGACGGACAGCGCCGTCACCATCGCGGCCAGCCAGATCACCTTCCGGTCGCCGCAGGTGATGATCGACAGCGCTCAGGTGGCGACCAAGGCCACCGGCCTGCTCAAGGACAGCTTCGGCTTCAAGAACGGCGCCGGGATCGAGAAGTTCGAAGCGGTCGCCCTCAGCATGGGCGTCAACGGCGTCAAGGGCGAGGCGACCGGGCTGTCGGCGTCGCGCGTGGGCATGAAGGCCGACAGCGTCGGCATCAAGGTCGATCACGTGGGCATCGCCAACAAGAAGTGCGGCGCCGGGCAGGACGTGAAGAGCTTCAGCCTGCGCCAGGCGGCGGCATCGATTTGCACCTACGGCTTCAAGAAGCTCTGATCGCTTCCACGCCGTTCGAGGGAGGCTCGCCCGCCGGCACGTCGGCGGCTACTCACCCATGAAGGTCGCGAAACCCATCAAAGTGCCGGTGCTCCACCGCATCGTGGAGCTCGAGCGCCGCCCGCACTTCCACGTCGCGGCGATGCTGGCGTTCCCGCTCGGCAACCCGCGCGCGCTCCTCGACGAGATGGCGTTCTGGGCCGTCGTCGCGAAGGCGATCGGAGAGCAGGGAGTCATCGACGAAGGCATCTCGAAGGCGCGGGGCGAGCTCTTGGTCGCCGGCAGCTTCCACGCGCCCGGCGGCGTCCCCGTGCCCGCCTCGTACGCGCGCGCCAAGGTGGGCGACGTCGACAAGCGCGTCGCGGTCCTGGGGCCGCGAACCTGGCAAGGTCAGGTGCCGACGCCGCCGGAGCCCATCTCCGCGATGCCGATCGACTGGGCTCACGCGTTCGGCGGCCCGCATTTCGAGCAGAACACGCATGGCCTCGGCGCCGAGCCGATCGTGAAGGACGGGACCTCGATTCACCCGCTGCCGAACATCGAGCGGTACGGCGCGCTCATCCGCTCGCCCGCGGAGCGCCCCGAGCCGGCGGGCTTCTCGTCGATGGATCTCGGCTTCGCGCAGCGTCGCAATCGCGCCGGCACGTACGACAAGAAGTGGCTCGACCAGCACTACCCGGGCCTGGCGCCCGACATGGATCCGACCTACTTCAACGTCGCCCCGGAGGACCAGTGGGTGGACGGCTTCTTCCGCGGCGACGAGGAGTTCCTCGTCGAGAACATGCACCCCGACAAGCCGCGCATCGAGGGCCGGCTGCCGGGGCTCGTGACCCGGTGCTTCGTCACCCACCGTCTCCCCGAGGGCGAGCGCTTCCTCGAGATCCCGATGCGCTGCGACACGGTGTGGCTCTTCCCGTCACTCGACACGGGCGTGGTCGTCTTCCACGGATCGCACCGCGTCGCCGAGGACGACGCGGCCGACATCGTGCACCTCGTCATCGCCTGCGAGGAGCCGGGCTCGCCGCGCGGAATCGACCCTCAGCACGAGCCGCCTTCGCGGTCGCTCGAGCACTACCAGGCCGCGTTGGCGCGGCGCCTCGACAAAGACAAGGGCGCGATCGGCGAGATGTCCGACAGCGACCTGATGCCGCCCCGCAGCTCGGGCGTCGCTCCGAACCTGGGCGAGCTCGACATGGGCCGCTGGCTCAAGAGCGAGTACCTCGACGCCGCGAACGGCCGGCGCGGGCGGGAGCGAGACTTCGCCCGCGCACGCGCCCAGCTCGAGGAGGCGGGGCTCGATCCCGCGGCGCACGGGTTCGGCGAGCTGCCCCCCGAGCCGGAGCCGCCGCCGCTCGACGATCTCGACGCGCTCGCCGAGCGCATGGCGAGCGAGCTCGATCGCGCCGAGGACGAGCTGAAGAAGCTCGACGCGCGCGTCTCCGAGGGCCTGGTGAAGACGCGCGAGGCGTTCGCCGAGATGGGCCTCGACTACGACGCCGAGATGGAGCAGCGGCAGAGGACGGGCGGCGGCCCGCCGAAGTTCTCGGCCGCGGCGCACCTCGAGGAGCTGCGGGCGATGGCCGCCGCGGCCAGGTCGGAGGGCACCCCGCTCGAGGACGTCGAGAAGAGGATCGCCGATCCCGCCTTCCGGGCCGAGATCGAGCAGCAGGAGCAGGCCCTGCTCGATCTCTACAAGCGCTTCGCGCAGTACCAGCCCGCGGCGCCGGCGATGGATGCGGAGGCCTCCGAGCGGGTCCGCATCGTGATCCGCCTGGCGCTGGAGACCGGGGAGAGCCTCGCCGGCCGCGACTTCACGGGGGCGAACCTCGACGGCGTGCGCATGGCCGGGGTCGACCTCTCCGGCGCCTTCCTCGAGGGGGCCGACCTGTCCGGCTGCGATCTCACCGGGGCGAACCTCGACGACGCCATCCTGGTCCGCGCCAAACTCAGCGACGCCAATCTCAAGGGGGCGCGGCTTCGCGGCGCGAACCTCGGGGGCGCGGTGCTCCAGAACGCCGCGCTCGACGACGCCGACCTCACCGATGCCGTGCTGAGCCGGGCCGATCTCGACGGCGCCTACCTCTCCGGCGCGACGCTCACCGGGGCGGACTGGCTCGAGGCCAAGCTCGGGACGATCGATCTCTCGGGGGCGAAGCTCGGTCAGTGCACCTTCCTCAAGGGGGACCTCTCCGGCTCGCACTTCGCCGGCGCCGATCTCACCGAGGCGACCTTCGTCGAGTGCGAGCTCGGCCGGACCGACTTCTCCGGCGCCACGCTCCACAAGACGACGTTCGTGACCTGCAGGGGAGAGGGCGTGTCGTTCCGAAACGCGAAGGCCGTCCAGGCGGTCCTCGTCCACGGGTCGTCCTTCCCCGGGGCCGACTTCTCCGACGCCGATCTCGGAACCGCGAACCTTCGCGGCACGGCGCTCCCCGGAGCCCGCTTCGACCGCGCCAACCTCGCCGGTGCGGACTTGTCCGACTGCGACGCCCGCGAGGCGAGCTTCGAGCGCGCCGTGCTCCGCGGCGCCATGCTGATCCGCACCGTGCTCGCCGGCGCCTCGCTCAAGGGCGCCAACCTGCTCGACGCGCTCGCGTCGAAGGCGCGCATCGCCGGCGCCGACTTCACCGGCGCCAACCTCTACCGCGCCGATCTCTCGCGCGTCGTCGGCGACGCCCGGACGAGCTTCGCCGAGGCCGAGGTCGGGCACGTGCGCTTCCTCCCCAAGGCCGACGTGCCCGGATCGGGGGGGCGCTCGTGAACCGCGAGGAGCTCCTCGACAAGGTGCGGCACGGCGACCCCGTCCGCAACGTCGACCTCTCCGAGCTCGAGCTCGACGGCGCCGATCTCTCCGGCGCCCTCTTCGAGAACGTGCGGTTCGGCAGGTCGATGCGCGGAGCCCTGCTCAAGGAGTCGGTCTTCGTGGCCTGCGACTTCAAGGGCACCGACGCGAGCGGCACCGACCTGCACCTCGCCAGCGTCTTCCGCTCCGAGCTCGACGGCGCGCGCTTCGATCGCGCCCAGCTCGTCGCGGCCACCTTCATGGAGTGCGTGGCCGACGGGGCCTCGTTCGCCGGCGCCGAGGCCCCCCTCGGCACCTGGGCGAAGACGTCGCTCTGCGGGGCTTCGCTCGTGGGCGCGAACCTCGACCGCGCCAACTTCCTCGAGATCGACGCCGACCGAGCGAGCTTCGAGAGAGCCAACCTCGAGAAGGCGACGCTCTACCGCGCCGATCTCCGGACGGCCGATCTCGCCTCGGCGAACCTCGTCCTCACCACGCTGGTCGAGGCGGTGATCGGCGCGAAGAGCTTCGCCGGCGCGCGGCTGTTCCGCACGCAGTTCATGAGGAGCGATCTCGCCGGCGCGAGCTTCGCCGGGGTCGACTGCACGCAGTGCAACTTCATGGCCGCCGATCTCCGCGGCGCCACGTTCGAGGGCGCCGTCGCGCCGCAGAGCTTCTTCGGCGAGGCCAAGCTCGGCGAGGCGCGCCTCGTGAACGCCAGCCTGAAGCAGGCCGTCTTCGACAAGGCGGAGCTCACCAAGGCCGACCTCTCGGGCGCCGTCCTCGAGGAGGCCGTCTTCACGCGCGCCATCGCCGTCGGGGCGCGCTTCCTCGGCGCGAACCTCCGCTTCGCCGACTTCTCGCACGCCGACGTCACCGCCGCCGACTTCACGGGCGCGGGCCTGTTCCGGACGCGCTTCCACGTGGTCAAGCGCGAGGGCGCCGAGATCCCGCGCCTCACCGGCTGGATCGGCGACGACGAGGAGCTCGCGCGCATCGAGGGCTGGGAGCCGAAGCACGGCGCGGAGAAGCGCGATGGGTGAGCGCGCACCGCACCTCGGCAGGGCGCCCTACCCCCGAATCGACGCTTCGCCTACGCTCGGCCTCGCAACACCGGAGAAAGGGACGACACGATGACAGCCGCGAAGAAGCTCGCCCGGAGCGAGCCACGCCTCGAAGCAGGGCAGGTCGAGCGCATCGGCGAGACCATCGAGGTCCGGCTCTCGACCGGCATCTACGAAGCTCGCCGCGCCAAGAGCTGCCTCGTCGCCCCCGAGATCGGGGACCGGGTGCTCTGCGCCATCGAGCCCGAGACCTCGTACATCCTCGCGGTGCTCGAGGGCCGCGAGGGAGCGGCGACCCGGCTCGTCGGCGACGGCGATCTCCACATCCAGGCGAGGGGCGGGCGCGTCGCCCTCTCGGCCTCGGAGGGCGTCGACGTGGCGAGCGCCGGCGACGTCTCGATCGCAGGAGCGGAGCTGAACCTCCGCGCGCCGAAGGGATCGGTCGCCGTCGAGGAGCTCGGCTTCGTCGGCCGCCTCCTCCGCGCCGACATCGCCAAGGTCGCGCTGCTCGCGCAGGAGGTCGACTCGGTGCTCACCCGGCTGAGCACGCGCGCGAAGCGCGTCTTCCGCTTCGTCGAGGAGATCGATCAGACGCGCGCCGGCACCGTCGACCTGCGCGCCCAGGAGCTCTTGGCGATGCGGGCCGAGAACGCGCTCATCTCCGCCCGCATGCTCGCCAAGGTCGACGGCGAGCAGATCCACCTCGGCTGACGAAGGAGACACCGATGCTCGCCAAGACCTCCGCCGGCGGAATGTGCATGGCCTTCCCCGACGTCTGCCTCACGCCGGCGCCGCCCTCCCCGGCCCCGGTGCCGATCCCTTACCCGAACATGGGCGTCGAGCCGACCGACGCCGGGTTCGTGCCCAACGTGCTCATCACGTGCACGCCGGCGCACAACATGTCGACGCAACCGATCATGTCGAACGGCGACAACGCCGGCGTGGCGATGGGCGTCGCGTCGGGCACGGTGATGGGGCCGGTGCGGACGGTGACGGCCGCGTTCACGGTGGTCGTCGGCGGGATGCCCCTCGGGCGGCTCACCAGCGTGACGATTCAGAACAACACCAACGCCCCCGGGGCCAAGATCGTCCCCAGCGCGACGAACGTGCTCGTGCTGGCTCCGTAACGATGGGGGCTCCGCCCCCAAACCCCCGCGGCAATTGCCGGTCGGCTTCGCCGCCCGGACACCCGCCCTCCGCTTCGCTTCGGTCGGGTCAATTGCCTTTGGCCACCTTCACCACGGCGGTCTCGGTCAGCCAGTAGACGGCTTCGTCGTCGGCGACGATCGCGGAGCTGAATGTCTCGAAGGACTGGCCCGACGCGATGGCCGAGGGCGGCGCCGAGCCATCCTTCGCGATTCGGTTGACCGTCCCGGCGCCGTAATACCAGTAGTAGAGGTAGGTGGAGTCCGAGACCGCGGCGGTCACCGACTCGTCGGCGAGGATGGAGACCATCCCCGAGGCGAAGTCGTAGCGGGAGAGCGCGAGCTCGTTCTCCCAGTAGATCGCGACGTCATCCATCGCCCGGAAGGTGTCGTAGCCGGGGAAGGAGGTGCCCGCCCAGATCGTGCTGACCACGTCGGTCGCGAGGTCGAGGCCGACGAGCGAGCCCCCGTCGAACCAGGCGAGGAGCTGGCCGTTGGTGAAGAGGTCCCCCTCGAGGCTGGTGGTGACGGTCTCGATCGTCCCGCCGTCGATGGGGACGCGCTTCAGGTCGTAGACCGCGTCCCACCAGTAGACGTGGGTGCCGGTGACCGCGATGTGGGTCCAGATGTCCTGCCCGGTCGCGAGCTCGATCGACGGACCCTGGCCGTCCACCGGAGTGCTCATGACCCTATCGATGTCGGTCCAGAAGACGCGGCCGTGGGCCACGACGAGGTTCATCGGGCACTCGGAGTCGGCCAAGAGGAACGTCGGCGCGCCGCCGCTGGTCGGCACCGTCGGGAGGCCGCAGGCCGAGACGTAGAGCACGCCGGCGTCGACATCGAGGTCGTAGCCCTGGATGCTTGGTCCGTCGAGATCGAGGACCACGACCGGCTGGCACTGGCCGCCGTCGCAGGCGCCGCCGGCGCAGCCGTGACCGCAGACGCCGCAGCTCTCCGCATCGCCGAGGACGTCGACCTCGCAGCCGGTCGCGTCGTCGGCGTCGCAGTCGCTGAACCCCGGAAGGCACTCGCACGCGCCGGCCGCGCACGCCGCGTTCACGCAGGCGCGACCGCAGGCGCCGCAGCTCGTGTCGCTGGCGAGGTCGGCCTCGCAGCCGTTCGCGGCGTCGCCGTCGCAGTCGTCGAACCCCGGCTCGCACACGCACGCGCCCGCCTGGCACGCGGCGTGGCGGCACACCACGCCGCACGCGCCGCAGCTCGCGGCGCTCGCGAGGTCGGCCTCGCAGCCGTTCTCGGCGTCGCCGTCGCAGTCGGCGTACCCGGCCGCGCAGGCGCACTCGCCGCCGACGCACGCGACGCGCGGATCCACCCCGCGCTCGGGGATGGCGAGGATCTCGCCGCACCCGCCGAGCGCCGCGACCGCGATCACGGCGCGCAGCCGTGCCGACGTCCGCGTCGATGCGACGGTGGTCCGACGCTTCTTCACTTCGCGACCTTGCCCACCCTCGTCGACAAGAGCCAGTAGACCGCCTCGGCGTCGTCATCGATCGCCGGAAAGAAAGCGTCGGTCGAGTCGAGCCCCGACACGAGCGTGACGTCCGGACCCGAGCCGTCCTTCGGCACGACCCTCAGCGTCGCGTCGATGGCGTCGATCATGTAGAGGTTCGTGGCGTCGAGCGTCGCGCGCAGCGGGCTGGCGCCCGGGATCAGATCGACGTCGTCGCCGCTGGCGATGTCGGTCCGGGTGAGGGCGTCGCCGAAGTTCCGGTCCCAGTAGATCGCCTCGTCGTCGACGGCGACGATGTACACCTGATCGGCGGGCTCTTTGAACAGCTCCATCGGGCCGTCGGGCAGCTGCCAGCGGTACATCGCGACGTAGTCGGTCCAGTAGAGGTGCGTGCTGTTGGCGAACACCCTCTCCGGCCCTCCGTCGGCGAGCTTCTCGACGGGGCCGCCGGCGAGCGGCACGCGGCGGAGCTCGCCGGGCAGGCCGTCGCCGCCGTTCAGCCAGTACGCGTACGGCCCCGCCACGACGAAATCGTTTCGCATGTACTGGTCCACCGCCATCACGGTGGGCGGCGCGCTGGCGTCGAAGGGCATCGACTTGATGTTGATGACGTCGCTGAAATAGAGGAGCTCGTCGGTCGCGAAGAGCCAGCCCGGGAACTCGTTCGACGGCGAGAGCAGCGGCACCAAGGGTCCACCGTCCACGGGCATCGTCTCGAGACCGGGGGAGCCGAGGTAGATGACACCGTCATGAACGAGCAGATCGCTCGGCAACGAGACCGCATCGGCGAGCACGATCGGCCCGCAGGCGCCGGCGGTGCAGTCGCCCCCGAGGCAGTCGTGCCCGCACGCGCCGCAGTTCGCCGCGTCCGAGGCGAGCTCGGACTCGCAGGCGCCGTGGTCCTCGTCGCAGTCGGCGAAGCCGGTGGCGCACTCGCAGGCGCCGTCCTGGCACGCGCCGTTCTCGCAGACCACGCCGCAGCCGCCGCAGTTGAGATCGATGGTGATGTCGGTCTCGCAGCCGGTCGCGAGATCGCCGTCGCAGTCCGCCCACCCGGAATCGCATTGGCATTGCGACGCCTGACACGCACCGTTCCGGCACTCGACGCCGCAGGCTCCGCAGTTGGCGCCGTCGGCGGCGAGGTTCGCCTCGCAGCCGTTGTCCTGGTTCTTGTCGCAGTCCTCGTGCCCGGGAGCGCAGGTGCAGCCGTCGGCGCCGCAGACGATGGTGTCGTCGGTCTGGCGCTCGGGGATGCCCCACACCTCGGCGCACGCCGCCACCGTGAGCAGGGCGATGCCGGCGGACGCGAGGCGAAGGGCCCTCACCACCGACCCTCCAAGGCGCCGCCCGCGCCGTTCGGACCGACCATCGAGCGGAGCGAGACCGTGGGACGGGCGCCCTCTTTGGCTGGAGGCGCCGCGGGCGACTTCTTCGACGGGGCCGTGAGCAGCAGGACGACGCCGCCGGCGACGAGGGCGCCGCCGACGGCGAACGTCACCGTGGAGATGGTGGCGTGGGTGCGCGCGGCGTCGCCGAGCTCGACGCCGCGGGCGTCGCAGCGCGTCTCGGTGAGGCAGTGCTCCGAGGCCGCCTCGTCGTTCTTCGATTTGGCGAGCAGGCCGAAGACCGCGCCCGCGCCGAGCCCGAGCACGCCGACGCCGCCGGCGATGAAGCCGATCGTGCGCTGCGTCTTGGGCACCGGCGCGTCGCGCGACACCACCACCGTCTTCTGCTTCTCGGGGACGACCGCGAGCTCGAACCTCTTCTCGCTGCGCGGATCGATGCGCGCCTTCTGGACCACCGGCGGAAACCCGGCGAGCTCGGCGACGACCGTGTGATCGCCGGGCTCGACGCGCACGACGACGCCGTTCTCGAAGCGCTCGATCACCTTGCCGTCGAGGCGGACCTCGGCCGGCGCGCCGGTCGGCGTCGTCACCTCGATGCGGATCCGCCCGAGCAGCGCGTCGAGCTCGGCGAGGGAGCGCTTCACCTCCTCGGCGCGCTTCGGGTCCTGGCCCGGATCGGCGAGGTACGCTTCGTAGGTCTCGGCCGCTTCCACGTTTCGCCCGAGCTGGCGGAGCGTGGTGCCGATGTTCACGAGGATCTTCGGGCTCGGGAACTCGGCCCGCGCGGCGCGGAACTTCTCGAGCGCGACGACGTAGTCGCCATCGCCGAAGAGCCTCATCGCCTCGTCGAAGATCGCCTGCGCCCGGAGCTTGGCCGCGTCCTCGGCGGTCGGCGGCGGCTTTCGAGCCTGCGCCAGAGCTCGCGGCGCGGGGGTGAGCGCGAGCAGCAGCACGGCGGCGCAGGCGACGCGCGAGGCGCGGATCATAGCGTGGTCTCCATCGGGCCCTTGGAGCGAGCCGGCGGCGAGGTCGCGGGCGGCGGCGCGCCCGGGCTGCCCGTGGCTTGCGGAGCGGCGCCGCCCGGCGCGCGCCCGCCGAGGCGCGTGAGGGCCACCTTGAGCGTCGTGTCCGCGAGCGCGGCGATGTCCGCCGAGTGGGTCGCGTACCCGGGTGCGCGGACGACGATGCGATGGAGCGCGTCTCCGCGCGGGAGGACCACCGGGCTCTGGGCGGGCCGCCCGTCGACCTCGAGCACCGCCCCCGGCGGATCGATGTCGAGCTGGATCCGCACCGTCGCGCTCTCCGCCGTCGCGGCCGGGGGCGCCGACGCGGCGGGCGCGGCGGCGGCAGCTTGGGTCGCGGCGATGGCGGGCTCGCTCGGCATGGGCGCGGCGGTGACGACCACCGCAGGAGCGGCGAACCATGTGCGCGCGCCGAACGCCCCCGCCGTCAGCGCGACCGCCGCGACCGCGAGCCCGACGACGAGGGTGCGCGAGCCGGGCGCCTTCTTCTCGCGGTCGGCCGGCGTCCACGCGGACATGGTGTTCACGTCCGGGACCACGGCCTGCTTGGCCGACGAGGCGGGCGCGGGGGTCTCGCCCGGCTCCCCGAGCACGCTCACGATCCTCCGCAGCGACTCGGCGGCGCTCGGCGGGCCGAGCGGGACGAGCGCGCGCGCGAGCTGCCCGACGTTCTGGTAGCGCGCGCCGACGTCCTTCTCGAGGCACTTGAGGATGATCGCCTCGAGCTCGACCGGCGCGTCGGGGCGGCGCTGCCGCAGCGGGATGGGCGGATCGGCGATGATCATCGAGAGGTGGGCGCCGAGCGACTCGGCCTCGAACGCGAGGCGCCCGGTGAGCAGCTTGTGGAGCACGATCCCGAGCGCCCAGAGATCGGTGCGCTGGTCGACGCTCTTCGGGCTGCGGAGCTGCTCGGGCGACATGTACTGCGGTGAGCCGAGCGTCGCGTCGGTCTCGGTGAGGGTGGAGATGTCGCCCTGGGTCGGATCGACGTTCGAGGTCTTCGAGATGCCGAAGTCGAGGACCTTCACGCGCGACGTGCCTCCGGGCATGTCGGCGAGGAAGAGGTTCGACGGCTTGATGTCGCGGTGGACGATCCCGAGCGCGTGCGCCTCGGCGATGGCCTCGCACGCCTCGAGCAGGTAGCCGACGGCCTCGACGATCGGCAACGGGCCTCGCTCGACCACGAGCGCGTCGAGGGTTCTGCCCTCGAGCAGCTCCATCACCATGTAGGGCGACTCGTCCTCGAGCTTGCCCACGTCGTGCACCCGCGCCACGTGCTCGCTCTTGAGCGCGGCCGCGGCGCGCGCCTCGCGGACGAAGCGCGTCGTGTGCTCCGGCTTGAAGGCGAGGCTCGGCAGCATGATCTTGATCGCGTAGCGCTGCCCGAGCTGCGCGTGCCGCGCCGCCACCACGATGCCCATGCCGCCCCGCCCGAGCACGCTCTCGACCACGTAGCGCCCGGCCAGGATGTCCCCCACGCCCGGCGTCATGGCGAGATCCTCGCCCGCCGGAGCGCCCCGGCGCCACGGATCCGCCGCTCGTGGGCCACCCCTCGCGCCATCCTCGCCAGGGTAGGGCAACGGCGCGCGCCTTCACAGCGGGATCTCGGCGGCGATTGCGAGAGGCCCCTGCCCGCGCTAAGCACCGCGCCTTGTCCCGGCGCGCGCCCCTCTCCGAGAGCACCGCCGGGCTCCTCTACGGCGCCGCCGCGTACGCGTTCTGGGGCGTCGTCCCCGTGTACTGGAAGCACCTCCGCCACGTGGCGCCGCTCGAGGTGCTCGCGCACCGCGTCGTCTGGGGCGTGCTCGCGTTCGGCGCGCTGGCGCGGCTGCGCGGGCGCCTCCCCGAGGTACTCGCGGGCATGCGCGACCGGCGCGTCGTCGGCGTGATGCTCGCGAGCGGCGCGCTGCTCGGAGCCAACTGGCTGACGTTCATCTACGCCGTCACCGAGGGGCGCCTGCTCCAGGCGAGCCTCGGCTACTTCATCAACCCGCTGGTGAGCGTGCTCCTCGGCCTCGTCGTGCTGCGCGAGCGCCTCCGGCGTGCGCAGTGGCTCGCGGTCGCCCTCGCCGCCGCCGGCGTCGTCCAGTTCGCCGCGCAAGCCGGCGGCCTGCCGTGGATCTCCATCGTCCTGGCGCTCACGTTCGGCTCGTATGGCCTGCTCCGCAAGCTCGCGCGCGTGGACGCGCTCCCCGGCTCGACCATCGAGACGCTGCTCATGGCGCCGCTCGCGTGCGGCTACCTCGCCGTCCTCGGGGCGTCGGGGCGCGGCGCGCTCGGCCACGCCGACGCGGGCACGCACGCGCTCCTGGCCGGGACCGGCGTGATCACGGCGGTGCCGCTGTTGTGGTTCGCGCTCGCGGCGAGGCGGCTGCCCCTCAGCACCGTCGGGTTCCTTCAGTACTTCGCGCCCACGGGGCAGTTCCTGCTCGCCGTGCTGGTCTACGGCGAGCCCTTCTCGCCCGCCGCGCTGAGGAGCTTCCTCTTCATCTGGGCGGCGCTCGCGGTGTTCTCGGGCGACGCGTGGAGGCGGGCCCGCTTCCGTCCGGCGGTTGCGGCCGCCGGCTGAGCGCGACGCTCACTTGGTCCCGCGTCGACCGCCAGCGCCCCGCAGCACCACCAGCCGCGCCGCGATCTCGGCAAACCCCCGCCCCATCGGCTCGGTCGCGAGCCAGCGCGGCGGCACCGACAGCCTCCCGAGGTGCCCGAGCACATTGGCCACGCCGAAGCTCGAGGCGAACGCCGCAAACGCAACGCCGTCGTTGGCGCTGTCCCCCACGTAAGCCCAGCGGAAGCGCGCGCCCGTCGCGTCCTCGCCGAAGCGACGCGCGAGCAGGCCGACGGCGCCCGAGGCCTTGTCCTCGGTCTCGAACGTCAGGTGCAAATGCACGCTCGAGGTGAAGGTGCGGACCCCGCGCGCCCGCGCCGCCGCCTCGATCGCCGCCACGCGGTCGGCCGCCACGCGGCGGTGCTCGCCGATGTCGAGCGTCACGTCGGTGAGGCGCGCGCCATTGTCGTCGGCGAGGGCGGTCTCGGGGAAGCGGCGCGCCAGCTCGCCGGCGAGCGCGAGCAGGTCCGACCGCCGCGCGCGGCGCGCCTCGGCGTCGACGCTGCCCAGCGCCTCGACGCGCCCGCCCTCCTTCACCCACGCGAGCGCGCCGTTCTCGGTCACGGTCGCGTCGACCGGCCACTGTCGCTGGACGATCTCGCCCCAGCCCGCGGGCCTGCCGGTGCAGGCGACGAGCGAGAGTCCGGCCTCGCGCAACCGGAAGAGCGCCGCGTACGCGATCTCGGTCAGCGCGCCGTGATCGAGCACGGTGTCGTCGAGATCGAACACCACGCCGGCGAGGCGGTTCGCCTCCTCCGCGCCGAGCTCGGAGAGCGGGCGCAGCGCCCCGGTCACAGCGCCTCGAGCCGGGCGAGGACGCTCTTCAAATAGAGGCCCTCGGGGAACGCCGCGGGCACCGGGTGATCGGCGCCCTGGAAGTGGCGCTCGAAGACCACGGCCTGCATGCGCACGTCGCGGGCGCCGAGGGCGAGCGCGCGGATGAGCTCCTCGATCCCGACGGCGCTCGAGCAGGAGCAGAGCACGAGCACGCCGCCGGGCTTGGTGGCGCGGCAGCCGGCGGCGGCGAGCTTGCGGTAGGCGCCGAGGGCGCCGTCCTTGGCGCCGCGCGAGGGCGCGAGCTTGGGCGGATCGCAGATGGTGAGATCGTAGGCGCCGTCGCGCGCCGCCTGCTCGAGCGCCTTGCGCGCGTCGTGGCGGACGAAGCGGACGCGGCCCTCCAATCCGTTCAGGCGCGCGCACGCCGCGCCGACCTCGAGGGCGACCGCGCTCTCGTCGACGGCGGTGACCTCGGTCGCGCCGCCGCGCGCCGCCGCGAGCGAGAAGGTGCCGATGAACGAGAACGCGTCGAGCACGCGCCGGCCGCGCGCCAGCCGCTCCACGCGGTCGCGGAGCAGGCGCTGGTCGAGGTAGAAGCCGGTCTTCTGGCCGAGCTCGAGCGGGATCTCGAAGCGGAAGCCGCGCTCCGAGAAGCGCAGCGCGTCGATCGACTCGCCGCGCACCACGCCCGCGCCGGCCGTGAAGCCCTCGAGGCGCGCCGCCGACTCGGGCGTGCGATCGAGGATGGCGCGCGGCTTCAGCGCGACCTGGAGCGCGTCGAAGATGACGCCCTCGCGCCGCTTCACGCCGATGGTGTTGAGCTGCACCGCGAGCACGTCGCCGAACACGTCGACCACGAGCCCCGGCAGGAGATCGCCCTCGGCGTGGACGAGGCGGTAGGCGTCGGTCTCGTGCCCCTCGACGCGGTGGGGGAGGCTGAGCTCGCGCCGGTGCGCGACGGCGCGCTCGATGCGCCGGCGGAAGAGCGCGCCGTCGACCGCCGTCTCGGCGTCGCGGGTGAACAGGCGCACCGGGATCGCCGAGCGCGGCGTGTAGAGGCCGCGCCCGAGGACCGAGCCGTGTGGGTCGACGACCTTCACCTCGTCGCCGGCGACCGCGCCGCCCTCGATCCGCTGGATCGCCTGAGCAAACACCCAGGGGTGGCCGGACCAGACGGGGCGGACGTGCCCCGGCTTGAGCGTCACGGTGGGGAGGGCTGTGGGCGTGGCCACGGTCACCGGCGAGTACCAGGAACCGCCGAGGCTGTGAACCAAGCTTTACAGCCCGCCGTGGCGGACGATGCACTCCGGCGCGCGTGTCGTGCGCCGAGGCCCCGAGTCCGCGCAGGATCGTGGGCCCTCCGGCGGTGACCCGCCTCTCTGGCGGATGGCACCCAGGTTGCTAACCTGGCCTCGACGAGGAGTCGCCGATGCGCCGTTGCTTGACCGCTGCTCTTTCCCTGCTGGCCCTCAGCGCGCCCGTCACGGCGTTCGCGCAGGAGAACCCCAACTGCCCGCCGGGCGCGTGGTTCTGTGAGGATGCAGACGTCCAGCCGCCTCCCACCGTCGCGCCGGCTCCGCCGCCCGGCGCCGCCCAGCCGCTGCCGCCCCCGGCCCAGCCGGCGCCGCAGCGCGGCTCCACCACCGTCGTGATCCCGCCGCCGCCCCCGGGCCGGCAGGCGGCGCCGCCCGTCGTCATCTACCAGCCGGTGCCCTCGCAGCCCCCGCCGCAGGTGATCATCGTGGCGCCCGGCACCTACCCGCCGCCCGTCGCGCCGGTGCGCGCGGTGCCGCCGCCGGCGAAGAAGGGCAAGCCCTACGTGTGGAGGCGCGAGTGGGGCCTGAACCTCCGCCTCGAGGGCGTGGCGATGGGTCAGGGCAAGGGCGCCGACGAGTCGGCCGGCATGGGCGGCATGGGCCTCAGCCTGCGCTATCGGCCGCTGCCCGCGCTCGCGTTCGACGTCGGCGTCGATCTGCTCGCGGGCAAGGACTATAACGGCTTCGACCGGACCGAGGTCCCGATCTCGGTGAGCGGCATCCTCTTCGTCAACCCGAAGAGCCGCGTGCAGTTCTACTTCCTCGGCGGCGTCGACTGGTCGCACGCCGACGTCGAGTCCGACGACTACAGCCCCCTCCTCGCCGACGAGGCAGGCAACGGCGGGTACAAGACCGAGTACAGCTACTTCGGCGGCCACGGCGGCATCGGCCTCGAGTTCCGCCTCTCGCGCCGCGTCGCGCTCAACATCGACGGCCTCGCCTTCGTCCGATCGCGGACCGACGACGGCCCGATGCCCGAGTTCGTCGACCCGAACAGCGGCCGCACCACGAACACCTCGGGCGGCGGCCTCTTCCGCGGCGGCATCACCTTCTGGTGGTGACGGCCGGCCGGCGGCGCGCGCCGCCGGCGTCTCGCCGCATCTTGCCGACGCTGGGCGTCGCGCGCGCGGCTGCGCTATGAGTGCGGGGTGCGCCGCCACCGCGCCCTCCTCCTCGCGATCGCCGGCGGCGTCACCTTCGCCCTGACGTCGCCGCCGACGGATCTCTACCCGGCGGTGATCGTCGGGCTGGCGCTCCTGGCGTGGTCGATCGACGACGCGCCCACGGCGTGGCGGGCGTTCGGGCGCGCCACGGTCTGGGGCACCTCGGCCGGCATCGTGGGGCTCCGGTTCGTCCCGGCCGTGATCCAGCGCTTCACGCCGCTCGGATCGGCAGCGAGCTACCTCGCGCTGGTGCTCCTCGCCGCCGCGCAGTCGCTCATCTGGGCGATCGGCGCCGCGGTGGCGCACACGCTCCGGCGCCGCGCCCACCTGCCGCGCGAGATCGCCTTCGCGGGCGGCGTGCTCGTCGCCGTCTCGCTCCCGACCGTGTTCGCGTGGACGCCGGCCGGGCTCGTGAGCCCGTGGCCGGCCATGGTGCAGCTCGCCGACCTCATCGGCGAGCGCGGCGTCTCGGCCATCTTCGCGGTCGCGGCGGCGCTCCTGGCGAGGAGCGCGATCGTCGCCGTGGGAGCGGAGCGGCCGCCGTGGAGCGAGGCCGCGACGCCGCGCGTGTCCAGCTCGCCCGGAGCGCCGCGAGGCGCGGCGGCGTGGCGCGCGGCGCCGAAGCCGGCCCTCGGCGCCGCCGGCATCCTCATCGCGCTCGCCGCCTACGGCGCGGTCCGCATGCGATCGGTCAGGGCCGCGAGCGCCGACCTGCCGACCGTCCGGGTCGCGCTCGTCGATCACGCCATCGGCCCCCACGAGCGCTGGGACCACAAGAACCACCCGGCGATCCTCGAGCGGTTGCGCTCGCTCACGCGGCGCGCGCAGGACGAGGGCGCCGAGCTGACCATCTGGCCCGAGGCGGCTTACCCCTACCCGCTCGATCACGGCACGAGCAGGGCGCCGCGCGGGCCCACCGGCATCCTCGGCAGCGGCGTGCGCGGGCCGGTGCTCGTCGGGCTGATCACGCGCGACCGCCCCGTGCGCGACGGCGACGGCCACGTCGAGCGCAACAGCTTCAACTCGGCGACCGTGGTGCTGCCCGACGGCACCATGCAGCCGACCTACGACAAGCTCCAGCTGCTCTGGTTCGGCGAGATGGTGCCGCTCGGCGCCGAGCTGCCCTGGCTCCGGCGCATGTTCCAGCGGAGCGGCGGCCTCATCCCCGGGACCGAGCCGCGCGCGCTCACGCTCCCTCGCGCCGGCGGCCCGGCGCTGCGGATGGGCGTGCTCAACTGCTACGAGGACACGCTCCCGGGCGTCGGCCGCCGCATCGTCAACGCGCTCGAGCCGAACCTCCTCGTCAACGTCACCAACGACGCTTGGTTCTTCGGTACCGCCGAGCCCGAGCTCCACGCCCGCCTCGGCGCGATGCGCGCGATCGAGCAGCGGCGCGATCTCGTCCGCGCGGTGAACATGGGCGTCGCTTCGTGGGTGGACGCCGCGGGCACCGTGCGCGCCCGCTACTCCGGCGAGCCGCCCGAGCTGCTCTTCGCCACCCCGGCGGTGCGCGACGCGCCGCTCACCTTCTACGCGCGCTTCGGCGACGCGCCGCTCTTCGCGCTGTTCGTCGCCGGCGCGATCGCCTCGGCGCTCCGGGCGCGCAGCCGCAAACAGCCGGCCGCCGCGCCCGCGGCCGAGCCGGCTCGGGCCGTGGACGAGAGCGCAGGCGAGGCGGAGACGTCCCCGGCAGCCGAGGCGAAGGCCTCACCCGCCGCCGACGCGCCCGACGCCGACCTCAGCCGCTGATCAGGTCCTTGAGCGCCTTGATCGGCGTCGCGCGGATTTTCAGCGAAGCCGGCTTGCCCTTGATGGTCATCGGCTCCTTGGTGAACGGGTTCACCCCTGGCCGATCCTGGGTCGCCGGCGTCGACTTCGCCTTCAACTTCACGAGGTTGGGGACCACAATCTCGCCCGGACCGCCGGAGCTGAGCTGCTTCTTCACGAGGTCGGTGAGCGAGTCGAGAACGGTGGTGACCGTCCTCTTGTCGAGCCCCGAGCTCTCGGCCACCGCGGCGATGATCTGCGATTTCGTCAGCTTGTTCGGACCCGCCATTCTGGCCTCCTCGGAGAGGGGCCCCAGATAACAAGCCAGTCCGGGCCTTTCAACAGAAAAGAGGCCCCGTCCGGGGCGGGAGGCTCGATCTCCGTTCAGCGACGTCGGGCCGGCTTCGGCGTGCCCAGCCGGTGCCGCCGGGCGAGGGACGAGGGAGGGCCGCCCCTGGCGGCGGCGACGCGCTCGAGCTCGCGGGTCCGCGCCGTCATCTCGCGCTCCTCGCGGTCGGTCCGGTGATCGTGGCCGAGCAGGTGGAGGATGCCGTGGGCGAGGAGCATGGTGAGCTCGTCGAGCAGCGGACGGCGGCGCTTCGACGCCTGCCGCCTCGCCGTGTCGATGGAGAGCACCACGTCGCCGAGGAGATCGCCGGAGCGGAGCGCTGCGAACGGCTCGTGGAGCGGGAACGAGAGGACGTCGGTCGGCTTGTCCTTGCGCCGGTGGACGCGGTTGAGCTCGCGGATGCGCGCGTCGTCGACGAGGGCGATCGAGAGCTCGACCGCCGGCAGCTCCAGGGCGCGCAGCATCTTGAGCGCGCGCCGCTCGAGCACCGGCGCGGCGGCCCCCGGGAAAGGGCCGCCCCGGGTCGTCACCACCACGCGGGGCGCGGCGGCGCTCGTGGCGCCGAACGGCAGCACGCGCGCTACTGCGGGATCTTCTTGGCGTCGGCGAGGAACTGCGCCAGGCCGATGTCGGTGAGCGGGTGCTTGGTGAGCTGCTTGATCACCTTGAACGGCACGGTCGCGACGTGCGCGCCGATGAGGGCCGCCTGCACGAAGTGCACGGGGTGCCGGACGCTCGCGGTGAGCACCTCGGTCGTGAAGTCGTAGTTCTCGTAGATGGTGACGATCTGCTGGATGAGCTCCATCCCGTCGCCGGCGGTGTCGTCGATGCGCCCGACGAAGGGCGAGATGTAGGTCGCGCCCGCCTTGGCCGCGAGCAGCGCCTGGGCCGCCGAGAAGCAGAGGGTGACGTTGGTCTTGATCCCCTCCTGGGTGAAGGCGCGCACCGCCTTGAGGCCCTCGTCGATGAGCGGGACCTTCACCACCACGTTCTTGTGGATCTTGGCGAGCTCGCGGCCCTCGCGGAGGATGCCGTCCTTGTCGGTGGCGACGACCTCGGCCGAGATCGGCCCGTCGACGACCTCGCAGATCTCGGCGATCACCTGCTTGGTCGGCTTGCCCGCCTTCGCCAGGAGCGAGGGGTTGGTGGTGACGCCGTCGATGACGCCCATGAGCTGCGCCTCGCGGATCTCGCCGAGGTCGCCCGAGTCGATGAAGATCTTCATGCCCTTCCTCCTGCTTCGCGCGGCTCCATAGCGCGGCCGGTGGGGCGCGTCACCCGTGAGGCGGCGGGCGGGCGCGACCGGGCGCTTCGCGGTCGAGATCCGCGCGCAGGGCCGGTCAGGGAACGTACGAGGGCAGCTCGACGACGAACGCGTCGACGCTCCCGGTGTCGCCCCAGTCGCTGCCGAAGAGGGCGCGCGTGCCGCTCGGGCTCGGGACGACGTGCGGCTCGGCCCAGTAGCCCTGCGCGCCGTCGCCGCCGAACGAGCGGTGGTGCGCGATGCGGCAGACCTTGCCGCCGGGGTTGGTGTCGGCGACGAGGAGCTCGCTGTCGAGCAGGCCCTGGCCGGCCGGATCGCCGACGATCGACAGGAACACCCAGCCCGGCTGCTGGTACGCGAGCGCCGAGAGGTGCACGCCGCCCGGAGGATAGGGGTAGCCGGTCATGGGGCCGATGACGACGCGCGCGCTGGCGTCGGTCATGTCGTGGACGACGAGCGCGCCCACCTCGCTGCCGTTCGGGCCCGGATCGTAGACGACGCCGTTGTACGTGTCGTGGCCACCGAGGAGGCGGCCGAGCGAGGCGTGGTTGTAGAAGTCGATGAGGTCGAGATCGAGCAGCTTGTTCATCTCGAGGTCGAACACGCCGCCCTCGAAGAAGAGTCGCTCGCCCGACGCCGAGGCCTGCGGCGCGAGGCCATTGATCGAGGGCGCCGGCGCGCCCTCGGTGTCGGTGTCGACGCGGTAGCTGAACGCCTTGCCGTCGCAGATGACGCCGATCACGTTCGAGTCCCACGACATGAACATCGGATCGTCGCCGCCGCTCGCGTCGCCCGCGCACGAGGCGAAGGTGTGGAGCGGCTCCTTGGTCTGCGTGCCGACGTGGTAGCGGACGAGCGTCTTGCCCGAGACGTAGAAGAGGACGTCGGGATCGGTCGTGTGCCAGTAGACCTGCTCGAGGTCCGCCGGATCGATGTCGAGCATGCCGAGGAACGCGTACGTCTTGCCGTCGTGGAGGCGGTGCCCGCCGTCGACCTCGTAGAGGATGAGGCGCGACTCGTCGGCGTTCCACGCCGAGATCGTCGAGTACATCGGCTTGATGACGCCGCCCGGGCCGACGTCCGAGACCCGGCGGATCGTCGTGCCGAACTCGGGATCCGTCGCGGCCTCGAGCAGGCCAGGCTGCGCCAGCGGCGTCATCGGATGGTCGGCCGTGTCGGTCACCAGTCCATCGCACAGGTCGAGCGCGCCGCCACCGCCGCTCCCCGTGCCGGTCGAGGTGCTCCCCGTCGCCGAGCTCGTGGAGCTGGTCCCCGCCCCGGCGCCGCCCGTGCCGCTGGGGCCCGAGCCACCCGCCGCGCTGTCCTCGCCTCCGCAGCCCGGGGCCGCGAGGGCCACGGACGCCGCGATCGCCCACCACGGTCGCAAGGTCACGACGAGGAGCAGACACCAGCGGGCGCGGGCGGGCAAGGCGGCGTGGCGCCTTGACGCTGGCCGCCGATCCGAATCCGCGCGTAGCATGGACGCTGGCGCCGCCGCTCGGGCGGCGCTTCCTCCTTACTTCACCGCGGAGCGCCCATGAGCACCACGACCCGCATCCTCGCCGCCTCGATCGTCGCCGGCCTCTTCGCCGCGTGCAGCGCGACCAACGAGCAGAACGGCTTCTCGACCGGGGGCGACACGACCACCGGCGGCACCAGCAGCGGGAGCGGTCAGGGCGGCGCCGGCGGGGGACTCACGCTGACCACCGGCGCGGGCGGCGGCTGCGCTTACTCGTGCACGGCCGACCTCAAGAAGGTCATCGACTGCAATGGCAGCGTCGTGTCGATGTGCAACGGAGACCAGGGCTGCGCCAACGGCCAGTGCATCGCCGATCCCTGCGAGGCCGCCAAGGTCGGCAAGAGCTCGTACGGCTGCGACTACTGGGCGCTGAAGACGGACCTCATCTCGGAGGGAAGCGGCGCCTGCTTCGCGGCGTTCGTCGCCAACACCTGGACCACGCCGGTCCACATCACCGCCGAGTACAACGGCCAGACCCTGCCCGCGAGCTCGATCAAGATCCCGGTCGGCCAGGGCCAGGGCCTGTCGTACTCGAGCTACGACCCGGCCGGCGGCCTGCCGGTCGGCGAGGTCGCCATCCTCTTCCTCTCGCGCGATCCCAGCGGCTTGCTCCCCGACTGCCCGGCGCCGGCGGCGCTCTCGATGGAGAGCGCGACCTTGCGCACCGGCAGAGGGCACGCGTTCCACATCGCCACGGATCGCCCCGTCGTCGCCTACCAGATCCTCCCGTACGGCGGCGGCAGCTCGGCGGCGACCTCCGCCACGCTCCTCTTGCCGACGAGCGTCTGGGACACGAACTACATCGCCATCAACGCCTACCAGAAGAGCCAGGTGGTCATCGACGGCGATCCCTCGCTCGATCTGCTCGCGTTCCAGGACAACACCAACGTCACCATCCTGCCGAAGGCCACGATCGATCCGGGCGGCGGCGTCCAGGGCTCGCCGGCCAACACGCCGGTCACGTACACGCTCAACCGCGGCGAGTACGTGCAGATCACCCAGCCGGCCGAGCTGACCGGCAGCCCCATCCAGTCCGACAAGCCGATCGGCGTGTGGGGCGGCGCGAGCTGCCTCAACGTGCCGGTGAACGCGTACGCGTGCGACTCGGCGCAGCAGCAGATCCCGCCGATCAAGGCGCTCGGCAACGAGTACGCCGGCGTGCGCTACCGCGGCCGGCAGGGCCAGGACGAGTCACCGCCGTGGCGCCTCGTCGGCGCCGTCGACGGGACGCAGCTCACCTGGACGCCCGGGCCGCCGAGCGGCGCGCCCACCACGCTCAACCTGGGCCAGGTCTCCGAGTTCAACTCGACGGGCCCGTTCGTCGTGAAGAGCCAGGACGCCGACCACCCGTTCTACCTCGCACAGTACATGACGGGCGGCGACAGCTTCGGCGGAGAGGGCGATCCCGAGTGGGTCAACGTCATCCCCACCGCGCAGTACCTCGACTCCTACGTGCTCTTCACCGACCCGACGTACTCGGAGACGAGCCTCGTCGTGGTGCGCAAGCCCTCGACGATCGACGGCACCTTCGCGAACGTCACCCTCGACTGCGCCGGCGAGCTCACCGGCTGGCAGCCGTTCGGCCCCTACGAGTACACGCGCATCGATCTGGTCACCGGCGACTTCCAGAACGTCGGCAACTGCTCGAACGGGCGCCACGAGATCTCGAGCCCGCTCCCCTTCGGCGTCACCGTGTGGGGCTGGGGCAGCACGAATGCGTTCTCGTTCTTCACCCAGTACGTGTCGTACGCGTACCCCGCGGGGGCGAGCGTGCAGTCGATCAACGAGGTCGTGATCCCGCCCGTGCCGAACTGATCGGAGAGGTCCGATTCACAGGGAGTCGGGGAGTCGGGGAGTATTCTCTTCGGTCGACCGGCGTGCACGCTGGAGGAGGCGCGAGCGCTGGATGGGCCGCAGCGAGCACCATGGTAGGCTGACCGCGCCGAATCGTTCCGACGGGCGGTCCCGTCACCGACACTTCGCTTGGAGGTGAGCATGCGATGGCTCTTTGCGCGCGAGGCGAGCTGCGCTCTCGCGATGAGCGCCGCCGTGACCCTGCCGGCCTGCTCTTCCGAGTGCCGCGACGTCCCGTGGTGCGATGCCCTGCTCCGTTTCAAGACCTACGTCGACGTCCCGGCGGGCGACAGCGAGCTCTATGTCACGATCTGCCGGAACAGCGAGTGCGTGGACAACATCGTCCCCCTCACGCCATCGTCCTCCTGTCTGGGGAGTGGCGGCTGCCAGCCGAGCTGTGGGATGGCAGGCCAGGATGCGACGGCGTGCGTCTTCGATTCGCAATCCGGCTGGTACGTGCAGATTGTCTACGGCAGCAGAAACCAGCGCCTCCAGGACTCGGCGCGGGACGGCGATCTCTACACGATCACCATCGGGAGCCAGAGCAACCCTGCCCTCTACGAGCGGACCCAGGTCGCGAAGTACACCGAGTACGACCCGAGCAACGAGCAGTGCGGAGAGAGGATCTGCAAGAAGGTCACGATCGAGCCATGATGTCGAGATCCACCCTTCGCCGGCCCTCTCCGCCAATTGCAGCCGGCTCGGCTGGTGGCGCCACGAGCTCGTTCTTGGCGCGGTCGACGATCTGCGCTCTCGCGCTCAGCGCCGCCGTGACCCTGGCGGCCTGCTCTTCCGAGTGCCGGGACGTTCCCTGCGGTCCGCTGTTCATCTTCAGGACGCACGTAGACGTCCCGAGTGACGACACCGAGCTCTACGCCACCACTTGTCGAAACGGCGAGTGCGTGACCAACGTCGTCCCGCTCGTCGCAACCCCCTGCGGCGGGGACGGGGGCTGTCCGGCCAGCTGCTCGCCGTCAGGTCAGGACGCGGTTACGTGCTTGACGGGCTCGCCCAATGTCGGCTGGGATGTGTACCTCATGTACGGGAAGCAGCAGCGATTGCTCGACTCGGCCCGCAACGGAGACCTCTACACGATCACCATCGGCAGCCAGAGCGACGCCGCCATCTACGAGGTCAGCCAAGTCGCGCAGTACACCGAATTCGATCCCAGCAACGAGCACTGCGGCGAGACGATCTGCAAGGTGGTCACCATCGAGCCGTGATGCGCTCGGCCCGGGGGCTCGGGCCGCGTGCTCCGAAGCTGGCCCGCACGCGCCCTCGCCCCCACGCCGCGCGGCCGCGCGGCTAAGCACCGCCGCCGCCGCCCGCGCCGCCGCCGCCGCCCGCGCCGCCCGTGCC
>CAYJPW010000034.1:0-75410 GCA_964372055.1 uncultured Polyangiaceae bacterium
GTGGGGGTCCGGGGGGGCGGTGGCGCGGGGGGCTGGGGGGCGGGGATCCAGGGGGTCAGGGGGTGAGGTGGAGCGAAGCGCTGAAGCTCCTGCTCTCCGCCCTGCTCCTCGGCGGCTGCGTCGAGGCGACGCCGCCGGCTCCTCCCACGGCTCCGGCGCCGCCGCCGGCGGTCGAGCCGGAGCTCGAGGCGGCGCGCTGGGGCGACTTCCGATCGAGGCGCTTCGACGTGCGGCTGCCGCTGCCGGACGGCCGCGCCTGGAGGATCGACGATCACCGCACGCCGTGGCTCGAGGCGAGCCACCCGGCGACCGGCTCCTCGCTGGCGCTCAGGCTGTGGCGCGAGGACGAGGTCGTCAGCCGCAAGCGCTGCGAAATTCGCGCGCGCTCCTGGCGCCCGCTGCCCGAGGCGAGCGACGCCGTCATCGTCGAGCGCCGCGCCGTGCCGCTGCCGGCCGGCTTCGACACCGAGCTCGTCGTCGCCCTCGTGCCCGCGAAGCCCGGCGAGCCGCTCGTCGGGTTCGTCTCGGCGTTCGGCGGCTGGGCGCACCGCTGCTTCGCCTACGTGTTCGTCACCAAGACGCGCGGGCGCGGCGCCGAGCAGCGCCTCGGGCAGCGGCTCGCCACGATCGTCGAGGGATCGCTGCTCGAGCTCGAGCTCGAGAGCGAGCTCGATCCGAAGATCCCGAAGGAGACGATCGAGCCGCATCCGTGATCGCGCCCGCCGAGGACGCGCCGCGGCCGATCACCTCCCGAACGCGAACAGCCCGAGCAGCGCCAGCCCGAGCACCAGGAGCGCGACCAGGCCGCCGAGCACGATCGCCTCGACGCCGCTGAGGCGCATCGGCGAGTCCCGCGGCTCGGGCGGCAGGCCCGAGACGCGCGTGAGGATGATCGGCGCGGGCGGCGCGATCGGCGGCGGCGGCGCGGGCGGCGCCGGCAGCGCGGTGGGCGCAGGGACGCCCTGCGAGAACGGGCTCGTCCGCGGCGCGGGGAGCGTCGCGGCGAGCGCCGGATGGACACCGCCCGGCGGCGCCGTCGGGAGCGTCGCGCCGAGGTCGGGCTCGATCGGCGCCGTCGCCAGATCGTCGTCGGCCGTCCGGCGCTTCGGTGCGACCTCGGGCGCGGCCCCGGCGGGCGACGGAGACGCCTCGGGCGACCGCTGGTGCGCGTCGCGCTCGGGCTCGAGGTGCTCGGGCTTGGGGGCGGCGCGCGGCGGTGGATCGTTCGGCGACGCGGACGGCGCCGGCCGGGGCATCGGCGCCGCGCCCAGCGCCGCCGCACCAGGCGCCGCCATCCGCTGCGTCTTCAGGTTGCGCACCGGCCTCGGCGCGGCGGCCATGACCACCTCGATCTTCGAGGTGGCGTCGGCGTCGCCCACCGGCGGCTTCGCGCCGCCGATCGTCGGCAGGGTGGGCAGCGCCGAGCCGGGCTGCCGCCAGCGGATGGCTTCGGGCACCACGTGCGTGCGAGCGTCGTCGTCGTCGTCGTCGTCGTCGTCGGAGGGCGGGGGCGGCGGGGTGCTCCGCCGCGTCGTGGCGGGCGGAGGCGGGGCGCCCACCGGCTGACCCGGGATCCCTCGGATCGAGGGCAGGGTGGGGGCGAGGCCCTTCGCCGGCGTGAGCGCCTCGGCCTGGAGCGTGCTCGACGGCGTGTCGATGACGACCGCGCGGCTCGGCCCGCGCGCCGGCGCCTCCGGACGATCGGCCCTCGCCTTCGCCTCCGAGAGCTCGGGGAGGATCTGCAGCAGCGCCGCCTGCAGCTCTCGCGCCGTCTGCTGGCGGAGGCTCGGCGCCTTGGCGAGCGCCTTGAGGATCACCGCCTCGAGGCCGCGGTGGATGCCGGGCGTGAGCTCGTGCGGCGGACGCGGCGGCTCGCGCACCTGGCGCATCACGATCTGCAGCGGCGTGCCGCCGGTGAACGGCTGGTAGCCGGTGACCATCTGGTAGAGCACGACCCCGCAGGCGTACACGTCGCTGCGGGCGTCGACCGCCTCGGCCCGGCCCTGCTCGGGGGAGACGTACTCGGGCGTGCCCACGATGACGCCCACGCGCGTCAGCACCGAGCGCGAGATCTCGTGGTCGCCGCGCCTCGGGCCCGCCGCATCGCGGTCGTCGGTGTCGAGCAGCTTGGCGATGCCGAAGTCGAGCACCTTGATGCGCTCGGCGGCGGCGTCGTGCGGATCGGGCACGACCATGATGTTCTCGGGCTTCAGATCGCGGTGGATGATCCCCTGGGCGTGGGCGGCGTCGAGCGCGTCGCAGACCTCGATCATCAGCCGCGCCGCGCGCGCCTCGGGCAGGCGCCGCTCGGCGGCGAGGAGCGTCCACAGGTCGCGGCCCTCGAGGAGCTCCATGACGATGAAGAGGTGATCGCCGTCGGCGCCGTAGTCGAGCGTCCGCACGGTGCTCGGGTGCTGGAGCAGCGTCGCCGCCTTCGCCTCGCGCCGGAACCGCCGCTTCAGCTCGTTGTTCCTCGAGAGATCGTCGTGCAGGACCTTGACCGCGACCTCGCGCGGCTCGTCGTCGCACGTCGCCTTGAAGACGGTCGCCATGCCGCCCTCGCCGATGACCTCGACGACGCGGTACTTGCCGGCGAGCGTCTTGCCGATCAGGGCGACGCCCCCTCCCGCGCCTCGTACGTCACCGGAGGTCATCCGAAGCGGATCCTATCCCGCCGGGCAGGCGGCCCGGGCCCAGGAGGGGCAGGATACGCGAAGAAGCGCCCGAGGGGCCGATTCGACGGACCGCGTAGGCTCCGCTCAGGGGCCGACGCCGTTCCGGCGGTCGCGGCCGTGCGCGGTGCCGGGCGCGCGTCGCACGGCGTCCGCGTCCTCGCCCGGGCCGAGCTCGCGGTCGTCGGCCGGGGTGCTCGGAGAGCCGGGATCGACCGCGGCGCCGGTCGCAGGAGGAGCGCCGGGAGCGGCCGGTCCCGGCGCGCATGGCTGGGCGCGGCCGGGCGGGGGCGGCGTCCCGGCGGCCGGCCGGTGGAAGAACGCGTAGAGCGCCAGCGCCGCCCCGAGCGAGATGATCTTGAGCGCGACGTGTGCCCGGGCTGCGCGCAGCGCCGACCTGAGGAGGGTCCGGCCGTTCCAAGCGCTGCCCGGGTCGATGGGATCCATGCGCTCGCCGTGGTGCGCCGGCGGCCGGGTCGCAAGCCTGGGCCCGCCTCAGAACGATCGATGGCTCGCGACGAGCACGCCGAGCGCGCTGGTCACCCCGGCGAGCACGGCGGCGGCCGCGTACGCCAGGCGCGCCGAGCGCCACAACGACGTTCGCCTGGGCCCGTCCGCGAGGCGAACGGACACGAGGTGCGCCATGAGCCCGGTCCACGCGAGCAGCACGGCCCCTGCGGCGAGGTGCTCCTTCCGCTCGAACGCCCAACCGATGCTCGGCGTGCGCACGAAGATCTCCTGCTTCAGGCGGGATCGGTACACGGGGTAGATCCAGGCGCCGAGCGCCGCGACGAGCGTGACGAGGAGCGTGGCGAGCGACGCGGCGAGCGGCGCCCTGCGCGCGGGGCCGCGCAGCACGACCGCCGGGTGGACGAGCGCCGCGGCTGCGAGCCATCCGAGGTGGCCGTGCACGCGCTCGAGCGCCCGCAGGACGACGTCGCTCACGGGACGAGCGTCCCTTGTGCGGCGATCGCGAGCGCGGCGACGCCGATCGCCTTCGGCAGCGCGCCCGCGATCCGGTCGGCCCCGGCGGCGCTGCCGCCGAGCGCCCAGCCTCCGATCGCCGCCATGCCGCCGATGTACGCGGCGATCCAGAGGCGCCAGAAGTACCCCGCGCGCTCCGACCAGATCACGATCGCGGGGTTCGGCTCGGGGAACGCGATCGCCTGGACGACCCGGAGCGAGGCGTACGACGCCACCGCGACCACGCAGCCCGCGGCGATCGCGAGCGCCAGTCGCTCGAGCGGCGGCGGCGGTCGGACCCGGGACGAGCGCGCGATCATCTCGGCGCTCGCTATAGCCCGAATGCGTCGAGGAACGCCGCGTTGGTGCGGTCGAGCGCGAGGAACGCGACCGCGAGGACGCCCGCGGCGCAGGCGGGCGCCCGGAGCCAGGCTTGCCGGGGCGAGCTCGCCCGCGACCAGAGGCGGCCGACCGCGCCGAGCGCCAGCACCCCGGCGGCGAGGACGAGGAACGGCGCCGGCGTGGTGCCGTCGTACGCGTGCGCGAGCGCGCCGCCGCCCGCGGCGACGTAGACGGCGAAGGCGACCATCACCGGACGCAGCGCGCTCCGGGCCGTCGCGCCGGCGCCGATCCTCTTGGCGAGCCGGATCGCCGAGACCACGCCGGCGATCGCGAGCAGCGCCAGCAGGCCCGCGGCGGCGGCGCGGATCCACACCCGCCGCGCCTCGCGCCGGACCTCGGACGAGAGCGCGGGGCCGGCGAGCGCGCTCCAGCGCTCGACGTCGGCGACCGCGCCGCCGAGATCGCCCGTGGCCCGCCGGGCGCGGATCTTCTCGGACACGCCCAGCCGGCGCGTCAGGGGATCCGCCGACTCGTCGTCCGCGACGGCGTCGAGCAGCGGGAGCGCGCGCCTCGGGTCGCCGAAGCTCCCGGCGTAGAGGCCCGCGCAGAGCAGCCGCGCCTCCGACCGGACCAGCCCGGCCGGGAAGCCGTCCGCCGCGGCCGCGAGGCCATCGACCTCGGCGCGATCGCGCTGGAGCTCCGCGCTCCGGCGCAGCCGCTCGAGCGCGACGAGCGGCGCCATCGCGCCCTCGGCGCGCGCGCCGATCCACGCGGCGCGGCTCCTCGCCCGCGGGGCGGTGGGCGCGCTCGGATCCGCCTCGAGCGCGGAGCGGTAGGCGGCGAGCGCGTCGGCGAAGCGGAGCTCGGCATCGGCGCGCTGCGCTTCGGCGAAGAGCGCGTTCGCCCGCTCGCGATCCGGCGCGGCCGCCCGCTCGGCACCCCGCGCGCTCGCCCGCTCGGGATCCTGCGCGCGCGCCGGGGACGCCAGCGCCACGCCGAGCAGGAAGACGAGGAGGGTGAGCGCGGCGCGCGCGAGCCGCATCGGCTACTTGGTGATGGTGATCGTGTCGACGATCGGATCCGACGCGTCGGCGCGGAGCTCGTGCGACTCGAGCGTGAGCGTCGTCTTGGTCGCCTGGAGCATCGAGTAGAAGCCGATGGCGCTGCCGGTCTTGTAGTCGAGGCTCACGTCGGTGAACGCGCTCGTTCCCTTCGAGTAGGCGTCGGCGCCTGCGCCGGCGCACACGAGGTACACCGTGCCGTCGGCGTAGCTCGCCTGGACGGTCGGGGCGTCGGCCGGGCCGGTGAGCGGCTTCGAGCGCTCGTAGTTGTGGTCGTGACCCGCGAGGTCCATGTCGACGTGGTACTGGTCCCAGATCGGCACGAAGAACGCCCGCCCGCGGAGGACGTCGGCGTCGGTGCCGTGGTTCGACGACGAGTACGCCGAGTGGTGGTGCATCGTCAGGATCCAGGGGACGTTGGCGCGGTTCGCCTGGGCCGCGTCGAGATCGGCGCGCAGCCACTCCTCGAGGACCCCCTGGTAGAGCGCGTCGCCGTTCGGCGATCCGATCCAGAAGTCGTCGAGCACGACGATGTGCACCGGCCCCACGTCGACCGAATAGAAGAGCTCCGAGTACTCGGCGTACTTGGCCCGGTCCTGCGGCAGGACGAGGTTGCCGAAGAACAGGGAGTTGTGCGCCTCGTGGTTGCCGTGCGTCGCGAGGGTGAGCACCTGCCCCAGCGTGAGGAGGCTATCGTCGCTGTCCTTCCAGGCGAGGTCGAGCCACTTCTCCCACTCGTTCTGATCGCTGGCGAGGTTGATCATGTCGCCCGAGAAGAGCTGGAGCGCGGCGCCCTCGGCGACGACGCGGCGCTGGATCAGCCGCCAGGCGTCGCCGTTCTGTCCGCGGGCGTCGCCGGCGAGCGCGATGGTGACGGGCGCGTTCGGATCCGCGGGCGTCGTCGTGAAGCTGTAGACGTCGCTCCAGACCTCGCCGCCCGCCGGGCCGCCGCCCACGCGGTAGTAGTAGGTCGTCGCCGGGCTCAGGCCGCAGACGTAGGCCTCGTGCATGCGGGTGTCGCCGTCGCCGCTGAGCTGACCCTTCGGCGTCAGCCACGTCACGCCGCCGGCGCGGTTCTCGGCGGGCCAGGCGCTCGGATCGGGCGTCGTGCCCCAGGCGATTTCGCTCACGAGCGTGCCGTCGTCCGTCTGCCAGCCGACGCCGACCGTGGTCGACGGATCGGCGCGACCCGCGGCGCCGGCGGCGACGTTGCCGCCGAGGCCGAGGCGCACGCGGCGGATGTTGGGGGTCGCGCCCACGTCGGTCTTGCCGGCGGACCAGTCCAGGTACTCCTCGCGCGGGCCCACGCTGAACGCGCAGCCCTCCGGCGTGAAGTCGAGCGTCGCCGCCCCGCCGCCCGTGCCGCCGGTCGTGCCCACCGGGGCCGTCTCGTCGCCGCTGCACGCGGGCAGCACCGCGGCCGCCGCCGCGAACATCGATCCCAGCACCAGCAGACCCACGACATGTCTCATGCTCGTCTCACCTCGTGCGCGCCCCGACGCGCGATCAGCTTATCACCCACGGCGCCCCGTCGCGGTCGATTGACGATCGGCGTCCGGAACGCCGCCGCGAGGGGGGAGGGCGGCCGGGACGAGGCGAACCGCGTCGCGACCTCGCGCGTGCACCGCCCCGGAGCTAGGTGGAGAAGGTAGCGTGCGCGTTGCCCCCATCGCCCTCGCGCTGGTCCTCTCCGGAGCCGCGGGCGCGGTGCGCGCGCAAGAGCCCCCGCCCGAGGCGCGCGCCGCGCCGGCGCCGATCGCGCCGCCGCGCCCGCTCACACCGCTGACGGCGTCGTACCCCGACGGCGCCGCCGGCGACGCGCGCGTCGTGGTCGTGATCACGGTCAACGCGGACGGCACCGTCCGCTCGGTCGCGATCGACGAGGGCGAGGAGCCGTTCGCGGCGGCCGCGCTGGCCGCCTCGTCGGCGTGGCGCTTCGAGCCGGCGACCCGCGCCGGCGCGCCCGTCGCCGCCAAGGTCCGCGCCGAGATCCGCTTCTCCGCGCCCGCCGTCTCGGTCGATCCCGAAGCGGGAGCGCAGGCGCAGCGGGGTTCGCCGGGCGTTGCCGCCGTCGGCGCGGCGCCCCTCGCGGCGCCGCCGCCCCCCATCGAGGTGACGGTGCGCGGCGATCCGCCCGCGCCGGGGGCGACGAGCATGTCGCGCGCCGAGGTGCGGCTCCTGCCCGGCGCGTTCGGCGATCCCTTCCGCGCCGTCGAGACCATGCCCGGAGTGACCCCGATCGCGAGCGGGGTGCCGTTCTTCTACGTGCGCGGCGCGCCGCCCGGCAACGTCGGCTACTACCTCGACGGCGTTCGCGTCCCGCTCCTCTATCACCTCGGGCTCGGCCCTTCGGTGGTCCACCCCGCGATCGTGGACAAGGTCGACCTCTATCCCGGCGCGTACCCTGCGCGCTACGGGCGGTTCGCCGGCGCGATCGTCGCGGGCGAGACGCGCGATCCCGTCCCCGAGTGGCACGCCGAGGGCAGCCTCCGGCTCGTCGACGCCGGCGCGATGGTCCAGGCGCCGTTCGACGGCGGCCGGGGGACGGCGCTCGTCGCCGGGCGCTACTCGTACAGCGCGGCGCTGCTCTCCCTGCTGCAGTCGACCGTCGACGTCCGCTACTGGGACTACCAGGCCCGCACCACCTACGACCTCGGGCCGCGCGACCGCGTCACGGTCTTCGCGTTCGGCGCCTACGACTACCTCGGCAGGCAGCCGGTCGAGGCGACGGAGGACGAGCCGGGCCGGCCCGCCGAGGTCCTCTTCGACACCACCTTCCACCGGCTCGATCTCCGCTACGAGCACCGGTTCGGCACCAAGAGCATGGTCCGCGAGGCGGTGACGCTCGGGTGGGATCGGACCGAGCTCGGCGAGGGGAGGTACGCGCGCGATCGCATCCTCGGCGCCAGGAGCGACTTCGCCCATCGCCTCTCCGACGCCGCGGTCCTCCGCGCCGGGCTCGACGCCAGGCTCGACGTCAACGACGTCGATCTCGATCGCGACGACAGCGGCGAGCGCGGCTTCACCTCCTTCTTCGAGTCGCACCGCGAGGTCGCCGTCGGCGCGTACGCCGACGCCGTGGTCGCGGTCACGCCCGAGCTCGAGGTCATCCCCGGGCTGCGCCTCGATCTCTTCGCGAGCGACGGCGCCACGGCGCTCGGCGTGGATCCGCGGCTCTCCTCGCGGCTCGCCGTGACCCGCTGGCTGCGCATCGTCGAGGCCGTCGGTCTCGCCTCGCAGCCCCCGAGCTTCATCCTGCCCGGCCCCGGGTTCTCGCCGGGCCTCACCGGCGGGCTGCAGCGCTCGCTCCAGACCAGCGCCGGCGTCGAGGTCGATCTGCCGGAGGACGTGACCACCACGGCGACGGTGTTCCGCGACGCGTTCTTCGACATGACCGACGCCCTCGGCTCGACGCCGGCCACCGGGGGCGATCTCGACCGCTCCTTCGGGCAGCGCTCGCTGGGGACGAGCTACGGCCTCGAGCTCACGCTGCGCCGCCGGCTGACGCGCAGGCTCGGCGGTCTCGTCGCCTACACGCTCTCGCGCTCCGAGCGCACCATCGACGCCCCGGTGCTCGTCAGCCTCGATCCGGTGCGCGCGGTGATCACGCGCCTCAAGGTCCCCTCGACGTACGACCGCACCCACGTGCTCAGCGCGGCCGCGTCGTACGACTTCGGCCGCGGCTACCGGGCCGGCGCGCGCGGCGTGTTCTACACCGGCACGCCCAAGACCACCTTCCTGCCGCGCCGGGGGCTGGTGAGCGGCGGCGATCGCCTGCCGCCGTTCTTCCGCCTCGACGCGCGGCTCGAGAAGCGCTGGACCGTCGGCAAGGCCGGCTGGATCTCGGCGGTGCTCGAGGTGCAGAACGCGACGCTCAGCAAGGAGGCCATGAACGGCGATTGCGAGCGCGGCGCCTGCGAGACGGAGGAGATCGGCCCGGTGACGATCCCGAGCCTCGGCCTCGAAGGCGGGTTCTGACGCCCCGCGTGCCTCGACCACGGGCGCTCTCCTCGCGGGGATGGCGCCGTCACGATCCGGAGGGTTCGGGGCAGGGCCATGCCGTGAGCGGCAGCCGAAGCCCGGCGCGATCGCGGCGCTCAGAGCGACCGCGCGCGGTCCGCGCCCGCCGCCTGGGCGGGCGGGCGCCGAGGCGTGGCGCCGGCGCCGGCGGGCTCGGCCGGGCTCGCGCCCCGTGGGCCGGCGCGCAGGACCGCGCCCGCCGAGAGCCCGACGGCGAGCGCCACCGCCACCGCCGCGACCCAGCGCCACGGACGGCGCGGCGGCGGCGGACGGTACACCGGCAGCCGCAGCGTCGGAGACGAGTGGAACGACGGCCGCCGTCCCTGCTCGACCGGGATCGAGGGGCCCGTCCATTCGTCCGGGCAGCCCGGCGCGGCCTCTTCGTCCGCCGGGCCGCACGCCGGCGCGCGGACGGTGTCGGGCTCGAGCGAGGGCGGCTCGAGGGTCGGCGCGGCGGAGCTCACGTTGTCGCACTCGATGCAGCGGAACGTCACGGCCCGGAGCCCGACGTTGTTGCCGCTGACGACGTTCAGCGCGCCGCATGCCGCGCAGTTCAGGTCCATCCCACCCCCGGTCGCGAGCGCGCCGCGCGCCCTCCTCCTCGATGCCGAGCAAGCGGCGAGCCCCGCGTCTTTCCGTTCGGCCACGCGCGCGCGGGGCGTTTCTGGGATCGGTCCGCACAGCGGTGCGCAGCCAGCGCGCTCGGGCGCCGTCGCACATCCTGCGAGCCGGCGTGCTCGGGCGAGGCGTTCGGCGGCTCGCGGCGTGACCGTGACGGTCGGATCGCTTACGGGCGCTTCTTCTCGACGCGCTCGGCGAGCTTGTGGAAGCCGTCGTGCAGGGCGGAGAAGCGCTCCTCGAGCTGGGGGCGGCCCTCCTTCTCGCACTCGGCGGCGAGCGCCTTGGTCGCCGCGACCAGCGCGTCGGCGTCGGTCTTCCAGCCCGCCTCGTCGGCGTGCGCCGCCTCGGGCGCCGGCGCGGAGACGATCGCCGCGGCCTTGTCGTGCAGCGCCGTCGCCTGCGCGCACGCCTTGGCGGCCCGATCGGGGCCCTTGTCCATGTGCCAGATGGGGGCGAGCGCCTCGTGAAAATCGTGCACCGGGCCGGGCGCGTCGCCGTGGTGGCCCTCGTGTCCGTGGTGCTCGCCGTGCTCTTCGTGGTGCTCGCCGTGCTCCTCGTGGTGCTCGCCGGCCTCACCCGGCGACGTGGGGGCGGGCGTGGCCGAGCCGCAGGCGGGCGTGACGGCGAGCAGAGCGGCGAACGGGAGCACGGAGCGGAGCGCGATCATGGCGCGCCGATCTATCGAGGCCGCGCCGAGAGCGCAACCTCGGGCCTCGAGAGGCGTCGCTCGGACGGGTGTCCGACACCTCTTCAGCCGCCCGCGCCGTGCCCCACCGGGGCGCGGGGGACGCTCGCGAGCGTGCCGCCGAACGGCACCAGGCGCGCGTCGTCGTAGCCCCATCGATCGAGGTCGATGAGGTACTCCTTGCTCGAGAGCAGCGTGCCCTGACAGACCTGCCCCGGAGGCGGCTCGGGGCGCGCCCCGCCCGAGTCGAGCTCCATGCGCCGGGTGAGCTCGCGCACGACCCAGTCGGGGACGCGCGCGCGCTCGGCCGGGTAGACGAAGCCGAAGAGCACCAGGTGGCTGAGGAGCACGCGCCAGTCGCGATCGCCGAACCGCCGGAGCAGGCGCGACCAGTCGAGCGTATCGGCGCAGGCGTGGAACAAGTGCGCGACGTCGGCGCCGTCGTAGCGGGTGCGCTCCATCACGTACGCCTTCGACCAGATGAGCTCCTCCGCCGGGCTCAGCCGAGTGCGCACGCCGAGCACGTCGCTTTCGGCGGCGTGCTCGAACCAGCCGTCGTCGATCTGCACGACGCCGTTGGGCGAGCTGAAGATGACGTCCACGTAGAAGGGCGGGCACAGGCCCTTCGCGAGCCAGATCGGATCGGTGATCTCGACCGGCCAACCGGCGCGCTGGAGGACGTCGAGCGCGCGATCCCGGTCCTCGGGCCGCACCACCACGTCGAGATCGCCGGTCCTCCGCAGGAACCCGGCGTACCCGCTCATCGCGTACGCGCCGGCGACGAGGAAGGGCACGTCGGACGCGCCCAGCACCTCGAGCACCTGGCGGTGGAAATCGACCCTCGTCTCGTTGTCGTCGACCACGTGCCCTCCCGTCGGGCCCGAGCGTACGGCGCGTACGGCCCTTGGTTGAAATCGCAGGGGCACGAAACGCGCCAGCGCTCGGGGCTCCGCGGCGCCGAGGGCGCGCGTCTTGCTCGCCGGGTGCTTGGACGTGGGCGCGGCGGCGGGTCAGAAGGCGGACGAGCGGAGTGAAGGCGAAGGAGACGGTGCGGCTGGCCGCCATCGGCGACCTGCATTGCGGCGACAGGGCGTCGGCCGGCGCGCTCGCGCCGCTGTTCCTCGACATCGCCGAGAACGCCGACGTGCTCCTGCTCTGCGGCGACCTCAGCGATCACGGCCTGCCCGAGGAGGCGGTCGCGCTCGCCTCCGAGCTCGGCGTCGCGCGCATCCCGGTCGTGGCGGTGCTCGGCAACCACGAGCACGAGAGCTCGAAGCACGCCGAGATCGAGCGCACCCTGAGCGCGGCGGGCGTGCGCGTCCTCGACGGGACGGCGTGCGAGGTGCACGGCATCGGCTTCGCCGGCGTGAAGGGCTTCGCCGGCGGCTTCGGGCAGCGCGCGCTCGCCCCGTGGGGCGAGGAGGTGCTGAAGCGCTTCGTCCACGAGGCGATGGACGAGGCGCTCAAGCTCGAGTCGGCGCTGGCGCGGCTGCACACGCCGCAGCGCGTGGTGCTCCTCCATTACGCGCCGATCGCGGCGACGGTCGAGGGCGAGAGCCGCGAGATCTTCCCCTTCCTGGGATCGAGCCGGCTCGAGGAGCCGGTCAACCGCTACGGTGTGGCCGCCGTGTTCCACGGGCACGCGCACATGGGCAAGCCCGAGGGAAAGACGAGCGCGGGCATCCCCGTCTACAACGTGGCGATGCCGCTGCTGCGCAGGGTGTTCCCGGACCGGCCGCCGTACCGCGTCGTCGAGCTGCCGGTCCATCCGCCGGAGGGTGAGGGCTGACGCAGGGGCCTGGGAGCGCGCGGATTCCGCTCCCTCTCCGACCCGGACACCCGGCGCCCGCCCCGCCAACCCCATCCTTCACGGCTCGAATCTCTCTTGCGCCCACGGCGTTGCCAAGTGGCTGTCGGTGTTGCCCTCGCGTGCGCAGGTGCGAAACTCTCGAGACGAGCGCTTCGGGCTGTGTCGCGAGCTCGACGCGAAAGACCGATCCCCCGACCGCTGTCGCATTGACGGGATCGTCGTGCGTGGTCCGGATGCGTAACCGGCAGGGGTGAGCCTGCGGATCGCGCGCGGAGAAGCAGATGGCACAGAAATACTGTCACCAAATCGGCGAGTGGATCGAGGACAACGTCTCGCAGCAGGTGCAGCAATGCGTGGAACGGAAGTGCAAGTGGTGGTGTGCATGCTGCAACAAGTGGTTCTGTTTCCTCGTCTGGGTGGTCGTCACCGTGGTGAAGTGGGTGGTGCAAACCGTCTGTGAAATCATTGGGGATGTCTTCGATCTCCTCGTCGCGATCGTCACTGGTGGCTGGGACATACTCGCTGGCCTTCTCACAGGAGATTGGGGGCGCGTTTGGGACGGCTTCCTGGAGATTGTCGGAGCGGCCGGAGGCGTGCTGGGCGACTTCCTTCGCGCGGCCTTCGCACCTTGCGGGCTCTTCGGGGTATTCCGAGATAGCGTCAACAAGTGGCGACTGCGGGGATACGTCGCAGAGATCATCGACCAGAGCCGCCGCTTTAGCCCTGACGAACGCGCGCAAATCAGGGAGGCGATTGGGCTCGACGGAGGCGGGTTCGGTTTGCGTCTGACGCTGACCAGCTACCGCGGTTACGTGCGCTCGGACTTCACGGAGCCCGGAGAATCGACGCCTGCGTTGATCCGATGGCACAACGACCCGGATCCGAACACCAGGGTGGACCTCAAGATCATCACTGGGCATGCTTGGACCGCGTTCCTCGAGATGTCGCGGCCCGAGGTTCGAGGGGACGACGGCGATATCTCCGAGTCCGACCTCGACGACTATCTGGCGGGAATGGGCAGGAAGTCGTTCTCGGTCTACGCCGTGAGCGATGCGGATCTGTTGGAGAGAGTTCACTGCATCCAAACCAAGGGGGACACGATCGGCTTGAAGTTCGTGGTCGATCTCCAAGACGTGGAGCTCACCCTTCCGACCCAAGTCCGCGCCAAGGACTCCGGCTCAGGTGTGGTCGAGAACTTCGCCACTTCTCCATTCCTTCGTCCGCCGGCCAACGATCCCAGGGCCGCGGGCCTCTTGTGTGCGCCCGTCGTCTTGGCCACGTTTCTGTTTCGGCACAACCACCATATCGGCTACTCGGCATGCTTGAACCGGTTCACCTGCCTCGACGGAACCCCGGTTGCGGGCGATGGCGGGACGGGTGCCGAATACAGACACGGGGTCCCCGACTGGGGGACCAGGTGGACTCCCATTCACGAGCTGGGGCACACCTTCGGCCTCTGCCACGCCGATGGGCTCGACCGGATCATGTGGGGCAAAGAAGGTCACAGCTCGCTGAGCGGGTGGCTGTTGCCGGAGTACATCTGTTTCAGCGGAGAGCCACAGTTCATCCACGACGAAGCCAAGAAGGTGTGGGACTACATCATCGCGAACTTCCCGGTCGCGTGTCTTACGCGGCGAGGGTAGGTCGGCACCATGATCGACGACCGAACGCTCGAGTCGTACCTGGGGGCTCTCTCCGCCGAGAAGGCAGTCGCGGTCAAACAGCGCTTGGATGACCTCCGCAGGGACTGCGGCTGCGGCGTCGGTTCGATCGTGATGCTGGGCGCAACCGGCGCGTGGATCGTCCATGCGTGCTCCTCCCCCTCGACCGGCAGGTCCTGGGGAAATGCCGTCCTGAGCGCTCTCCTCGTGCTCTTCGTCAGCGCCTCGGTGGGCAAGCTGATGGGGCTCGGCTTGGCGCGAGCCCGCTTCTACCTGCTCGTGCGGGCTCTGAGGCGCGACGAGCGGCGCCTGAGCCCACCGGGCACGTAGTCGAAATCGAGAGCCGTGGCTCGGGAGCGCGCTGCCGAAGACGACCCTCACCTCGGATCGTCACCGGACAGCGTGCCGACGTCGAGCTCGACGGCGTCGAACGGCTCCGCCCGGACCATCTCGCTGCGCTGGGCAGCGAGCACGGTACCAGCCCCCGGGACCGCCCCGCCCCGGCGGCCGCTGGAACGGCGGACGGAGCGAGCCCACGACGCCGCCCTGGGCGTCGCCGTGCTCGCCCGACGGCTCGGCCTTTTCGACGATCTCGCCGCCGAGCAGCTCGTGGAAGCGCCGGTCTTCGGGGAGCGCGAGGAAGTCGGCGAGCGTGGCGGCGATGCGCGCGGCGCCGGGCATCGGTCGATCGTGCTCGCGCGGCGGGCGATCGGCAAGTGCTTCGCCGGGGTGAAGGGTTCGCCGGCGGGTTCGGCCAGCGGGCGCTGGCGTCGTGGGCGAGGGGGTGCTGAAGCGCCGGAACGCGGCGCGGGCATCGCTGCCGTCCGGAGGCTGTCGTATCGTGCCGGGTGATGCGCACCCGAGCGTCCAGCCTAGCTTTGGCAGCCACGCTGCTCGTGCCGCTCGTCGCAGCGGCGAGCGCCTGCTCCGGCGGTCCCGCCGCGCAGCTCGCCAAGCCGCCCGAGTTCAACCCCGAGGGACAGACGAAGTGCGGCGTGGCGAAGAGCCCGACCAGGCCGCTGGTCGTCGAGTGGCCTTCGGCGGATCGGCTGGCGCTCGAGGCGCAGGCGAAGGGCGGCATCGTGGTGGTGCGCTACGTCGGCTGCGACATGGAGGTGCTGCGGAGGTGCCAGGCGCCGGGCAGCTATCGGTACGTCGCCACCACGCCGCAGAACGATCGGATCACGATCAAGGACGCCGACGAGCTCTACGCGACGGTGCCGGTCCACGCCGCGAAGCTCGAGACCAAGCTCGAGAAGTCCGGGCAGCTCACGGTGGCGATGTCGCTGGTCGGCACGTTCGAGGCCGACCACGCCGAGGTCCAGGCGGATCAGCTCACCGGCGATTGCGCGGGCGCGACCCACGTCGTCACCGCCCTCACGACCGGAGCCTTCGAGCTCTTCGCGGGGGCCGCGGCGGAGGTCGGGGCCGCGGCGGGGGTCGGCGCGCTCGGGGGCGGCGCGAGGAGCGAGGCGGTCCGCGAGAGCCTGAACCGCGGCGGCGATCCCCAGGCGTGCGGCGGCGCCAGGCCCGACGACAAGTCACCGCCGTTCGGCTGCGGCGCCGCGCTTCGCGTCGAGGTCGCGCCCATCGCCGGAGCGGGGTCGGAGGTCACGGCGTGCGAGGTGGTGATGGACAAGGACGCGTGCCCGCGGAACCCCGCGATCGGCGGGACCTTCAAGGACGGGTGGGACGGGAGCGCCACCAACGAGGCGCGCTGCCTGCGCCGGGCGAAGGAGTGGTTCTACCACTGCGGGGGCGGCAAGCGGGTGACCGCGCGGTTCCTCCGCTCCGGCAAGCTTTCACGCGAGCAGACCGAGGACCCGGCGACGCGCTGCCAGATCACCATCCCCCCGGGTGGCTGTCCGCGCGACTCCAACGTCGCCGGCGTCTTCAACGACGACGCGGAGCGATCGGGGTCAGACGAGCCTCGCTGCATGCGCCGGGCGAAGGACTGGTTCGGCTGGTGCGGCGGCGGCGAGGGGGTGACGGCGCGCTTCTTCCGGGGCGCGACGCTCAGCACCGAGCAGCGCGTCGAGCCCCCGACGCGCTGCCAGATCTCGATCACCGAGTGCCCGCGGAACGCCGACATGGTGGCGCTCTTCAACGACGACGCCGAGCACTCGGACGTCAACCCAGCCCGCTGCGCGGCGCGTGCGGGAGACTGGTTCGGTTGGTGCGGCGGCGGCGCTCCGGTCACCGCGCGCTACTACGAGGGGGCGACGCTCCTGAAGGAGGTCCGCCGGGACGCACCGACGCGCTGCCAGATCACCATCCCGGCCGGAGGCTGCCCCCGGTCGCCCGAGACCGCCGGCGTGTTCAACGACGACGCCGAGAACGCCGGCGCCGACGACGCGCGATGCCTCCGGCGCGCCAAGGACTGGTACGGCTGGTGCGGCGGCTCCGCGCCCGTGACCGCGAGGTTCTACGCCGGACCGAGCGTGCAGCGCGAGGCTCGGGTCGAGCACGCCTCGCGCTGTCAGATCTCCATCGCCGCCTGCCCGCGCGACGCCCGCGTGGCCGGCGTCTTCAACGACGACGCAGAGAATTCAGGTGCGGACGAGGCCCGGTGCGCTCGGCGCGCGAAGGAGTGGGACGACTGGTGCGGCGGCGTCAAGACCACCGCCCGGTACTACCAGGGGCAAACGCTGATGCGCGAGCAAGCCTCCCGCTGACGTGGCTCCGCGGGCGAGCTGGCGGTGTGTGCATCTGCCCGAGCTCATCGTGGTCACGGCCCCGTACAGCTGTAGGCGTCGACCTCGCTCTTCGCATCGTTGGTGGAGCCGGCGCCCGTGCAATAGAGGACGTTGCCGACCACGTCGCACGTCGCCTGGTAGTGCACTGGGGAATCGGCGCCTCCGAGCTCGCACCGGCAAGGGGCGCCTGTCCAGCGACGACGGCGCGCCTCTTCGCACCCATGGACGAGCGGCCCACCGGGACGCTCCCGGTCAGCGCTCGGTCGAGCCTTGCGGCGACACGCTGCCCGGGCCCGAGGAAGCTCTCGGCGCGCGACTGCGATACGCTGGCGGTCGCGCCGGTCGCGCCCGCTCATGGACGAACGCACGGTCCGCCTCTCGATCCTGGACAGCTACGGCGTCCGCTGGTCGCGCGACACGTTCGCGCGCGACGTCCTCCAGAACTTCTTCGACGCCACGCCCGACTTCGCCGCCATCGCGATCGACGTGGACCGCGAGCGGCGCGTGGTGGAGGTGCGCGGGCCGGTCGAGTTCGACGTCGACCTGCTCGCCTACATCGGGGCGACGACGAAGAGCGACGGCACGACCGCGGGCGGCTTCGGCGAGGGGTTCAAGATCTGCGCGCTCGTCGGGATCCGCGACTTCGGCCTGCGGATGACCGCGGGCTCCGGCGCCCTCGCGCTGGGCGTGTTCCTCGATCCGGTGCCCCTCGGACGCGAGCTCTGCTACCGCGTCGGACCCCGGCCGGAGGGCGAGCGAGGCTCGTACGTGCGGCTCGAAGGCTGCGACGACGCGTGCCTGGAGGCGTTCGCCCGCGCGCCGCGGATGTTCCGCCACCCGGACAACCCGCACCTCGGCGAGATCGTGGCCGAGGACGCGGCGCACGGTGTCGCCGTCTATGCGTCGCCGCTACGCGGCGCCGGCGAGCTCTATTACCGCCGCCAGCGCCGCGGTCAGGTGCCGTTCTACGGCACGAGGGGGGATCGGCCGGTGACCCTGGCGCACGACGCACCCATCGACGCGCTCGAGGGGGACCGCGACCGGCGCGACCTCCCCGCGGGCCCGCTCGCCGAGGGGATCGGGGACAAGCTCACGGCCGAGGCTTTGTACCGCGTCCTGATCCACCTCATGCCCTACTGGGAGCGGGGCAACGACGTCCTCCACGGCCTGTGCGCCGCCGCCGTCCGGCGAAAGCTCCGCTTCTCGTGGCCGAAGGGGTGGCTCGCGCGCCAGCGCCACGGCAAGCACGGCGGCCTCACCGAGTTCGCCGAACGACAGGGCCTCCGCATCGCGGTCGCGGCGTTCGCCGAGCTCGGCATGCCCACGGCCGACGATCACTACGGGCAGCTCGAGACCCGCCCGCCGTCGGCGCTCGAGAGGGCGCGGATCGAGGTGGTCGCCGGCCTCTACCGCGAGCTGCACGGGGAGCCGGCGAAGACGAGCGCGTACGAGGTGTTCGACCTCGCCGGCGCGGCCGTCGCCGGGCAGCACCTCGGGGACAAGGTGATCGTCGCCGCGGACCTCCTCGCCGGCGACCTGGACGCGGCCGCCTCCACGATCCTGCACGAGCTCGCACACGAAGCCGGAGGCGAGGAGAGCCACGCGTTCCACCGGCGGCTCACGCGGCTGCTCGGGGCCGCGCTCCGCGAGCCCGAGCGCGTCGAGGCCGCGCGACGGCGCTACGCGGAGGCGGTGCCCGCTCCGCCCGAGGCGCCGGCGGCGCCGCTCGAGCGAAAGCCTCCGAGCGCTTACGCCCCGGAGCACACCTTCGACAGGGATCTCATGGATTACCGCGGAGGGATCCCGTGCGTGCTCCTCGTCCCGCCCGCCTTTCCCCCGACGCGCGCCATCCTCAAGGCGATCAAGAAGGCCTCGGTCGAGGCGCGCGCCAAGGTGTGGCTCCGCGTCCACACGGTGACCGGACCGATCGGCGCGACCCGGTGGCTCGCTCCCGGACTGCCCACTCTCCTCGTCAGCGGCGCGGACGCGGGGCCGGGCGATCACGGGCCGCCGGGCTACCGGCTCCGCACCTACGGGCGCGCGAACGACCGCGTGACGCCGACCCGGGCGGCGATCCGGCGCGCGCTCGCCCACGCCATGGAGAAGGGGCTGCGCGGGCGCAAGGGCGAGCTGCTCCAGGAGGCCCGCGAGGACCGGGGGGAGCGCCTGGCGCAGGAGCTCTACGGTGCGGTGCCGCGCCGCCGTGTGCGCAAGCAGCCGACGGCCGTCGAGAAGCGCAACGCGGCGGTGGAGAAATGGCTCCGCGAGTTCACCGGCTACGGCGGCTACGGCCTGCGCGCGCTCTGGGCCGACGGGCTCCACGCCGCGGGCGAGCGGCTCTTGGCGCTCGCCGCGAGCGACGGCGTCGACGCCGCCGCCCTCTGGTCGGGGATCAAGGCGGCGCTGCAGCAGGCGATGGAGGTCTCGCGCGCGCTGCGCCGCGCCGATCCCGACTTCGACGACGCCGACGCGATGGAGCGCGAGGCGATGGCGGCGGCCCAGGCGGCGGCGGCGCTGGCGTTCGTTCAGCCCGGCTCGCCGGAGCAGGCGCGCGAGCGCGCGGGCCGCGCCTTCCGGGCGGTGCGCGACGTGACGGCGCGGGCGCTGGACGCGCCGATCGAGCTCGATCTCAAGAACGCGCTCCTCGAGCACGTGCTGGAGGTGGCGGGGCTCTCGGACGTGGGATCGCGGCCCGAAGGGATCGACGACGCCGGGCTCGCGGCGGAGTACGAGCGCGCCGCCGCGATCGCCGTCGCCTACCAGGAGCGCGAGGACGAGGACGGCGGGCACGCCTATCGGTACACCCTGGAGAACCTCCTCAAGGTCCCGAAGACGGAGGAGGCGCGGGCGGCGGACGAGGCGCGGCGCGCGGACGACGCGCGGCGCGAGCGCGTCCGCGCGAAGAAGACGCGCCGGGTCAAGCGCGCCTACGACGAGGCCCTCGCGAGCACGGGGAGCAAGCTCGCCGCCGCCGCGAGGTGCCTCGAGGAGGCCGTGCGCCAGTTCCCGGAGGAGGTCCCCGCAGCGGGCACGTCGACGGAGCCGGCCGACGCCCGCGAGGAGGTGGAGGCGTGAAGCCTCGGGATCCGTCCGTGGTCGGGCTGGCGATCCTCGACGGCTACAAGGTCCGCTGGAACCGCGAGACGGTCGCGCGCGACATCGTCCAGAACTTCTTCGACGAGGTGGGCGACTTCCGCGAGGTCGCGATCGACGTCGACGCCGAGGCCGGGCGCGTGCGCGTCGCCGGCCCCTCGCGCTTCGACCTCGACTACCTGCGGTACATCGGGGCGACGACGAAGAACGTGCCCGAGCGGCGGAGCGCCGGCGGCTTCGGCGAGGGCTTCAAGATCTGCGCGCTGGTGCTCCTGCGCGACTACCGCTGCGAGGTGAAGGCGGGCTCCGGCTCCTGGGAGATCCGGCCCGTCCTGCGCCCGATGAAGCTCGGCCGGGAGCTCTGCTACGAGGTCCGGAAGCGCGCGCCGTTCGCGGGCAGCTTCGTGGAGATCGAGGGCGCCGACGAGCTCTTGTGCCGGGCGTTCGCGGGGGCGAAGGACCTGTTCCGCCACCAGGACAACCCCCGCCTGAAGAGCCCGATCCACGTCGACGAGGCCGCCGGCGTCGGCGTGTACGTCGCGGCGGACTCGCGCAGCGGCGATCTCTACTACCGGCGCCAGCACCGCGGCCGCGTCCGCTTCGCTCGAGGCGGGGCGCTCACGTTCGCCTTCGATGACCGGCTCGAAGCGCTCGACGGCGATCGCGACCGCCGCAACATGCGCGCCGCCGCCCCCCTCGTCGCCGCGGCGGCGAAGCGGCTCCCGGACGCGGTGCTCGAGCAGCTGGTGCGGCATCTGCGCGCGTACTGGCAGGGAGGGAGCGCGATCTTCTCGGCGGTGCTCGCCGAGGCGAAGCGGCGCGGCCTCTCGCTCGCGTTCGGCCGGCGATGGCTCGCGCGCGTCAAGTATGGGTTCAAGCTCGAGCGCCACGCCGAGCGGCTCGGGTTCCACCTCGGCGTCCCCCGCCTCGCCGACGTCGGCATGCCCACGGTCGAGGCGCGCTTCGGCATGACGGCGAAGCCGCGCGCGCCGACGCCGGTGGAGTCGGCGCGGATGCGGGTGGCGCGCGCGCTGTACCTCGAGATCGCCGGCTCGCCGCCGCTCTTCGAGCGCCAGCGCGTCGTGGACCTCGACGAGGCGGCCGAGGCGCTGCCCTGGGGGAGCCGCTCCTGCGTCGCGGCGGCGAGGCACCTCGCGTCGCCGTTCGGGACCGGCATGGCGCCGTGCCTCGCCGCGCTCGCCATGGGCACCGGGCTCGAAGCCCGACGGAACGGCGATCGCCTGACGGCGCTGCTCGAGGGCGCGGTGCGGCGCGCGGGGACGCTCGACGCCTACCGCGAGCGTTGGGAGCGCGCCGCCGTCGATCCGTCGCCCGAGCTCGGCGCGGACGGCGCGACCGAGGAAGAGGAGGACGAAGATGTGGCGCCGAGCTTGCGCGAGGGGTTGTTGCTCGTCGAGCTGCTCGCGCCGAGCGGCTTCCCGCTGGCCGGGGCGTTCCGCGCCCGGCTCGAGGCGCTCGGCAAGGAGCTTCGCCTGCCGGTGCGCGTCGCGACCCCCACCGTCGACAGCGAGCGCCACGCCTTGGCGCATTACGCGCGCGGGGTGCCCAGCGTCTGGATCGAGGACCGCGAGATCGAGCCGCCGCCGCGAGGGACCCGGCCCTCCTTCTCGGTGAGGACGTTCTCCGCGCCGGAGGGCAGAGGCCTGCTGCCCTCGGACGAGGTCCTGCGGGAGGCGCTGCTCGCCGCCGGTGCGCCTCGCGCGCGCCGCCGCCGCCGCGGCGCACGGTGCACCGCGGGCGGGCGCGCGCTCCTCGGCTGGTCGCGGCGGCACGCGCCCGACGAGTACCGCCGCCTGCGCATCGACGCCGCCGTGTCCGGGGTCCCGCTCGACACCGCAGGGCTCGAGCCGCCGCTGTGGCAGACGAAGCTGCTCACGCGCGCGCTCGCGATGCGATCGCTCTTCGACCGCCCGTGGGAGGAGGCGCGGCTGGCCGACGAGGTGCCCGGCGCGCTCGCCGCCGGCCAGGCCGCGGTGCGGGCCCTCGTCGGCGCGCTGGAGGCGGAGGCGCCGGGGATCGCGGGCGACGGGGGGTCGAAGCGCCTCGCGCTCCAGGAGGCGCTGGAGAAGGCGGCCGACGTCCTCTCGCGGGGAGCGGGCGCGGAGGAGGCGCGCAGCTATGTGATCGGCATCGCCGCGCCGCTGGCCGCGCTGGAGCGGAGGGCGACGGCGGCGCCGCTGGACGAGCATTGCGTCGGCGCCTGCGCGGCCGCGGGGTTCGAGGCGCTCTGGCGCGCATTGCCGCCGATACCCACGCCCCCGGACGCCGGCGCGCTCGAGCGCGCGCTCGCGCTCGCGGTGGAGACGCTCGACGGCGCCGTGGTCCATGCGATGGAGCGCCACGAGCAGACGGACGCGCGCGGGAACCCGCTGTCCTGCTACGAGCTCGGCGGATCGCTGCGCGCGCGATTCGGGTGGGGGCCGCCGGAGAACGGCGTGGCCGAGGCGGTCGCGGCGGCGTGGGAGGCGGCGCGTGGGGAGGGGCTGTCGGAGATCGAGGCGATGGGGCGATGCGTGGAGGCGGCGCGGGAGGCGGCGGAGGTGGGGGGGTGACGAGGGGGAAGGGGCACAGCGACGTCGCGGGGCCGTCAGGTGGTCTGCATCCGGATGTTGGGGACCACCGGGTCTCGTCTCGAGCGCGACCGCCGACGCCGCCAACCGATCCTGTCGCTGCGGCCGCCCAACAGCGAGGGCGTACCCACAGCTTTGCTCGTCAGCGTGTCCAACCGTCGCCACATGAAGCACCTCACCCTGCCGGTTGTGCTCCTCGCGTCGCTCCCGGTGACCTCCCCCTGTCGAGCCATGCAGGCGGACCCTGACTCCGACGAGCGCGTCCTGGAGATCGCGCAGCAAGCCGCCGAGCGCGCGATCGGCATGCGAGCACCACGCTATCCCCACGATCCACTGACGGACTGGCGCATTTTCGCCGATTGGCTGGCCCGAAAGCGTTCGTTCATCAGCATCGCAGAGACTAACTTCGAGATCGTGGATCCGTTTGGCGTGGCGCCGGAACGGAAGCCCGAGCGGTTTTCGCCAGCCGTCCGAGTCCACGTCGCGCGCCGCATAGGTGAGATGTGGGCGGACTATGTCGAGTCCTATCGACTCGCAAGGCCACATTCGTCGGCGCCGTGGAACTACGACTTTCCGTTTGCGTTGCTTGACAACCTCTACGTGCCGCCGGAGGCCCAGAAGGCTCGTCGGGCATTCGCGGCTTGTACCTCGATGTCGACCGCGAATGCCACGTGGACCGACGACAGCACTGCATGCGAACGCTGGCTATCGCGAAACTTCCACGCGGAACATCGTGAGCTCGAAGAGTGGATGCCGCTCCCGACGAAGACCTTCGCCTCGCCGTCTCCGCCGCTCCCGCTGCCGCATACGCGCTGAAGCCCGGCAGCGCCGTCCAATCGCGCGGTGCACCGGTCGCCGCCGTCGGCCCTACGGGCCTCCATCTGGCGCCCTTGGGTGAGTGCTGGTACGTTGACGGACACAATGATGTGCAAGTCACGACTGCGTACAGGTGCTCTCCTTATGTCGGTCGCGCTGACTGCATGCGTCGGCTCGAAGACGCAAGCGACAGATCGGCACCCGGCGGGCGCCGCCTCACGCGCGGATGTGCGGCCCGGTGTCGATGCCGCCCGCGGTGGCGACTCACCCGGCGCCGGCGGGACGAGGCTGGCGGGTTGCGACCTGCCGCACGATCTTGCATCCGGCCCTGGCACGAGTTCCAGGCAAGAATCCCTCATTCCTTTGTGTGAACCCGGCAAAACGCCCGCACTCGTGTCGGCAGCAGCTGCCTGGCTGAGAGCCGCGCCCAACGATCCAGCGGCCGCCACATGGCTCTCTCAGGCGCTCTATGTCCGGGCGCTCGAGGCGGATGGTCTACGGTCTCCGTGTGCGCCGGAACCGCTCTTCGTCGACCGGGGGCCGCCACCCGATCTGGCTGAGGCCATCCTCTATGAGGCGGATAAGAACGCTCAAATTGGCTGGGGCCGCATCCTCCGGTCCGCGCCTTCGCGCCGTGATGCGGAAATCTCGCTCTGCCTTGCCCAATTCGTCCTAGCGGCGGGCTTCGACCCGATCGTGTTTCGGCGGCGCGTGCACATCCTAATGGATCTCGGGCGCGACCCCGAGCTCAGGGACAGCATCAGAGATGCCGCGAGTGCGCCCGAGAAAATACCCGGTGGACCAGCCACCTGGTTCTCGGCCTACATTACGGACTACCTTGGGGTGGGTCGGGAGATCGAAGCCGGCGAGTTGACGCTGGTGCTGCGCGAGTTGGATCCTGCGGCCGCGCCGAGTCTCGATCCGTTCCGGCGGGCCATCGTAACGCGAATACGTCGTCGCTATGCGATGGGAACAGAGGAGCGGCGGCAACGCGAGGACTGGATCGCGAAGCACGCTTTCGACGCGGACTGGGTATCGGCATCCTCGCGGAGCCCGGCGGCCGCGTTCGGGCACTCTCCCGCCGAATAGACCGGGCGGAGGCCGTCGTGAACAACGGCCTCGACGAGGCGGAGCCCTCACGCGCTGGCGACGAGACGACTTGGCTGATGCGGTCATCACCACTCCAACCTCGACCCCAGGTCCCGAAGCCGCGCCTTCCTCACGTCGTAGTCCGGCATCACCCGCCCCAGCGCGGACCAGAACTCCCGGCCATGGTGCTCCTGCACCAGATGCACGACCTCGTGGGCGAGCACGTAGTCCACGACGCTCCTCGGCGCCTGGATGATCCGCCAGTTGAAGCGCAGGATCCCCCTCGAGCAACTTCCCCAGCGCTTCCCCTGGTCGGCGATCAACACACCGCCGACGGGCACGGCGAGCTTCTTCGCCCACGGCGCGGTCCACGCCGGGAGGTGCTCGGCTGCGAGCCGCCGGTACCAGTCGACCAGGGCCGCCCGGGCGTACGCGCTCCGGTGCTCCTCGCCGATCTCCTCGGGCACCGGCAGCTCGAGCCACCCGCCGCGCAGCGCGAGGGGTCGGACACGCTCGCCTGGCAGGAGCCGGAGCCGATACTGCCGCCCGAGGTAGAGGAAGGTCTCGCCCGACACGAGCTCCCGACGACCGGGGGGCGCCGGCTCGTCCCTCCTTCGCCTCAGGCGCTCGACCACCCAGCGAGCCTTCCTCCGAACCACCGAGTCGAGCCGCGCGACCGACGTCGCCTCGGGGGCCGTGACCAGCAGCCCGTCGACCGGATCGACGGCGAGCGACACCGTCGCCCGCCGCGCGCTCCGCCGGATCGCGTACGGGATCGTCGTCGTTCCCCAGGTCACCTGCGATCGCTCGCCGATCACCGCGCCCGCCTTCGTTTCAGGAGGTCCACGATCCCCTCGGCGGTGGCCTCGATTTTCTCGTCCCCGAGCCCCGCCGCCCGGAGCTGGCGCTTGATGCGCTTGCGCATCTCCCGCTGCACGTCGTCCTTGCGCACCCAGTCGACGATGCCCACCTGCGGCTCGAGCTGCTCCTCGAGCAGCGAGGCGAGCTCCTTCTTCGCGTCGTCGAGCTTGCCGAACGGGGCGCCCTTGCGCTCGGCGGCGTGGCTCGGCTTGGGTCCGACCAAGAGGCCGTAGATCGCGAAGCCCGTCTCGGAGAGGCCGACCTGCTCCGCGGCCTCGGCGTGTCCGCGGAGCTCCCTGCGCAGGTCCTCGAAGAGCTTGAGCTGCTGCGCGGCGTCGATGCGCTTGGCCTTGCGGTCCTCGATGAGCTGCTCGAGGCGCTCGCGAAGCGACGTGAAGAACACCGGGTTCTCCTCGAGCTTCACGTGGATCTCGTGGCGGATGGCGTGCTCCATCTCGCTCGCCTGCGCCTCCTGCGACTTCAGCGCCTTGAGCTTCTCCTCGAACTCGGGCGTGAAGAGCGAGACCTGCTTCACGAGGATCTGGATGCCCTCGGCGGCGACGGCCTCCTCGATCAGCTTGCGGACCTTGGCCCCGCAGTCCGAGATGTCGATCTTGTCGTCCCGGAACTTGGCGGCGGCGACCTGGCGGATCTTGCCGAGCCATCGGGCGTCGCCGGCGTAGAAGAGCGCCCTCGGATCGGGGAGCATCATGTCGAGGCTCTGCGAGAACTTCTTGAAGGCGTCGTCGAACTGGGCGCGGATGTCCTCGGGCTCGAGCACCGCCACGCATGCATCCAGGTCGTCCTTGTCCTTCACGCGCAGGAAGAAGCGGAGCACGTGGGCGTGCCTCGACTGGAGGCGCGGGAGCTCGTCGGTCTTCGGCGACATCGCGGCCTTCACGTCCGACGGCGCGAAGATGGCGAGCGCCTCGCTGAGGGCCTCGGAGACGCCCCAGTAGTCCACGATCAGGCCGAACGTCTTGCCGTCGGCGGTCCGGTTCACGCGGGCGATGGCCTGGAGGAGCGTGTGCTCCTTGAGCGGCGAGTCGAGGTACATGACCTGCTCGACGGGGGCATCGAACCCGGTGAGGAGCATGTCGCAGACGACCAGGATCTTGAGCGGGTCCTCCTTCCTGAGGAAGCGGGTGATCAGGTCCTTCCGCTGCTCCTCGCTGGTGTGATGCCGGACGAGCTGCTCGGCGTCCTTGTTGGAGCCGGAGATGATCACGGCGGACTGCGGGCCGTTGAGGCGGTCGAGCGCCTCCTTGTAGAGCACGGCGATCTCGCGCGAGCAGGCGACGATCTGGGCCTTGAAGCCGTTGGGCTGGATGAACCTCGTGTAGTGGTCGAGGAGATCCAGGCAGATGGTCTCGATCCTCTTGGGGGCGCCGGCCAGGGTCTGCTCCGAGCCGTATTTCTTCTTGATGGCCTCTCGCTCCTCGTCGGTGCGGTCGGCGAAGACGCGATCGAAGAGGGCGTCGAGGGTGTTGCCGACGATGCGCAGCTCGGCGAGGCGGCCCTCGTAGAAGATCGCGACCGTGGCGCCGTCGGCGACGGCCTGCTCGATCGTGTACGTGTCGATGTACGGGCCGAACGTCGAGAGGGTCGAGCGGTCGTTCTTGTCGATCGGCGTGCCGGTGAAGCCGAAGAAGGCGGCGTTGGGCAGGGCCTTGCGCATGTTGCCGGCGAGCCCGCCGTACTGGGTCCGGTGCGCCTCGTCGGTGAGGACGAAGATGTTCTTCGCCTCGTTCAGGACCGGGAACTCCTCGCGGCTGGCGCGCCGCTTGGTGGCGGCGCCGGCGGGGCCGGCGAGCTCCTGGAACTTCTGCACGGTGGTGAGGATGGTCTTGCCGGGCGGCGCGGAGAGAAGGGCGCGCAGGTCTCGGACGCTCTCGGCCTGCTCGGGGTGGGGGAATCCGCAGCCCAGGAAGGTGTTCGTGATCTGGGTGTCGAGGTCCTTGCGATCGGTGACGATGACGAGGGTGGGGTTCTCGTGGGCGGCGTCGCGCCGTAGCTTGAGCGCGAGCCACAGCATGGTCAGGCTCTTGCCCGAGCCCTGCGTGTGCCAGACGACGCCGCCGCGATCGGCCGGCCTCTTCGCCTTGCGCGCCCGTTCGATGGCCTTGTTGACGGCGGTGAACTGCTGGTAGCGGCAGACTTTGCGGATGGTCCGCCCCGTCGCGGCGTCGCGCTCGAAGACGACGAAGTTGCGGACGAGATCGAGGAGGTTCTGGGGCGCGAGGAGGCCGGCGAGGGTGACGTCTTGGATCGTGGGCTCGTGGCCGAGGAGGGAGCGAAGGTCCTCGGCCTTCGCCGGCCACGCGGTCTTCCACTCGGCGTAGAAGCGGTGCGGGGTGGTGACGGTGCCGTAGACGGCGGCCTGGCCGCAGGTGGCGACGAGGACCTGGACGGTCTCGAAGAGCTTCGGCGCCCCGAGCTCGCGGTACTTGTCGTCGAGCTCCTGGTAGCGGCTGAACTGGTCGATGGCCTCGAGCTTCCAGCCCTCGCCGAGGGTGGGGCTCTTGCACTCGACGATCGCGAGGGGGATGCCGTTGACGAGGACGACGACGTCGGGGCGGATGTGCTTCTTCGCGCCCTTGACCGTGTACTGGCGGGTGACGACGAGCTCGTTCTTCGTTGGGGTGTCGAAGTCGAAGAAGCGGACGGTGCGGCCCTTCTTGCCCTCGGCGCCGGCGTGCTCGATGGCGATGCCGTAGGTGAGGGCGGTGTAGACCTTCTCGCTCGCTTCGATGAGGCTCGCGGCTTGGAGGCCGGTCAGGCCGCGGACGACCTTCTTGGCGCTGTCGTCGGCGAGCCAGGGGTTGAGTCTTTTGAGGGCCTTTACCAGCCGGCCGGAGAGGATGGTCTCCTTGAAGGTCTCGCGCTCGGCTTCGAGGGTCTCGGGGGCGACGTAGGTGAAGCCGAGGTGCTCGAGGAGCTCGACGGCGGGGTCCTCGGAGAGGCTGCCTTCGTTCCAGTCTCGGCCGGGAGGGGTCACGCCTTCCTCCCTCGCAACCGCCCACGTGAATCCCAGAGGCGAAGCAGGGAGTCGGCATCTTCATCCCTGGTGATCGGGACGGTCCTGGGTTTCGTGCCCCGGGCCGCCGAGATAGCAGTCGGCGCGACGCTTCGGAATTTCGACCATCGGATGGTCTTCGCGTCCGTGGGGCACTCGTACAGCAGTAAGTAGCGCCTCTTGCCCTTGCCACGGGCGTAGTGGTCCAGCCCAAGAAAGCGCGCAGGCGGCGAGACATCGAATCCCTTGCCGTCGCCAACGCACACGATCAACCAGTCGCCTTCTCGGAGGCGCCTGAAGAACCCGAGCCGGGAGGGGTAGTGTGAGTAGTCCACGTCGGAACGCTCGAAGTCGAGGAGCCTCTTCTCCGCCTTCTTCACGATGCGACCAGCCGCCCCCTCCTCGTCATGTGGCAGTTCGCGGTACCGGAGCCCGCCGATGATCCACAACTTCGCCGCCGTCACCTTGTTGCGTTTGCCCGAATCGCGCTGGCCTGGGCCGAACTTGGGCGGGCGGTACTCGTGGATGCACTTCTTGAGGTAGTCCTTCCGCACTGGCTCGTTGCACAGCATGTCGAAGGTGGTCGCCGCCCGTCGGACGCTTGCGGGGTCGTTCGTCATGACGGCAGCCTCGTCCAGACCGTCGCGTGCGTGCTTGGAGATGTTGCTGGACCCAGCGATCAAGATGCGGTCGACGAGGAAGAACTTGGCGTGGAGCGAGCCCCGAGAAAACACCGCCACGCCCTTGCGAAGGAGCTTCTGGATCTCGCGAGGATCGGTGGTGCCGCACCTAACGGCACGGAGACTCATGTCGACTACAAGCTTGTCGCCGTTCTTGAGCGGGAGCAGGCGGCTCGCGCCGGAGCCCAGGTAAGCCACGGCGGCCCTGGTTGTCTTTGCCTCGGCGATCCGGTCGCCCAGCTCCTCCCAGAGCGTCTCATTGAAAAGGAAGCGGGATGCCATCAGGTGACCTCCTCGTCGGGCTTCACGCGGAGCTCGCCGGTAAGGAGGACGGACATGAGGGCGGCCTTGACCATGGCGAGAGCCGGAACGACGCGCTGCTCCGAATCAAGGCGGGTGTCGAGAGCATCGGCATGGGCGGCAATCTGTCGTTGCTCATCAAGCGGGGGCAGGAGGATCTCGAGATCGCGGAACACCGGCATGTAGATCGTCTGGTGGGTGCTTCCGGCCATGAGCCGTTCCCACTCAGGCTGCATGTGCCGAAACACGTGCATCAGGTAGCGGTTGTGAAGCCGTCCCCCGCATACGTAGTTGGCGAAATCCTGACTCGTACTCATCTCGCGGCCCATGATCGTGCACTTCCCCACGGTAGCCGTCCTGGAGAACACCACGGTTCCCTGCGGGAGCAACCGGGCAGACGAGTTCGCAAGTCCGAGCGGTCCGATCGTTTGTGCCGTCTGGTGAAGTTCGGGCGAATCCAGGAGCTTCGAGTCGTGGAGTGAAATCCACGGGATGTCACCCTCCCAGTACTCCGGGTGACGCCGACTTGGCGTGTGTCCGCTCTCTAACCTCGCGAGCGTTGAGAGCGGGACAAGGAACCAATCCTCAGGGATCTGCTCCACCCCCACCTCGACCCGACCGAGGCGCCAAGGCTCATTGAGCGACTTGAATTTCTTGCCGCCACCAGGCATCCCCCGCGTCAGCAGTTCGCTCATCAATGCCTTCTTCACGACCTGGAGCTGGTCAATCACCTTCCTCGTGGATTCGATGGCGGCGTCCACCGAGGAGAGGATCGCGGAGATCTTCTGCTGCTCGGCGAGCGGCGGCAAATCGACGCGGCGCACCAGCCACTCACCGATCTTGAAGATCATCTTCTCGACATCGACGCCATGGCTGCTGTGGAAACACGTTCGTTGAAAGTACGGCGTATGGCTGTAGTGGCGCAGGAAGTCGAGCGACAGAGCTGGGCGAGGCTTGAGCGTGGAGTACTCATTCGAGACGACAGCCCCATCCAACTCATCGGGGACGATTCCGCAAGCACCGTGGATGATTTGCCGGCGTGAGATCAAGAAATCGCCGGCCTTCGCCTCAAACTGGGTCTTCGTCAGAATCTCTCGCCCGGTCAGCTCGCTCCGTAGGGTGATGCCCCCGCGGCTTCTCTTGGCGTTCACCAGCCGGTAGGTCTCGTGCGGATCGAGCTTCACGGGGCGCTCAACCACCTCCAGGACTTGCCCAAAGGTCGTCTGCGTCCATCCCGAAGGCGTCTCAGGCAGCTCGGGGAAGCCAGGGTCCACGCTCGGGGGGTAGAGTCTAGTTCTCGCCATACCCAAGCTTCTTGAGGTGGGCGTTCATCCGGGTCTCGGCCTCGCTCCTCTGCTTCTCAAGCAACCGGAGCTTGGTGAGCGTGTGGGCCACGTCCACCTTCTCGGCGGGATCCGCGGTCTCGACGTAACGGGAGATGTTCAGATTGAAGTCGTTCTTCTCGATTTCATCGAGAGCGACTGCACGGGCGTATTTCTCGACGTCTTTGAAGGCGTGGAACGTCGATGCGATCTCACGAACGTCTTCGTCCCGAAGATAGTTCTGCGTAGTACCTTGCTTGAACTCACGAGAGGCTTCGATGAAAAGCACTTTCCCTCTGCGGTCGGCCTTCTTGGACCTATTTAGGACGAGGACGGCCGCAGGGATGCCGGTGCCGTAGAAGAGGTTCGTGGGCAGACCGACGACGGCTTCCACGAGGTCCTCCTGAAGCATGCCCTTGCGGATCTCGCCCTCGGCCGCGCCGCGGAAGAGCACGCCGTGCGGCATCACGACGCCGACCATCCCATTCCTGTTCGTCGTAGCAACCATGTGCTGCACGAAGGCGAGGTCTCCCTTGGTCTTCGGTGGCACGCCGAATCGGAACCGGCCGTGCGGGTCGTGCTCGGCGACATCCCGGCCCCACTCGTCGAGGGAGAACGGCGGGTTCGCGATCACTCGATCGAAGAGCATGAGACCGTCGCCGTCGCGGAGCTTCGGATCACGGATCGTGTCCCCCTTCTCGATCCGGGAGTCGGGCAGGCCATGCAGGAGCATGTTCATCTTGCAGATGGCCCACGTGCCGAGGTTCTTCTCCTGCCCGAACAGGGACAGGTTCTTCGGGTTCTGCCCATGCCGCTCGAGGTAGTGAGCGCACTCGATGAGCATGCCGCCGGAGCCGCAGGTCGGATCGCAGATCCTCATCTCCTCCTTCGGCTGGAGGAGCTCGACGATGAGCCGCACGACCATGCGCGGCGTGTAGAACTCGCCTCCCTTCTTGCCGGCGTCGTCCGCGAACTTCTCGATCAGGTACTCGTAAGCCCTGCCGAGCATGTCGGGCTCGGAGAGGTTCGCGTTCGAGAGGTGGAGCTTCGAGAAGTGCTGGACGAGGCGGCCCAGCACCACGTCCCGGTTCTTGGTGTCGCCGAGCTTGCGCTCGTCGTTGAAGTCGATGCCCGCGAGCACGCCCTCGAGCTTCGGGTTCGCCTCCTCGAGCGCCGCCGCCGCCTTGTTCAGCGTCTCGCCGACGTTCGTGGCCGCCTTGCGGATCTCGGACCACCGCGCCCGCCTGGGGACGAAGAAGTCGTGCTCGTCGGGGTCCTCGGGATCGGCGTTCTTGACGTCCTCGAGGGCCTCGACCTCCTCGTCGAAGCGATCCGAGAGGCGCTTCAAGAACAGGAAGCCGAAGATGAAGCCCTTGTAGTCGCTCGAGTCGATCGAGCCGCGGAGGATGTCCGCCGCGGACCAGAGGGAGCCCTCGAGCTTGTCGATCGTCAGCTTGCCCGAAGGAGCGCCAGCGACATCGGCGTCGTCGACAGGCTTCACGATGCCATCGTCGATCGCGGCGTCCGTCTCGTACTCGCCCAGGTCGACGACGACGACGCGGCGCCGCTTGTCGACCTTCGAGATGACGCCCGGGGTCCAGCCGTCGTCCTCGACGTCCACGGTGACCTTGCGCCCGACGACCGCCCACTGGGGCAGCTCGTCGCCGCCGTTCGAGCGCCCGCTCGGGGGACCGTTCGTCCTCGCGCCCCGCCGGGTCTCCCACGCCTTCTTCGCCGCGTCGGACTGGCCGGCGAGGATGCGGCCGATGATCTCGACCTTTTCGCGCCCGCCGTCGTCGAGCCCGAGGCCGCGGCAAATCTCCTTGAGCCGGTCGCGGGACATGTCGCCGAGCACCGACTCGAGCCGGAGCTTGCGCGACGCGAGCAAGGCCTCGAGGAGGCCGTCCTTCGCCCGGCGGTCGGGGACGTCGAGCCCGAACTGATCCGCGATGGCGAGGAGCTCGTCGCGGTTCAGGGCGGAGAGGACCGATCGCTTCGTGGGCATGGTCGGCGAACAGGGTCGCGCCAAGGGAGGCCGAGTTCAAGAGGTGGTCGCCGCGGGACACTGCGAGGAATCGAGCTGCCGGTGCCGAGCAGGGACCAGGACCGCACGCTGCGCCGAGGTCCGCGACCGAACCGCTCGCAACCGCGTCCGCCCATGTCGACCAGGATGACGTCGACTCCGAGCCCAGCGCCGCCATGCGCAGCAGCTGGCCGAGAGAGCGGTCAGGGCGGCACGTTCGCGGGTGTCGGGGCACGGGCACCGAGCGAGGCGACGCTCATGGGGACGATCGTCCACTCCTCGCCTTCCTTCAGCCCAACGTCGATGAAGACCGGCGCCGTCGTGCCCTCGACGAGTGCAATCTCCTCGGCGTCGCGTAGAGCGGGCTGGTCCAGATGAAGCCCGGCCGTGGCGGGATCACCCAGTAGCCGCCGTCGGAGAGCCGCGTCAGCGTGTGCTGGTAGGTCGGATCGCCGTCGCCGAGGCGGGACTCGAGGTCGAGCGCGCAGCCGCCTCCGACGAGGGGGCCCCGGCCATCGCGCACGTCGTCCTGATGGGCGAGGCGAAGCGGCTCAGGCGCGAGGCCCGCGGCGTCGCCGGCTGGAAGCCGCTGCCCTCGAGCCACACCAGATCTGCAACCTCGCGAAGCGCTTGGCGAAACAGATCGAGGGGCGTGCCGAGGGTGGCGCCGGACGTCCCATCGAGGTGGCGGGCTACCAGAAGAAATGTGATCGACCTCTGCGGGGTTTTTCGCCAGCCGTGACATATGAGGTCGAGTCGACGCGTCGTCGTCGACGCGGCCGAGTGCCGATGCATCCCCCCATCCCTCCCGTGACTCGCCGGCTGGCCGGATCTCCGGGGGACCGCGCTCGCCTAAAACTCGAGGACCTCGTCGGGGTCGTTGGGCAGGAAGAGAGGCATGGTCGCGAGGACCACCAGGCGCGGCTCGCCGCCGACCGCCTGCTCCTCGACGAGCTGATGCTGCGCGGTTACGAGGGACGCTCGTGGAAGGTCTTTGTCGAGAACTTGGCCGGCTACGCCCTGCCGATCCTGGTCAGCTGGCTCCGCAGCGGACAAATCTTCGTCAAGGCTTCCCGGGGGCTGGGGCGCGTGAAGCGCCGACCGGGTCGACTCGAGCGCGAGGACCGCGTCGACCTCGCCGGCGTCCTGATCTCCGAGGCCGTGCATTTCTTCCGCGACAAGGTCCTGCGTCCCGGCAAGTGGGACGTCACGAGGGGCGCCAGCCTGAGGACCTACTTCGTCGGCAGCTGCTTGCTGATTTTCCCGAACGTCTACCGGGCGTGGTGCCGCGAGACGCGGCCCATCAGCTGCGGATCCGAGGAGGCCCTGCCGGAGCTCAAGGTGCGCGAACCAAACCTCGTCGAGCGCATCGACCTGGCCGAGCGGATCCGATCGGTGACGGACTTCCGCAACCGCAAGATCCTCGAAGGGATCGCCCGCGGGCAGACCTACGGCAGGATCGCTCAGGAGCTCGGCTTGACCGAGCGGGCCGTCGAGGCCCGGGTTGACCGCCTCCGCCGGGACCTGAGATGCGAAACGGCAAGAAAGAGCGTCAAGAGATCCCAATCGAGCTCTTGATCGCCCGCTCCTCGCTCGGTAGCCCCGAGGCCGTCCGCATCCAGGCATTGTCGCCACCCTCCGTCATCGACGCGATCGTGCGCCGCGCCTCCGTTCTTTGTGCGGGTGGCAAACCTCCGCGCGTACTTTTCCCGGAGCGACGACATAGGCACGGACAACCCAGCGAGACTCGCGCGGTAGGCCGCGCCCTCGCAGAAACGAAGGAGTCCGTGATGGCGTATCGCAAGCGTCGGGGAACCGACACGTGGCACTGGTGCACGAACTGCACGAACTGGCCGACCCAGAACTACGACGAGCAGCACACGAAGCCGACCACCGGCGAGCAGTGCAACGAGTGCAAGTCGAAGGAGGCAGCGGGGAACTGCAAGAAGTAGCACCCTTCCCCGTCGACACGTCGATCATGGGAACCATCACCACGCCCGGGGATCTTCCATCTGTCGGAGCGCCGGAGACGACCGCGCTCGACTTCAAGGCGAAGTACGACGAGGCCGGGAAGTCCTTCGAGATCGCCAAGGACGTCGCCGCGCTGGCCAACGCGAATGGCGGCACTCTGCTCATCGGGGCGGCCGAGTCCCGGCCGGTCGCGACACTCGGGGGTTACGTCCCGTTCGACGAGCCAACGGCCGCGAAGATCAAGAAGGACGTCGACCTCGCCGTAATTCAGCGGTGCTCCCCGGCGCCGTTCATCAGCCCGGTGTCGATCGCCCGACCCGAGGGCGGCTGGGTCGTCGCGGTCAACGTTTCCGCGCATCCGACGCAAGCGGTCGGGGTGAAGATCGCAGGCCACTCCGCTGATGGCTACGGCGATCCGGCGTGGGTGTTTCCGGTCCGCGTCGGCACCCAGACGGACTTCATCCCCCCCGAGGTGCTTGCCATGATGATGGTCCCCGAGATCCGCCGGAAGGCACTGATGTTGGACGCGATCCCCATCCCCTGTCGACGGGAGGTGGAGGTGGAAGGCGCGTACTACCAAACGGCCGGGGCAGCGCCGGCTGTGAATCCGGTTCAGCTCGTGTCCGTTGATCAGCGGACGAACACCGTCTGTCTGCGGAGCGTGCTGAGCGGGTACGAGACGGAGATCAGATTTCCGCTCGATGACGTCGAGGCCGTATGGGAAGCCCGCAAGGATAAGTGGCGCATCCGCCTTCGTGGCGGCCTCATGCGTACGAATAGTCCTACACCTGGGCTCGAGTACCGTTCAGGTCCCCGGATCTAGGGAGTTCGGCGGTCGACGCCGAATGCCGCTCGCCTACGTTCACGGCGAGGGCGCCCGTCACCCCCCGGTCCTCGCCGCACCTCAAGCCGTCGAATCGCGCAGCGGGCTCCATGGCGGCGGTCTCCACCGCCGGGAAGCCGCGTCCGGCGCGTCCCCCGCCTCCGGCTCTTCGCCTGCCTAGCGCCGACATCCGCCCAGGTCTTGTCGACCTCCCCGGGGCCGGCGTCCCGCGACAGCCGCGCGCAGTGGAGCTTCTGCGCTCCACCATCGGGGGTGAACCAAGGCCGACGCCCTAGCCGAGGCCCTCGGCGAAGGCCCACGACATCCGCCCCATCCAGCCCCCGCCGCTTCCAGCCCCTCGACCGTAAGCGATCTTGCACACCTGTACTCGACTCCAGACTCGGTGTGAACAGCGGTTTACAAATGTATATCCATTCGAGCCCTCGGAGTGAACAACCGTTTACAGATCTGCAAGATTGCTCACACCCAAGCGCGCCCCGTCCGACTCCCCCGTCCTCGCCCGTCGGTGCCCTCCCCAGCCAAGAACCTGGCCGCGAAATCCTCCAAGCCAGGAGCGGAGACCGCGATGGCGAGGAAGCCCAAGACCGCAAGGAGCAAGACGATGACGACGAGCACCTACCAGACCGCATTCGAGAAGTACCGCCCGGCGGCCCTGACCCTCTCGACCTCCGAGGTGGAGCCGTGCCGCGCCAACGTCCGCGTTGCTGCCGCCAACGTCCGGCTCTCGTTCGAGTCCGTGTTCGGCGATCCCGCGAAGGATCCGAAGGACCACGCCGCCCGCGTCGCCAAGATCAAGAAGGCGCTGCCGCAGCTCGATCACGACGCGATGCTCGACGGGCCGGTCCTCGCCCGCGCCGTCGTCTTCGCCTCGCTCGCCCTGGTCCGGCGTCCGCTCTCGCCCGGCGAGGTCCAGAAGCACGTCGACGTGATCGCGGCGCCGCGCGAGCAGATGCTCACCATCGGCGAGACGCTCGCCGCGCGCGGCCTCCTGCCCAGGGACAAGGTGGCCGAGATCCGCGCCGGCAACGGCAAGCTCGACATGGCGAGCGACGTCGTGGCGCTCGTCGCCATGTACCGCGAGCACGCCGACAAGGTGAACGGCGCGCACCCCTTCACCGAGGCCGAATTCGCCACCGTGCTCCCCTCGGCCGAGTGGCTGCTCGATCACCTGACGCCCACCGGCGCGCGCCCCGGCAAGCCGGCCGACAAGGCGGAGCAGCAGGACACGCTCGACCGCCTCTGGACCCTCCTCACCCGGGTTCAGGCGCAGTTCCGGCAGGCGGGGTTCTGGCTCTTCGGCGACGATCTCGAGCAGTACACGCCGAAGCTCCAGTCGCGGATCCCGGGCACGAGCATCGACGAGCCGGAGGCGGAGATCGCCGAGGCCGCGACCGAGCCGCAGCCCGCGTAACCGCGGCAACGGCACTCGCCATGGAGAGATGGAGGCCGGGCCGGCACGCTGCCGGCCCGGCGCCTCCGTCAGGCGCCATGCATCACCGCCGGCTGACACCTTCGATCGCGCGAGGGCTCAAAGAGCTCCGCCGCCGCATCGACCGCGCCAAGATCCCGTCCTCGAAGCTCGACGAGACGATCACCATCGCCACGTGGAACATCCGTGAGCTCGGGCGCCGGCCGCGGCGTCCGGCTTCGCTCCACTTCATCGCCGAGATCCTCGGCATGTTCGACGTCGTCGCGATCGTCGAGCTGCGCGACAACCTCGACGAGCTCGGACAGGTGCTGGAGTACCTCGGCCCCTATTGGCGGGTCGTGTTCTCGGATTACCTCAAGGATGCCGGCGGCAACCGCGAGCGCGTCGGGTACGTCTACGACACGCGCGCGGCGACGTTCACCGGCCTCGCCTCCTACGCGCTGCCCATGCGCCGGAAGCGCCGCGACGAGTACGTCTCGCGCATCGGCTGGTGGCGCAACCCGTACATCGCCTCGTTCCGCGCGGGCAACTTCGACTTCATCCTCGTGACCGCGCACATCCGCTGGGGCGCGCGAGCGCGGGGCCGCATCCCCGAGCTCCGGCTCCTCGCCGACTGGATCGCCGATCGCAGCCGGGAGGACTTCCTCGGCGACAAGGACGTTCTGGTGATGGGCGACTTCAACGTGCCGCGCGAGGACAGCGATCTCTTCCGCGCCATCACCAGCCGGGGCCTCAAGATCGCGCCGGGGCTGCTCGGTGAGCACGGCTCGAATCTCGCGCGGGACAAGCGCTACGATCAGATCCTGCACGATCCGCGGTTCGTGAAGAGCTTCACCGGCCGCGGCGGCGTGCTCGACTTTTACCAGGGCGACCACCGCCCGCTGTTCCCAGGTGCTCGCATGACGAAGCGGGAGTTCACGTACGAGCTGAGCGATCACCTGCCGCTCTGGACCCAGATCGGCACCGACACCGACGGGGAGAAGCTCGATCAGGTGCTTGGAGGACGACGACGATGACGGCTTCGCTCCGCGTGCTCGGTGCCGCGCGCACCGTGACCGGCTCGGCCTACGAGCTCGACTTGGATGGAACGCGCGTGCTCGTGGACTGCGGCCTCTTCCAGGGCGAGCCCGACGCGCCCGAGCGCAACCGCCGCGCGCCCGTCGATGATCCCGCCGGGCTCGCCGCCGTCGTGCTCACGCACGGCCACCTCGATCACGTCGGGCGTCTGCCCCTCTTGGTGCGCGGCGGCTTCGCCGGCAAGGTGCTGGGCCACCCCGCGACGCTCGCGATCGCCGAGATCGTCCTGCGCGACGCGCTCAAGATCGCCCGGACCGACGGCGAGAGCGCCTGGTCCGCCGAGGACCTCGACGCGACCCTCGAGCGCTTCGAGCCCGTCGCGTACCGCAAGCCGCGCCGTCTGGACGGTGACATCCGCCTCACGCTCTTCGACGCCGGCCACATCCTCGGCTCCTCTTCGGTCCTGCTCGAGGCGCGGGGCGGCGCGATCCTCCTCAGCGGCGATCTCGGGCGCCGCGGCACGCCCATCCTGCGCGATCCCAACACCGACTACCCGGAGGGCACCCGCGTGGACTGCGTGGGGATCGAGTCGACCTACGGCGATCGCGAGCACCCCCGCGGCCCCGCGCTGCTCGAGCGGCTGCGCGACACGCTGCGCCGGGCGCTCGACGACGGCGGCAAGGTGCTGATCCCGGCGTTCTCGATCGGCCGGACGCAGGAGCTCGTCTACCACCTGCGCGCCGTCTTCGAGGCCGGCGAGCTCCGGGGCGTGCCGGTCGTCGTGGACGGGCCGATGGGGCTCGACGTCACCGCGCTCTACGAGCGCCACCACGACTGCTATGACGACGCCGCGCAGGCGCTGCTTCGACTCGGCGAGGCCCCGCTCTCGTTCGAGGCGCTCTACGGGGCGCGCGGCCGGCGCGGATCCGAGGCGGTGCGCGGGATCGAGGGCCCGGCGATCGTGATCGCCGGGAGCGGCATGTGCACCGGGGGGAGGATCTTGGGATACCTCGGCGAGTACCTGCCGGACCCCCGCACCGACGTCGTGCTCGTCGGCTACCAGGCGCGCGGGACGCTCGGCCGGCGGCTGCTCGAGGGCGGGCGCGAGGTGGTGATCGAGGGGCGCGCGGTGGACGTGCGGGCGCGCGTGACGGCGCTCGCGGGGTTCTCGGCGCACGCGGACCGCGAGGGCCTGCTCGCGTGGCTGGCGAAGGTGCCGGGGCCGCCGCGGAGGGTGTTCGTGTGCCATGGGGAGGAGAACGCCGCGGAGGCATTGGCGGGGCGGGTGACGGAGCGCCTCGGAATCGCGGCCGAGGTGCCCGAGGAGGGAGGGCGCGCTGATCTGTGGCGCTGAGCCGTCTCTCCACGACCGGGCCGAACCGACCGCCGTTCGAGCGCGGCGCTGGTACGGCGGGCACCGCCAAGTGCGGTGTGGTGAAGAGCGCGCACGCCGAGACCGCTGACGCGAGCACCGCCCGCGCGCCACCAAGCCTGCCTCTCTTCGCCGCGCCATTCGGGTAAGCTGCAGCCTCCAGGGTGGTGATCATGGCCGACCCAGGTCCCGGGACGACGTTCGGCGGCGACTTCGAGCTCCTCGAGCGAATCGCCGCCGGCGGCATGGGCGTCCTCTACCGCGCGCGCCAGCGGAGCACGGGCGCCGACCGCGCCCTCAAGCTCATGAATCCCGGCCTGCTCGCCGACGCCGGCGCGCGCGAGCGGTTCAAGCGCGAGGCGGTCGTCGGCAGCAGGATCGCGAGCGAGCACGTCGTGCACGTCATCGCCGCCGGCATCGACGACGCGACGGGCGCCCCGTGGATGGCGATGGAGCTTCTCGAGGGGGAAGACCTCGCGCGCCACATGCGGCGCGTCGGTCGCCTCTCGCCGCGCGACGTCCACGACGTCTTCGAGGAGCTCGTCCACGGCCTGGGCGCGGCACACGACGCCGGCGTCGTCCATCGCGACCTCAAGCCCGAGAACGTCTTCCTCGCGACCGCCCAGCGCGTCGGCCGGCGCCAGGTCGTCAAGATCCTCGACTTCGGCATCGCCAAGGTCCTCGCCGAGTCGGGGGCGCAGACAGCCGCCCTCGGCACGCCCCTCTGGATGGCGCCCGAGCAGGCCGGCGCCGGCGGCGAGGTCGGCCCGCCGGCCGACGTCTGGGCGATGGGCCTCATCGCCTTCTGGCTGCTCACGGGCAAGAGCTACTGGAGGCCTGACGCCGACGAGCGCGCCTTGAACGTCGCCGCCGTCATGGCCGCCGCGCTCTTCTCTCCGATCGAGCCGCCAACCCGGCGCGCCGCTTCCGTGAGGCTCGAGCGCACCATCCCACCCGGATTCGACGACTGGTTCCTGCGGTGCGTCGCGCGGGACCCCGCGGCCAGGTACGCGCACGCGCGGGCCGCTGGCGACGCTCTGCTCCCCATCCTGCTCCCGCGGCCGAAGCAGCCGAGCACCGTCATCGCCGTCGGCGAAGGCGAGGTCGACCCCTACGGAGAATCGGTCGGCGTCGATGACACCGACTGACGGCAGCGCGACCCCGGTCACGACCTCGCCGCCCTGGCCCGCGGTCGCGGCGGCGATGGCGGTCCTGGCCGAATGGGCGGCGCGCGCAGGGGCGGCCTGGTCGGATCTCGTGGTCATCGGCCTCGTGCTCGCGGGCGCCCCGGCGCTCACCTCGTCGAGCGCCGTGCGGCAGCGGCTCGCTGGGACCCGCGCGGCACCGCGCGCCCTCGGGCTCGTCGCCGCGCTCGCCGCCGCCTGGGGGCTGCACGTCCTCGCGGCGCGCCTGGCCGATCCGGCGGCCTTCGGGGCCGGCGCCGCTGCGCTCTTCTGCGGGATGGTCGCGCTGGCGCTCGGCCTCACGCTCGTCCGGCCCATCGCGCCCGCGGCCGTCGCGCCTCCCGCCGAGGACCGAGCGCCGCCCCCGCGGGCGCTGGCGATGGAGCCCCGGGTCTGGAGGGAGGCGTGCGACGTCCTCCGGCGCGCCGGCGCGCTCGAGAACGCGTTCGGCAAGCCGCTCGGTCAGGTCGAGCACTGGGTCTCGCGCCGCATCGGTCTCGAGCCGGCGCGGCTGACGCCCGAGGTCCTGCGGGCCGCTCGCAAGCAGGCGGCGGTGCACGCGCTTCTGTCCTCGCGCGTGCCGAGCGCGGACGAGATGCGGGGCATCGCGCTCCGGTTCCGCGACCACGACTACGAGCTCGTCCGGATGCTGGGCAAGGGCGCGCAGGGAGTCGTCTACCTTCTCGAGGCGAGCCGCCCGTCGGATTCGATCGGCGCGCCGCCGAAGACGCTCGCGATCAAGGTGCTGCACCCCAGGCGGCCCCCCGGGGTCGACCTCGATGCGTCCCTCGGGCGCGACCGCGGCGCGGCGGAGCGGGCGCTGCGGGAGCTCTCGCTCTGGATCAAGGCCTCGGCGTGGCCGTCGTCGCGGCTGCCGTTCATCGCGCGCGTCCTCGATCTGCACCTCGATCCGGACGGCGCCGGGATCTCGGGCGTCGTGACGGAGCACTACCCCGGCGGATCGCTCGATCGCCGGCTCCCCGAGTTCCGCGCGCCTGCGGCCGCCGAGCACCTGATGACGCAGATCGCGCTCGCGCTGCACGCGATGGACCGCCGGATGGGCCTGTCCCATCGCGATCTCAAGCCGGCAAACATCCTGCTCGATTCGCGCGGCAACGCGGCGCTGACGGACTTCGGGCTGAGCAGCCTGGCGGCGGCGGGCGCCGACGGCTCGGCGGCCGTGGGCACGCGGCCGTACATGGCGCCCGAAGCCTTCGGCGCGCATCGAGTCATCGACCCGCCCGCCGCGCCCGATCTCGTGCGCGCCGACGTCTACTCGTTCGGCGCGGTGTTCTACGAGCTGCTCACCGGCCGCCGCCCCGTGCTCGTGGAGTCGCGCGACTTGGGCGACTGGGCCAGGGCGCACGCGGCTAGCGATCCTGCGGCGCTGCCGTTCCCGGAGGAGGTGCCCGAGGCGCTGCGCGCCATCGTCCGGCGGTGCCTGCAACCGGACCCCGAGCGGCGCTACCGAGGGTTCGAGGAGGTCCTGAGCGACCTGCCCGCTCTCTGGGCGGACGCGGCGCCGAAGGAGGGCGCCTCGATCACGCCGGAGAGCTTCACGATCGGGCTCGGTCGCGGTCTCTGCGACGCGCCCTTCACGCGCTTGCCGGTCTCCGTGCACGTGCTGCCGACGGTCCTCACCGTTCCGACGAAGGTCGGGAGGCTCGCCGGGGCCCTGCTCGCCATCGGCGAGCCCGACGAGGCGCTCGACGTCGTCGACACGATGATGGCGTCGGTCCGGTCGAAGTCGGCGGGCCTCGCGGCGCCCTGCGGCCTGTTGCCGTTCGTCGCAGCGGCCGCCTGGGCGCTCATGGGATCCTCCAAGGCCATCCGAGCGACCGAGACGCGGTTCCCGGCGCTGTCCGCCGAGCCGGGTGTCAAGACGCAGCGCCGCGCGTTCGTCCTCTACTACGAGGCCATGAGGACCGGCGACGCCGGCAAGCTCTGCGACGCGCTCGAGGAGGCGCTGCCCGCGGAGGTCGGCCCGGGGACGCCGGGCCCAGCCGCATGGCATCGCTTCCTCGGCCTGGGCGTCGCCGTCGCGTATCTGCTGGTGCGCGCGGGCGTCGCCCGGGAGGGGATCATCGCGTCGAGCATGATCGGGACGCTGCGAAAGCTGCACGAGCTCCACGGCAGCGCGCCGGCGCGCGCCGACGACGACGAAGCCGCCCACACCTGGGCCGAGGTCCACGCCGAGTGGGCCTGGCGGCTGCCGCACATCGAGGCCGCGATCGGAGAGGCGGTCGACGCTAGACGCTTGGTCGTCGGGGAGCGGACGCAGGAGACGGTCTGGTGCGGAGACTTCCTGCAGGGCCGCTACTCGATGGACGCGGCGCTCGACATCGCGCTCACGCTCGAGGCCGCGTTCGTGACGGGACAGCTCGCGGCGGTCGAGCGGCACCGGCCCGAGCCGAACGCGGCACGTTGCGCGAGGCTCACGGCGGACGGGCTCGCGTACTCCGCCGGATCTCCGGTCGCCCTCGCCCTGTGCCTGCGCGCGCTCCGATGGATGCGGAAGGAGCGGCTGCCGCGCGCACAGGCCGCGCGCCTCGCGCCGGCGGTCGCTCGCGAGGCGGAGCTCGAAGCACGACTGCGCGCGTTCGCCCGGCCCGGCGCCGATCCCGTGGCCTCGCTCGACCAGCTCGAGCGTGGCGACACGGCGCCGCCGCGAGTCGCGCGGTAAGCGCGCCCGGGGAGCCCGGCGGGCACGTGCGCGCCGCCACGACAGCACGGTCCACCAGAGCGGCGTGCCGCGGGAACTCGGGGTCGGGAGTTCGTGCCTGAATCCGTCCACCGATCTCACGCTGGATGCAACGTGCTCGCGCGCTTCACGCCGAGAGCCGGCTACGTGCCACGCTTGCCACGGCCACGAGGGTTGCGGCATCCTCGCGCGAAGCGCATGACGTTTCCGAGCGCCGCTCGCGATCTTCGCGCACGATCCCCCCCCATCTCGCATTGCTCGCACTTCGATCTGCGGCAAGCGTGGTGGTTGACGATGGGATGAGGAGGGTTTCGTGAACGCATCGATGACGAAGAGAATAGGCATCGCGCCGCTCGTGCTCGGGGCGACTTTCAACAGGGTCGGGTGGCTCGCGGCCGTACCGACACCAACAGCGCAGGCATTGCTCGGCGCGGAGCTCGCGTGCTGATGGGCCCCTCCATCCGCGAGCTCCTCGAAGCCGCCGGCTATGCCGTGAAGGTCCAGAGCGCAGGCTGGACCCGCTGCGCCGTCTCACGCGGCGAGGAGCGCTGGGTCGGGCACGGCTTCGACACGGACGATGCGCTCGACCACGCGCTCGCGCAGATGTTCCCGTCGCACATGGCGCGAGAGGTGCTCACCCGCGCCCTCGCCTCACCCCGGCGGGCGCTGCAGCTGCAGATGCCGCCCCGGCAAGTCGGCCGCGGCGTCGCGGAAGCGAAGCCGACACCTGCAGCCGTGGCCGCGTCGGCGGCGACCACACCGAGGCCGACCGAGGCCGTCACGCCTCGTGCGCCCGCGGGGAAGGTGCAGGCCTCGCCTGCGCGCGAGGCCGAGGCGCTACGGGAGCTTGCCGCCTTGCTTCATCACATCGACCAGGAGGAGCCGGCGTTCGCGGTCCTCGCACCGGACCGGCAACGGCTGCTCGAGACGCTGTGGATCTCCCGCGCTCGAGCTCATGCCGAAGCCGCCGACTCGGACGCGGTTCAGGAGCGCGTCGACGTGATCGCCCGGCGCCTCACCGAGCTCGCGAGGGCCTATTATCCCGGCAACGTCCGCGCCCTCCAGTTCGCCGCGAGGCCGGCGGATGCCCAAGCAGGCACGCGACCACCCCGGTCGTGGCCCGAAGCCGCCGTGGCGGCAGAGCAGGCCCTCGACGCGCTCTGCGAAGCGGCGCCGGCCGCGGGGCTGGATGCGAAGGGCTGGGCGGATGTCGAGCCGGTGGATCCGGCTCCGGAGCACGCCGACGAGGTCGCTCGAGCGGCGGCCGAGGAGATCGACGCGGTCGCGCCGCCGGGCGCGCCTGCCGATCTCGACGAGCGCGCCGTCGCGCGGTTGGTGTCCGCTGCACGCCTCCTGCGATGGGTGCGTCCCTGGGTGAGCGATGGCGTGCGATGGGGGCGCGCATTCGGGAGGCTTCGAGCGCTCGCCGGCGCGCTGGGACAGCGCGCGGAGGGCCTCCGCGAGATCGTCGACCCGCGCCATCGGCCCGAGGGCCCCTGGGTTGCGCACCCCACGCCCTCGAGCGCGAGCGGCGCGAGGCCGCGCCTGGAGGTCGGCGCGGTGCCTTCGGCGCCGGCCGCTCTCGCGCGGTGGATCATCGCGTGCTTCGACGTGGCCGAGACGGTCGACATCGTGGACGCCCTGCTCGCCCGCGCGGCCGACGTCCTCGCGCTCGGCGAGCGAGACCTGCCGACCCGGAACCGGAAGGTGGTCCGCCGCTTCCGTGAGGTCCAGCGGCTGTTGGCGAAGACCGTCGCTGCGTGACCGACACGCCGACGAGGCGCCGCGCGCCTCGCTCGGGCGATAGCTCGCGCGAGATGGCGCCCGCTGCGCTCTCACGGATGCGGATCGCGGTCTCCGCAGAGATCGGCCCAGGTGCGGCCGACGGTCGTCGCCGTGATCGCGACCAGCGGCCATGGGTGCGCGATCGTCTCCGAGTCCGCGATGAGCCACCTCCCGCGGTCGTCCTTCCCGCCCAGCAGGAACCAGCCGAAGAGGCGGCCCCCCTCGAAGACATCCCACGCGGATTCGGCCCGGCGGCGGAGCCGGAAGACCCTCCCGCCGATGGTCACCCGTCGAGCCTCGTAATCGATGGATGGGTCTGGCAAGCGAGCATTCCCTGTTCCCTCCCCGCAGGCCGGTCGAAGTCAGCTATCCCGCCGCGTCACGCGTCATCGCCACGCGGCAGATGACCTGCGTCGTCCAGGAGCACGGTGCATCCGTGTCGTCCACGGCATCGGCCGCTCGGTCGATACCCTCCTGAACGTCGCGGAGCATGGCCTCCGCGCTGCTTCGCGCGCATCGAAGCTCCTCGGCGACGAGATACGCGCGAACGGGATCCAGGGTTCGCTCGCCTATCAGCTCACGGGCCCCGCGCACCACCGCAAGGAGACGTTGCACCTCGAGCTCGGTCGCTCGAAGGAGCTCACCCAGTTCACGCGCAGGTATCTCCACCGGAGCAGGATACCGAGGTCCACGAGGGCCGCGATGTGGGCTTTGTGGACCGGCGTAGCCGAGGGTGCGGGGAGGTGATCATGCTGAGCGGACCGTCAAGTCAATGCCGAGCCGGTCGATGACCGACCCATGGGCACCAAGGCAAACGGGCGCGCGTTCGAGCCACCGCCGCTCGAGCCACGCGCGTCGCCGCGCGCGGAGCTGTCCGTCGAAGTCTCGCTGCGGAGCGAGCACAACTTCTTCACCGGCCGCGCCGAGAACATCTCGGAGGGCGGCGTGTTCATCGCGACCCGCTCCCTCCTCCCCATCGGGACCGACGTGTCGGTGGAGGTCCGCCTCCCGGACGTCGAGCGACGGATCACCGCTGCCTGCGTCGTGCGTTGGGTGCGGCCCCCCGGAGAGACGAGCAATGCGCCCGCCGGGATGGGCCTCATGTTCGTGGCCATCTCGGAGGATGACGTCGCCGTCATCCGATCGTTCGTGGACACCAGAAACCCGATCTTCTGGGAATGAGCCGCGTCCGCCGCTCCACGCGGGGCCCGGGTCCGTCTGACCCGGAGAGGGTCAGACGGACCCGGTATCGCCGACCTCGCCTCGCCCTGGCTCGCCGGATTCGCGCGCTTTCCTCAGTCGGCGGCAGCGATGCCGCGCGGCACGGAAGTTGTTCTGCGCTTCGGGGCCGGCTGCCCGCACGACGTGCGAGGCGCGGCTCGAGACCTGAAAGCTCCGTCGCGCCCCGGCGCGAGCGGGAGCCGTGTGCCCGGAGCAGCCCTGCTCCGCGAGGTGGGACCATGAACGAGCACGCACGAGAGAGCCAGCCGCTGCCGCGCGAGATCGCCGTCCGCTTCATCCCCGTCATCCGCAGGATCGCGAGCCGGCTCGCGACCCGCCTGCCGAGGCACATCGGCGTGGACGACCTGACCGGCGCGGGCTTCATCGGCCTCGTCGACGCGTATCGCCGTTTCGATCCCTCGGTCGGCAAGGCGTTCGAAACGTTCGCCGAGTTCCGCATCCGCGGCGCGATGCTGGACGAGCTCCGGCAGTACGATCCCCTGTCGCGTGATCTGCGCAAACACGTCAAGCGCGCCGGCGCCGCGACGGCGCAGCTGCACGCACGGCTCGGGCGTGCCCCGCGCGAGGACGAGCTCGCGTGCGAGCTCGGGCTCACGGTCGAGCAGCTCCGGACCTACTCCGCCAAGGCGGACGTCGGCCAGAGCGTGAGCCTCGACGCCGGCGCGGAGGACGGCGAGCCGCAGACCGAGGTGGGCGACACGAAGTCGCTCCCGGCGGACGAGCAGCTCCAGGAGAGCCGCGCGAGGCGCAAGCTCGAGATCGCGCTCGAGGCGCTCCCGCCGCGGCTGCGGCAGATCCTCGACCTCTACCACGGCGACGATCTCACGCTCCGCGCCATCGGCGGGATCCTCGGCATCACCGAGTCGCGCGTCTCCCAGCTCCACTCCGAGGCGGTGCGGCGGCTCAGGGAGCGATGCGCGTCCACCTGGCCGGCGCCGCTGGCGGCCGGTGCGCCCATCGCCGCGCAGGCGCCATCGCGGGCGCGCCCGCGCCGCACGCAGCCCGCCGGCGACGTGCCCTGCATCGCTGCGCCGGCGCGGTGACCGTCGAGGGCCGCGCACGGGGTCGTACGCGCGCGTGCTCCTGACACTTCGGTCTCCGCCATGCGCGGTTCGCCGACGCGTCAGTGCGGCCGGCGATGCCCGCTGCCGCACCTGCTGCGAGCAGCGCCCTCGAGCCGCCCGATCCCGCCGTTGCATGGGCGGCCACAGAAGCGCTCCACCATGTCGAGGAGGCGTTGGAGCGAGAGCGGCTTCACCAAGGCCGCATCGGCGTCGATCCCGCGCAAATCCTGGACCGCAGACACCGCGACGACCGGGATCGTCGAGAGCATCTGGTCGGCACGCTGAAGCTCACGGAACCGCCAGCCATCCATGACCGGCATCATCAAGTCGAGCAGGATGACGCACGGGCGTCGCTCGGACTCGCGGAGCTGCTGAAGAGCCTGGCAGCCGTCCTCGGCCGTCGCGATGCAGTACCCCGCGTCCTTCAGGATCTCGGAAAGGCACAGCCGCAATTCAGGATCGTCCTCCACGATGAGGACCGTTTGAATGCAAGCACCGGCCGCCACCACGCGAGGGGACTTTGTGCGGGGTTCCCAGATGTCCAGCCCGTCGCAGGTGCCACGCTGCACTGGTGCGCGCGGCCGAGCGCCTGCTGGTGGCGTACCCCTGGCTCCCCACCGGGAGCGGACTGGGGAGCCAGGGGCCGCCGGCGCCCGCAGGAGGATGGCGCGGCCCCACCACACCACGGCGGTCGCGATGCTGACAGGCGTGCGCTTCCTGGACATTTCATCGGGACGAGCCCGGCCTCGCGTCGCACCCGCCGCAGACGCCCCCGTGCCTCGACCAGCAGCCACACGGCGCTCAAGGTCCCCGCCGACGCGCCGATGACCTCCCCATGGAGACCGACAACGAGCCCACCCGGCGCACCGAGTTCCCGATCCTGCTGGTGATCGACGCGACGAGAGAGCTCCTCGCCCACTGCCGAGAGGCCGCCACGCACGCCGGCTTACTCCTGCGCCTTGCCGACGCCGCCTCTGCCCACGCGCTCGCGAAGGGCAGGCGCATCGCCGCGATCGTCGTTCCCGAGACAGCGTTTTGGCCGGCAGCCGTCGAGCTCGACTTGTTGGCGGCCGAGACGAACGCCTACCTCATCCCCGTCGCGAACGACGTCAGCAGGGACGAGCTCGAGGGGCTCGTGGCTGCGGCATGCTGAGCGTTGCGCCGCCTCTCGTGCGCTCGAGCAAGCCGGAGTGGTGGATCGTCTACGTCGCCCCGGGGCTCGAGCTCGAGGTCGTCGCGCGGGAGCACGCTGCGGTTGCGTTCTGGTCGTGGCACGGCCGGATGTTGACCGACGTCGCCTTCGGCGTGGCGTAGGCCTCGCGCTCAAGGACGGCCGCTGGACCAGTTCCGGTCGGGCCCGATGGGAGCGCGGCGCCGCACCTGCGAGCCTGGCGCGCATGAGCTCCATCGCGATGCACCTCGCTCCGCGCCTCGACCCCGAGCCGGGCTCGACACCTCGGACCGTGCTTGTCGTCGACGACGAGGAGGACATCCGGGACGCGATCGCGGAGCTGCTGCAGCAGCAAGGCCTTCACGTCCGGACCGCGGGCGGCGGCGCGGAGGCGCTCTCGATCCTCTCCGAGGGGCCACCGCCCGATGCGATCGTGCTCGATCTGATGATGCCGTTCGTCTCCGGACTGCACGTGCTCGCCGCGATGACGTGCCGAGAGGAGCTGCGCAGCGTGCCTCGCGTGATCGTCTCGGCCATGCCCATCCCGGCGCGCCTCGCCGCCGAACCGCTGAACCGGTTCATCCAGAAGCCGTTCGACGCCGACCGACTGCTCGCCGAGATCCGCGAGGTACTCCGACCAGCGCGGTAGCGTTTCCGCGCGTTGCTCGCTCAGGCCGCGCGCGGCAGCTCGAACCAGAACGTCGATCCAGAGCCCTCCTCCGAGACGACGCCGGCCGCGCCGCCGTGCGCCTCCGCCAGCCGCTTCACGGTCGCGAGCCCCAGGCCGAGGCCGGGCTGTCGCACGTCCGGGCCGCGGGTGTACGGATGGAAGAGCGTGGGGAGGACGCTCGCGGGGATCCCCGGCCCGGTATCCTCGACCTCGACGCGGACGCGCGACGCGGACGTCGACGAGCGGATCACCACCCTCCGCACCGGCGCGTCCCCGAGGAACTTGATGGCGTTCTGCACGAGGTTCGCGAGCATGCTGGTGACCACGCCTGGGCTGCACGGCACAGCCGCGTCGGTCCCGCTGGCGCGCTCGATCGAGACCCCGGCCGCGGCGGCGACGGGCTCGACGTCGGCGACCACCTCGCCGACGACCTCGTCGATGGCGGTGCGGGCCCCGGCCAACGGCGACGCACCCGCGCGCGCGAACTCGAGCAGCCCGTCCACCAGACGCCTCACGCGCGAGAGGCTCCCTGCGGCGCGGCGGATCGTCGCCACGAGCTGGTCGTCTCCCGTCGCGGCGAGGCGCTGCTCGGCCAGCCCCAGCGCGAGGCCCACCGCCATGAGGGGGCTCAGCAGATCATGGGCGATCCGACCCGAGAAGGCGTCGAGCTCGTTCGCCCTTCGCTCCTGGAGATCACGGCCGCGCTCTTCGAGCGCGAGCGTGCGCCGCAAGGCGGCCCTCCCCACCGCCAGAGCCGCGATCGCCACGCCGACGCTGACGACATTCAGCACCGCGGCGAGCGGCAGCCATTCGAGCCTGGCCTTGGTGATCGCTCCGACGAGCTGGTGCTCCAGCTCGGAGTTGAAGCGCGACGCGCGCACGAGTGCGCGGTCGAGGCGACGCGCCGACGCGTCGAGCTCCCTGCTCAACTGGATCGCCTCGCTGGAGCGCGGCTCGAAAGCGCCCGCCTCGACGACCCGGTCCACGACCCGCTGGAGATCGGCCGCCGTCGTCTCGACATCGGACACGAGGCCGGTCTCCCCAGGCGACCGCGGCAGCGACGCGTACGCGGTCGTGTGCTCGGCAAGTGCCCGGCGCGATCGGTCGATGCGCCCGAGCGCGAGGGACCGATCGGAGGCCTCGCCCGCGATCAGGCCCCTGAGCTCGGACATGAGCGCACGCAGCTCCGCGCCGGCCGACTGGAGCTCGACCTCGCTCGGGATCGCGTCGCGCTCGAGCCCGAGCGTTGCCGTGCCGATCACCGACGAGGTGCGGTACACGCCGACCAACAGCGCCGTCAGGCCCACCGCGATCGCCAGGACGGCGGCCAGGGTGAACCGGTAATCGCGCGTGGCCGACCTGCCACGCCGTCGCGCCGCACCGTCGGGCCCCTCGTGGGCGGGCGCCGGAGGTGTTGACGAGACTGCGGCGGCTGCCGAACGCGTTGTGCTCCTATGCCTGCCCGCCTCCATGACCGGTCCCCCTCCGCGGATGCCGTCGCCAGGCTGTCGGCGATCCACTCGCCTTCAGTCGCGCGCGATCCCGGGGACGACGCCGAAAGGGTCCATGCCACGGGTTGCGCTGTCAACGAGGTTCGAGCACGGGGTTGCTCGCGCGTGGCCGGCTCGCGGGCGAGGAGGACGTGCTGCGGGAATGCTGACCCCAGCGATCCCAGGCGGCAGCCGGGCCTACCCTTCGGGCGGGCCGGCGCTCCGGCTCCGAGGTACTGGTGATTCCCAGGACCAGTCCGGGGTCAGCGAGGTCCACACGTAGAGTGCCGCGTACGAGGAACGCGAACCGTGATCCATCGCCTTCGGCCCTGCGACTCGACGAGGCTCGGGCCGTCCTACAAGACGCTCGACTTCGGGAGCGCGGCGTGCGGTATGACGTAGATCTCTCGATCGGGGCGGCGTCACGCTCACCGGCGGCTCCTGAGCGTGCTTCAGGCAACGTCGAGGGAAACGCGGCGTTCAACGGATCGGAAGCACAGGAGAAGGGTTCTCGTGAAAGTCGAGCGATGCGCAATACAACGCGGCGTCCCGGTACGAGGCGCGTCCTTGCCCCTGTGCTTCATCGGCGCCGTTTCGCTGACGACAGCGCTCCTCTCTTCCACGGCACGCGCGGAGGACTTCGACGTGGTCGCGCGCGGGTGCTTCACGTGCCTGGACCGCTCGGTCGCGGGCCATCCGGACGAGCTCCCGCTCGCCGGCGCCACTGTCTACCTCATGGACTCCGACGTGCAGGGGAGCCACGCCGGCGACGACGAGATGGGCTCGGCGGTGATCGGCCCGGACGGCTGCTTCGAGATCGCCGGCCGCGGCGGCGATCCCTGGCTCGGCGACGATGCCAAGCCCGACGTGTACCTCCGCGTAGCGCTCGACGGCTACGTGAGCGGACCGCCGATTCCGACGGCGGCCCTCACGAGCTACCGGATCCGCATCCGTCTCCACAACGAGGGCGGCTCGCAATGGGACACCAACACGCCCGAGCACGACCACGACAACACCAGCGGGGCCGTCGACTTCGGCTCGTGGCAGAACGGGGGCGGTCACAGCGACGGCACGTCCAGCCGGTGCGCCCTGTGGATCGCGGCGCGCACCGTGCTCCAGCAGTACGTGGACAACGTCCCGATCCGCGCTCCGTTCGATCCGGACGACGACTTCGACATCAAGTTCTGGGACGGGGTCTTCACCGGGACGCCGTACACCTACCGTTCGACGATCAACTGGCCCCGCAACGCGTTCGGCGACGGCGGGTATCCGGCGACGAGCGACCCGGGCGGGATCACCAACCCGTGGGGCCTCGCCACCATGCGGCACGAGATCGGTCACGCGCTGCGGCACTCCTGGGACGGCGACATGGATCACTGGAACGGCGACGACGGTCTCTACACCTACGGCGCCGAGCACGCCTACGAGACCGGGAAGAAGGCCGGCATCGACAACAACGGCTTCGCATTCAACGAGGGGTGGGCCCACTACTGGAACAACCGCACGTACCACACCAGCGCGATGGGAAACCGGGAGGACCTCGAGGGCAACGTCGCCCACGGCCTGCAGGTCCTGGCCGAGGACTGCGCGCTCGGCGACCACGTGCTGGAGACCGATCCCTGGAAGCGGAAGCACTGGATGGCGCGGGTGCTCGAGAACCACCCCGGCGCGATCCACAGCTACACCGAGTTCCGCGACGCGCTGGAGCAGGACTACGGCTACTGCGCGGCGCCGCTCCACCGGCCGCTCGCGAGCCCGCCCGTCGAGCCCGAGAACGCGCCCACCGTCAGCTACGCGCAGCACGCGGCCGTGATCGATCGCCAGCTCGCCGCGCTCGCCTCGGCCGTCGAGCGCGTGAAGGCGGAGCTCGCCGCCGCGGCGGCGGCGGCCAGGCGCGAGGCGCTCCCACCCTGCACGCCGGACGACTGCCGCGTGGCGACCGAGGCGGTCCTCGCCCCGCATTTCATCCGGCTCACGCAGAGGCAGCTCGAGCTCGAGCGCGCCAGGCTCCTGCGCCTCCGCGACGAGAGGACGTTCGCCATGTGGCCCAAGCAGACGTCGGAGGAGTCGGCCCGGGCGGAGAGCGCGCGCGAGGCGCACGAGCGGCTGCGCGTGGGGATCGAGGCGTTCGACGGCGCCCTGGCCGCGCTTCGGCCGCTCACCGGCACGAGCCACGGTGCCGCGGAGATGGCCGCGAAGCTCACCACGCGGAGGGCCGATCTCGCCCAGCGGCTCGCCTCCGGAGCGGCGCCGCCCTCCTATCTCGGCCTGGCGGCCGACGTTCGGGACGACGCGGCCACTCCGGTCGTCCCACCGCGCCCGCCGCGCGTGGCCTGCGGCCGCTGCGCAGCGAGCGGCGGTGTCGCCAGCCGCCGCGACGCGATCGGCGCCGGGCTCCTGCTCGGCGCCCTGCTCCTGCGGCGCCGGCGCGCTCGCGCGCGGGGCCCAGCTTGAGGATCCGGCTTCTACTCCCCCGCGACCCGACAGCTCGCGACGTTCAGGCGTCGTAGAGGTCTGGCTCGCCGCGCCGTCGACGACGGAACCGCAACCTGTCGCTGCGAGCGCCGCGCCGAGTGTCCAACGATGCACGGCTCGGAAGCTCTCCGGTTCGCCCTGGGCGGACCCGCCACGCGGGCCACCATCTCGTGTGGCGAGGCGCCTGGGCGCGTAGGTGACCGAGACGGCGTCGCTCTGGGCATGCCGCCCAGGCCATTGCCAAAGCGCGCCAACCTGGGGCTGTGCTACACGGGGCGCCCATGAGTGACGCGAAGAGCCACGGCTCGACCCAGCTGGCGCGATTGCCAACGGGGATACGCGGCCTCGACGCCGTCCTGCATGGGGGGGTGTTCGTCGGCGGCGTGTACCTCGTGCTCGGGAAACCTGGCACCGGCAAGACCATCTTGAGCAGCGAGATCGCCTACCGCCACGTGGCCGGCGGAGGGGGGGCCCTCTACGTGACCCTTCTGGCCGAGACGCACTCTCGGATGATCGCCCACTTGCGGAGCTTCCGCTTCTTCGACGCCGAGGTCATCGCCCGCTCGCTCTTCTACCTGAGCGCCTACCAGGTGCTCGAGAAGGAGAAGCTGCAAGGCGTCCTCAAGCTCATCAAGAAGTCGGTCAAGGAGCTCCGCGCCGATCTCCTGGTCATCGATGGTGTGGTGACGACGGGGCTGTCGAGCGACGGCGAGCTCGCGCTGAAGAAGTTCGTGCACGAGCTCAAGGCGTTCGTCGAGACGGTCGGCTGCACCGTATTCATCCTCTCGAGCGCGCCGGGCCCCGGAACCAGCTACCCCGCCCAGCCGATGGTCGACGGCATCCTGCTGCTCACGGTCGAGCGGGTTGGTTTACGCACCGTCCGCCTGCTGGAGGTGCCCAAGCTCAGGGGAAGCGCGTCCCTGGGTGGCGCCCACTTCTTCGAGATCGACGACGGTGGCGTCCACCTCCACGCGCGCATGGGGACCCGGCTCGCGGAGCTCCCGATCTCTCGCGCCGAAGAGCCCCCGGTTCGCACGTCCGGCGTTCCAGCGCTCGACGCGATGCTCGGCGGCGGCTTCCGCTCAGGCTCGACCACGGTGCTCCTGGGAGCCCCCGGCAGCGGAAAGACGCTGCTCGGCCTCGCTTTTCTGGCGGAGGGTGCGCGACGAAGGGAGCGGGGCATGTACCTCGGCTTCTCGGAGGACTCGGCGCGGCTGGTGGCCAAGGGGACGGGGATCGGGCTGAAGCTGCGCGAGCCGATCAAAAGAGGCGTGATCGTCGTCGAGTCGATGCCGCCGCTCGAGCTCCAGGGAGACGCGATCGTCGAGGCCGCGATCGATCTCGTGATCGGGCGCAAGATCCAGCGGTTCGTGCTCGACGGTGTGGACGGGTTGGCGCGTGGAATGGTGTATCCCGAGCGCGCCGAGGCCCTCCTGACCGCGTTCTCCCTCGCGCTTCGCCGCGTGGGGGTGACGTCGATGTTCACGAAACATGCGGGCCAAACGCTCGGGCCCGCGTTCGAAGCCCCACCCGACGTCGTCACGATGCTCGCCGACAACATCCTCCTCCTCCGGTACGGCGAGCGCCAGGGACGCCTCCACCGGCTCGTCTCGATCATCAAAGTGCGCGAGGGCGACTACGACACGTCCATTCGCGCGTTCTCGATTGGCCGCAAGGGGTTCGACATCGGCGCGATCTTCCATGGCGCCGAGCAGGTGGCGAGCGATCGCCGATTCGACACCGATGAGGTGCCGCCGTCGCGCCGCGGCGGGTCGGGGAAGCAGGAGGCCCGGAAGCGCAGATGAAGACGATCCTCCTCGTCGACGACGAGTACGCGATCGTCGAGACGCTTCGGGACGTGCTCGAGTGGGAAGGATATCGCGTCCTCGCGGCATCGAACGGGTGCGAGGCGCTCGAGGTCATGGACCACGCGCGCCCGGACATCGTCCTCATGGACCTCATGATGCCGATCATGGATGGAGCCGAGGCGCTGCGACGGATCCGTCAGCGGTCCGAGTACGCCGACATCCCCGTCGTCATCCTGACCGCGGCTCCGAAGTCCATCCTCCAGAAGCCGACGCCGATCCCGGCGTCTGCCTTCCTCGCGAAGCCGTTCGAGCTCGCGAAGTTGCTCGATACCGTGTCGCGGCTGCTCGATCGACAGCATTGACAGCACCCGCTCGGCCACGGGGTTCGGGCTCGGGTGATCGTGCTCAGGCGCGACGCTTGCCGGGCAGTGGCCCCGGAAGTAGGAGATGGGGGTAGCGATGCACGGCTGGTCGAACGATTTCTGGGTCCTCCTCGAGTCGGTGCCGGACGCCCTGATCATCGTCGACACCGACGGGCGGATCGTCGCCGCCAACGAGCGAGCGGTGCGGCTCTTCGGCTATGCCCGCGCCGATCTCGTCGGAGCGCCGCTCGAACGCCTCTTGCCCGAGCGACTCCGCGCGGTGCACGGCGCGCACACCCAATCCTACTTCGCCGCGCCGCGGGCGCGCCCAATGGGCGCGCCCGGAATGAGCCTCCTCGGCCGGCGCGAGGACGGAACGGAGTTCCCCGCCGAGATCAGCCTGAGCCCCCTCGCCGGGGAACACGCGCTCATGGCCATCGCGGTGATCCAAGACATCTCGGAGCGCCAGCGCCTGGAAGAGGAGCGGGCGATCCTCCGCGAGGAAGAGGCCGCCGTGCGCGCGAGCGAAGACTTCGTCGCCATCGCCTCCCACGAGCTCAGGACGCCGCTCACCGCGATCGCGATGCTCGTCGAGTGGTTGCGCCGACAAAAGGACGTTCCCCCCCGGCGCGCGGAGAAGATCGAGAAGATCGGGCGCCAGGTCCAGCGCATGACGGCGCTCGCCGGCTCCCTGCTCGACCTCTCCCGGATGCGCGCAGGGCGCATCGAGGTCCAGCCCGAGCGCGTCGACCTCGTCGCGCTCGCGAAGCGGGTGACCGAGGACTTGTCGGAGATTGCGGCCAGGGGTCGATCGTCCGTCGCGCTCCACGCCGACGGGCCGGTCGAGTGTGTCTGCGACCGGCGGCGCACCGAGCAAGCTCTCGTGAACCTCGTGTCGAACGCGCTCAAGTTCGCTCCAGGGACCATCGACGTCGACGTCTTTCGCGACGGCGAGCGCGCGCGCATTCGAGTCAGCGATCAGGGCCCAGGTATCGCGCCTGAGCACCTGCCCAAGCTGTTCGATCGGTTCGAGCGCGGGGGCGCCACGGCGGGGCGGAGCGGGCTCGGCCTGGGGCTGTACATCACGAGGCGCGTCGTGGACGCGCAAGGCGGGACGATCGACGTGCAGAGCCGGCTCGGCGAGGGGACCACGTTCACGGTCTCTCTTCCTCTGGCCAGCTGACAAGCACGCCTCGCGCTCCCGCGGCGAGGACGCGCCCGTGCGCCACGTCATGGAGCAGCGTGTTGCTCGACTGGCCGTTGCAGCTGCCGAGCGCCGGCGCTCGCGGCTTGGCGCGGGTACGTGGGAGGGACCGTCGAGCGGCCTCGTCGAATGCCCGGCCAAGAGGCAGACGTGCACCATGAGCCCGGCGCGCGTGCAAGCGGCGGCCTCCCTCTGTGCTGGGCCTGGCGGGCGCAGCTGAACGCCGATACGCTGGAGCACCGGACGCCGCACCCATGAGCTCGCCCCGCCTCGCGACCGCTACACGGCTGCCCCCGACGAGCTGCTGCATCTGCTTCGAAGTGCCGTCGCTCCCTCCGGGTTGGGAGCGGGACGGCGTACTCGTCTGCGAGCGATGCTGTCGTGCCACGCATGCGTTGCTCCGAACGGCCGATGCCGCTCGCCTCGCAGAGGTCTGGTTCGTCGGCCGAGCTCTCCTCGAGGAGCGATCGCGCCGCGCTGAAGACGTCGGAGCGCATTCGGAGGCGGCCGCGGACCTCGCGCTCGCGCTCTCCCAGATGGGTCTGCGCTCGGACGCGGTCCCGGCGGCGATCCTCGCGGCCCGTCATGGAGACGAAACCGTCTGGGCCCGGGTGATCGGAATCCTGCTCGGCGGGCTCGTGGCGGACGCCGCCTTCACCGATGCGCTTCGACACGCGCTCTCCCGCTCGCGTATCGAATGACGCGCACCCGGAGGGGGGCCGACGAGTATCGCCGCGGCCTCGGCGCCGCGGGGGAGTGATCCGGGTGGGTCCGCTCGCGCCGCTTCGATCCCGCGATCGTCAAGGGCGAGGCGAGGCCCCGGCCCATCCAGCCTGAAGGCAAGATCGCGCGCCGAGCCGGTTGCCTGCCGCCGAGAGCCCCGTAAGCGTGCAGCGCCTGCTCGCACCGGGCGATGACGTCACTCTGGCTCGCCTTCCGGCGGAGCGGCGCCTCCCCGGTGCTCGGTCCATGCCTTCAGACGGGGACGACCTGGGCCAGGGGCCGTTCACGGCCGCTGGGGACGTGGACGCGTCCCGCGCCAAGCTCGCGCCGCTGCAGCCTTCGATCGAGGTGCCAGGTCTCGGCTCCTTGCGCCGCTACGGCTTCGGGAGCTTCATCAGCGCGCCCGGGTTGGCGGCGTTCGCCCAGTAGACCGAGGTGGCGTCCACGGCGATCCCGACGGGCAGCGCCTGCTGGTCCGCCAGGAGATCGAGCGGCCCGCCTTCGATCGAGGCCCTCCTCACGCTTCCGAGCCCGAATTCGGTCCAGTAGACCGCCTCGAGATCGGTGGTGATGCACCGCGGATACGAGTTGGGCGCGAAGGACACCGTCTCGATCTGGCCCGTCGAGAGCTCCACGGACACGACCGAGTTGGCGAAGTCGACCGTGTAGGCACGGCCGCCCGCCACCGCCAGGCCGACCGCTCCGACGTCATCCGCGGTGATCTGGACGGGCGCGCCGCCTCCGACGGGCACCCTCCAGAGACCCGGCCCGGCATTCTCGCCGGTCCAGTAGACGAACGCATCGTCCAGGGCGAGCGTGCGAGCCGTACCGCTGGGGAATGCCAGGAAGACTCCGGCGTCGGACCCATCGAGGGCGGCGTGCCCGATCCCGGCGTCGTAGCTCCAGTAGATGCCGCTCGCGCCCAGCGCCAGGTTCGCACCCATGGACGACGCGAATGGCGGCGCGGTCGTCGTGTCGATGGTCACGACCTCGCCTCCCATCACGGGAGCGTACCGGAGCTCCGGTGGCGAACCGCCGTAGACCCAGTAGACGCGCTCGGCATCCGCGGCAACGCCCGCGACCAAATAGCCGGCCGCCTCGGTCGCGACGATCTCCGTCGGTCCCCCCGAGGTGGGCACGCGCAGCACCTGGTTCGCGGCAACCGCGAAGACGAAGCCGCCGCCGACCGCGATCATCTGGGGCGACTTGAGGCCTTCGCCGATCGCGACCGCCTGGCAGATCCCGCCCTCGCAAGAGCCGCCTTGGCAGTCGTGGTCGCATGCTCCGCAGTGCGCCGCATCCGACTCGAGATCGACGCATGACGCACCGCACACGACCGATGGTGCGGCGCATCCGCCGCCGGTTCCCGAGGATGTGGTGCCGCCGCCACCTCCGCCTCCGGTCGCTCCCGTTCCGCCGGTCGCCGAGCCGCTCGCGCCATCGGGCTCCACGGCGATTGACGAGCCGCACCCCAAGACACCGAGCAGGCCGCACACATACCAAGCGCGAGGAAGATTCCGCATGGTCTTCTCCTTGCCGTGCTGGCTCGAGCTGCCGTCACCGATCGTTCCCCTCCGAGCCATCAGCGGGGATGCAATCGGTACACGATCGTTGCCTGAAACCGCTTCTGGTCAACCGGCTCCTCGCCCAGGATACTCTCGCGGCGGACGGCGCGCGGTGTTCCCTTTCTACTTCGCCGTCAGCTCCACGAAAGCCAGCAGCGCCTCCTCACGCCGCGATCGCGGCGATCGTCCACGGCCAGGGAGGTCCCCGGCCCATCCCGGCCAGGCTGAAGGCGAGATCGCGCGGCGAGCCGGTTGCCTGCCGCCGAGAGCCCCCGTAGCGTGGCACACGGCGCTCGTGGGTCCGGAGCCCTCGCCCGCCGGAGGCATCATGAGGCGCGCGCTTCGACCCCTGGCCATCCTGGTCCCCGCGGCGCTCCTCGCGGCGCAGGCGCATGCCGTCGAGCGACCGAGCTACGACGCGTACTTCGATCTCTCGTTCGCGGCCGCCGCCCCGACGACGCCGCCCGTCGCCTCGAGCCGGCTCGGCGCGGTCGCGTCGATCGATCCGCGGCGCGGCGTGCCGAGCTTCCTCTGGGCCGCGCCCGCGCCCGCGCCCCCGGTCTCCGCCTCGCCGGAAGCGGCGGCGCGCCGGTACCTCGTCGACCGCGCCGCCCTCTGGGGCGTGCCTCCGGCGGCGCTCGACGCGGCCGAGCTCGTGCGCATCCACGACGTCGGGCGCGGCGGCGTCCTGGCGATCTTCCGCCAGCGCAGGGGCGGCGTGGAGGTCTTCCGCGGCGAGCTCAAGGTCCTCATGCGCAAGAGCCTCGAGCTCGTCGCCATCTCGGGCAGCCCGCGCGGGCTGCTCGCCGCCGAGACCAAGCGCGGAGGGCACGCCTTCACCCTCCCGGCCGGCGAAGCGGTCGCGCGCGCGTTCGCCGATCTCTACGAGGTCCCGCTCTCGCCCGCGAGCCTCGTCGAGGGCAAGGCGCGCGGCGGCTACCGCGCGCTCGATCTCGGTCCCGCCCCCGAGATCGCCCACACCGGGATCCGCTTCGTCGCCCCGGCGCGCGTGAAGAAGGTCTTCTTCGCGCTGCCCGACCGCCTCGTGCCGGCGTACTTCCTCGAGATCCAGGCCGGCAAAGCGACCGAGACGGTGTCCGACGCCTACGCGTACGTCATCGGCGCGGCGGACGGGCGCGTGCTCTACAGGCGAAGCCTCACCCAGGCCGACTCGTTCGACTACCGCGTCTGGGCCGACGCCGACAAACGCCCGCTCGACGGGCCCCAGGCCGACTACTCGCCCCACCCGACGGGGATCCCGGACGGCAGCTCGCCGGCGTTCATCTCGCCCGTCCTCGTGTCGATGGAGGGGTTCAACACCAACCCGAACGCCGTCGCCGATCCCTGGCTGCCCGCGGGCGCCGCCGAGAGCCTCGGCAACAACGTCGATGCCTACTCGGACCACAGCGGCCCCGACGGCTTCACCGCCGGCGATCTGCGCGCGACCACGACGGGGCCGTCGATCTTCGATCGCGTCTTCGACACCGGCGCGGAGCCGCTCGCGACGCAGGACCAGACGCGCGCCGCGGTGACGCAGCTCTTCTACACGACCAACTGGCTCCACGACTGGTTCTACGACTCGGGCTTCGACGAGGCGGCGGGCAACGCGCAGGCCGACAACTTCGGGCGCGGCGGGCTCGGCGGCGACGTCATGCACGCCGAGGCGCAGGACGGCGCGCTCGCCGGCAGCCGCAACAACGCCAACATGTCGACGCCCGCGGACGGCGAGTCGCCGCGGATGCAGATGTTCCTCTGGGACGCGGTCTCGTCGCACTCGCTCTCGGTCCAGCCGCTCGGCCTCACGCCCCCGAGCGGCGGGGGGCCCGGCGGGGCGCCGCGGGGGGGGCGCCCCCCCCCCCGCGCCCCCCCCCCCCCCCCCCCCCCCCCCCCCCCCCCCCCCTGCGAGCCGCTGGTCGGCGGGGCCGCCGGGGCGATCGTCCTCGTCGACCGCGGCGCCTGCACCTTCGTCTCGAAGGCGCAGCGCGCCCAGACGGCCGGCGCCGTGGGCGTGATCATCGCCAACAACGTCGCCAACGCCGGTCCGGCGCCGCTCGCCGGCTCGGGCGCCGTCGGCATCCCGGTGCTCTCGATCTCGCTCGAGGACGGCAACGCCCTCAAGGCGGCGCTCCAGAACGGCGCGCAGACGGCCACCATGTCGAGGGCCGTCGGCGTCGAGCGCGACGGCACCATCGACAACACCATCATCGCGCACGAGTGGGGGCACTACCTCCACCACCGGCTCGTCGAGTGCGGCCTCCGCCAGTGCAACGGCGAGAGCGAGGGCTGGGGCGACTTCATCGCGCTCACGATGTTCGTCCGGCCGGGCGACGACCTCGACGGCACCTTCGCGATGGCGGGCTACGCGTCGGCGGCGTCGGGCGACAGCGGCTATTTCGGGCTCCGCCGCTTCCCCTACAGCGTCGATTTCTCGAAGAACGCGCTCACCTTCAAGCACATCTCGAGCGGCGAGCCGCTGCCCAACGTGCCGTCGGCGCCGAGCAACAACGACAACTCCGAGGTCCACAACGCGGGCGAGATCTGGGCGACCATGCTCTTCGAGGGCTTCGTCGCGCTCCTGAAGAAGAGCGCCGCGCCGATGCCGCCCTACTCGTTCGAGGAGGCGCGGCGCCGCATGTCGGACTACGTGGTGGCCGGCCTCGCGCTGGCGCCGATCGAGCCGACGTTCACCCAGCAGCGCGACGCCATCCTCGCCGCCGCGTACGCGGCCGATCCGCTCGACATGCTGGAGCTCGCCGACGCGTTCGCCGCGCGCGGCGCCGGGAGCTGTGCGGTGTCCCCGCCGGCGGACTCGACCGATCTCACCGGGGTGGTCGAGAGCTACTCCACGGGGTCGAATTTCACCGTGCTCTCGGCGGCGATCGACGACGCGGTGCTCTCCTGCGACGGCGACGGCGTGCTCGACGCCGAGGAGATCGGCGAGGTGACGGTCGAGGTGATGAACACCGGGCTCTCTCCGCTCATGGGCGCGAGCGTCACGGTGTCCGCGCCGACGCCCGGGGTCTCGTTCCCCGACGGGCCGAGCACGACGCTCGCCGCGATCGAGCCGTTCGCCGTGGGCGTCGCCAAGATCCGGATCGGCCTCGACGCGTCGGTCTCGTCGATCGGCTACCTCGACCTGACCGCGACGGTGAACGAGCCGACGGCCTGCGTGCCCACGCAGGCCGTCGTGCGGGTGCCGCGGATCAACTTCGACAACGAGGTGGCGGCGTCGGCGACCGACACGGTCGAGTCGGACCTCGTGGCCTGGACGGCCACCGGCGATCTCGCGGACAAGGTGTGGTCGCGCGAGGAGACGAGCCCGCAGAACCACGCCTTCCGCGCCGTCGACTACTCGTCGATCTCGGACACCCAGCTCCAGTCGCCCCCGCTCGACGTGAGCGCGGTCGATCCGCTCGTCGTCACGTTCCAGCACCGCTACCAGTTCGAGGCCGACGCGACGACCACCTGGGACGGCGCGGTCATCGAGATCTCGACCGACGGCGGCATGAACTGGCAGGACGTCGATGCCCTCGTCGCGCCGGGCTACACCGGCGTCGTCTCCAACCAGGCGGACAACCCGCTCTCGGATCGACCGGCCTACGTCGGCGAGAGCGCCGCCTGGCCGGCGCTCGAGGCGGTGACGCTCGACTTCGGCGCGGCCTTCGCCGGGCAGACGATCCTGCTCCGCTTCCGCGCGGGCAGCGATCAAGCGGCCGCGGCGTTCGGCTGGGAGATCGACGACATCGCCTTCCAGGGCATCACCAACACGCCCTTCGCGATCGTCGTCGACGACGCGACCGAGTGCGGGCACGCGCCGCTCGCCGACGCGGGCCCGGACCAGACGGTGACCTCCGGCGACGCGGTGGCGCTCGACGCCGGCGCGAGCTCGGACCCCGACGGCGACGCGCTCGCGTTCGCCTGGGCGCAGACGGCGGGCCCGAGCGTGGCGCTCGCCGGCCCCGGCACGGCTGGCCCGACGTTCACCGCACCCGACGTGGCCGCCGCGACGGTGCTGACGTTCCAGGTCGTCGCGAGCGACGCGACGCTGTCGGACAGCGACTCGGTCGACGTCGTGGTCGAGCCGCCCGGCGGCGCGACGAGCTCCAACGCTACGGGCGCGTCGAGCGGCGGCGCCGGCGGCTCGGGCGGCGCGGGCGGCTCGGCGCCGCTCGGGGACAACGCCGGGAACGCGGCCGACGCCGGCGGAGGCTGCGGCTGCGAGGTCCCGGCGCCGCAGGGCGACGGCGGCGCTGCCGGGCTCCTCATCGCCGGCGTAGCCCTCGTGCTCGGGCGGCGCCGGCGGTCTCGACGCGCGCCCTGACCTCCGACGAAGGTCGTCGCGACGAGCGCGACGGACGCTGGCGGCGGCATCACCCGAACGGGGGATGCTGGGCCTCGACGGCACCGCGTACGTTCGGCGAAGGAGGACGCATGGAGCGGAGAAGCAGCGGAACGAAGGGCCGAGCGGCGCGGAGGCTCGTCGTCGTCTTGACGGCGTCGCTCGGGGGGATCGCGGGCTGCAAGGACGGGCCGCCGGCGTATCAGCCCCAGCAGGTCACGCCCACCGAATGCACGGCGGAGCAGCGGGCTGCGATTCGACAGGTGATGCATTGCTTCCAGCGTTCGGACGAGCAAGTCGCCGAGGCGGAGGCGAGCTGCGATCTCTCCATGCCCCACGTCGCCACGCTCACGGGGCTCGTCGACCCGTCCAACCACTTCCCGACGCTGAAGCTGTGGTACTCGCCGTCGACGCCGGACAACAGGACCGAAGAGAACGTGGCGGTCGAGGTCGACGACGCCGGGCAGCTCCGCTTCGTCGTCGCTCCGCGCGCCGGCGGAGAAGGTCACCAAGGTCTGACGGCGGCGAAGGGAACGATCGACGACAGCTGCGAGATCGAGATCCTCAGCCAGGCCGGGTGGGAGACCGTCGGCCAGTCGTTCGGTACCGTGGACGTGCACGTCCGCGGGACCTACGCCACCTACGAGCCGGCGAAGGTGCCGACTCTGGAGGTGACGCTCTCGGGCGGCGAGATCCCCGGTGACCCGATCACTTACCAGGTCGCGCTGTCGAGCGACGCGCAGGGCACGGGCGGTGCGGGCGGCGGGGGCGGTGCGGGCGGCGCGGGCGGCGCGGGCGACGCGCTTTCGCCGGAGAACCTCGAGGCGCTCACGGGCGCCGGGCTCCCGGCGACCTGCGTGTTCGTCGAGGAGCGCGACTGCCCGGTGGCGACGTTCACCGCGGCGCTCACGGTGCGCGTGTCGGCGGGGACGGTCGAGCTCGTGCAGATGCCCGGCTCGCAGACCACCGACGGACCGTTCTACGGCGGCGTGAAGTTCTCGACGGGCGACGCCGCGGCGGGCTACGACGAGCGCTACCTCGGGGAGTTCTTCCGCACGACCGGCACCGATCCGTCGGCGCCGCTGACCCCGGAGACGGTCGAGATCCGCGCCATCAACGCGAGCGGCGCGCAGGGATCGCTGGCCGGCGTGGGCGATTCGCTCATCGCCACGGCGCTCGACGCCGGCGCCCACGACGGCAACACCGCGGCGATCGACGCCCTGCTGGCCGGGACCTCGGGCGTGTGCGTGTACGACTGCACCTGCACGTTCGGGCCCTGAGCGCAGCGGCTGGCCTCGGAGGCGTCTCGCTCGCGTCCGCCGCTTAGGTGGTCGCCGCGCCTCAGCGGCCGCGCCGGATCCGCTCGGTCGCCGCCCGCGCCAGGTGCTGATCGAAAATCGCCGCCATCGTGCGGCCGGCGAGGAGCCGCAGCGCGCCGTCATCGCCGCGGTCTCCTCGGCCGCCTGCGACGCGTGGGCGCCGGCGCTCCGTTCGACGGACCCGCCGGAGGAGACCCCGGAGGCGTAGCAACGCGAGCGCGAGCGGCAGGAGCTGGAGGCCCCACGGGACGGGCTTCCCCCGACCCGGCACCGCGCAACCGCAGCCGCCGTCGGACGTCGGCTCGTCCGGCGCCTCGCACTTGCCCGCCGACGAGCACACGTAGCCTTCGACGCAATCGCCCGTGGACGCGCAGCTCGCGGCGCACGAGCCCGGCGCGCTGCACCGGTAGGGCGCGCAATTCGTGGACGAGCCGTCGGGGTTCGCCAGCGTGTGCTCGCCGTCGCACTGCGGCTCCTCCGGGACGCAGTGCTGGGAGCTCACCAGGCACACGTGACCGGCCGCGCACTCGGCGTCCGAGAGGCACGTCGTCTTGCAGCTCGTCGCGCCGCAGACATAGGGCTTGCACGGGGTCGCGACCTGCTCGGCGCACGCGAGGCCGCCCTCGCATCGACCCTCGGCGTAGCCGACGTCCTCCGAGCAGCTCGCGGCGGCGCACGGCGGCCGGGCTCCGCGGGGTTCGCCGAGGACCGTGACGCACTGGCCGACGGATCCCGCCTCGGCGCACGCCTGGCACTGTCCGGTGCAGGCGGCGTCGCAGCACACGCCGTCGGCGCAATGGCCCGTCTGGCACTCCTCGTCGGCCGCGCACGCCTGGCCCGCCGTGTTCTCGGGCGAGCACGTCGAACCGTCGCAGTAGTATCCGGGCGCGCACTGCGCGGGCACCGAGCAGGTCGTGGGGCAAGCGCCGCTGGCCCCGCCGCACGTGTACGGAGCGCAGCTCGGATCGCCCGGATCGCCGGTGGGGACCGGCGTGCAGATGCCTTCGGCGCCGGGGAGATCACAGCGGTCGCACGGTCCGTCGCACGCGGCGTCGCAGCAGACGCCGTCGACGCAGAGGCCGGTGGCGCAGCCCGCGGGACCGGCGCACGAGCCGCCGACCCGCGCGTACGCGTACACGGCACCTGCGCCCGGGCCTCCAGCGCCGTCGTAGGTCGAGGCGACGGCGAGGGCCTCGCCGCTCACGGCGACCGCGCCGCCGTAGAAGGTGTCCATCGCGGGGCTGGGCGCCTTGAGGAGCTTCGTCTCGCTCCACGCGGCGCCGGATCGCTCGAACACGTAGGCCGCGCCCGCGTCGATCCCTCCTCCGTCCTCCTGCCTCGCGCCGATCACGGCCGTGTCGCCGTAGACCGCCACCGACCAGCCGAAGTCGCTCAGGGGCGCGGCGTTGCTCGCGGCGAGCACCTGCTGCTCGCTCCACATCGCTCCCGACTTCACGAACACGTACGACGCGCCGGTCGCCGTGTCCTTGCCCGGAGCGCCCGCGAGCAAGGTGGCGCCGTCGAGCGCCACCCCCCGCCCCATCTGCTCGTCCGAGCCGGGGTTGCTCGCGACGAGCGTCTGCTGCTCGGACCACACGCCCCCGCTGCGCTCGAACACGTACACCGCGCCCGCGCCGTAGACGAGCTCCTCCGCGTCGGGCGCGCCGACGGCGAGCACGTCGCCATCGAGGCTCACGGAGGCACCGAAATGGTCGTCCGCCGCGCCGTCGCTCGCGGTGATCTTCTGCTCGAGCGTCCAGACCGTCCCGGTGCGCACGAACACGTAGACGGCTCCCGCGGAGCTCGCCTTGTCGTCGTCGCCCGTGGCGCCGATCGCCACGCTGTCGCCCGAGACGCTGACCGACCGGCCGAAGAGATCCGAGGCCTTCGGCACGGGGGCGGTGAGCCTCTGCTGCTCGGACCATGCGGCGCCGCTCCTCACGAACACGTACGCCGTCCCCGCGTTGCCGAGCCCGCTCACGTCCCTGCTTTCGGCGCCGGCGACCAGCGTGTCGGCGTCGAGCGCGACCGCACGCCCGAACGCGTCGTCGGCTTGCGCGGGATCGGACGTCGACTTGAGCTTCTGCTCTTGGCTCCACCCGCCCGCGCCGCGCGAGAAGACGTACACCGAGTTGTCGGACGTGGACGCGCCCCGCGCGCCCGCCGCGATCGTCGTCCCGTCGATCGCCACCGAGTGGCCGAGCTCCCCGTTCGAGATCACCGGCGCCGTGAGGAGGACACCGTCGGGCGCCCAGACCAACGGCGCGCTGGTCGCGCCGGTCGGCTCGCGCGGCGCGTGCCCGCTGCACGCGGCCGCCGCGAGGAGCGCACCGGCGAAGAGGCACGTGCACGATCGAGGCAGGTATCGCATCGGTCACTCCCACGCGTCGCGGGTTGGAGGGGGTGTCGCGGGAGGGCCGGGCGGCGGCACGGTCGCGGTCGCGGTCCGCGGCGCGGGCGGGCGCGGCGGAAGAGGCCGTTGCGCCGCCGTGGGAGGCAGGCCGACGCCATCGGTGCGCTCCGGCGGCACCGACGGCACCACGTCGGGGACGCTCGCCGCCGCCGAAGGCGTGGGCGGGGCGCTCGCCGCCGCCGGCGGCGTGGGCGCGGCGCACGGCGCGGGCGCGGCGTCGACTCCGTCGAGCGCCGGCGCCGCGACCGCCGCGCTCGCGTCCGGCCGCGCGCCCCGCGGGCCGCCGCGCCACACGCGCAGCGCCCGCCCGGCGCCCCACGCGGTGGAGACGGCGGCGATCCATCCGAAGCGACGGCGCCGAGCGGCCCGCCGCGGCGCGGCGCTGCGGGTCAGCGACCCTCCGGGCGCCGACGTCGAGGGCACGGCCTCGGAGTCGTCCGCCTCGGGCACGCTGCGCCGCTCGGACGCGGCCCGCGGCGGCGGTGGCTCGATGGAGGGCTCGCTCGCGAGCCCGCCGGATCTCGGGCGCTCGCCGCGCAAGGCGGCGGTGAACGCGTCGGCGAGCTCGCGCGCCGTCTGGAAGCGCTTCGAGGGCTCGGGGTCGAGCGCGCGCCGGAACCATGCGTCGACGGCGGGCGGGAGGCTCGAGCGGTGCTCGGTCGCGGGTGTGAACTCGCCGCGGTGCACCGTGAGGCTCAGCGCACCCACCGTGTCGCCCTGAAATGGCAGGCACCCCGTGAGGCAAGCGTAGGCGACGACGGCGACCGACCAGAGGTCGGCGCGCGCGTCGATGCCGCGCGGATCGACGAACTGCTCGGGGCTCATGTAGTACGGCGTCCCGAGGAGCGCGGTCGTCGCCGTGAGATCGAGGCCGCCGTCGGTGACGAGCCGGGCGATGCCGAAGTCGACGACCTTGACGAAGAGGTCCTCGCTCCCTTCCGAGAGGAAGACGTTCGCCGGCTTGATGTCCCGGTGCACCACGCTGAGCTCGTGCGCTCTGCCGAGCGCCGCGCAGAGCTGGCGCACGACCGTCACGGCGTCGTCCGGCTCGAGCGGCCCGTGCTCCTCGAGGTGCGATTTCAGATCGCGGCCGCGCAAGAGCTCCATCACGAAGAAGGGGTCGCCGTCGTCGGTCGTGCCGTAGTCGAAGACGCGGACCACGTGGGGGCTGTCGATGCGGGCGACGGCGCGCGCCTCGCGGGCGAAGCGGGCGCGCGCCTCGTCGCTGCCGAGCCCGCGCGCGCTGAGCACCTTGACCGCGACGCGGCTGTCGAGCGTGCGGTTGTGCGCCAGCCACACGACACCCATGGCGCCCCGGCCGAGCTCGCGCCCGAGGACGAGGTTCTCTTTGAGGATCGATCCCGCGGAAGGAGGCATGACCCGGTCGCGCCGCGCGCACCGCGAGCGTGCGGACCAGGCTACCGGCTGGACCACGTGCGCTCAAGGCGCGGTCGACGCGCGGACCGCGGTCAGAACGTGTAGCGCAGGCTCACGCCGGGCAAAGGCAGCACGAACGGGCCGTACGGTCGCTCGTTCGCGGCGAACGACTCGCCGGGGGCGCAGCCGATCTCGCGGGGCGCTTGGTCCGCGTCGCACGGCCGACGCACCGTGGCGTCGCCGAGCGCGCCAGCGGGACCGTCGAGGAGCATCATGAACAGCGTGAGCCCCGCCGTCACGGACCACGCGCCCATCCCCACGCCGAGGCGGAGCTCGGGCGCGAGCAGGAGGTCCACCGCGGTCGACGAGGTCCCCGAGCCGGCGACGTCGACGTCGGCCGACGACGCGCCGGCCGACGCCCGCGCCGTCACGCGATCGGCCGCCGACGCGAAGAACGCGCCCAGCGCGGCGTGCGCCGACACCTCGAGCGGTCCGACGAGGCGCCGCCGCAGGCCGGCGCCCGCCGCGATCACCGCGCCCGAGACCCGCAGCTCGTCCTCGAGATCGTAGGCGGTGCGGACGAGCGCGCCGTCGCGGCTCTGGAACGACGCGTCGACACGCCGCGGTTGCGTCCTGACCACGGCGAGGTAGCCGCCCATGACCTCCGGCGAGACGCCGACGGGGAGCTCGTAGCCGGCGCGCCCTCCGAGGAAAGCGCCGATGCCTGGCCCCGCGCCCTCGCAGGCGTAGCGCGCGCAGCTGTCCTCGGCGCCGCTCCCGAGGCTCGGCGCGACGGCGGCCGCGCCCACGGCCTCGATCCAGAAGTGGCCTCGCGTCGAGCTCGATGCGCCCCAGCGCGGGTGGGCCTCGTCGGGCCTCAGCGTCACGTCGATGCGTATCGCGCGCCCTTCGGTCGTGACGGCGACCCTCCGGCGCGCGGTCATGTATCCCTCCTCGCGCACGAGGAGCTCGTGATCGCCCTGGGGCAGGCGGCCGAGCCACCGGCCCGCGCCGAGGCGCACGCCGCCGAGCACGATCTCGGCGCTCGAGGGGGTGGCGGTGACGCGGACCTCGGGCCCGATGGGCTGGACGTCGGGCGTCACGCGCGTCGTCTGGCCGGTGACGACGACGAACGACGCGGGCGCCGAGCCGGCGTCCTCCCGCTCGACCTGGAAGTAGTGCTCGCCCGGCGCGAGGACGCCCTCCCAAGGCATCGTCCCGACGGGAGCGCCGTCGATGCGCACGAGCATCCCCTCGAGCTTCTCCGCTTCGATCCGGACGCGCCCCGCGAACGTGAGCGGCTCGAGGGTCGCGCGGACGAGGCGCGTGGCGCCCGCTTCGACGCTCACCTCCGCGCTGAACGGCGCGAACCCGCTCTTCGAGACCGCGATGGCGCGCTTGCCGGGCAGGGCGTGCAGGGGCAGCGTGAGCGGGAGCCTCCCGCGCGCGCGGCCGTCGATGACGAGCTCCGCGCCCGGCTCGCCGACGACGTCGATGGTGCCCACCATGGCCCGGAGCCTCGCCACCTCGGTGCCGAGCCAGGCCCGCTCGTCGGAGCGCAGGTCGGCCGCGAGCTCGGTGACGAGCTTCTCGAGGAGCTCGAGGGCCTCATCGATCCGGCCGACCGCGGTCAGGCAGACGCCCGCGTTCAGCGTGTTCGGCACGTTGGCGTGCAGGGCGCGCGAGCGCTGAAACAGCACGGCGGCGCGCTCGCAGTCGCCCGCCTTGCGCAGGGCGTTGCCCTGCTCGAAGAGCCGCTTCGCCTCGGTCCGCGCCGCGTCGAGGGCGCCGCCATCGGGAGCGGACGCGGGCCCGCTCGGGGGAGGATGCGCGTCTCCCTGGGCGAGGGCGGTCCGGACGCCGAGCGAGGCCACGGCGAAGAGCGCGACCGCCGTCACGCGGCGGCGCGGGCGTCGCGCGCCGTGCTCGCGCTCGCACGATCGTTCCATGAGGCCCGCGATGATACTCGCTCGCGGCGCCGTCGCGGATCGTCGCGAGGCTCGCGGCGCCGCCGCGGATCGCCGCACCGAAGCCGTCGGGGCCGAGCCTGGAGCGAAAGCGGGAGCCGACGACGGGCACCTTCCAGGCACGCAGCGAAGCACCTCATGGTGCGAGCGCGCCGCTGATCTCGCCAGGCTGCGCGCCGAGGGCATCGCCGAGCCGGCGTGAGCTGGAACGCAGCGCCGACCGCAGGCCGCCGCAGCCATCGCCGGTCATGCGCGCAGGCGTGGGACGGGCCGAGCCGGTCCGGGTAAGCTTGCCTCGCACGGCATGGACCCGCCGGATCCGCTGAACACCTCGACCCTAGATGCGCCCGGCGACAAGGCCGCGCGCGCGCCCGTTCCGACGGCGCGGGTCGTCTTCCGCGCCGCCTCCGGCATCGTCGCCGAGCCGGCTCGCCGCCTCCGCTCGGGGGTCACGCTGGCCGGCCGCGGCGCGGGTCCACGCGGCATCGACGTCGGCGAGGATGCCCTCGCGTCGCGCGAGCACGCGGCCGTGATCTGGCGCCCCGAGCAAGCGGAGCTGCGCATCGAGGATCGCGGGAGCCGCAACGGCACCCGCGTCAACGGGCATCGCGTCGAACGGGCTGCGCTCGCCGATGGTGACGTCGTGGGAGTCGGCTCCTCCTTCTTCGTCGTGCGCTTCGAGGATCCGAGGCAGATCGACGTGCCGAGCCCGATGCTCGTGGGCCCCTCTCCGGCGCTCCAGGCGGTCAGGGTCGCGGTCGCGCGCGTCGCGAGGAACGACGCGACGGTGCTCATCGCCGGCGAGACGGGCACCGGCAAGGAGGTCGTCGCGGCGGCCATTCACGCCGCGAGCGGCCGGCGGGGAGCGTTCGTCGCCGTCAACTGCGCGGCGATCACCGAGAGCCTCGCCGAGAGCCAGCTCTTCGGACACGTCGAAGGCGCGTTCACGGGCGCGCGTCACGATCACGTCGGCTTCTTCCGCGCAGCGGAGGGGGGCACGCTCTTCCTCGACGAGGTCGGCGACACGCCCCCCGCGCTCCAGTCGAAGCTCCTGCGCGCGCTCGAGTCGCGGACCGTCGTCCCCGTAGGCGCCGTGGCGCCGAAGCCCTTTCAGGCCCGCGTCGTGGCGGCGACGAACGTGCACATGGCGGACGCGGTCCAGCGAGGCGCCTTCCGCGGCGATCTGTACGCGCGCCTCGCCCAGCTCCGCATCGAGATCCCCCCGCTTCGCCTGAGGCGCGAGGACATCCTCCCGCTGGTCGCGCAGCGGCTCGGCCCGGCCACCCCGCCGCTCGAGCCCGAGCTCGTCGAGGCCCTGCTGGTACACCCATGGCCTTACAACGTCCGGGAGCTCTTCGCCGTCATCACCGAGCTGGACGTCTTCGGTGCCGGTGCCGCCCGCCTCGAGCTCGCGCTCGTCCGCGACCGCCTCGCGGCGGCGGCGGCGGCGCCGGCCGCCGCCACGACGGTTCCCGAGGCCTCTTCCCGGCGACGCGACGAGGCCGAGCCGCCTCCCTCGGCGGCATCGCTCGACGCGCTGCTCGCGAAGCACGCCGGCAACGTGGCGGCCGTCGCTCGCGAGGTCGGGCGCTCGCGCACGCAGGTGTATCGCTGGATCACCCAGCTCGGGATCGACGCCGCGCGCCACCGCGCGCCGACCTGACCGCGCTCCGTCGACCGCGCGTACGGCCGCTCGCGCCCGTCTCGCGAAGGGGTACGGGCCGCCGCCGGGAGGTGTCCGGTACGCCGTACGCCTCCTGTCCGGTACACCCTCGCGCCCCCGGTCCGCCGAGAAATCCCGGCAGGCGGCGTGGCACCGCCGTTGCTGGAGGCGCTCGGCGCGGAGCCGTCGAGGCGCGCGTGCCTCGCGCGGCGGCCGCGCTCTCACCGTCACGAGAACTGGAGCCCTGCCATGATCCACAGAACCGCGACTCCGACGAGAGTCTCGCTGATCGCGTTGTCCGCCGCCGTCGCCGTGACGTCCTGCCACGACGCACCCTCCGCGCGGCTGGGCAGCGCGGCCGCCGCGATCTCGTGGCCCGTCGACGCGGAGGCGGTCGGCCCCCGGCGCATCGACGACGCGCCGCTGTTCGTCGCGAAGGGGGCGTGCAAAGAGGGCGTGTCGTGCCTGCCCGTGGACGTCGACGGCGATCGCCGCAACGACCTGGTGCGGATCGACCGGTACGGCGTGCTCGGGCCGAGCGGCGGCGTGTGGGTGGCGCACGGCAACGGTCGTGGGTTCGGTGCCTCGCACCTGGCGGCGATGTGCGGACAAGGCGACGCTTGCACCGTCGGCGACACCGACGGCGACGGCGACGCCGAGGTCATCGGCTTCCGCGCAGCTACCGGCGAGGTCTACCGCGCCGAGCTCGGCGCTGGCGCGAACGGCTCCCAGCCGGTGACCTGGCACCCGGGCTTCTGCACGGGAGTAGAGCCTCGCTGCCAGGCGGCCGACGTCTCCGGCGACGGCGTGGCCGATCTCGTCTGGCTCCGCGACGACGGGAGCGTCGAGGTTGCCCTCCAGAAGCAGGGCGCGTGGCAGGCCCTGAAGCTCAAGGGCGCCGTGTGCCCACCGGACCGGGCGTGCGCGCTGGAGGACGTGGACGGCGATGGGAGCGTGGAGCTCGTGGCGATCTCGGCTGGAGAGGAGCAGCACACGGTCCGCGTGTACGAGCTCGCGCCCGGTGAGATCGGCGAGAGCGCGATCTGGACGTCGGACGCGTGCGCGCCGGGGACGCGCTGCAGCGCGCGCGACATGACCGGCGACGGGCGCGCCGACTTGATCGAGGTGCTCGACGACAACCTCGTCCTTCACGTGGCGCGCGAGGGGTTCTTCGAGCCGGCCATGACCCAATCGCTCCCGGCCTGCGGCCCCGGAAGCCGGTGCTGGTTCGCCGACATGACGGGCGACGGCCGGGCCGACTACTGGCGGATCTCGCTCGCAGGCGATCTCTTCGTGTACCCGAGCCGGGATCTCGTCGACCGGCTCGGCGCCGCGGCGCTCGCGCTCTCCACCCTCGATCAGGACTATGAGCGCGCGCGCCGGCGCGGGCGGGAGGAGGCGATGATCGACCTGCTCCGCGCCGCGATCCCGACCCCGTCCACGTGGAGCGGCCGCTATGGGACCGGAGGCACGACCTGGCCGTCCGACGTGACGCCGATGGGCCGAGCAGCCTACGAGAGCGCGTACGCCGCGCACGTGAGCGCGATCGAGAGCGCCATCCTCGGCGTGCGGGCCGAGCTCCCGCCGGAGCCCTCGCTCCTCGACGCGGTGCTGCAGCGGCGTTGGCAGCGCGCCATGGGGCGGATCATCTCCGCGCGCACGACCCTCTACGCCGGCGCCCTGGGCGCGACGCCCAGGGCGGGCATCGAGCGCTGCGGCAACGTCGTGGTCCACGATCGGTTCCGCTTCGATGGCATCGACCACCTCGAAGGCTCGCACCTGGCTCGCTACTTCGACGCGCTCCGCGAGCCCGGCCAGCCCGAGAGGGTCGAGAACGCCGTCGGCGCGCTGACCGCGATCTGGGAGGGGCTGCGGTGCTTGTCCGAGGACGAGATCGTCCGGCTGGAGGCGGGCTTCACCGAGGCCGTGGTCTCGACCATGATGGACCTCGCGGCGGACGGGCAGACCGTGCTCGTTCGCCGGATGTGGGACCGGAGCCTGCCCATCGCGCTGCTGCTCTTCGACGCGGTCCACCACTTCGCCGTCCCGCAGACGTGGCGGCTGCTCCAGGCCCGGATCGCGGCGGGCGGCGTCACCATCCCGCTCGCGCCCGAGCCCGGCTTCGACTTCGCGTCCGCGGCGAGCGATCCGAGCTGCCTGACCCTGTGGTGCCAGACGTACCGGCACCCCGTCCGCGACGCCTCGGGCGAGCGCGTCCTCACCCTCGACGAGATCGGCGTCTGGCTCGCCGACGCGCGCCACGACAACCGCCTGATCCGCATCGAGGTCCTCGGCGACGATCTCATCGAGGGCATCCTCGATCTCCGGCATCTCGGCGAGGGCGACTGCCAGCTCTTCGAGGCGCTGTCGTTCGGCATGCGATGTCCGTCCGCCCGCACCTGCTCGGCCGGCGACGAGCTGCTCGCGGGCGCCCCTGGACCGCTCGAGCCCACGCCCGGAACACCGGGCTCGCCGTGGAGTCACCTCTTCACGGATCGGACCACGCTCGCGGCCGACAACGGCTGCGACGGCAGCGAGGATGCGGGGGGAGGCGGCGCCGCGCTGAGCTGCATGGGGCCTCCGATCCGGAGCATGGCCGGACGGTTCTCCGTCGATCCGGCGGTGGACCGGATGTTCCGCTGCGCGATGGAGACCGCGGGCGGGCCCATCGACGTGCTCGTGGATCTCGATCTCGATCCGGACTGCCTGATGCGCGATCCGCCCGACGCAGGCGCTCCGCTGCCGGGCGGGACGCCCACCCCCGATCCCGTCGACGACTGGGAGGATCCCACGACGCAGGACGAGGTGCTCGATCTGTTGACCGGAGGGGCGAGCCCGACGCAAGCGGGTTACGGGAGGAGCCGGGACGCGGCCATTGACGCGGTCATCGAGGCCGCACGTTCGAGGGGCGGCCGCGTGCCGACCCGCGAGGAGGTGAGCGAGGCCTTCGATCGGCTCGCGCCGCGGCACTTCGGCGCGGCCAGGTCGGGCACGCGCGCCGACGAGGGGACGCCCCACGCGGCCGCGACGACGACCAACCCGGAGACGGGCGAGTCCACCATCTCGTACAACCCGGAGGCGCTCCGCGCGGAGGCCGAGCGCTTCGAGACCGACCACGCGATGGGCACCCACGAGTTCGTGACCATGGTGATGATCCACGAGTTCCTGCACGTCGTGATGAACGACCTCGCGTTCCGGGACCTCGTCGACTTCGACACCTGGTTCAACGCCTTCCCCGCGGTCCACGACCTCGTGCATCGGCCGCTCAACCTCCACAACCGCTCGTGCGGCGCCGACGGCTCGTCGTGCACCAGCGCGTGCGGCCTGGGCGAGGCCCTGGCGCGCCGGTTCACCGGGTGCCTCGAGGAGCCGCGTGTGCCCACGCCCGACGACATCCGCTGCGATTACCAGATCGACTACTGCGCGGACCGGATGAACGGCCAGACTGGCGGATTCGACGTCGCGCCGGCCTGCGAGGGCTCGCCGGACGTGGACGTCGACTCCGACTGCTTCGTTGTGAGCTGCGACGACGGCGGAGCGATCAGCACCGCCTGCTGCGGCGCGATGTCGGGCGGCGCCCTCCCCGCCGGCGTGTTCATCGACTGGCCGGATCCGGGTCCGATGCCCCCGCCGCCCGGCATGTTCTCCGCGGGCGAGATCCCCTGGGCGTTCGACGGCCTGCCTTGAGGGGTCCACCAGCGGCAGCTCGCTGAAACACGAGGGCCGAACTGCTCGATTGCTCGCTTCAAGAGGAGGTCTCGATGAACCGGTTTCTCGCGGCGCTCACGTCTCGGGTCGCATCCAGTCGGTCGCGCGAGGCGCCCGCCCGCGTGGCCGTCGACGCGGCGGGCGCCCCCCCCCCCGCGCCCCCCCCCCCACCCCGCGCTGGCGCCCCCCACATCTAACTAGAGGTGCGGGGGGTGTGGAGGTTAG
>CAYJPW010000035.1:0-22570 GCA_964372055.1 uncultured Polyangiaceae bacterium
GGCCACGCTCACGTCGCGGAGAAGATCACCGCCGCGTAGCGGCTTCGTTCAACAGGCCGCTGCAGCGGACGGGCGCATCGCTCGCCTGCGGCTCGCTCTTGCGCCCGCCGCTGAGCGCCGATACGTTGGGCAGACCGGCAGGTGGCGCATGACTTACCGGCTATTCTACGACGACATCGACTTGGGCGAGGTCCGCCACGTCGACTCGGATTTCCCGAGCTCGTTCGGAATCTGGACGCCGTCCCAGATCGAACCAACGACGGATCTTCGCCGTCACCTGCTCAGCTACATTGAACACTCCATCGTGTCGATGGCTCTTCTCGATGCGTCCGATGCCGGACCTGAGTGGCACGAGTTCGCGGGACGCGAAGAACCGAAGTACCAGGACCTCATTGACTCGGACCAGTGGAAGCTCGTGCCTTCAGATGGTCATCCGATTCGAATCCTCATCCCGCTGTTCCGACGGGAGGGGGAGTTGACCTGGCGATATCAGCCAGAGCCCTAATCGCGGCGCCTCGCCGGAGTTGAGCGTGCTTCCCATACGCGCACAACGTACGCGCCACCCGCACCGTAGTCCCTGCTGCAGCGCGCGAGAAGGAGTGATCGGGCCGGCGGAGACGTCGGTGCCGAGCTCGAGCAGGTGGGTCGCGAAGGTGTGTCGGAGCACGTGGGGGGTGACGCGCTTGCCGAGCTCGGCCACACGCGCCGCCTCGCGGAGGTTGGACTGGACCGTGGAGGCGCAGACGAACCGCGCGCCTCGCTGGCCGGGGAAGAGAGCCGGTCCCTGCGGACGCTCGGCGGCCCAGTAGCGCCTCAGCATGAAGAGGATGCGGTCGGGCAGCATGACGTAGCGGTCTCGCTTGCCCTTGCCCTCGCGGACGTGGATCACCATGCGCTGGCTGTCGATGTCGCCGATCTCGAGAGAGCAGACCTCGTTGACGCGGAGCCCGGCGCCGTACGTGGTCATGACGATCGCGCGGTACTTCGCCGAGGGGATGCACGCGAGGAGCCGGTCGACCTCGGTGCCGCTGAGGACCTCGGGCAGCGTGTGGCCGACCTTCGGCCACGGGATCTTCGCCACCTCGTGAGGACGACCGAGCGTCACCTCGTAGAGGAACTTGATCCCGGCGACGTACATCTTGCGCGCGGCGCCACCCAGGCGGCGGTCCGCCACGAGGTGCAGGAGGAACTCCCGGATCTCGCTCTCGCCCATCCGCTCCGGGGAACGACGGTGATACGCTGCGAAGTCTCGCGCGCAGCGCACGTACTCTCGACGCGTCGAGCGGGAGTAGCCCCGCAGCTGGAGGTCCTCGATCATCTTGTCACGCAGCTTTCCCATGGCTCGTCTCCTGGTCAGCCGGCATTGCCGTGCCGGGCTGGACAGGATCGCGCCAGACGGAGCGGCGCGGCAGGGGCGTGCGTTGCGCGCGGGGCTATCGCGACAGCCCCGATTCACCCACCGAGGCGGTCCGGTCACCGCGACAGCTGCCGCGGAGCGGCTTCGTCCAACAGAGCGCTGCAGCGGACGGTCGCCGTGGGTCGCTTCGCTCCCTCTTGCGCCCGCCGCTTAGCGCCGCTACGTTGGGCGGACCCGTGGCGCACTCTATTCAGGCGCTGATCGCGTCGGAAGATGATGCCGGGCGCATTCGTCGCGGTTTCGAAGGAGCCGTCACTGCGAAAGCCGGCGCGGCGCGATGGGTCGTCCCCATGGGGGCGTCGTTCGGGGACATCGTGGAGGGCGTTCGGGCGATGGACCTCGAGCACGTGACCCCTGAAGAGGTTTTGTGGGCGGTGAGCTCGCTGGTGGACGCCCTGGGCAGGCTGGCGCTGCGCGCGCCGGTCGTGATCGCCATGACGGAGTACTTTGGCGGTGCCGGAGGCCAAGCAGCTTTGGTTGTTCAGCAAGACTCGGCAATCGAAGGACCGTTCGTCGGCAACGACGCCATCAACCGAGCTCTCCGTATCGCGGGCGTGCGCGCAGGCGACGCTCGCGATGAGTTCGAAGCCGTGGGGCTCCACCGTTGGCGCGCGAACGCCGACATCGGCGCCGCCGATGAGCGGGCACACTGAGGCCGCCAGCTGGCTACGTCGGGCGGATGGCCGCCGCTTTTCACGTGGGGAAGAGTCGCCATCTCCCAATATGACCACCGACGCCACAAGCGTTGCTGTTTCTGGGCGGCCCGCCCACCAGTGAGCGAGCCGCTCGGCCTGCGGATCGGTACCCGAACCTTGAAGACGTCAACACTACAGCGCGCCGCATTCGATGGCGACACCTCCACGGTTGCGTCGATGCTCGACGCGGCCGCTCCGCGCGCCACCGAGAGCGAGATCATCGACGCACTTCACGCGGCCATCGAAAATCATCAGCTCCCGTGCGTGCAGCTCCTCCTGCCGCACGTCCCGCTCGCTGGTGGTGATGACCGCGACTTGCTCGAGCATGCGGTGGATGCCGCCATCGACGGGACTATCCAAGGTGGTGGCGCTCCGGGTGACGAGCCGACAGACGTCATCGCCGCTCTCGTCTCTGCTGGCGCCCGTGTTGAGCGCGGAGTGGCGCTCGCGAAGCGTTACGGCTCCATCGCCGTGATCGAGGTCATTCAACGTACTGCCGGCATCCGCGGTCCCTATCGCTAACATGCGCATGTGGGCGCGCGGAATCGCGATGCGCGACCACGCCATCCAGCGGCGAGGGGCCAGCCAACAAGCCGCTGCTGCGGACGGACGCACCGCTCGCCTTCGGCTCGCTCTTGCGCCCGCCGCTGAGCGCCGATACGTTGGGCGGAGCTTGTCCCAAGCGCATGTATTCGCCGTGGCGAGCGGCTTTGGCCTTCGGATCATACCTATCGCTCCGCCCTATGAGTTCGCGCTCGGGCCTGAGACGAACCAGCTCGACATTTCGCGGCAGACGCCGCACGGACGGCGCTTCGCGCGACTGACGCCCGACGCCGGTGGCTACTCGAGCGAGATCGCTCACGGCACACCTTCGCTCGCCGACGTGGTGGAGGTCGTGCGGGGGCCCGCTCATGACTCGTGGTGGATCGATACCTCCGTGTATAGGATCCTGCTTCCGCCGGACTGGAAGGTGAATGTCAGCGGCGACCCGACCGCGCCGACCGTCTTCGATCTATTCGGCGCCGGCGACGCGATGATGTTCGTCCAGTCGCCTCAGAGCGTTCCGGACCCGGATCAACTTTGCGCGCCTGGCCAGCGCATCCACGCGCAGGGCAGCGACGCTTGGTCGAGGTGGATCGAGTTGCGCTATTGGAACGGCGAGTCGGAGTGGGTCCAGCGACACGACATCCTTCGCGTGGGACGTGTGGCCTGCGTGCTCACGCTCCAGGCTCCGGTCGCGACGGTTCCCACCACGGTTCCGGCGCATCGCATCGTGCTCGAGTCGATCGCTCCAGGCGGGGACAAGGCGACGTAGGCGCCGAGAACGCGAGGCCGGCCAACAAGCCGGCTGAAGCGGACGGTCGCAGTCGCTCGCCCTGTGGGCTCGCTCCTTGCGCCCGCCGCTCAGCAGGAACGCTCACCGAGAGCTTCGCGGCGGGGTGACCCATGCGGGCTTTCCTGCCATGGTAGGAGAGCTCCGACATGCTCAACCAGGGACGCCTCGCCGCGGACCTGCGCCGTCTCGCCGGCTTAAGTCGCAACGTTCGGATTCTTGGCCTTTGACCGTGACACGCGAAAGGTACGCGCTTGAGCTCTCGAGTGACGATCCAGCTGGTTCCGCCGACGGAGCGATATCGAGACAGCTTCTTGCGTGCCCTTCGTGAATTCCGAAACGAAGGCCTTCCCTGGTGGATGGGCGGCGACCTCGAGAGCGCCGAGCACGACTTCGCCGCCTTCGTGGCAAGCAAGCTGGCGGATTCGAGTCGGAGAACCGAAGCGCTCGTTCCCAAGACGCATCGATGGGCCGTGACGGACGAGCAGTTCGTGGGGCGCATCTCCATTCACCACGAGCTGAGCGACGCCCTGCGCGTCGAAGGCGGGCACATCGGCTACGATACGGTGCCTTCCTACCGAGGCCGCGGAGTCGCAACGGAGATGCTGCGTCGGGCCTTGCCCATCGCGCGCGCGCTGGGGCTGACGGAAGTCCTCCTCACGTGTGACGACACGAACGCAGCCTCCATCCGCGTCATCGAAAGAAACGGGGGCTCGTTGCGTGAGACGAAGGCCCTCGATGCGAGCAGACGTTTGAAGCGCTACTACTGGATCACCCTGTCATAGCCGCGCCACGGTGAGCGCACGGGACCCCCGTGCCGAACGCTGCGCAAAAGGCTGCCCAAGGCACGCAGGTCGAGACCGGGCTGCTCATCGCCGCGATCGAAGCGCCCCGTGCTGCTCCTGTCCCACCCGCTCGGTGGGGACGGACGGCCGGCCTCCCAGCGGAGCGAACGAGGACCGAGGACCGGCGGGCGACGCTCGAGGCCAACGCGGGGCGATGCACGATGTTCGCGCAGGCACGCTGCGCCGAAGCCGGCGGGCTCCGGGACCTTCCGCCGCGCCAAAGGCCCCGCCTCCGGAACCCGGATCCCTACCCGCGGGCGCCGCACAGAGGGACCGGCCGACGAGCGGGACGCCCTCCCGGCGGAGGGTGTACGATGGGCGTCATGACGCAGAAAATTCATCGAACGAGCTTGGGACTTCTCGCCGTCGGAGCCACCCTCGCGGTGGCTGCGGGCTCGGCGGGCGGATGCGGCGGCGACGACGACGTGACCCCCAGCGGGGCCACGGGCACCACCAGCAGCTCGTCGAGCGGCGGGGGCGACGGCGGGGGCGGCGGCAGCCAGCTCAACTGCGTGGTGGACGGCGTGAAGGGCCCCCTCGAGGAGTGCGACGACGGCAACGACGTCATCGGCGACGGCTGCGAGAACGACTGCTCGTTCAGCTGCGTCGCGGGCACCGTCAACGGCGACGCCAAGTGCGACGACAACGACTCGTGCAACGGCGCCGAGACCTGCAGCGCCGCGCACACCTGCGAGCCCGGCACCCCGGCCGCCGATGGCGCGGCCTGCGGCGCGGGCAAGGTCTGCAAGGCCGGCGTCTGCGGCGACGACACCTGCGGAGACCTCTTCGTCTCGGCGCTCGAGGACTGCGACGACGGTAACGTCGTCGACGGCGACGGCTGCGACTCCTGCAAGTTCACCTGCGTCGCCGGCGACCCCGCCGCCTGCACGCCGGCGAATCCGTGCGAGGGACAGGGGACCTGCGACGGCGCCAGCCACACCTGCTCGCCGGGCACGCCGCTCGCCGACGGCGCCTCCTGCGGCGTCGACTTGGTCTGCAAGACCGGCGTCTGCATCCTCGCCAGCTGCGGCAACGGCATGATCGACCCCGGCGAGCAGTGCGAGCCCCCGAGCACGCCGACGTGCAGCATCGGCTGCCAGAACCAGGCGGTCTGCGGCAACGGGACCCGCGAGCTCGGCGAGCAGTGCGACGACGGCAACACCACCAACCTCGACGGCTGCAGCGGCCTCTGCCTCTTCGAGCAGGGTCAGCGCGCCAACTGGCTCCACATCCAGTACGGGACCGACGCCTACTGCACCGCCAACGGCCTCGGCGCCGCCATCGTCGGAGGCACCGCCCAGAACCAGATCCAGGCGGGCCTCGACGACGGGGTCCTCGACGGATCGATCAGCATCATGTTCCAGACGCTGGGCCTCGACGATCTCTCCGGCACCGCCGATCCCGCCATCGAGCTCGGCGTCGTCAACGGCTCGCCCGAGACCAACGGGGGAATGCTGGCCTACGACGGCACCGCCGATCTCGACTGGTGGTACAACGCCGACCCGCTCTCGCTCGACGCGAACCGCATCCCCACCGCGAAGCTCGCCGGGAGCATCACCGCCAAGGTGCTCGACGCCGGCCCCGGCGATCTCACCCTCAACCTCCTGATCACGGGCAGCCCCGCCGCGCTGGCGATGTCCGACGTGAAGGTCAACATCTCGATCGGGGCGACCTCGGTGCCGCTCACCTCCGCCGGCGACCCGCCGGGCCACCTCGCCTCGGAGCAGCTCGATCCGGCGCTCTCCAGCTACGCCTCCGCCGGCCAGCCCTCCAACAACGGCGCCGGCAAGCTCTGCGGCAAGGTCAGCGCGGCCTCCCTGGCGACCGTCCCCGCCCCCGCCGCCCTCACCGGCGGCGGCCTCCTCGCCTGCAGCGAGAACTACGCGATGACGAACAGCCTCCTCGACGTCATCGTCGGCGGCTGCACCGTGCTCTTCATCCAGCAGATCAAGCCCACCCAGCCCGACACCTTCAACGCCGGCGCCCCCGCGGCCGGCTCGGGCGCGCCCTACACCCTCACGGCCAACGCGCAGAAGGCCATCACCGGCTGCAAGGACCAGAGCAACCAGACCGTCGATCTGGCCACCTGCCTCGACGCCGCCGCCTACTCGAGCTTCTTCAAGTTCGCGGCGGGTCGCGTGATCCTCAAGTAGCACGCAGCGGGGCAGTGTTCTTCCTAGCTCGGGCGGGGCCGCGCAGCGGCCTCACCCGAGCGAGGAGGCGCCCCGAACGAGCCGGGAGGGCTCGCCGGGGCGAGTGGAGCTCGAAGGCGTCGAGCTCGGGGCGGGATCGTCGTCGCTACGACGAGGGCGCCATCACGGGCAGGCCATGCCGACGTCCGCGGGGATGCCGACGTCGCCGAGCTGCACCTCTTTCATCTCGAACTGGATGCCGAAGGAGATGCCGTCGCACTCCTTGGTCGGATCCTGGGTGCCGTCGGTCATGATGTCCGAGACCCGCCGCACGTCGGTGAGGATGCCGTCGAACACCGGATCGCCGCAGAAGTCGGCCATCCAGCCGACCTTCTTCACCTGGTCGATGAACTCCTCGGTGTTGAGCACGCCGCCGATCACGCCGCCGGTCGCGCTCTTGCGGTCGGCGGAGAGGGTCATGATGACCTGCGCGGCGTAGAGGGTCAGCTTGATCGTGGCGTGGTTGCCGTTGTAGTCCATCGGGATCGTGAGGACGAACGTCTCGCCCTTGCCCGAGTCGAACGTCGTCCCGATCACCGAGCTGTTCTCGAAGACGAGCGTCGACGACTCCGGATCCTGCGGATCGGCCAGGATCTCGGGAGCGACCGGCCACATGTCCGTCCCGTCGTACTTCGGCGCGTAGCCGAGGAAGCTCCCTCCGAAGACCTTCGTGGTGAGCTGGGGCGCGTCGCCCGTCGGAGGCAGGCAATACATCTTCAGCATCGCGTTGAAGTAGCCGATGTCGAGGTAGGTGTTCACCTCGGCCGGCCAATTGGGAACCAGGCCGATGATCGTCGGCAGGAGGTTCTTCCCGAACGAGTTGTCGATGCCGTTGTCGCCGTCCGGGTAGGCCGTGTCGGGATAGCCGCCCGAGTTCGGCTGGCAGACGTCCGTCGACGTGGCGTCCGATACCAGACCGTCGATGTTCAAGCCGACGCCCTTCCACTCCCCGCTCTGGCCCTCGCCGAAGTAGAGCTTCGTGAGCGCGAGCGTCGTGCCCTCGGTCGGCGGGCACGTCGGTGCGCCCCCGCCGCCCCCGTCGCCCCCGGTGCCCCCGGTGCCGCCGCTGCCTCCGGTGCCGCTGCTGCTGCTGCTGCTCGAGGCGGTCGTGCTCGACGTTTGCGCGTTCGCCGGTGCATCCTCGTCTCCGCCGCAGCTCACGGCTGCCGCCGCGGCAGTCACGAGCGCGAGGACCCCACAGAATCGATCAAGTCCAAGCATGTCGTCCTACTTTCTCGGGTGATGCGTACTTGAGCGGACGGAGCTCGTCCCCATCTCAATCGACTGCGATGCGGCTCAGTTGAGCACCGTCTCGCAGCCGAACGCCACGCCGACCTCCGCGAGGGCGTCGTTCTGGATCGTGGCGCAGGACGCAGGGCAGACGATGATCTTGGTGGGGTCGAAGTTGTTGTCGTAATACCAACCCGGCTGGTCGCCGCAGTCGGCGAGATCGTCGGCGTGCGGCAACACCACCGGCTCGTCCGCGTCTCCCGCCTTGTAGGTGAAGTTCACTTGGTCCGGGACGAGCGCCATGCCCTCCGGCGGCGGCGGCAGCGAGAACTCGCACGCGAGCTCCGCGGTGCGGATCTCGGCCATCGCCGCGGAGAACAGGTTGATGTCGTCGGTGATGTCGTAGGCCGCCGTCGTCCCGCCTGCCGCCGCGATCTTGTCGAGGTTCGACATGATCGAGCCCTGCATGCCGATGACGTAGGTGTTGACGCCGTTGTAGTCCTTCGCTTCCTTGGCGAGGGCCGCGATGTCCGCGATGGGCGTGAGCTCGCACCCGGAGGGGGGAATCCCGTCGTCGAGCTCTTCGGGGTTGCCGTCCCCGGCGAAGACGACGTTGACCTTGTGCGTCGGGTTCGCGTCCTGGTAGGCGATCGCCGCCATGAGCCCCCCCTTGAGCGCGGGGTAGAGGGGCGTGGCAACGCCCGTGGCGGTGGCGGGCAACGTATTCGTCAGGGCAAATGCGTTGCCCGGCAGCGGAACGATGGGCACGTCGAGGAGCAGGTAGTGCGTGTAGTCGCACCAATTCGGCAGCCTCGGGAAATAGAGCAAGCCGGCGCTGATGCCCGTCGAGGCGGGATCCTCGAAGAACTTGGTCAGCCCCGCCTTGGTCCCGGTCCACTTCGTGCCCGCCATGCTCCCCGACTGGTCGATCACGAAGACGAGGTCGACCGGGATTTTCTCGGCCTTGGCGAGCGTGGAGGTGCAGATCACGCCGCCGCCATCACCGCCGACGCCGAAGCCCCCGACCCCGGAGCTGCTCGTCGTGGTCGTCCCCGTGGACAGGGTGAGGCTCGAGCCGCCCGCCCCCGACCCGGTCTGCTCGGGGGGCGCTGCCTGCTCGGCGCAGCCCCACCACAAGGCGGCGACGCAGGGCAGGGCCAGCGCCCCGAGGACAGGCCGGTGGATCGCGAGAGGACGGCGCACGGATGCCTCCTTCAGTGGACCAAGAAGTCGTCGATGTAGACGCCCGGGAACGTCGCGGAAGAATCGCTCCGGAAGCTGAGCTGCAGGCGCACGATCTGGCCGGCGTACGCCGAGAGATTGGCTTGCATGAGCTGCCAGCCGAGCCCGGACTGGTGACCACCCCACGCGGGCTCACCCGCGATCACCAGCGGGTACGCCGGCGTGACCGCGCCGACGACGGCGTAGTTCATGCCACCGTCGGTGCTGATCTTCAGGTTCACGCCGTCGTGCGTCGAGCCCTCGGTGTCGATCCACATCCGGAAGCTGACGGCCGGGCTCGCCGCGACGCCGAGGTCGATGTCGGGCGAGGTGGCGGTCGCCGCCGCGAAGCTCTGGAAGTTGGAGTAGTTGCCGCCGATCTGCGTGGCGATGCACTGCGTCCCCAGGTACGCCGTCGCGGGGCCCACGGTGATCGGGACACCGCACTGCCAGTCGCCCGCCAGCGTCCAGCCGCTGGGGCACGGATCCTCGAAGCTCGTGTAGTACGCGTCGTAGACGACCTTGAACGTGAGCGTCTTGAGGTCGAAGTTCGAGGGCAGCGTCGGCTCCTGGACGCGCACCGTGACGCTCACGGGCCCGACGTCCGCCACCGTGGGCGTGCCCGAGAGCACCCCGGTCATCGAGCCCATCGTGAGCCAGCCCGTGTTCACGCCGCCTGGCTCGATGCTCCAGACGGCGCCGCTCGTGCCGCCGGTCCTGGTCATCGTCGCCGAAAAGTCCTTCCCTGCGTACACGTCCGGGAGCGACGACGTGGTGATGTAGAGCGGGTTCTGCAGCGGCTCGGCGACGAAGAGGTCGTCGAGGTACACGCCCGGGTAGACGGTCGCCGCGTCGCTGCGGAAGGCGAAGCGCAGGATGATCGTCTGTCCGGCGTAGGCGGTCAGGTCGGCCGCGTAGCTCTGCCAGCCCTCCGCCGAGTGATCCCCGCCCCACGCGGGTTGACCGGAGATGGTCAGCGGGTACGCCGGCGTCACCGTCGTGACCTGCGCGAAGTTCTGCCCGCCGTCGGTGCTGACCTTCAGGTTCCAGCCGTCGAAGGTGCCGCCCTCCGTGTTCACCCACGCCCAGAAGGAGAGCATCGGGTTGGTGGCCAGGGTGAGGTCGATGGGCGGCGAGTCGGCCACGTCCGTGGTGAAGCTCTGGCTCACGCTGTAGACGCCGGCGATCTTCGTGGCCATCACCCCGGTGCCGGTGTGGGCGACGGGGGGCCCCACGCTCTGCGGCTTGCCGCACTCCCAGTCACCGGCCAGGGTCCAGCCGTTCGGGCAGACCTCGAAGCCCTCCTTGAAGTAGAGCGCGCAGCCCGCGACCGGAGCGCCGCCCACGCAAGCGCCGACATTGCACTGGTCTGCGGCGCTGCAGGCGTCGTGGTCGTTGCAGGCGAGGCCGTTGGGCGCCGCCGAGGACTTGCACGTGCCGTTCGCGTCGCACGAGCCCACCTGACACTGGGTGATGCCGTCCGCGCACGAGGTACCGACCGGCGCGGTCACCGGGCCACAGATGCCGGTCGCGGCGTCGCACGTGCCGACCTCGCACGCGACGTCGAACCCCGAGCAATCCTTGGGGGTGCCGCCCACGCATTGTCCGGACTGGCAGGCCTTGTCGACCTTGCAGAGGTCTCCCGTGAGGACGCACGGCTTGTTGTCCTTGAACGGGTCGGGGACGGCGGTGCACCCCGTGGCGGGATCGCAGGTCATCGTGTTGCACTCGCCGAGCGGCGAGAGCCCGCACTTCTTGGGCTCGCCCACGCACTGACCGACCTGGCACACGCCGTTGACCTGGCAGAGGTCGGTCGGGATGCACGCGGTGCCGTCGTTGACGGGCGTGACGCTGCAGGACTTCGACGGCTCGGAGCAGAGGACGGCTTCGCACGGGGAGTGCGCGAGCCCGCAGTCGTTCGTGGCTCCGCCGACGCAGGCGCCGCCGTCGCAGAAGTCGCCGACGGTGCAGAACGTGTCGTCGTCGCAGGCGGTTCCCTTCGGTGAGGGGACCACGACGCAGGTGTTGAGCGGACCGATCTCCTGCCCGGTGTTGCACACGCCCATCGTGCACGTCGGCGTGTCGAGCGCCGAGCAGTCCATCCCGCAGGGGCCGAGATCGCTCCCGCCCTGGCCGCCGGCGCCGCCGCCACCGCCGGTGCTGCTGGTGGTTTGCTCGTCGTCGGTGGTGTCGACCTGGCCCTCGAGGCACGTGCACCCCGCGCATCCGGAGGCGCCGGCGACGAGGAGCACGGCCAGAGAGACAAGTACCGCCCTGATGCCACGAAGCATGGGTATCCGCCGAATGTACCACGCTCTGAACCCGAGAACAGTCTGTCTGAGGACCCTCAGCATGAACCCGTCGTGAGGTCTCGGTGACCACCCCCGCGCCGCCTGCGACAGGCCCCCGTCATCCCGCCCGTGGCCGGCGCGGGTGCGGGTGGGTGGGGGCGACCACCGGAGCCACGGCGAGCGGTGTCGACGGGCTTCCGCGCCTGCCGACGCGTTCCCGAACGAGCACAGCGTGTACGAGCACGAAGGTTGGTGCCCTCCATCGCTCCGATCCAGGGTCCGCGTACCCCGGCGGTCACCAGCGCGAGGTCGACGACCTCGGCGCGAAACGCATGCGCCGCAGAGGCAACTGCGTACTCGGGGGCGGCGGCTCAACCGCGCTCCAGCAGACGCGAGGTCGGTACGCTCCTCCTCCCACCCGCAGCTGAGTGCTGGTATTTGGGCGGACATCTTCCGGCCCGAGGGCTGGCGCGCGCGATGGGTATCTTCGCCGACAGGATTCGTTTCGCCGCGGAGCCGCCAACCCGCGAAGAGGTTGATCGTGATCTTGGTGCCCGAGCTGGGCCGGCGCGCAGGCTGTCCGGCTACCGCCGGGAAGGAAATGAGCTGCTCGTCTACACGTCGCTCGACATCGTGACGCGTTCTTACGCAATGAAGGTTCTCGTCGATCGCGGCGGGGTACTTCTTGATTTCAACAGTGGTGCGCCATCGGGTGAGCAACTGCCGACGTTCGTGGATCGACCCTGGCTGGAGCACGACGAAACCAGCAGGCGCGCCATCGTCAGAGCGTTCCTCGACGAGCTATGCGAAAGCGGCCCCGATGAGCAATAGAGAGTGCCCGCCGAGCGTCGTTGGGCGGCCCTGGAAACCGCGTGTACGCTGGACAGATTCGGGCTCACGCAGCTCGCTCCGCCGCGCGCTGCTCGGCGTTGACAGGCCGCACCACGAGTGTGAGGCTCGAGCGGTGAATCGGGGGCCGTACAGGCATGCGCCGCCGGCACCGGCGCATGATCCCTACGTGCGGGCGCTATCTCGTCTTCCCGCGCTGCGCGGCGTCTGGAGCGAGCGCGCGCCGGCGCCGTCGGGCACCTCGACCGGCCGCGAGGCGTCCACACTTCCGCGATGGGTGGCGACGATCCTCCACGTGCTGCTCTTCGTGCTGGCGCTCGTGGTCGGGTATCTTCTCGCGGCCCTACGTGGCTCAGCGTGAGCTCGGAGCTTCAAACAGGGCGGCGCATCGCGACGCGCTCCGTCGGCAAGGGCAGGTGGCGCCGTTGCTCGTCGAGGTGGTGCACGATCTCGGGACCGCACTCCGGCTCGGGCACGACCGAGAAGCCGCGGCGCTCGTACATCGGCCGGTTGAACGGCAGGTGCGCGTAGGTCGTGAGCCACAGGCGGCTGCCGCCCTGCTCGCGGGCCCACGCCGCGGCTCGTTCGATCAGGGCGGTCCCGATGCCGCGCCGCATCGCCGAGAGGCGCACCGAGAGCTGATCCAAGTAGGGCTCGCCGTCGATCCAGCCACACGCGGCGAAGCCAAGGGATGCGCCCGCGCCATCGGTCGCAAAGAAGACGCTGCGCGCCGCCAGGCTTCGCGCCCACCGCGCGCGCTCGGCGCGGGCGAAGGGGCTCTCGGCCGTGAGTCCGAGCCGGACGCCGCAGGCCTCGTAGAGCTGGCAGGCGTCGTCGTCGATCTCGATCAGGAGCGGCAGGTCGCCGTCGCTCGGGATGCGGAGGTCGAGATCGGCACGGGCGTGGGGCTCGCTGGGCATGTCGGCAGGCTACGACGGGTGAGCGCCGCGATCTCTGACTGCGGGGGGCGACCGCGGCATCGCCCACGCTGTGCTCGGTCTGGCGCTCGCGCTGCGCGTTGATACGTTGGGCGAGGCCCGCGTGCTCCCGCGTCGTGGCCGCGTGGCACCTGCATGACCTTGAACCCGCTCCAGCAAGCGATTCTCGACGGGCGCACGGAAGACGTGCGGCGCATCGCGAGCTCCCGGCCGGAGCTGCTCGTGCAGCTCACCGAGGTAGGCACGCCCGCGCTGGCGCTCGCAGTGGCGCGAGGCGTTCCGATCGGGAGCGCGATCGCCCTCCTCCGTGCCGGCGCTCCGGGGGCCGAGGCCCCGCACGATTGGGCCGAGCTCCTGAGGGACTACATGCGCGAGCTTTCCGAGTCCTGCTCCTGCGCGGGCTGGCTCGTCGAGCTCGAGTTCTTGCTCTGGTACCGCGTCACCACGACGGCCGCGCTGCCGGCGCACCTTGACGGGATGGGGGGGGTCACATCGCTCTCGGACGGCTGCTTGGGTGACCTCGAGTTTCTCGCCCGGCGGGCCGGGGGATGGTGGGCCTGGTCCGACGCCGAAGGGCCGAAGTTCGTCACGATGGAGACGTGGCTACTCCGTTACGACGCATGGGTGGCGGACCACGCCGACGAGCTCCACTGACCGCGCTGCCGCACAGGCCGCCTGCAACACGCCCAACCGCTGGTACATTGAGCATAGCCTTTCGGAGCGAATCGAACGATGATCTCGGGCGCTGCACCGGCTGTGGCATTCCTTCTCGTGCTGTGGGCTGCTGCTGTGCAGGCATGCGCACGAGCCCACCCTCCCGCGCGCCGAGCGGAAACGCCAGAAGCGTCCCCGCCGCCCTCCCCACCCTACGTGGAAGACGCGGTAACCGCCGAGATGAAGGCGGGGCTTCGGTTCGTCGTGGCCGTTTGCCCGCCACCGCCCGGCTGCGCCCCTGACCAGCCATGCTGGGCCCCGGTCCAACGCTGCTCGAAGGAGGCCCTCGATTTTCTGGCCGTCACCTGCGGACACCCGATAGGCCGCGATTGCGAAAGAGCGGCGACCGATTCCTTCCGGTCGCGACCGTCGCGTGCCGAGTGAACCGGGACGGAGTTTCGGACCGCGAGGCGAAGGCACCATGACGAGAAAGCGATCGCGTCGCAGCCAACGCGCCCAGCGGCCCCCGCTGCTCATCGATCCCTCTCACCGCTTGACCCGAAGCCAGGCCCTGTTGCTCGTCGCTGCAGCGATGGTAGCGGGAATAGCGCTCTCGCAGCTCGGCGTGCGATTCGACGGTTTCCTCGACATCCACCTGAGCCGTCGTCCGGTACCGGTGGCATCCGCTCTCGCCGATCAAGCGGTCGCGGTGGTCCTCCCAGCCGGACTGGCCTGGATCCTCGCGCGGCTGTTGAACGCGCGACGCGACCCAGCGCAGCTCCTCGTCGCCGTCGGCGTGCTCCGCGTCCCGGCGGCGCTCGCTGCGGCGCTGCTGGTCGTGGTCATGCCGGCGCCACTCGGCGGAGCTCCGGTCGCGCGCAGCCCAGAGGTGTTCGTCCTCGCGGCCATCGTTCTGGCCGTTCTCGGGTGGCAGATCGTGCTGCTCGTGTTCGGGATCCGCCACGCCACGGGTCTGGCGGGCGGACGTCTGGCCGCAGCCGTCGTCACCCTCATCGTCGCGGCGGAGGTGCTGTCCAAGCTGGCGTTTGGGCTCGTTTGACGCCCGAACATCAGAACATGTCCGGCATCCACGGCTCCGGCCCCGCGAACGCCCGACCCGCCGTCGCCAGCGCGGCCTCGCTGCCTTCGATCCAGCCGAGCGCGGCCAGCGCCCGCGGCGGGAGCATGCCGGTGTAGAGCGGCGCGAGACCGCGGACGTCGCAGGCGAGCTCGCCGCGCCCGCCGGCGCGGACCTCCGCCGCGCCGCCGCCGATGGCGAGCACCCATCGGCCGTGGTTCTCGCGAAGGAGCTCGTCGCGGACGTCGAGGTGGAGCTCGGCCTCGACGCCGGTGGGCCAGCCTCGCCGGGCGAGCGCCTCCTTCACGTCGAGGATGCGCACGAGCCAGCGCTCGGTGCCGGTGACCCGCGCCGGCTGCTCGGGCAGGAGGGCGAGGAGGGGCTCGACCGGCGGGCCGGACCAGGTGATCTCGCCGGCGAGGGAGCGGTGATCGGCGAAGAAGGTCCAGAGGCGCCGGGCCGCGGCGGGGGTGAGCGCGCAGAGATCGCGGACGGCGAGATCGTAGGCGAAGCTCTTGCCGCGGTCCTGGGTGAACACGACGTAGCCCTCGGGCGCGGCCTCGGGGCCCACGAGGTAGGCGCGGGCGACCGCGTCCGGAGGGAGGACGGCGCGCTCCCAGATGGCGCGGTTGCGATCGAGGAGACCCGTCTGGCGCTCGGCGAAGCGGCGGTAGAGATCGTGGAAGAGCTCGTGGCGCGCCGCCTCGACCGGGACGCAGGGCAGGCTCCGGTCGGACATCTCCCCGATGCGCCGCGCCTCGACGGCGTAGCGGACGCGCGAGCCCGCCTGCTCGAAGCCGACCTTGCGGTAGAGCGCCTGCGTCGAGGCGTAGAGGGCCGCGATGGGCACGCCGGCGTCGCGCTGCTCGCGGAGCGCGCGCGCCATGAGCTCGCGGCCCACGCCGGTGCCGCGGTGCTCCGGCGCCACGCCGACGGCGGCGAAGCCCGTCATCGGAACGACGCGCCCGCCGAACCATTGGCCCATGCGGTACATCGCGAGGCCCGCCACGACGCGGCCGTCGCGGGTGAGGGCGCGGAAGCTCTCGCGGCCGACCCGGTCGCGGTAGACCTCCCACGCCGCGAACTGGAACGACTGGGTGAGGATGGCGCGCAGCGCCGGCTCGAGCTCGTCGGCGAGCGGTGAAAGCGTGAAGTGCTCGTTCACCCGGCCACGTTGCCTCGGCGCGTCGCCGGCGTCCACGCATGGAGGAGGATGGACACCCGCGGCCGATCGGGCGAGCGTCCGGCCGTGCGCGCCCTCTACTTCGACGGAGCCTCCGCCCGCGTCACCGAGCGCCCCGATCCGGTGCCCGGACCGGGGCAGGCGCTGGTGCGCCCGCGCCTCGGCGGCGTCTGCAACACCGACCTCGAGCTCGTCAAAGGCTACATGGGGTTCCGCGGCGTCCTCGGGCACGAGCTCGTCGGCGACGTGGTCGAGGGCCCGGAGGAGCTGCGCGGGCGCCGCGTCACGGCCGAGATCAACTTCGCCTGCGGGCGCTGCGAGCGCTGCGCGCGCGGGCTCGGCCGGCACTGCCCGACGCGCACGGTGATGGGCATCCTCGGCGCGGACGGCGCGCTCGCCGAGCTCGTCGCCGTGCCGATCGCGAACCTGCACCCGATCGCCGAGGGCGTCCCCGACGAGGCGGCCGTCTTCGCCGAGCCGCTCGCCGCCGCGTTCGAGATCCTCGAGCAGGTGCACGTGCTCCCGGGCACGCGGGCGCTCGTGCTCGGGGACGGCAAGCTCGGCCTCCTCGTCGCCCAGGTGCTGCATCAGGCCGGCGCGCGGGTCACCGCCGCGGGGCGCCACGCGGGCAAGCTCGCCGTGCTCGAGCGGCGCGGGATCGAGACGGTGCTCGGCGACGCCGCGGCGGCGCTCTCGCCCGCGGATCTCGTGGTGGAGGCGACGGGCACCGCCGAGGGCTTCGCGCGCGCGATCGAGCTGACCCGCCCGCGCGGCACGCTGGTGCTCAAGAGCACCGTCGCCGGCGCGGCCTCGCTGAGCCTGGCGCCGATCGTCATCCACGAGATCCAGGTGGTGGGCTCGCGCTGCGGGAGCTTCGCGCCGGCGCTGCGCGCGCTCGAGGCGCGGAGCGTCGACGTGGGCTCGCTCGTCAGCGCGCGCGTCCCGCTCTCCAAGGCCGACGAGGCGCTGCGCCTCGCCGCGGAGCGCGGCGTGCTCAAGGTGCTGGTCGAGCCCGGGTAGCGGCGCCCGCGCCGCGCGGTCGGCGCCGGCGCGCCGTGGTACCGTTGCGCGATGCTTACCTCGGACCGCGCCGCTCGGATCCTCGCGCTCCTCGCCGTGCCCCTCGGCCTGCTCCAGGCGTGCGGCGGCGACTCCGACACCGGCCAGGGCCAGGGCTCCACGACGAGCTCGGGCGGGACCGGCGGCCAGACGAGCACCGGGACCGGCGGCGCGACCGGAAGCGGCGGCGCCACGAGCACCGGGACCGGCGGCGCCACCGGGAGCGGCGGCGCGACGAGCACCGGAACGGGCGGCGCGACGGGGAGCGGTGGCGCCGGCGGCGCGACCAGCACCGGGACCGGCGGCGCGACCGGGAGCGGCGGCGCGGGCGGCGCGGGCGGCGGCGCCAGCTTCTGCGTCCCGGGATCGCAGTCGAGCTGCTACACCGGCCCCGCCGGCACCGAGGGCGTGGGGGCCTGCAAGGCCGGCCTCGCGACCTGCCAGCCCGACGGCACGGCGTTCGGCGCTTGCTCGGGCGACGTGCTCCCGGCCGCCGACAGCTGCGCGACGCCCGCCGACGAGGACTGCGACGGCGCCGCCCCCGCGTGCACCGGCGGCGGGCTCTGGGCGAAAGCGTTCGGCGGCAACTACGATCAGTACGGCACCAGCATCGCGGCGGATCCGGCGGGCAACGTCCTCGTCGGCGCCAAGTTCGCGAACACGATCGATTTCGGCGGCGGATCGTTCAGCGCCGTGGGCTCGCCCGATCTCGCCGTCGCCAAGCTCGATCCCGCCGGCAACCACCTCTGGAGCAAGGCGTACATCGCGAGCGGCACCGACGGGTACCTCAACGGCATCACCGCGGACGAGAACGGCGACGTCTACATCACCGGCTTCTTCTACGGCACCACCGATTTCGGCGGCGGCCTCGTCGCGCCGCAGGGCGGCGCCGACATCTTCCTCGTCAAGCTCGACGCCTCCGGCGCGTTCGTCTGGGCGAAGAGCTTCGGCGACTCGGCGCCGCAGTCCCCCGCCGCGATCGCGCCGCGGCCCGGCGGCGGTGTCGTGATCGTCGGGACCTTCTCGGGCCAGCTCACCTTCGGCGGCAACCTGTTCACGAGCACCAACGGCTCGAGCGACGTCTTCGTGGCGAGCTTCGACGGCGCGGGCAACCACGTCTTCAGCGCGCGCTACGGCGACGCGCAGACCCAGCAGGGCAACGGCGTCGCCACCGACGCGGCCGGCAACGTCTACGTCGGCGCGACGGCGTACGGCAGCATCAAGTTCGGCCCGACGACGCTCACCAGCGCCGGCGCCTCGGACATCGCGATCGCCAAGCTCGACGCCACCGGCGCGCACCAGTGGAGCAAGCTCGTCGGCAACGCCGCGGGGCAGACGGTCGACGCGCTCGCCGTCGATCCGGCCGGCGACGTGTTCGTCACCGGACAGACCTCGGGCGCCGTCGACTTCGGCGACGGCTCCCCCCAGTCGCCGCCGGCGGCGGGCGCCTTCTACGTGCTCGCGCTCGATCCGGCGGGCGGCTTCCAGTGGGTGCACCAGTACGCCAACGGTTTCTCGCCGACGACGCTGCGGCTCGCGAGCGACGGCTTCGGCGACGCGCTGCTCTCGGCCGGGTTCGTGGGGACGCTCGATCTCGGCGGCGGGCCCATGACCACCGCGAGCAACTTCAAGCACGACGTCTTCGTCCTCAAGCTCGCGCCGGGCGGCGCCCACGTCTGGAGCAAGCGCTTCGGCGACTCGACCCAGCAGGACGATTACCAGCACAGCCTCGGGATCGCCTCGGACCCGGGCGCGAACGTGCTCGTCACCGGCTACATGGCGGGCGTCACCGACTTCGGCAGCGGGGACGTGTTCGCGAACGATCCCGCCGCGAGCGGCGACGCCTTCGTCGCCAAGCTGGCGCCGTAGGGTCGGGGCGCCGGATCCGCAGCCTCACGGCGCCGGCGTCGCTTTGCCCAGGCGCAGCTCGGCGCCGGGCTCGACCGCGCTCGATCGCGCCGCGTCCTTCACGGTGACGGGCGCTCCGGCCTCGACCCGGACGGTGATCGCCTCGTGCGCCGCGTCCCAGGTGACCGAGAAGTCCGAGGCGCGGGCGAGGACCTGGAATGGTCCGGCGGCGACGCGCCACGACGGGGCGTCGGCGCCGCGGCTCGCCCAGCCGCGCACCGCGCCGCTCTCGAGGACCAGCTCGCCGGTCGCGCCCTGGCATCCGGCGTCGCCTCGCCCGCACGGGGCGGGGAGCACGGTGACGCGGGCGCGGCCGCCGGGCTCGACGACGAAGCGCGAGCCGTCGTGGAAGACGATGGGCGTGGGCGCGCCGGCGCCGCCCTCGATCGCGGCGCCCACGCTGCCCTGGCGCGGCGGATCCCCGACGTCGAACGCCGAGCCGCGGATCGATCCGCGCCCGAACATCAGGAACGCGGCGGCCGCCGCCCCCGCCAGGGCGAGGCCGCCGATCGCGAACCGGAGCGGGCTCGCGGGCGCCCGGCCGCCGTCCTCGGCGAGGCGCGCGCGGGCGCGGGCGATGACGCGCTCGTCGCGCGAGGCGTCGAGCGCCTCGGCGATCTCGCCGCCGAGCTTGCGCAGATCCCGCCCGTGCATCATCGGTCCGCCCATCGCCCCCCCTCGACCCGGGTGCCGAGCACCGGGTCCTCCTTCGCGGCCTCGAGGAACCTCTTCTCGGCGCGCGCGAGCCGCCGCTTGATGGTCGCGAGCGAGCAGCGGCACGTGGCCGCCACCTCGGTGAGGTCCATGCCCTCGACGAACCGCAGCGTGAAGGCGATCCGCTCGTCGACGGGCAGGCGGCCGAGGATGGCGTAGGTGCGCGCGAGCGCCTCGCGCGTCGCGTCGTCGGCGGCGGGCGCCTCGGGCTCGGGGAGCTCGGCCGGATCCCAGAAGCGCAGCCAGCGGCGCAGGCTGCGGCGCCGGATGACGCCGCGCGCGGTGAAGACGGCGACCGTCGAGAGCCACGCCTTGATGGCGCGCGGATCGCGGATCGAGTCGACCGAGGTGTACGCCTGCACGAAGGTGTCGTGGAGGACGTCGGCGAGCTCGGCGTCGCGCCCGAGCACGCGCCCGAGGATGCGCTCGACGTGGTGGGCGTAGCGGTCGAACAGCTCGAGGCGCGCCCAGAGCTCGCCCGCGCGGAGGCCGGCGACGAGCGCGCCCTCGTCGGTCTCCTCGGGCACGGGGCAAGCGACGCCGGCGGTCGTCGTCTGCTCGTACCCGCGCGCTCCGCCGTTGCCCAAGACGCGTTCATGTAACCACGCTCTCCCGCTGGCTGCGAAGTGTCGCGAGCACCTCGGGGCGGCTCACGACGCGAAGCGAACGAGCTCGGGGCGGCGCGTGAGCCGTTTCCGGCGCGCGTCGTCACTTCGAGCCAGGACCCGTTCCTTAGGAGGCTTCATGGCTGGATCGATGAAGGCAGTGCGCTTCGTGGCGGTCTTTGCGTTCGCGGCGGGCGGTCTTGGCGGCGTCGTCGCCGGCTGCGGGGACGACGCCGAGGGGGGCGGCAGCACGTCGGGCACGACGGCGACGACGAGCACCACCGGGACGACGACGTCGTCGACCACGGGCGGAGGCATGGGCGGACAGGGCGGCACCGGCGGCCAGGCGGTCGGCGGCGGCGGCGGGCAGGGCGGCGCCGGAGGAGGACAGGGCGGGGCCGGCGGAGGACAGGGCGGCGCCGGCGGACAGGGCGGCGGCCCCGTGTGCGACATGGGCCAGATCGACTGCGGCGGCGCCTGCATCGATCCGCTCGCGGACCCGGCGCACTGCGGCGACTGCGCCACCGACTGCCCCAGCAGCTACGTGTGCACGGCCGGCATCTGCACGACCTGCCCGCCCGGCCAGATCGAGTGCAAGAACGCCTGCGCCGACACCACGAAGGACGCGGCCAACTGCGGCGCCTGCGGGACGGCGTGCGCCGCGAACCAGGCCTGCCAGGCCTCGGCGTGCGTGGACGTCTGCCCGGTGGGCCAGACCGCGTGCAACGGAGGGTGCGTGGACGCGCAGAGCGACGAGCTCAACTGCGGCGCGTGCAACAACATCTGCCCGCCCGACGCGACCTGCCAGGTCGGCGCCTGCTCGTGCAACGTGGCCGGCGAGACCCTCTGCGGCAACCAGTGCACCAACACCACGAGCGACAAGCAGAACTGCGGCGCCTGCGGGAACGCGTGCAACGGGCTCGCCGCGTCGTGCGCGGGCTCGGTGTGCGTCTGCTCCGGTGGGCTGACGTACTGCGACGGGGCGTGCGTGAACGCGCTGTTCGACAAGAACAACTGCGGCGCGTGCGGCAACGTCTGCCTGGCGAACCAGAGCTGCTTCAACGGCCAGTGCCAGTGAAGCGCGCGCGCCCGCGCCCTTCCGTCCTCGGCGAACACCTGAGGCGCTCGGGGGCATGAGGCTCGCGCCGCCGGAGCGCGGCGCGCGGTCCCACGCGCCGTGGGCCGCGCCCGGCAGCCGCGGGCTCGCGTCGCGGGCGCTCGCGTCCGCGTGCTACGGTTGGCACGTGTCGGACGAGGCGACGCCGAGCCGCGCCGCGGCGGACGCGAACGATCCGGCGCGCCCCGGCGAGGTGCGCTCGACGCTCGCCGCGGGCGAAGTCGTCGCCGGCAAGTACCGCCTCGTCCGGACCATCGGGCGAGGCGGCATGGGCGAGGTGTGGATGGCCGAGCACGTGAGCCTGAGGACCGATCTCGCGGTGAAGTTCCTCTCGACCGGCGCGGTCGACGCGTCGACGCGGAGCCACGTGCTCGAGCGCTTCCGCTTCGAGGCGCAGGTCTCGGCGCAGCTCGGCCTCTCCACGCGCGGCGTGGTGGCGGTGCACGACGCCGGCGAGCACGGCGACGTCCCGTACCTGGTGATGGAGTACGTGCCGGGGCACAGCCTCGAGGACGAGCTCGAGCGCGACGGCGTCCTCGCGCCGGAGCGCGTGGCCGACGTGCTCGATCAGGTCGCCGACGCGCTCGCGGTCGCGCACGGCAAGGGCATCGTCCATCGGGATCTGAAGCCGTCGAACCTCATGGTCGTCGACGCCCCGCGCGACGTCGGGACGGCGTCTCGCGCGGCGTCGTCGCTGACGGTGAAGGTCGCCGACTTCGGCGTCGCCAAGGCCATCCGCGCCGGGCTCAGCGTCGATCGCCCCGGCGAGACGACCGACGGCTACCTCGTCGGCTCGCCTTCGTACATGAGCCCCGAGCAGCTGCGCGGCGGCGACGCGGGAGCTTCCGGCGAAGGAGGCCTCGACGGCCGGAGCGACATCTGGTCGCTGGGTGTCGTCGCCTACGAGGCGCTCACCGGGTACCCGCCCTTCAGCGGCCGGACCATGGCCGATCTCATCGTCGCGATCAGCACGCGGCATCCGGATCCGCCGTCGGCGGTCCGCGCCACGCTCGGTCGGGCCGTCGACGCGTGGATGGACCGGGCGCTGGCCAAGGACCCGGCCGACCGGTTCGGATCGGTCGAGGAGATGGCGGCGGCGTTCCGCGCCGCGATCGTGCCGTCCGCTCAGCCCTCGGGCCGCCGCGCGCTCGCGCCCGTGGTGCTCGGCGGGATCGCCGTCCTCGTGGTCGCGATCGCGGCGGCGATCGCGCTCCGCAGATCCGGCGCGAGCGCATCCGCGG
>CAYJPW010000035.1:22580-43805 GCA_964372055.1 uncultured Polyangiaceae bacterium
GGTTTCGCGTTCGTGGGGGGCGTTTTGGGGGGGGTGTGGGGGCCCCGTTTAGGGGGCGGTCGCTAAGCGGCGGCCGCCACCGCCACCGCGTTCGAGCCCCCGAGCGTGCGCTCCGCGACTGCCGACGGCGCGCTGCTTCCCGGTCCGCCTCCGCTCGAGGCCGCCCCGACGAGCCCGCGCCCGGTCGTCGAGCCGGCGCCGCCGTCCGAGGATCGCGCCCCCGTCGACACGGCGGCGCCGAGCCTGCCCGCCCCACGACCGCGCCCGCCCAAAGCGCAAGCGACACCCCCGACCGCCGCGCCCGCCGAGACCGCGCGGCGCAAGAAGGAGATGGATCCGAGTGAGATCCAGTGAGCGCGAGGCGACGCGCGCGCGTGCGCGCTCGGTGGCGGCGGGCGCTCTGGCCGTGCTCGTCCTGCTCGCCCTCCCGCGCGCGGCCGCGGCCAACGAGGAGGACTCGAAGACGCTCTTCGCCGCGGGGCGCGAGCTGCGCGCCCAGAACCGGTGCGAAGAGGCCATCGTCCAGTTCCGCCGGGCGCTCGAGATCTACCCCGAGGGGCTCGGCTCGCTCCGGAACATCGCCGAGTGCGAGGAGCTGCTCGGCAAGCACGCGGCGGCGCGGCGCGACTGGTGGGACCTGCGCCGCGCGGTCCTCCAGTCGACCGAGCCGAAGTACGAAGGCTGGGACAAGGACGCCGAGAGCCGCTACGCCGCGCTCGCGTCCAAGGTCGCCAAGCTGACGGTGAAGCTCTCCGGCGATCGGCTCGAGCGGGTGAAGGTGTCGATCGACGGCAAGCCGCTCGATCCCCGCCTCATCGGGACCGAGCTCGAGCGCGATCTCGGCGCGCACAGCCTCGAGGCCGCGTACGGCGGCGTCGCCCCGGTCGTCGAGAAGGTCACCCTCACCGAGGGCGCGCGCGCCGAGATCACGCTCCGGATCCCGAACGCGGCGCCGCGCGCGGCGGATGCGGGCGCGGCCCCGATCGCGCCCTCGGCGGACTCGGGCGGCGCGGCGCGCGCCGGCGGCTTCGTCGCGCTCGGCGTCGGAGGGCTCGGCGCCGCGGCGACGGTGATCGCGGCCGTGGTCCGCGGCGGCGCGCTCTCCGACGTGGAGGATGGCTGCCCCGCGTACGACAGCGGAGGCCCGTGCCCCGCGAGCCTCGAGGGCGCCTACCGCCGCGCCGAGACGGCCGCGCTCCTCACGAACGTGTTCGGCGCCGTCGCGATCGCCGGGCTGGGCACGGGCATCACGCTCCTGGTCGTCACCTCCGGCGACCCGACCGGCCCCACGGCCGCGCCGAAGACGCCGGCGAAGGGCGCGTGGCTCGGCGTGCACCCCGTGGCCGGCGGCGCGGGGGCGAGCCTCGCGGGGCGGTTCTGATGCGCGGTCGAGGCTGGATCGTCTTCGCCGTGCTCGGCGCCTGCTCGGTCCCCGATCTCGAGTTCGTCGACGACCCCTCGACCAGCGGCTCCTCGTCGACGCAGTCGAGCACGACGACGACGGGCACGGGAGGAGCGGGCGGGGCGACGTCGAGCACCACGACGACCAGCGCCACCGGCGGAGGCGGGCAGGGCGGCGACGGCGGCCAGGGCGGGACCGACTGCGACATCGACGGCGATACGCACCTCTCCTGGAAGTGCGGCGGCGATGATTGCGCCGACGAGGACGGACGCGCCTACTTGAATGCGCCCGACTACCAGACGACCGCGATCATGGGGGAGACGGATCCGATGAAGGGCGGATCCTTCGACTTCGATTGCAACGGGCTGCAGGAGCCACAGTACGCGTTCTATGCGTGCAGCGGGGTCTGCGTGCAGAAGGCGGACGTCTTCCTCGGCTCGGTTCCGGTCAATTGCGGCGATACGGGCCTCTTCGGAACGTGCACGGCCGTCACCTGCAACCCGATGGGCGCGAACGAGAAGCAGCCCTGCAAGTGAGCTCGCGCCGGTGACGCGCGCGCCCGCCCCGACCCACGGCGTTGCGGCTGGTCGCCACCGAGCGGCGCGGCTTGACGGGGCTGGGCAGCGCTTGTCTCCTCGGGCGGCGAGGGCGCGAGATGAGCGAGATCCGCATCGAGGTCTGGGACGCGACCGGCAACAAGCGGGTCCACGTCGAGCTGCCGGCCGACGTGGCCGTCGAGCGGATCGTGATGGTCTTGGCCGAGAAGCTGCACCTGCCGAAGTTCGCGCCCGACGGGCAGCTGATGAGCTACAAGCTCCACCACCGGCGGCGGGGGACGCAGCTTCGCGACGACCAGGACCTCGCGAACCAAGACGTCGTCGAGGGCGATGTGCTCCGGATCCAGCCGGAGATCACGGCCGGCGGCCCGTCGTGACACTCGGAGCGGATGCGCCGCGCGGCCCGGCGGACGACGGCCGGTACGACAGGCAGCGCCTCATCTCCTGGTGGGATCAGCGGCGGGTCGCCGAGGCCAAGGTGCTCGTGGTCGGCGCCGGGGCCCTCGGGAACGAGATTTTGAAGCTGTTGGCGCTGACGGGCATAGGTCGCTGCCTCGTTTTCGATCCGGACACGATCGAGCGGAGCAACCTCAGCCGGAGCGTCCTCTTTCGCGACGCCGACGACGGGCGCAACAAGGCGGAGGTGGCAGCGGCGCGGATGGCGGAGCTGAACCCCCACGTCCGCGTCGCGGCGCGGGCCGAGAACGTGATCGCGCGCGCCGGGCTGGGCGTGTTCGAGTGGGCGGACGTGGTGATCGCCGGCGTGGACAACAGGGAGGTCCGCGTGTTCATCAACTCGGCCTGTGCGCGGGTCGGGCGCACCTGGGTCGACGGCGCGATCGAGGGGCTCTCGGGCGTCGTGCGCGCGTTCCGCCCGGCAGAGACGGCCTGCTACGAGTGCACGATGAACGCCACGGATCGCCGGCTGCTCTCGGAGCGGCGCTCGTGCGCGCTCCTCGCCCGCGACGCCGTGGCGCGCGGCCACGTGCCCTCCACCGCGGTGACCGCGTCGCTCGTCGCCGCCCTCGAGGTGGAGGAGGCGATCAAGCTCCTCCATGGTCAGCCGGCGCTGCTCGGCGAGGGTGTGCACATCCACGGGCTCTGGAGCGACTTCGCGCGGGTCAGCTACCCGCGGATCGACGAGTGCCCCGGCCACGACGGGGTGGGCCCGATCGAGCGGCTGGGCGTCGGGATGGCCGGGATCACGATGGGTGCGCTGCTCGACCGCGCGGAGCGGGAGCTCGGCGAAGGGGCGCGCCTCGATCTGAGCCGGGACGTCGTGCTGCGCCTCTCGTGCCCGCGCTGCGCGGCCGCGGCACCCGGGCGGGAGGTCCTCGCCGCCTTGCGTGAGCGCGACGCGGCCTGTCCGAAGTGCGGCACGCACCGGATCGTCGACGTCACGGCATCGATCGGACGCGATTCGGCGATCGATCCTGCGGCGACCCCGGCAGACCTGGGGTTGCCGCCGTTCGACGTGATGGTGGCCCGCAACGGGCTCGAGCAGAGGGGCTGGATGTTCGACGGCGACGCCGAGCTCACGCTGGGGCCGCTCGCGGCCGGGCGCGAGGTGGGGGTCGATCCAGGAGGTGCGGGGTGAGCGCTCTCGACGTACGCCAGATCGGAGAAGTCGGGCTCAAGAAGGGCCGGGCGCCCGCCGTGAAGCAGGAGCTCCGGATCCTGATCGCCGAGAAGGCGTTCGACGAGGCCGTCGCGCGCGGCGAGAAGGACGGCACGCGCGAGGTCGGGGGGGTGCTCGTCGGCGAGCTGCTCCGCGACGACGCGGGGCCGTTCCTGCGCGTCGACGCCACCATCGACGCGCTGCACGCGGACGAGAAGGGCGCGGAGCTCACGTTCACGCACGCGACCTGGGAGCACATCAACAAGGAGATGGACTCGACCCACGCCGACCGGAAGATCGTCGGCTGGTACCACACGCACCCCGGCTTCGGGATCTTCCTCTCGGACCGCGACGAGTTCATCCACTCGAGCTTCTTCGACCAGCCCTTCCAGATCGCGCTCGTCTACGACCCGAAGAGCCGGGAGCACGGTGTCTTCGCCTGGCACGAGGGGCGGCCGACGCGATGTCGGAGGTACTGGATCGGCGAGCGAGAGCACACCTGGGATGGCACGCGCGCCGCCGAGAAGAAGGAGGAGGCACCCGCCGAGGCGGCCGGGGGCTCGCCGTCCAAGGCGCCGCGTCCGAAGGACGCCGAGGCGAAGACCGCCGCGCGGGACCAGGACGAGCGACCGGGGGACTGGAAATCGATGCTCGCGACCGGCGCGCTGATGGCGCTGATCGGGGCCGTGGGCGGCTTCTGGATCGGCACGCGCGAGGCGAGGGCGGTCCTGCAGCAGGTCGAGCTCGAGCTCTCGAAGGCGCGAGCCGAAGGCGTCCGCGCCGCGGTCCAGGACATCGACGCCCAGCTGCTCGGCGTTCTCCGCGCGACGCTCGGCAACGAAGCGACGCGCAGGCCGCTCGAGCAAGCCCTGGTGGACCTCGACGAGGCGGAGAAGACGTTCGCCGACGCACCCTCGTACGACTCGGTCGAGCACCGGGCGGGCCTGGCCAGGATCGAGGCGGCGCGCGATCGGCTGCGCCAGATCCGCGACGACCGCGGCGACGCCCACGCCGTGCTGGCGCGCCTCGAGGAGATCTCGCGCCAGTCGTCGCTCAGCCCCGCCGAGATCTCGCGCGAGCTCGCGACGATGCGAGCCACGCTCGGAGCGCTCCACTCCGAGATGGCGAGCGACGCCGCGCGCGCGGGGGACCTCGCGCGGGCCGATCGCCTGCTCACGGCCGCCGCCGGCGTCGACAACGGCAATCGGGCGCGATACGAGCAGCAGCGCAAGGCGCTCGGCGGACCGGCCGCTCCGGCGCCCTCTGCGTCCGGGGGGCGCCCGTGACCGAGCCCGCCCCGATCAAGATCGCCAGGGCGGAGCTCTTCACGCCCGACGTCGACAAGGCCGTCGCGCGCCAGCGCGCGCTCTCCGGACGCTCGGCGCCCGAAGCCGAGCCGGTCTCGCCCATCCGCCGCGTCCTGCTCTCGAGCATGTTCTACCTGCCGCTCGCCGGCGTGCTCGGCGCCGCGGCGGCCCACGCGGCGCTCGAGCCCTTCATCGCCGACGGCGCGCGGGTGGCCGGCTCCATCGCGCTGGTCAACTCGGATCCGTTCGACAGCGGCGGGCTCTCCTCGATGACCATCGGCAACGAGGAGGTCCTCTTCGATCCCGAGAAGCTCCAGACCATGGTGGGCGAGCGCGGCCAGCCGGCCCTCGAGAGCGCAGAGGCGATCCGGGTCGGCGAGATCGTGGACGTCATCGGGGACGACGAAGACCGACGCAACGGCAAGATCGTCGCTTATGCAGCCCGGCGAACGACGGCCGAGGACGCGGCCGCGATCACCCGCGTGGCCGAGCGCCACACGACGCTCGCGTTGATGGGCTTCTTCCCGTGCGTGGCCACGTTGATCGCGTTCGGACTGCTCCTGGCGGAGGGCGCCGCGCGGAGGAACTGGAGCCGCACGGTGGAGCGGGGGGTGATCGGCAGCGCGCTGGCGGCGCTCTTCGCGTTCCTGATGCTCATCCCGGGAGGGATGATCTTCCTCGTCGGCCACAAGCTCTTCAAAGACAACGTCGACTCCAAGGCGGCGCTGATGGTGCTGGTCACCTGCCGCAGCATCGCCTGGGCCTGCGCCGGGGCCGGCACCGGACTGGGGATGAACATCAGCCGCGCCACCCGCGCCGAGCTCCGTAACAGCGTCGTCGGCGGCGCGCTCGGGGGCGCGTTCGGCGGCCTGTTCTTCGACCCGGTCGAGTGGCTCACGCGGCCCACGCTGTTCGCCGACGCCTCGACCAGCCGGCTCGTGGGCGCCTGTGCGGTGGGGCTCTCGGTCGGTGTCTTCGTCGCCCTGCTCGAGCAGCTCACGCGCGAGGCGTGGATCCGGGTGAGAACGGGGCCGCTCGCCGGCAAGTCGTTCGTCCTCTACCGGACTCCGACCACCATCGGCAGCGCGCCGAGCGCCGACATCTACCTGTTCAAGGACGCAGGCATCGATCCACACCACGCCTCGATCCACCGGTCGGGGCAGACGTACGAGATCGAGGACAGGGACAGCCGCAAGGGCACCGCGATCGGGGGCGAGCCGGTGCGGCGGCGCAGGCTCCAGTCGGGGGACCAGATCACCATCGGGGATACGGTGCTCGAGTTCGAGGAGCGCGCCCGGCGCGTCGTGCGGCCCGCCGCAGGAGCGAGCGCAGAAGGGAAGGTGCCGGCGTGAGCGAATCAGCGGAGCGGATCGCGGCGAGCGAGGAGCATGCGTCCAAGCCTTGCGGTTGGTGCCAGGAGCGCCTCGAGCCGGGCGCGCCGGCCGCGGTGTGCACCGAGTGCGCCGCGGCGCACCACGAGGCGTGCTGGGACCGCGAGCTGGGCTGCTCGGCGGCCGGATGCTTCAACGCGCCGCTGGCGCGGCTCGACGCGGCGGACGAGCCTCGAGCGCCCGCGCCGCAGGCGGCGGCTCCGGTCCGGAGACGCAGGAGGCGCGCGCCCGAGGTCCGCAGCGATCTCGGCAGCAAGGGCTGCGTCGACTGCGGCCAGAGGATCGCCGAGGAGTGCGAGATCTGCCCGACCTGCTTCGCGATCAACACCCCCGACGGCCTCTACCACGGACCGACGACGACGTTCTCGGGCGCGCGCGACGCCCTGCTCATCGCCATCGCCGGGCTCGTCGTCTGCGGCCCACTGCTCGGACCGCTCGCGATCCAGAAGGCGAGCGCGGCCAAGGTCGCGATCAAGCGCGACCCCAGGCTCTCCGGCGAAGGCCTGGCGACGGCGGCGACCATCATCGGCGTGGTCGACCTGCTCTTCTGGTTCATCGCCCTGATCACGCGCACCGGAGGGCTCTAGCCGTGACCGCGCCCGACCCCGCCGAGACGTCCTCCCGCTGCGCGATCTGCGGGACGCGCATCCGCGACGAGGATGCCGTCTCGACCTGCGCCGATTGCGAGCACGACTACCACGAGGCGTGCTGGAACGAGATCGGCGGCTGCGCCACGTATGGCTGCAAGCAGGCGGCCGTCGCCGAGAAGGCGCCGCCGCGCCGCACCGTCGGTGCCGGATGGGGCGACGAGAAGGAGTGTCCGGCCTGCGAGACGACGATCGCCTCGAGCCTCCTCGTCTGCCCGTGCGGCGCGCGCTTCCCCTGGGCGGACCCGATGGAGCCGCGCGAGTACCGCCAATGGTTGGCGCGCGAAGGGAAGATCGCGTCCGCCAGATCGGTGCTGGTCGCCCTCTTCGTCGCGACGCTGGCCGGCTTCCCCGCTCCGATCTGCGGACCGCTCGCCGGACTGTACGCGTTCCGCAGGCGGAGCGAGCTGGCCGGGCGCGACGGCGTCTACCTGGCGATCGGCTACGGCAGCGCCGCGCTGGGCGCGGCGTATCTGGTCACCGTCGTCGTGCTCGCGTCGTTATGACGAGGACGTCCCCGCGGCCCACGCCAAGCACCGTGTGCGCCCGTTGCGGCACGCGGAGCGCCGTGAGGCTCGCTCCGGGACAGGCCTGCGCGGCGTGCCTCTCCCGCGAGGCGTGGAGCCACTGGCAGGCGAAGGGCGTGCTGGTCATCGACCGTGCGACGATCGAGGCCTCGGAGGCTCGCCGCGCCGGCACACACCGTCGCAGGATCCTCGGCATCGCCACGTCCGCCGCGGCGACCCTGGTGTCGCTCGGCCTCGCCACCGCGTGCGTCTGGGCGGTGGCCGCGCTGTTCGCGCCTCGCGGCATCGGATCGCCCGCCGTGATCGTCGCGAGCATCCGCGACTCCGGCTGGCGCGTGGTGGCCTGGGGCTCGGCGTGCGCGGGGCTGAGCGCCGGCGCCCTGCGCCTCTCCGCGCCGGGGCGCTTGCGGGCGATCTTCACGGCCGCTCGTCTCGGCGGCGTCGTCGGCGGATCCGCCGCCGCGCTGCTCGGGGGCCTCGTCCTCTACGTCGCGAAGGACGCGTGGAGCATCGACTACCTCTCCATGCCCGCCCGCGTCGATTGGGGCGAGGTCGGCGAGGCGGTCCAGCGAGCGCGCGACGCCGTCGCGGTGGTCGTCGCGCCCGACGCCGACGGCGACGCGCGAGCGGGCGCGCTGGGGGCCGCTGCCGTCGTCGGCGTCGACGCGGACCGCGTGTTCCTGCTGACCTGCAGCCACGTGGCCATGCCCTACGTCGCCGTCGGCGCGCGCCGCGACCCCGCCGCGGCGCACGCGGTCTGGGTGCAGCTCGCGGACGGCCGCGAGGCGTCCGGCAAGGTCGTGTGGACGTCCGAGCCGCCGCTCGACGTCGCGCTCATCCAGGTGCGGCTCGAGGCGCCGCCCGCGGCCGTCCCGATGATCGCGAGCTCGCGCGACATCGACACGGGCGCGCCCGTGTTCTTCCTGCCGAACCCGCTGCGCCACGGTTTCCGCCTCGAGCGCGGCCACGTCCTCCGTCGCGAGCTCCACGTGACGCCCGCCGGTCCCTACAGCCTGCTCTACACCGACTTGCCCGTCCGCCCCGGGGACAGCGGGAGCGGGCTCTTCGACGCGCGCGGCCGGCTCGTCGGGTTGAACACCTGGACGCGGGTGAGCGACGGTGCTCCTCAGGGGATCAGCCTGCCAGCCGAGGCGATTGACGAGATCGCGCGCGCCATGAGCAACAGCACGGCCCAGGCCGCGGGAGAACCGCCTTCTCGGGAGGAAGCGCCATGACGGTCCGATTGCGCCGGTTGATGAGCGACTACGAGGCGGTCCGGCGTCTGGCCCGCCTCCACCCGAAGATCGACGTCGAGGGCGTCTCGGGGAATCCACCCGATCGTTACGTGCTGACGCTCCGTGTCCGCTCGCTCCGCGAGCGCGGCGGCGAGATCGAGGCGGTCGATTCGCACCGCCTCGAGATCACCTTGCCCTCGGGGTATCCGCGGGATCCGCCGGTCTTCCGGATGCTCACGCCGGTGTTCCACCCGAACATCGCGCCGCACGCGGTGTGCACGGCGGACCACTGGACCGCGGGGCAATCGCTCGACACGCTGATTCAGCGCGTCGGCGAGATGCTCGCGTACCAGAGCTACAACACCAAGAGCCCGCTCAACGGGCTCGCCGCGCAGTGGGCGACCGAGAACGTGTCTCGCTTGCCCATCGACCGCGAGGAGTTCTTCGTCGATCTCACGACGCACTCGGCGCGCTCGTCGCCCGGCTGACGCCCGACGGCGGCCAACCCCGCGCGGCGCGTCAGTGGTCGACGTGGATCTGCGCCGGCTCGCCCGACCAGGCGCCGATCACGCCGACGGCGACGTAGAGCGTCGCGCCCTCGGTGGTCGTGATCGGCAGCTCGGGATCGGTGTCGCTCCCGCTCCGGTTGTCGTTGCAGCCGACGAGCGCCGAGGCGTCGCACGCGGCGGACGAGAAGACCTCGAGGATGTAGTCGTCGGTCTGGTCCGAGCGGATCTCGACGCGGGTGTTCGATTTCGTCGCCGTGAAGCGGAACCAGCGCGTGGGCACGGGCTCGAGCGGGCCGCACGTGAAGGTGTGCGGGACCGTGAGCGCGCTCGAGAAGCGGAAGCCGGCGGTCTCCTCGGCGGCGACGTCCCAGAAGAGCGGGCTCGCGCAGCTCGTGCCGTCGCCGCCGCCGGCGGCGCAGGCGGTGTCGACGCAGAGCTCCACGTCGCCGCAGTGGTTGTCGCAGCTGCCGCAGTGGTCGGCGTCGCCGTAGCTGCTCGTGCAGAGCTCTCCGCACTGGAGGACCGCGCCGGCCTCGAAGCAGCCCTGCCCGACGACGCACTGGCCGCCGACGCAGCCCTCGCCGGTCTGGCACGTGTGATCGCACTGCCCGCAGTGGCGCCAGTCGTCGACGACGTGGGCGCAGACGTCGCCGCACGCGGTGAAGCCGTCGTGGCAGCCGGTCGCCGGGGTGTGCGGGCTGCCCGGGTCCGGGATGCCCGCGCCGGCGCCCGTCGTGGTGCCGCCCGGACCGGTGCCGCCGGCGCCAGAGCTGGCCGCGCCGTCGCCTCCGCAGGCGGCGATCGCGAGCGCGGTGAAGAAGACCAGGGAGAGCGCGGCGGGCCTTTCGATCCCAAGCATGGAGTCGCTCATACCCGAGGCGCTCCTCGGTCGCCAGCCGCGCCGGCGGGCGCTGTGATACGCCATGGGGATGGCAAGGAGCTTTGCGGCCCGCGGCTCGGTCCTCGCGGTGGGGCTCGCCGTCAGCTTCGCGGCCCCGGACGTTCGCGCCGCCGACGACCTCGTCGTCGGGCAGGCCTCGCTCGATCCGCCGACCATCGTCGCGCTCGGGGTCCAGCTGCTGGTGTCGGGGGACGACGATCACGACGCGAGCGTGACCGTGCGCTACCGGCGCGCCGGCGACGCCGCCTGGCGCGACGGCTTCCCGCTGCACCGCGTCCGGCCCGACGTGGTCGTCGGGCTCTCGGTGCCGGACCAGTTCGCCGGCAGCCTCTTCGATCTCGCGCCCGCGACGACGTACGAGATCGAGCTCCACGCCGTCGATCCGGACGGCGCCGTCGACGTCGTGGTGCCGCTCACCGGCACGACGCGCGCGGTCCCGGGCGATCCGGCGTCGCCGAGCCCGAAGGCGGTGAGCGACGTCGCCTCGCTCGACGCGGCGCTCGCCGCGGCGCAGCCGGGCGACGTGATCACGCTCGCCGACGGCGTCTACGCCGGCAACTTCGCCATCGACGCGAGCGGCACCGCCGACGCGCCCATCGTGATTCGCGGCGCCTCCCAGGACGCGGTGCTCGACGGCGGCGACTGCCAGGCGTGCAACGTCCTCGAGGTGTACGGCTCGTTCGTGCACGTCGAGCGGCTCACCATCCGCAGCGCCTCGCGGGCGCTCCGCTTCCAGGGCCAGGGCGCCGAGGGCAACGTGGTGCGTCGCGTCCGCATCGAGGACGTGATCCTCGGCATCGGATCGAGGCAGGACCAGAAGGGGTTCTACATCGCCGACAACGATCTCGAGGGCCGGCTCGTCTGGCCGGCGACCTACCCCGACGACGGCGGCGCGCACGCCAACGACGACGGCATCCACGTCGAGGGCGACGGCCACGTCGTCTGCCACAACCGCATCGTCGGCTTCGGCGACGCGATGAAGATCGAGCAGGACGGCGCGCGCTCGGTCGACTTCTACGGCAACGAGGTGCTCTCGGCCTACGACAACGGCGTCGAGCTCGACGGCTCCCAGCGCAACGTGCGCGCGTTCCGGAACCGCTTCACCAACACCTACGCGACGCTGAGCTTCCAGCCGATCTTCGGCGGGCCGGCGTACGCGTTCCGCAACGTCGTCGTCAACGTCGCCAACGAGCAGATGAAGCTCCACGGCCTCGGGACCGTGCCGCCCCAGGAGCCGAGCGGCGTGTACGCGTTCCACAACACCTTCGTGAGCCCCGATCACGCGCTCAGCCTGCAGACGAGCGCGGCGACGCACCACTTCGCCGTGGAGAACAACCTCTTCATCGGTCCCGCGTCCCCGGCCGGCGGCAAGACCGTCGACTGGACCGGTCTCATCGACGACGGCCTCCTCGACTCGAACGGCTACTTCCCGGACGGCGTCTTCACCTTCAACCTCTCGAGCGGCTACGAAAACTTCGCCTCGTTCGCCGACGCGCAGGCCGCCGGCGTCGAGCCGAACGGCCGGCTCGTCGAGGCGTCGCCGTTCGCGAGCGGGCTCACCGCGCCCGGCGCGTACACCGAGACGCTCACCGCCGCCGACGTGACGCTCGCTCCCGGCTCGGCCGCGGTCGACTCGGGCGTGGTGCTTCCCGGCTTCAGCGACGGCTTCCAGGGCGCCGCGCCGGACCTCGGCGCGCTCGAGCTCGGGTGCCCCACGCCGATCTACGGCGTTCGTCCCGAGGGCGTGGACGAGACGTCGGAGCCCTCGGGGTGCGGCAGCTCGCCCGGGACCGGCGGCGGCGGCGGTGGGGGAGGGGCGCCGGGCACCGGGGGCAGCTCGGCCGGCGCGGGCGGCGGCGGCGCCGGCACCACGTCGGGTGGCGGCGCGAACATCGCGGAAGGGGACGAGGGCGGTTGCGGCTGCCGCGCCGCGCCGCGCGGTGCGCCGTCGTGGTGGCTCCTCGCGCTCGCCGGTGCGCCGCTCGCGCTCGGGCGGCTCCGTCGCCGGCGCCGGTCGGTGTAAAGGATCCAGCGGCGGGCAGGGCGGAGCGACGACCGGGCAAGGCGGAGCGACCACCACCGGCAGCGGCAGCGGCGGCGGCGGCTGCGTCAGCGGGAGCGCGTGCGAGGATTCCGGCAACGGCGTCGACGACAACGGCGACTCTCTCGTCGACTGCGCCGATCCGCTTTGCTCGGCGTACGAGTGTGTGCCCGCAGTGCCTGCGACCTGGACCGGGCCTGTCCGGTTCTTCCAAGGCGAATGCCTTCGTGCAACGCCCCGTGGACCGACAGCCTGGAGGGTGGCGTCGGCTCGCTCGACGCGCCGCCGGCGAGCTGCGGCGCGTGCAGCTGCGGCGCCCCGTCGGGCGGCAGCTCCGGCGTCGTTCGCCGAGCAGGCGCTCGTGTGCTCGGGCGCCGCCGCCGGCGGCGGCTGCGGCGACGGCGTGTGCGCCCCCAAGGCCGGCGCATCGTTCGAGCCGGGGGCATGCATCTCGAAGGACGGCGATCTCGCCCGCCCCGGCCCGTTCACGGTGAAGCACCTGATGTATGGAGGCATCGCCGACGGGCGCAGCTGTACGGATTGCGGGTGCGGTACGCCGGCGGGGATGACCTGCGGCAGCCTCGCTCAGGATGCGATCGCCATCCAGTTCACCCCATCCGGGAGCGGTCCGGGGGTGGGACCTGCACGGCGAATGGGGGACAGCCCACAGGTACGGCTTCGCCCTCGAGCCCGACGACCGTGTGCTGCACGCCGTGACCAGGCCGTGTGATACCCTCGCGACGGAGCGTCGCGTTGCCCCACGATCTTCCAGCAGCCCCGGCCGGCGCCGGAGGTGACGACGTCACACCGGGGATGATGGTGGGCGGCAGCTACCGCCTCGACCGTCTCCTGGCGCGCGGTGGCATGGGCGCCGTCTGGGCCGGCTGGGACACGAGCCTCGACAGGCCGGTCGCGATCAAGTTCATGGACGTGCGGATCGGCGCCTCCTCCGATCTGCGGGCGCGCTTCGAGCGCGAGGCCAAGGCGGTCGCGCGCATTCGCTCGCCGCACGTCGTCCAGATCTACGGACACGGCGTCGACGGCGAGCGGCCCTACATCGTCATGGAGCTCCTCGAGGGCGAGGACCTCGGCTCGCGGATCAAGCGCGAGCGCCGCCTCGGCGTGGCCTTCACGGCGCGCGTGCTCACCCAGGCGTCGAAGGCGCTGCGGCGCGCGCACGAGGCGGGGATCGTGCACCGCGATCTCAAGCCGCAGAACATCTTCCTCGCCCACGTCGACGACGACGAGATGGTCAAGATCCTCGACTTCGGCATCGCCAAGCGGTTCGACGGCGGCGTCGACGGCGAGTCGACGAGAACCGGCGAGCTCCTCGGGTCGCCGCACTACATGAGCCCGGAGCAGGCGCGCGGGCTCCGCGAGATCGATCACCGCAGCGATCTCTGGTCGCTGGGCGTCATCGCCTTCCGCGCCCTCACCGGCGAGCTCCCCTTCCGCGGCGAGGCCGTCGGCGACATCATCTACAAGATCTGCTCCGCGCAGCTGCCCGTCGCGTCGCAGCTCCGGCCCGAGCTGCCTGCGCGCGTCGACGCGTTCTTCCAGCGCGCGCTGGCCCGCGAGCCGGCGGAGCGCTTCCAGACCGCGAGCGAGCTCGCGGTCACCTTCGTCGAGGCGGTGGGGGTCGATGCCGAGATCTCGGTTCGGCTCCTCGCCGGGGCGGTGACCGCGCCCCGGAGCGATCGCGCGGCGCAGGCGCCCGTTGCCGACGAGTCGAGCCCGCCGAGCTACCCCTCGGTCCCGTCCGTGTCGATGGCGGGCGCCTACGCGCAGCCGAGCGCCGTCCCGCCGGCCGCGCCCGTCGCGGGCAAACGCCTCCCGATCGTGTGGGCGGCGGCGCTCGTCGGGGGCGCCCTCGTCGCGATCACCGCGTTCCTCGTGCTGCGCTCGACCGAGCGGCCGGCCCCGCCCGCCGAGAGCGAGGTGAGGGCGCTCGCGCCCGCCGTCGTCGAGACGCCGAGCGCCGCGAGCCCGGCCGCCCCCGCGGCCTCGAGCGCTGCCGACATCGTCGCCCCACCGCCCACGGCGGCGACGGCGGCGGCCGCCGCGTCCGCGACGAGCCGCGCATCGTCCCCGTCCACCCCGGCGAAGAAGAAGGGCGGCGATCCGGCGGCGAAGCCGACGTCGAAGAAGAAGAACGAGTGGGGCTACTGATCCGCGGAGGACGGCTCTCCGCCTGACGCGGCCTGGGTCCGAGTCGGACGCCCGAAGTCGGCGACAGCTCCGCCGTCGCCGCTGCTAGGGTGCCCGAGCCATGCAATTCCGCTTCGTGTTCGTCGCCGTGTTCCTGGGCACGGCGCTCATCGTGGCCGCGCTCCTGGTGAACGCCCGCCGGCCCAGCGTCGAGCGCAGCCAGCCGTCGCCCGCGCTCGTCGAGGCCACGGGCAAATGCGCCGAGTGCCACCGGCACGCGACGCCCGCGATCCTCGCCCAATACGAGCGCAGCCGGCACGCGGAGCAGGGCGTCAACTGCCTCGATTGCCACAGGCCCGCGGAAGGCCAGTCGAGCCTCGACCACAACGGGTTCACCATCGCGAAGGGCCTCACGGCGAAGAACTGCGCCCAGTGCCACGCGCGCGAGAACGACCAGTTCGCGCGCAGCCGCCACGCCGGCCCTTCGTGGGCGGCCGTCAACGGCACGTCGGGCTTCTCGAAGGAGCAGATCGAGCTGGGCGAGCGCTACCACAAGGGCGCCGTGGATCGGCCGCCGCACCCCGTCGGAACGGCCGAGGGCGCGGCGGCCGTGTCGAGCGGCTGCAACGCCTGCCACGCCATCGGGCGGCCCAACCCCGACGGCTCCTTCGGCTCGTGCACCGCCTGCCACGCCAGGCATTCGACCTCCGTCGCGCTGGCGCGCGAGCCTTCGACGTGCGGGCAGTGCCACATGGGGCCGGATCACTCGCAGATCGAGATCTACGAGGAGTCGAAGCACGGCGCCCTCTACGTGGCGCAGCGCGAGAGCTTCCGCCTCTCGGCGGATCCCAAGCGGCTCACGGTCGCCGACATGAGCGTGCCCACCTGCGCCACTTGCCACATGAGCGGCCTCGAGGGACAGAAGCTCACCCACGACGTCACCGAGCGGCTCTCCTGGTACCTGTTCGCTCCGGTGTCGACCAAGCGCCCCCACTACGAGCGCGGCCAGACCGAGATGAAGGAGGTGTGCACCAAGTGCCACGCGAGCTCGCGCATCGACGCGTTCTATGCGCAGGCGGAGAAGCTGCTCGAGTCGACCAACGACAAGGTGCTGGGCGCGACGGCGGTCGTCGCCGAGCTGCGCAAGGAGAAGCGGCTCACCCCGCAGCCGTTCGACGAGGCCATCGAGTTCGCGGAGTTCGACCTTTGGCATTACTACGGCCGCACCGCCAAGCACGGCGCCTTCATGGGCGGCGCCGACTTCGTGCAATGGCACGGCAACTACGAGATCCTCCGCCTGCGGACCGAGATCGAGGCCCAGGCGGCCGAGCTGCGCAAGGCCAAATGAAGAAGGTGTCGCCGGCGTTCGCCGTCGAGGCATTCATCTGGTCCAACCTCGCGCTGCTCGGCGGCGACGTCGCGCTGGCGCACGCCGAGAACGCGTACGCCCGGCGCGAGGAGTGGATCCCGATCGGCTTCTCGGCGGCGGCCGCGATCGTGCTGCTGCCTGGCCTCGTGAGCGCCGGGCTCCGCGAGCGGCAGCGCGTGCTCGCGCTCGGCGTGGGCGTCGCGGCGATCCTCGTCGGCGTGGCGGGCATGATCTACCACCTCGCGAGCGCGTTCTTCGAGAAGCAGACGCTCGCGAACCTGGTGTACGCCGCGCCGTTCGTCGCCCCGCTCGCCTACGTCGGCGTCGGCCTCCTGCTCGTGATGACGCGGATGGAGCCGCTCGAGCGCTGGAGCGGCTGGGTGGTCCTGCTCGCCCTGGGCGGCTTCTTCGGGAACTTCGGCCTCTCGTTGCTCGATCACGCGCAGAACGGGTTCGCCAGCCGGGCCGAGTGGGTGCCCGTGGGATCGGCGGCGTTCGCGGTGAGCTTCCTCCTGGTGGCGCTGCTGAGGCCCGGCGATCGCGCGCTGGTGCGTGCCACGCTGGTCGTCCTCGCCGTCCAGGTGCCCGTCGGGGTGGCAGGGTTCATCCTCCACCTCGCCGGAGACGCGCGCCGCCCCGGCACCTGGACCGATCGCCTGCTCCACGGCGCGCCGGTCTTCGCGCCGCTGCTCTTCGCCGATCTGGCGCTCCTCGCCGCCATCGGGCTCTGGCTGCGTTCCTCGGCGCGCGCCGCGCCCGCCCAACCGCCGGCTCCTCCCTGAGCCGATCCGCGCGTCGGATCCTCGCGGGGGCTCGGGGCGTGGCTCCCGGCGACATGAGCGGCGCGCGCCGCGCTGGACCGGCGGCTCGCGCGAGGTCGTGCTCCCCTGCGCGCGCCGATCGCGCGGGCCCGTCAGTGCCCCGCGCCCGCCGCCTTCGCCGCCGGCTCGGCGCGCGGCTCGATCCCGACGCTCCGCATCTCTTTTCCACAGCAGAGATCGGAGTGCGCCTTGGGCTCGCGCTCCGGGCATGGGCACGCTTTCGTGAAGACGATCTCGGCGCCGCAATCGTCGCAGCGCAGCTTCTCTCCGGTCGGATGGGGCATGGCTCTCTCCCGTCTTGCCCACCTCGTCGGGCACGACCCGCGGGAGGCAAGCGAGGTGCCGGGATCGCGAGGTGCGTGAAGAGCCCGGCGGCGCGCGAAGGCGGCCGCACGCGAGGCCCGGCGCGCTCCGACTTCACGTGGCCCGGATGCGCCCGAGCCGCCCGGCGCGCTCGAGCGATCAGGCGCGGGTGAGCACGCGCTCGAGCCTCGCGACCCGGACCTCGTCGCGTTGGGCGTGAGCGATCGCGAGCGCGACGACGCGTCGCTGCCTGGCCAGCTCCGGCCGGCTGCGGCGCTCGGCGACCTCGCCCAGCATCTCGAGCGCATCGGCGCGCGACGGATCGTTCCTGCCGCAGAGCTCGAGGGTCTCCTCGAGCACGCCGTCGGCCTCGTCGAGCCGCCCGGCCGCGAGGAGCGCGGCGCCGAGCTTCTTCGAGAACACCAGGCACGCGCTCCCCGCCGCCTCGACCTCGCCGCGCAGGAGCAGCGTGCGTCCGGCGCGCATGGCCTCGGAGAGCATCGTGATCGCGCCGTCCTCGTCGCCGCGCGCGGCCCGCAGGCGCGCGCTCTCTTCCGCGAGCATGAACGCCTCGAAATCGGGGCTGCCGCGGAGCGCGTGGTAGGCCCTGAGCTCGGTGCGTCCGGCGCCGTCGCCGAGCGCGTCGGCGATGCGCGCATGGACCTCGGAGAGGACGCCTGCCGGCGCGGTCGCGATCGCCACGCGCCCGAAGACATCGTGGGTGAGACCCGTCACGCCCTGCTCGAGCCCGGCGATCCCATGGTCGGCGAGGCGCCGCACCGGTTCTTCGAGCGGCTCCGGGATCGGCAGGACGCGCGCGAGCGTCTCGAGCGAGCCGCCGCCGGTGAGCGCGATCGCCTGCAGCGCGCGGCGCTGCGGCGGGGGCAGCTCGGCGAGCTTCGCCGCGACGAGCGCGTTGACGCCCGTCCCGCCGGCGCGGCCCTCGAGCCGCCAGCGCCGCGTCAGCTCGAGGGCGAGCGGCTCGGTGTCGGCGCCGTCGCCGCGGCTCGACGAAGCGGCCGCGTCGGGCGCGAGGGCTCGCCGCAGCCGCGCTGCGTCGACGGGCGAGAGCCCCTCGAGCGGGCGGACGGCGACGGCGCCCGGCGAGCCGGCCGGCGGTCGATCCGTCGACGTCATCCACACCAGGAGCCCTGGGATGGGTGGGGCCTCGAGCACCGCGCGCAGCGCCTGCCACGAGGCGCCGTCGTAGCGGTGGACGTCGTCGAGGGCGAGGAGGCAGCGCTGCCCGCCGGCGAGCGCCTGGTGCGCGGCCCACGCGAGCGCCGCGGCGGCCGACGCCCGGACGGCCTCGCCGTCGGCTCCGCGCGGCAGCTCGCCTCCGAACACGACGCGCAGGCCACGGGCGGCTCCGGGATCGCTCGCGGCCTCGCCGGAGGCGAGCCGCGGATCGGCGGCCGGCACGTTCGCGAGCCGCGAGATCACGCGCCGGAGCGCGCCGTAGCCCGCCTCGGTGAGCGGGCTCGGCGGCGCGGACACCTCGACGGCGCGTATGGACGCGGCCACGGCCATCTTGGCGATCTCGTGGAGCAGGCGCGACCGGCCGACGCCGATGCGCCCGCAGAACAGCGTGGCGCCCGCGCCGCGCGGATCGGCGAGGAGCTGCCGCGCCGCCGTCATCTCGGCGTCCCGACCGAAGAAGGGCAGCGTCACGCGCGGCGGCGGCGGCTCGCTTCCCGCGGCTGGGGCGCGATGCGCAGGGGCGGCGGCCAGCGCCGACGGCCGCGCCACCGAGCCCGGCGTCGCTCCGGGGGCGATCGACGGCCTCGGGATCTGGCGGGGCGGCACCGACGGCGCCACCCGCGGCGCCGGCGGCATCGCGGCGGCGAGCGCCTCGGCCAGCGCCTCGGCGGTCGAGAAGCGCTGGGCGGGATCGACGGCCATGGAGCGGACGCAGAGCTCCGCGAGCGCGTCGGGGATCCGGCGCTCGGGCGCCACCGCGCGAGGATCGGGCCGCGGGGCGTGCAGGTGCTGCATCAGGATCTCGAGCGGCGAGTCGCCGTCGAACGGCACCTGGCCGGTGAGCATCTGGAAGAGCAGGATCCCGATGGCGTAGAGGTCCGCGCTCCCGACGGCGCTGCCCTCGACCTGCTCGGGCGCCATGTAGTGGGGCGTGCCCAGCGCGCGCCCGGCCTGGGTCAGGCTCTGCGCCGCCTCGAGCTTGGCGATGCCGAAGTCGATGACCTTGACGTGGTCGGCGCCGCCGAAGCGCTGCTCGACGATGATGTTCTCGGGCTTGACGTCGCGGTGGACGATCCCGAGCGAGTGCGCCTCCCCGAGGGCGGCGAGGGTCTGGCGCAGGATGCTCGCGATGCGCGGGAGCGGCAGGTGGGGCGTCTCGGCCAGCAGCGTCCACAGGTCCGGCCCCTTGAGGAGCTCCATGACCATGAAGAGGTGCCCACCCAGGCCGGGCTGGGTCCGGCCGAAGTCGAAGACGCTGATGACGTTGGGGTGGTTGATGCGGCTCGCCGCCCGCGCCTCGACCATGAAGCGCGACACCGCCTCGTTCGCCGTGTCCTCGTCGGCGCTGAGGAGGCGCGGGTCGATGACCTTGACGACCACCGCGCGATCGAGCGACCGCTGCACGCCGCGGTAGAGCTTGGCCATGCCGCCCGACGTGAGCGGCTCCACGATCTCGTACCGGTCGGCGAGGACCTTCCCCAGGAGCGGGTCGTGCGCGCCGCCGTGCGGCTGCTCGGCCCCGCACGCGGGGCACGGGGCCGCCGAGACCTCGCTGCCGCAGTGAACGCAAGGAGCCATGACGAAGGGCGCCGGCGATGCCAGGGCCGAGCGTTCATCGAATCGCAGGCCTCGTCGCTGGTCAAGCCAGGAGCCGCCCGTGAGCGAGCGCGCAGCCCCAAGCGCGGTCCGCGTTCGCGGCCGCTCGAGCCCGCCGAGAGATGCTTTCGTGCCCCCGACGGACGGGTGCTATACACGATCGGCGTCTCTCCCTTGAGCTCTCTCCCTTGATGATGAGGTGAGGAATGGGCGTTGCCCCGCCGGTCCTCCCCGGCTCGACCAACACCGCCGAATCCCCGATCGATCGGGGGCTTTCGCTCGCGCTCGCCGAGGAGCGCGAGGCGGCGCTCCGCTGGGCGGCTGCGATCGTGAAGAGCGATCCGGCGATGCCGACGGCGCTCGCGCTCTGCGGGCGGCTGCTCGGTGAGCTCGGCCGCCACGAGACGGCGCGCGAGGCGTGCAGCTGCGCCGTCGCGCGCGCCATCGATCTCGAGAACCTGCCGCTCGCGGTAGCCGCGGCGCGCGAGCTCGAGCGCTTCGGCGGCGATCCGGGGCCCTACCTCGACCGGATCGCCGAGGCGTTTTGCAAGGGCTCGCCCCGGTTCGGCGAGGGGGCGCCGCCGCCCCCGCCGCTCCCTCCGGCCGAGAGCTTCCAGCCGCTGCCGTCGGTGCTCACCGGGGTGATGCTGATCAACAAGGCGACCAACGTCATCCACGAGGCGAAGAAGGCGCTCGACCGCCTCGAGATCTCGCCGGGGATCAACCGGCTCCCGCTCTTCTCGTCGATCTCGCGCGAGGGGCTGCGCGGGCTCTGCGAGGCGTTCAAGCCGGTCTGGGTGTCGCAGGGCTCGACGGTGATCCAGCAGGGTGCCGCCGGCTCCGAGGCCTACTTCGTCGCCCGCGGCGAGCTCGAGGTCCGCCGCGAGCGCGAGGGGGGCCACATCGTCCTCGCGCGGCTCTCGAACGGCGCCATCTTCGGCGAGATGGCCCTGCTCTCGCGCGCGCCGCGCACCGGGAGCGTGGTGGCCACGCGGCCCTCCATCGTCCTCGAGGTGAAGAAGGACGCGCTCGACGTGCTCGCCCAGAAGCAGCCCGAGGTCGGCATCGAGCTCGCCGCCCACTGCCGCGATCGCATGTTCGCGAACCTCGTCCGGATGAGCCCGCTGCTCTCGGTGGTCTCTCCCGCCGACCGGCCCGCCTTGGTCGAGCGCTTCCGCGCGCGCACGTTCGAGAAGAACGAGCGACTGCTCGAGCAGGACGAGCGGTCGCCCGGCCTCTTCCTCATCGCCTCGGGTGAGGTGGCGGTCGTCCGGCGCGACGAGGCCGGCAACGAGCCCCTCGTGCTCACCACGCTGGGGACCGGCGAGGTGGTGGGCGAGGTCGCGATGGTGCTGCGGCGCAAGGCGAACGCCGACGTCATCGCCGTGCACCCGACGGTGACGCTCTTCCTGCCCAGCGGGGACTTCATGGCGCTCATCCGCGCCCACCCCGCCATCCTCGCCGAGCTCTATCACCTCGCCGTGCAGCGCGAGGAGGAGACGAACAGCATCATGGCCGAGGAGGCGAGCTTGGCCGAGGACTTCGTGCTCGTTTAGGCGACGACACCGGCCTGACGCCCGGTGTTCCGAGGCCGGGGACATCACCGGCCTGACGGCCGGTGTTCCGAAGGCAGGGTCACCCTGCCGGCCCGGT
>CAYJPW010000035.1:43905-75287 GCA_964372055.1 uncultured Polyangiaceae bacterium
GTCTCCGAAGGCAGGGATCATCAGGCGCGGCCGGTGTTCCGAAGGCAGGGTCACCCTGCCGGCCCGGTGTCTCCGAAGGCAGGGATCATCAGGCGCGGCCGGTGTTCCGAAGGCAGGGTCACCGCCTGCCGGCCCGGCGTGTCCGAAGGCAGGCCTGCGGCCGGTGCTCCGAAGGCAGGGACTCAGCTCGAGCGCGCCGACCTCCACGCCGCCGCGAAGCGCGCCGCGATCGCCGGATCGATCGGGCCCCCGGCGCGGCCGTCGGCGCGGAGGCAGCTCCCGACGATCGCGCCGTGCGCGCGCGCGACGTCGCCCAGCCGGTCCTCGGTGACGCCGCTCGCGATCAGGACCGGCACCCTCACGGCCCCGAGCACCTCGTCGAGATCGCGCGCCGAGGCGCTGCGCCCGGTCCCGCTCCCGGTCACGAGCACGGCGTCGGCGAGCCCGCGCTCGGCGAGGTCGTGCGCCTCCTCGGCGATGGGGCGCGGCGCCAGAGGGGCCGAGTGCTTGACGTCGACGTCGCAGAGGAGCGCGACGTGGTCGGCGCCGAGCGCGCGCCGGAGGCGGAGCGTCTCGTGCGCGCGACCTTCGACGAGGCCCTGATCGGTGACGCGCGCGCCGGTGTGGACGTTCACGCGGATCATGTCGGCCCCGGCGGCGACCGCGATCGCCAGCGCCGCCTCGGCGTCGTTCCGGAGCACGTTGATCCCGAGCGCGAGCCCCGGCGCCGCCCCGCGCGCCTCGCAGGCGCAGGCGGTCATGGCCGCGATGGTGACCGGGGCCACCCGGCCGGGCACGAAGGGCGCGTCCCCGAAGTTCTCCAGCATCACGCCGTCGAACCCGGCGGCGGCGAGCGCGCGCGCGTCGCGCCTCGCCGCCTCCACCGCGTCGGCTGCGCCTCTCCCGCCGGACCGGGGGCTCCCGGGGAGCGGAGGCAGGTGGACGACCCCGATGAGCGAGGCGATCTTCGGCGAACGCATCTTCGTACCTCCGACGGCCGACCCACGGGGCGACCTCTGGTGCTAGGCTCGGCGCCCCATGTGGTGGTTATGGATCGTCGGGCCCATCGCGGTGGCCGTCATCTACGCCCTGACGGCAGAGGTCGACAAGCGCCGCGCGGCCGAAGGCGACGCCTGGGCGGCGGGCGCCGGGCTGAAGAAGGTCGCGGCCGCCCCGAGCGAGCTCGGGCGCATGTTCGAGGAGGCCGGCGGCGGGATGCCGCTGCGCATCTACGAGCTCGTGCCGAAGCTCGCCTACCTCGGGCTGTTCGACGCCGACGCCAGCTCGGCGAGCCAGCACCAGACGGTCGTCTGCAAGCTCGACGCGCCCGCGCCCTACCTCTCGGCGCGCCCGCTGCCGATCGTCGAGGGCAACCGCATCGCCAACGTCGGGGTTCCGTTCCCGAAGCACCCGAGCTTCGCCGAGCTCTACCTCGTCGAGGGCCCCGACCACGCCGCGATCAAGAAGTGGCTCGTCCGGCCTCTGCGAAACGCGCTGCTCGACCTGCCCGAGACCTGGGTGCGCGTGGACGGCAAGGCGATGGCGGTGACGCTCTACGGCGGCGCCGACGCCGACCGCATCGACGACCTCGTCGCCACCGCCGACGTCCTCTTCGCCGAGTACGGCGCCGACGGCGGCCCCTCGCTCCTACCGGACCTCGACGACGACGGCGACGAGGACGACGAGCCCCCTCCGCCTCCGAAGGTCGCGGCGAAGGTCAAGCCCGCCGCCAAGGGCGCGGCCCCCGCCGCCGCAGCGAAAGCCCAGCCCGCCGCCAAGGGCGCGGCCGTCGCCGCCGCGGCGAAGTCCGGCGCCTCGAAGCCGGCCCCGAAGGCGAAGAAGGCTTAAGCCTCGCCTCCGCCCGCAGGCTGGGAGACTCAGCGCGAGCCGGCGATCGCCTCTTCGGGGCGTCGCGCCCCGGGGCCGTGGCCGAGCAGCCGGGCCAGCTCGAACGCGTCCACCGGCTTCACGAGGTGCAGGTCGAACCCGGCCTGCGCCGACCGCTGCCGGTCCGCCTCCTGGCCGTACCCGGAGACGGCGATGAGACGCATCCACGCCGTCGCCGGATCGCGCCGGAGCTCGCGGGCGACCCCGTAGCCGTCGAGATCGGGCAGGCCGATGTCGCAGAGCACCACGCTCGGCTGGAACAGCCGCGCCGCCGCGAGCCCTTCGCGCCCGGTGTAGGCGATCTCGATCTCGTAGCCGGCCCAGCGGAGCAGCTCGCCGAGCGTATCGGCGGCGTCGCGGTTGTCCTCGACGATGAGCACCCGCACCCCGGCCCTGTGACGCTCGCCCGACGCCGGCGGCGCGGGCTGCGGAACGACGGTCGGCGGTGCCAGCGGCAGCGTCACCACGAGCTCCGCGCCGGCCCCGATGCCGCTGCTCTCGGCGCGCACGTCTCCGCCGTGCAGCTCCACCAGCCCCTTGACCAGGGCGAGCCCGAGCCCGAGGCCGCCGAGGCTCCTCGAGCCGGTCGTGCCCGCATGGCTGAACGCGTCGAAGATCTGGCGCTGGTCCTCCGGCGCGATCCCGATGCCCGTGTCGCGGACCGACAGCAGCGCGCTGCCGGTCGCGTCGGCGCCGAGGCGTACGGTCACGGCGCCGCCCGCGTGCGTGAACTTGGCGGCGTTGTTGAGGAGGTTGCCGATCACCTGCGCGAGCCGCGTCGGGTCGCCGTCGACCCAGCACTCGGCTTCGGGCAGCTCGAGCGTGAGCGTGAGCCCCGCCTCCTCGATGGCGCCGCGGTGATCCTCCACGGTCTCGCGGACCACGCGCGAGAGGTCGACGAGCTCCCTCCGGAGCAGGATCTTGCCGCGCGCGATGCGCGTGACGTTCAGCAAGTCGTCGAGCAGCCGCGCCTGATGCGCCACCTGATGCTCGATGATCTCGAGCGGCCGGAGCGACTTCGCGTCGTCGCTCGCGCGCAGCCGCAGGAGCTTCACCGCGTTCAGGATCGGCGCCATCGGGTTGCGCAGCTCGTGGGCGAGCAGGCTGAGGAACTGGTCCTTCGCGGCGGCGGCGCGCTGGAGCTCGGAGTAGAGCCGGGCGTTGTCGATCGCCAGCGCCGCGCGCTCGGCGATGCTCTCGGCGAGGCCCACGTCGTCGAGGCGGTAGCGCGCTCTCCCCTCGGTCACGCAGAAGGTGAGCGCGCCCAGCGTCTTGTCGCGCGCGATCAAGGGGACGCAGAGCGCCGCCGAGATCCCGAGCGCCGCGATGCCCTCGGTGCGCTCCTCGGGCTGCGGTCCCTCGGTGGACATGACCTCCGCCCCGTCGCCGATCCGCTCGGCGCGACCCTGGCGCATCACCCGCGCGACGCCGCGCGCCCCGGACGGCGACGTCGGGAAGCGGCGCTCGATCGCGTAGAGCAGCGCCTCTTTCTTGGGATCGGCGTGGGCGATCGCCACCCGCCGGATGGTGCCGTCGTCGGCGAGATCGGCGATGCACAGATCGCCGAGGTAGGGGACGACGTGGCGCACCAGCTCGCGCAGCGCCGTGGCGGCGTCGAGCGAGAGCGCCAGCTGCCTGTTCGCTTCGTCGAGGATGCGCATCCGCTGCTCGGCGCGTTTGAGCGCGGTGATGTCGATGTGCGACACCACGACCCCGGGCCGGGTGCCGAGGGGCCGCGCGCGGAGGACGAACCAGGGCTCGGCGGCGTCGGTGGGGCAGGGGTACTCGCGCTCGAGCTCGGGCAGCCGGCCTGCGAGCACCGCCGAGAGCCCCTCGAGCACCTCCGCGGCCCCGGGGGCGCCCTCCGCCGCGGCCAGGCGGCACACGTCGAGGTACCTCGCGCCCTCGCTGGTGCGCTGGGCATCCGCCCCCGACGCGGCGGCGAACTGGCGCCAGGCCGCGTTGGTCCGCACGATCACGCCGTGCTCGTCGAGGACCGCGATGTTCTCGCTGAGCGCGTCGATCACCGCGTTGGTGAGGGCGTCGCTCTCGCGCAGCGCGTCCTCCGTCCGCTTGAGCGCGGTGATGTCGACCATCGCGCCGACCATGCGCACGGCCTTGCCCTCGTGGCAGCGGACCACGTACCCGCGATCGAACACGGTGGCGAAGGAGCCGTCGCGGCGCTCGAACCGGTACTCGTCGGACCAGCACGTGTTGCCGAGCTCGATCGAGCGGTAGAACCCGGACAAGACGCGGTCGCGGTCGTCGGGGTGGATGTGGTTCTTCCACCAGTCGGGCTGCGGATCGATCTCTTCGGGCGCGTAGCCGAACAGCGCCTGGACGTTCTCGGTCCAGACGACCTCGTCGCGTTTGATGTCCCAGTCCCAGACGACGTCGCGCGCAGCCTGCGCGATGAGGTGCGATCGCTCCTGGCTCGCGTCGACCATCTCCTCGGCGCGGGCGCGGTTCTTGACGATCGAGCTCATCGCGCGCGCCCCTCCTGGCCCGCGGCCGAACGCTCGCGGCCGCAGCTGGCGCCGCCGACATCGTGCGCTGACATGCCGAGGTCCCTTGGGACCCCGGCGCGCGGGCGCAAGGGCCTGGGCGCCCTCGTGCCTCGATCGGGGGCTTTGCCCCGGAGCCGCCGAACCCGGCTCCCCCTCCGGATCGATTCGGCGATCGGGCGGGACGGCGGCGCGATTTCAGGATCCGCCCGCGTTGACACATCGCGTCAGCGCCCCTAAGCACGGCGGCCATGAGCTCCTCGAACGGCAATGGCGCGGCGGCGCTCGATCGCGTGGCGATCGTCGCCGGGCTCCGCACCCCCTTCACCAAGGCGGGGACCCTGCTCCGCACGATGCGAACCGTCGACCTCGGCACCGCCGTGGTCAAGGAGCTGATGCAGCGCACCGAAGTGCCCGCCCGCGAGGTCACCCTCTGCGTCTACGGCCAGGTCGTGCCCTCGCTCGACTGGCTCAACGTCGCGCGCGAGGTCGTCCTCCGCTCCGGCCTGCCCAAGGACATCGAGGCCTACAGCGTCTCGCGCGCCTGCGCCACGTCGATCCAGGCGATGACCAACGCGGCCGAGGCCATCCTCGGCGGCCAGCACGACGTCGCCATCGCCGGCGGGGCCGACAGCATGAGCGACGTGCCGCTCGGCGTCTCCAAGCCGCTCACCCACGCGATGATGGAGGCGCAGAAGGCCAAGACCCTCGGCGCCAAGCTCAAGGCGTTCTCCAAGGTCTCGGCCAAGGACGTCGTCCCGCCCATCCCCGGCTTCTCGAAGGAGCCGATGACCGGCGAGACGATGGGCGAGGCCGCCGAGAAGATGGCGAAGCAGAACGGCATCTCGCGCGAGGAGCAGGACCGGATCGCGCACCTGTCGCACAAGAACGCGGCGCGCGCCTGGGCCGACGGCACCTACGCGGCCGAGGTGATGCACGTCATCCCGCCGCCCTTCGAGGGCGCCGTCTCCAAGGACAACCTGGTGCGCGAGGACTCGACGCCCGACGCGTACGCCAAGCTCCCGCCCGTGTTCGACCGGAAGCACGGCACCATCACCGCCGGCAACTCGTCGCCCCTCACCGACGGCGCCAGCGCGCTCCTGCTCATGCGCGAGTCGAAGGCGAAGGCGATGGGGGTGACGCCGCTCGGCTATCTCAAGTCGTGGGCCTATGCGGCGGTCGACCCGAGCTGGCAGCTCCTCATGGGTCCGGTCTTCGCCGCGCCCAAGGCGCTGGATCGCGCCCGGATGAAGCTCGCCGACATGGATCTCGTCGACATGCACGAGGCGTTCGCCGCCCAGGTCGCGTCGAACCTCCAGGCGCTCGCCTCGAAGAAGTTCGCCGAGGAGCGGATGGCGCGCGCCGAGGCCGTGGGCGAAGTCGATCCGGCGAAGCTCAACGTCAACGGCGGCTCGATCGCCATCGGCCACCCCTTCGCCGCGACCGGCGGGCGGATGGTCCTGTCGACCCTGCGCGAGCTCGCGCGGCGGCGGCAGAAGCACGCGCTCCTCACCCTGTGCGCCGCGGGCGGCCTCGGCGCCGCCGTCGTCCTGGAGGCCGTATGACCACGCCGTCCCGCTCGGGCGCGAGCCCGCACAACCACGTCGACGCCACGGCCACCATCTCGCGGTCCGAGAGCGCCGCCCGCCGCGTCGTCACCATGACGCTCCGCCACGACGGCGTCGCCGTCCTCACGTACGACGTCCCCGGCGAGCCGGTGAACACGCTCAAGCCCTCGTTCGCCGACGAGATCGACCACTTCCTCGGCGAGGTCGCGCGCGACGACCGCATCCGTGCGGCGGTGCTCGTCTCGGGCAAGCCCGACGGCTTCATCGCGGGCGCCGACATCGAGATGCTCGAGGCGATGACCACGGCCACGCAGGCCGAGACCATGTGCCGCGCGGGGCACGCCGCCATCCAGCGCCTCGTCGACTCGCCCAAGCCCATCGTCGCCGCCGTCCACGGCGCCGCGCTCGGCGGCGGCTTCGAGGTCGCCCTCGCCTGCCACGGCCGCGTCCTCTCGGACGACAAGAAGACGGTGCTCGGCCTGCCCGAGGTGCAGCTCGGGCTCCTGCCGGGGCTGAACGGGCTGCAGCGCCTCGCCGCCATCGCCGGCCTGCAGGTGGCGATGGACCACGGGATGACGGGCAAGAACATGCGCCCGAAGAAGGCCAAGGAGCTCGGCGTCGCCGACGACGTCGTCCCCGCGCCGATCCTCGTCGACGTCGCCGCCGAGCTCGCGCTCGCCCTCGTCGCCCGGCGCCTGCCCTCGAGCAAGACACGCCGCAAGGTGAAGGTCGATCTCGGGCGCGTCGCGCTCGAGCAGAACCCGCTCGGCCGCGCCCTCCTCTTCAAGAAGGCGCGCGAGGAGCTGCTCGCGAAGACGGGCGGCCACTACCCGGCGCCCGAGCGCATCCTCGACGTGCTCAAGGCGTTCGCGAGCCGCGGCTTCGAGGCGTCGAAGGAGGTCGAGGCCAAGGCGTTCGGCGAGCTCGTCGTCTCCAACACGGCGCACCGGCTGATGGAGATCTTCTTCGCGACCACCGCGCTCAAGAAGGACAGCGGCGTCGACGACCCGGCCGTCAGGCCCCGCCGCGTCGAGAAGATCGAGATGCTCGGCGCCGGCCTCATGGGCGGCGGGATCGCCTACGTGTCGATCGCGGCCGGCCTGCCGGTCCGGCTCAAGGACAAGGACGACGCCTCGGTCGCGCGCGGCGTCAAATACGTGGCCGACATCCTCGACGAGCGCGTGAAGAAGCGGCAGCTGACGCGGATCGAGCGCGACGAGAAGCTGGCGCTGCTCACCGCCACCACCGACTACTCGGGCCTCAAGGGCGCCGACCTCGTCATCGAGGCGGTGTTCGAGGACCTCGCCGTCAAGCACGCCGTCCTCAAAGAGGTCGAGGCCAACGGGCGCGAGGGCGTGATCTTCGCCTCGAACACCTCGTCGATCCCCATCCTCAAGATCGCGGCGGGCGCGCGCCACCCCGAGAACGTGGTCGGGATGCACTACTTCAGCCCGGTCCACAAGATGCCGCTGCTCGAGGTCATCCAGACCAAGGCGACGGCCCCCGAGGTCGTGGCCACGGCGGTCGCCGTGGGGAAGAAGCAGGGCAAGACGGTCATCGTCGTCAACGACGGCGTCGGCTTCTACACGAGCCGCATCCTCGGGCCGTACATGAACGAGGCGAGCCACATCCTCGCCGAGGGCGTGCGCGTCGAGGTCATCGACCGCGCCCTCACCGCGTGGGGCTGGCCGGTGGGCCCGATCGCGCTGCTCGACGAGGTCGGGATCGACGTCGCCGCCCACGTCGGGCCCATCATGCTCGAGGCGTTCGGCGATCGCATCGAGCCGCCGCCGACGATGGCGAAGCTCGTCGCCGACGACCGCAAGGGCCGGAAGAACCAGCGCGGCTTCTACCTCTACGGCGCCGCCGCGAAGAAGCGCGGCAAGGGCAAGCACGTCGACGAAAGCATCTACGGCGTCCTCGGGCTGGAGACGCCGCCCGCGGGCGGACGGCCGCGCGTGCCGGTCGAAGAGATCCAGATGCGCTGCTCGCTCCAGCTCGTCAACGAGGCGCTCCACTGCTGGGGCGAGGGCGTGCTCCGCAGCCCGCGCGACGGCGACATCGGCGCCATCTTCGGCCTCGGCTTCCCGCCCTTCCGCGGCGGCCCGTTCCGCTACGTCGACACGCTCGGCCCCGCCGAAGTGCTGCGCCGGATCGAGGCGTACCACGCCCGCTTCGGCAAGCGCTGGGCGCCGGCCCCGGCGCTCGTCGAGATGGCCAAGACGGGCAAGCGCTTCTACTGATTCGAGCCGAGCGCGGTCCGCGTTCGCGGCCGCTCGACCGACTCGTCAGAGCCCGGCCACCGCGGCGAGCACCGCGGCGCGGTCGTCCTTGATCACCGAGAGGAGCTTCTTGGCGCGCTCGTCCCAGCGCGCCGCCGCCGCCTTGTCGCCGCGCCAGCGCGCCGCCTCGGCGCGGGCGAGCAAGAGGACGCGGTCGCCCTGGAGCTCGGGACCGGAGAAGACGTAGTCGAGCCACACGTCGACGTCGCCGGAGCCCTCGGCCATCGCGCCGACGACGCGCAGCACCGCGGGGAGGACCTCGCGGGGGTAGTCGAGCTGCCACATGGTCACCCCGGAGCGGCCGCGCATCACGCGCCGCTCCGCCTCGGGCTTGTGGATGGCGCGCCACCACCAGAGGAACGATGCCAGCGGCGCCTCGGAGGGGTGGCGCTCGTCGAGCTCGCCCGAGAGATCGAAGAGCTCGGGATCCTTGTCGCCGACCTGGAGCGCCATGGCGCCGAGGAGCCACGCCACCGCCGCGTGATCGACGTCGCCCGCGGCCTTGATCTCGGCGTACGCCTCGTCGAACTTGCCGAGGCTCGAGAGCGCGAGCGTCTTCTGGATCCGGTACGCGCGCGCGTCGTCCTCGTCGGACGGAGCGCTCGTGGGGAGGAGCGCGAGCGCGCCGGCCGCGTCGCCGGCCGCGAGGCGCGCCGCGGCGAGGAGGCCGGCCGAGCCGTCGAGCCCGTCCGCCTTCGCGAGCGCCGCGCGGGCGCGCTCCGGCTGCCCGCGCTTGGTCCACTCGATGCCGGCGGCGAGGCGGAGCATGGCCGCGTAGGCCGCGAGCTTCTTCTTGGGCTCGGCGCGCACCGCGGCCTCTCCCTCGTCGGCATCCTTGCGGGTCTCCAGCTTCTCGGGCGCGTCCGCGGCGAGCGCCTCCAGGCGCTCGGCCGATCGCTCGTAGTCGCCGGCCGGGTGGAGCCCGAGCGCGTCGTCGCTCGCCGCCGTCGGGAAGAGCAGCCAGGGCGACGGGTAAGCGGCGGTGTAGAGCTCGGAGCCGCTCACGAGGTAGAGCACCTCGCGGCGCGCTCCGGCGAGGTCCGGCCAGAAGCTCGCGACGAGCTCCTCGTGGGATTGCGCCGCCGCCATCTGCATCGCGACGAGCGGCAGCCGCTCCTTGGCGCTGGACGGGCTGCTCCAGCGCTCGAGCACCGGACGCAGGAGGTCGTTCTTCGCCGCCGGCGCGAGCGCCGGATCCGCCGCCCGGATCGGCACCATCTGGAGCGCGCCGAGCTCCCCCGTCGACGTGGGATCGAAGTCGAGATCGGCCTTGGTGCCGCCGCACGCGACGATGCCGACGCGGAACTTCCACCAGCCGGCGTCGGCGTCGGCGCCGGGGATGGTCTTGCGCCAGGTCGCGTCGGCGGCGCCGAGCGCGCGCACGCCCGCCTTGGCGTCGCCGAGCAGGCAGAGCCACGCGCCGCGGCGCGCGTCGTAGTCCATCGACGAGACGCTCGTCTCCGGCGACTCCTTGGCGGCGAACCGCCGGAGGGCCTCGAGATCGCCGATCGCCGCAGCGGCGCCGAGCGCGCTCGAGCGATCCTGGAGCGTCGCCGTGGCCTTGTCGCCGAAGCGGACCGCCTCCTCGAAGGCGCCGCTGTGGGCGAGGTCGAACACCGGCCCCCCGGTGAGCGCGTCGGGATCGGGGGCGGCGTCGCGCTCGGCCATCCCGCGCTCGGCCGCGGCCTTGCGCTGGGCGGCGTCGGGCTTGCGGGCCGACGCCTCGAGCAGGTCGAGCTCCGCGGCGTAGTGGCGCACCCGCGCGGCGGCGTCGTCGGCGGCGGCGGCCTGACCCGGGACGAGCCGCGCCCAGCCCAGGCTCCCCTCGGCGCTCTCCACGCATGCCGCGGTCGAGCCCTCGCCCGTCCGGTAGAAGGCGTTGAGGCAGTCGTACCCGCGCTTGCCGGCGGCCTGGATCGATCCGGGCGCCTGCCCTGCGACGAGGAGCCCCACGCCCAGGACGCCGGCCGCCGCGACGATCGTGACCGTGCGGCGCGAGGAGCTGGGTGCGTCCGACGCGGCCGCCGCCGGAGCCTTGGCGCCCTTGGCCTTCGCGCCCTCGGGCCGCTTCTTCGGGCGCGCCGCCGGATCGCGCTCGGCCTTGGCCGCGCCGCGCTCGGTCCTGTCCGCGGGCTTCTGCTTCTTCTTGGGGCGCTCCGGCTGCATGGCGGCGGTGGAATAACACCTCCGCGCCCGAAGTGGGCACGCGGAGCGGAGAAAGTGCCACCCTCCGGGAAGACAGCGGGCGGCCTGGGCCTTGACTTCGTGTGCAATAGACACCATCTAAGTGTCCGTTAGACACGAAGGAGGCTCCGCAATGTTCGGAATCCGGTTCATGAAGGCGGCCCCGACCACCTACGTGATGCAGTTCAAGCGCGGGCGGGTGCGCCGCGAGGGGCCGGGCCTCTCGTTCCTCTATTACGCGCCCACGTCGACGATCGTCGCCGTCCCGCTGGCGAGCGCCGACGTGCCCTTCGCGTTCTCCGAGGCCACGGCCGATTTCCAGCCGATCACCGTCCAGGGCCAGCTCAGCTACCGCGTCGTCGAGCCGGCGAGGCTCGCGTCGCTCCTCGACCACTCGATCCTCCCCTCGGGCAAGCACCGCTCGGACGACCCGCACCTCTGCGCCGAGCGGCTCGTCCACGCGACCGAGATCCTGGTCAAGGCGTTCGTCGAGCAGCTCCCCCTGCGGGCCGCGCTCACGAGCTCGTCGGCGCTCGTCGCCGACGTCCTGCCTCGCCTGCGCTCGGCGGACGCCGTCCAGCTCATGGGCGTCGAGGTGCTCGAGCTCAGCGTGCTCTCGGTGAAGCCCACGCCGGAGATGAGCCGCGCCCTCGAGGCGGAGGCGCGCGAGGAGCTCCAGCGCAAGGCGGACGAGGCGCTCTACGCCCGGCGCAACGCCGCCGTCGACCAGGAGCGCCGCATCAAGGAGAACGAGCTCTGTACCGAGGTCGCCGTCGAGGAGAAGCGCCGCCAGATCCGCGAGACCCAGATGGCCGCCGAGATCGCCGTCGAGCAGCAGCGTGCGAAGCTCATCGAGCAGCGCGTCGAGAACGAGCGCAAGGACGCCGACGGCAAGGCGTACGCGCTCGAGGCCGTCCTCAAGCCGCTCGCCGGCGTCGACTGGCGCACCCTCTCGACCGTGGCCGCCGGCGGCGGCGACCCGCGGACGATGATCGCCATGGCCTTCCGCGAGCTCGCCGGCAACGCCGGCCACATCGGACAGCTCAACGTCACCCCCGATCTGCTCGGGTCGCTCCTCGGCCCGGCCCGGAAGTAGGCGCGCCGTGGGCTTCGAGAAGCTCGTCGTCGTCACCCGGAAGACGCGGCTCGAGGAGCTGGTGCACCGCTTCAACAGCCGCGCCCAGGCCAAGTTCTACATCGAGCACGCCGGCGGCGACTTCGGCGAGTACGTGGCGGAGCACGACGCCTACCGCGGCGCCCTCGACGGTCTGCGCCGCGATCTGGAGCTGGGCCTCAAGGTCCAGGAGATCGAGCGCCACCTCGTTCCCACGTACCTCTTCGCCGACAAGGACCTCGTCGTCACCGTCGGGCAAGACGGCCTCGTCGCGAACACGGCGAAGTACTGCGGCGCGCAGCCGATCGTCGCGCTCAACCCCGATCCCGAGCGCTTCGACGGCATCCTCCTGCCGTTCTCGCCGTGCGACGCCGCCGCGGCCGTCCGGCGCGTCCTCGCCGGCCGCGCCAAGGTCCGCCGCGTCACCCTCGCCGAGGTCGAGCTCGCCGACGGCCAGCGCCTCCTCGGCTTCAACGATCTCTACCTCGGCGCGCGCACCCACGTGAGCGCGCGGTACCGCATCCGGGCGGAGGGGCGCGCCGAGGCCCAGTCCTCGAGCGGGCTCTTGATCTCGACCGGCGCCGGCTCGACCGGCTGGCTCTCCTCGGTCTTCAACATGGCCGCCGGGGTCACCTCGCTCATGAGCCGCGGCCTCGACCCGCGCGAGGCGCCCGCGCCGGAGCCGAGGGCCGACGTCTCCAGCGCGCGCCTCCGTCTCTCGTGGGAGGACGGCCGCCTCGTCTACGTGGTGCGCGAGCCGTTCGCGAGCCGCCACTCGTCGGCGGGAATCGTCGCCGGCGTCCTCGCCGAGGGCGAGCGCCTGGTCGTCGAGTCGCTGATGCCGTCGGGCGGAGTCATCTTCAGCGACGGCGTCGAGGACGACTACCTCTCGTGGAGCTCGGGCGCGGTCGCCACCATCCGCGCCGCCGACCGCCGCGCCCAGCTCGTCGTTCCCTAGGCGTTCCCGGTGAGCAGCTCAGGGCACCGCCGGCGCGCTGCCCCGGAGCATGAAGAAGACGAGGACGCCGGTGACCGACACGTAGAGCCAGATCGGCAGCGTCACCTTGGCGACGCGGCGGTGCCTCGCGAACGAGCCCTTCCACGCGAAGAAGAAGGTGGTGAGCGCGAGGGGAACGACGCCCATCGAGAGCAAGATGTGCGTGATGAGCACGAAGAAGTAGACGGCCCGGAGCGGCCCCGTCCCTTGGTAGCGCGTGTCGCCGTGCACGTAGTGGTACGTGACGTACGAGACCAGGAAGAGCGCCGACGACGCGAACGCCGACACCATGAGGTACTTGTGGGCGCGCTGCGCGCGACGCCGGATCGCCACGTAGCCGGCGACCAGGAACGTCGCCGCGAGGGCGTTGAGCCCCGCGTTCACCGGGGGCAGGAAGCGCAGGTCGGCGCCGCCGCCGCCGCGCCGCACCACCAGGATGTACGCGAGGAACGCGAGCGCTGCGGCCGATACCACCGCGTTGAAGACGAAGAACGACCGGTCGGACGTCCTCTGGAGGAGCGGCACCCCGCCCGCGCTCGGCTCTGACATCGCCGCAGCTAGTTAGCAGCCGAAGAGCGCCGCGGCGAGGGGGCGGGTTACTTGCCTTCCTTCTTCTCGGTCTTCTTGTCGCCGGCCTTCTTGTCGTCGGCCTTCTTGTCGTCGGCCTTCTTGTCGTCGGCCTTCTTGTCGCCCTCGGCCGCCGCAGCCTCGGCGGGCTTCTCCTCCGCGGGCTTCTCCTCGGCCTTGGGGACCTCGAACGCCTTCTGCGAGGCGAACTTCGCCTTCATGTCGGCCGCGTCCTTGGTGTTGCGCATGTCGACGAGCGACTTGACGTAGTGCGCGAGCGCCCAGATGTCCTTGTCGCTCAGCCCTGCGCCCTTCCACGCCGGCATGATCGGGTACACGCCGAAGGAGATGATGCGGTAGAGGTCCTCGAGCTCGTGCTTCTCGCGCACCGAGCGCACCGGGTTGAAGGTGAAGTCCGGCGGGAGGATCTTCGACTTGTACTCGGCCGAGTCCTTCGCGACCGAGCCGTAGGGGTCGTCGCGGAAGCCGCCGATGGCCTTGTAGTTCGAGTTCTTCGCCGCGGCCTCGACCGAGAGCTTGTAGAGGTTCTCTTTGGTGTCGTACGCGGGGTGGCAGTTCAGGCACTCGGCGCGGAAGTGGTAGAGGACCTTGCCCTCCTGCACCGCGGCCTCGTGGTTGCCCGCCCACGGATCCTCGGTGGCCTCGAACGGCTCCAGCGTCTTCACCGGCTCGCCGCTCTTCTTCTTCTTCTCCCACTTCTGCGGGGCGAAGGTCTTGATGTACTGGATGACCTTGTGGAGCTCCATCTCGGGGATGTCCCAGGGGAGCATCGCCGTCCCGTGGAGGCCGCCCTTGACGATGCGGACGAGGTCCTCGTCGTTGGGCAGATCGTCGCTGGAGCGCACGCGCGCGAACTTGAAGATGCCCTTGGTGAAGTCGCGCGGCGGGGGCCGGAGGCCGTACGACGACGGGCCCTGGCCATCGCCCTTCACGCCGTGGCACGCGTAGCAGTAGCGCGTGTAGGACTGGTAGCCCTCGTTCAGCGTGTGCCCGGTGACCTCGACGCCGCCGGCGAAGACGTGCGTCTCGCTCTCGGGGAACGGCATCTTGTCGGGCGCGCACGAGGCGGCGGAGAGGCCGGCCGCGACCACGGAGACGGTGCAGGCGAGGCTCGCGAGACGAGAGGCGGGACGGGAGCGGTTCATCGAGGCCCTTTGCAGGTTCAGTAGAGATAGAGCGCGAGGTACATCAGCACCCAGACGGCATCCACGAAGTGCCAGAACATCGCGGCCACCCGGACGCGACCGACGTTGTGCTCGGTGTACGTGCCGGACAGCGCGCGGACGAGAATGACGACGAGCACGCCGAGCCCGGCGAGCACGTGCGCGGCGTGGAGCGCGGTGAGCCCGTAAAACACCGATCCGTAAGCGCCGGTCGACGGCAAGAGGCCCTCGTTCCAGAGGTCCTTCCAGACGACGACCTGCAGCGCGATGAAGCCGGCGCCCAGCGCGATCGCGGCGCCGACCCACGCCGCGAGGCCGTTGCGACGGCCCCGTCGGAGCGCGCGGATCCCCAGCAGCAGCGCGGCGCTCGAGGCGAGCAGCACCGCCGTGTTCAGCGCCGGGAGCGCGTGGGGGAGGTGGGGGATGCCGGGCGGCGGCCACATCAGCGACCGCGCCCGCAGCCCGAAGTACATGAAGAAGAGCGCGCCGAACATCATCGCCCACGCGCCGAGGGCGATGATCATCCCGATCGAGCGGGTGACCTCGTCCTTCTCGTTCGGGCGCAGCTCGACGACGGTACCCATCAGATCACTCGGCCGCAGGCGCCTCGGCTGCTTCGGTCGCCTCTTCGGCGGCCGGCATCGACTCGACCTGATCGATCCAGTCGCGCTTGAGCAGCTTCTTCACCTCGGGGTTCGCGTACTCGTGCGGGCCCCGGACGATGGTCGGGATCACGTCGAAGTTGTGGAACACCGGCGGCGAGCTGGCGTGCGTCCACTCGAGCGTGGTCACCTCCCACGGGTTCTGCACGGCCTTCTTGCCGGCGAAGAGCGACCGGAAGAAGTTGACCACGAAGACGAGCTGGAACGTGCCCAGGGTGAAGGCGAAGTAGCTCGTGTACCGGTTCAGCCCCGCGAGGTGCTGGATGTACGTGTACTGGTAGGGATCGAAGAGGCGGCGGTGCTGGCCCGAGTAGCCGGCGATGAGCTGCCCGCCGAACACCAGGGTGATGAAGATCACCGAGCCCCAGAAGTGGATCTTGCCGAGCCGCTCGTCGAGCGACCGCCCGTACATCTTCGGGAACCAGAAGTAGATCGCCGCGAAGCTCGCCAGGAACGAGGCCGCCGCCATGGTGAGGTGGAAGTGCCCGACGACGTACATCGTGTCGTGCAGGTAGATGTCGGTCGAGATCGTCCCGAGGAGCAGGCCGGTGAGCCCGCCCGCGCCGAACACGAACACCATCCCGAGCGCGAACAGCATCGGCGTGTGGAGGCGGAGCGAGCCGCGCCAGATCGTGTTCAGCCAGTTCGCGAAGAGGATGACGGCCGGCACGCTGATGGCGAGCGTGAGGATCTCGAAGCCGAGGCCCAGCATCGGCGCCATGCCCGTCTGGTACATGTGGTGGCCGTAGACGACCGCCGAGAGCCCCGTCACGCCGATCATCGCGAAGACCGAGCCGCGGTACCAGAAGGCCGGCTTGCGCGCGAAGAACGGCAAGATGTCGCCGATGATGCCCCATGCCGGGAGGATGAGGATGTAGACCTCCGGGTGCCCGAAGATCCAGAACAGGTGCTGGAAGAGCATCGGGTCGCCCGCGCCCTGCTTCACGGCGGCGCCGGCGAGGAAGAACTTGGTGCCGGCGAGCCGGTCGAACGCGAGCAGCAGCGCCGCCGAGCCGAGCACGGGGACGAAGAGCACGTTGAGGATGGCCGTGAGCCAGAGGCCCCACACGGTGAGGGGCATCTTGAACCAGGTCATCCCCGGCGCGCGGAAGCGGATGACGGTCACGATGTAGTTGATGCCGCCCATGATCGTGGACACGCCGGTCACGAAGATGGCGAGCGCCATGTACGTCGTGCCCCAGCCCGGCGCGCCGACGTTGGTCGAGAGCGGCGGGTACGTCGTCCATCCGGCCGAGTGGGCGCCGAGCTGAGAGGTGAACGAGAGGATCACCAGCACGGCCGAGATGAAGAACGCCCAGAACGAGTACATGTTGAGCTTCGGGAACGCCATGTCCCGAGCCCCGATCATGAGCGGGATGCAGAAGTTGCCGAAGGCTCCGATCAGGATGGGCGTGATCGCCCAGAAGATCATGATGAGCCCGTGCATCGTGAAGATGCTGGTGTAGGTCGGCGGCGTGATCGCCCCGCCCGTCCTCGAGAGGAAGATGGGGCCGAGGACCGGCACCTTCGCCATCGGGTAGGCCCACTGCCACCGGATCATCATCGCCAGCGTCCCGCCGATCGCGAGGAACGCCATGCCGGTGTAGAGGAACTGCCTCGCGATGACCTTGTGGTCCTGCGAGAAGACGTACTTCCAGATGAAGCTCTTCGGCTCGGGATGGATGTGCTGTTCCATGGTTACTCGCCCTTCCACTCCCAGCCCCAGTTCTGGGCCGCGTCCGCCTCGTCGTAGACCTTGGCGGACGACGCGGAGGCCTGCTCGGCCCAGCGCGCGTAGTCCTCCTTGGAGAGGACCGTGATGATTCCGCGCATCTTGTAGTGGTTCGTCCCGCAGTGCTGCGCGCAGGGGATCTCGAACTCGCCCGTCTCCTTGGCCTGGAACCAGAGGCGGTTGATCTGGCCGGGCACCGCGTCGACCTTGGTGCGGAAGTGCGGGAGGTTGAACGAGTGGAGCACGTCGGTCGACGCCACCTCGACGATGACCGGCGTCCCGACCGGGATGCGGAGATCGTTGAGCGAGACGATGTCGTCCTTGGTGTTGAACTTGCCGTCGGGTCCCGGCTGCCGGGTGTCCCACGCCCACTGGTGGGCGTTCACCTCGACGCGGAGCGAGTTCGGGTCCTTCTCGACCTTCTCGAAGTTGTGGAAGGTGGTCTCGAGGTCGGTCGTCGAGTTGATGAAGAGGTTGCCGTCGACCACGACGAAGACCGCGCCCGCCATGCCGAGGACGCGGAACATCGAGGCCTTCGAGTCGCCGTGGTCGTACGAGGCGGTGTGATCCTTGTTGTGCTTGATGGCCGTCCAGAGGAGCCACCCGGTCATGAACACGAACAGGATCGCCGTGAGCACGTTGGTCACGCCGATGAGCCAGTCGATCCGGTGCCCGTCGAGCGAGACGTCGCGCGGGAGGCCGAAGCCCTCCCCGGGCTGGGGCCGGGCGAAGGCGTAGCCGGTAGCCATCAGGGCCACCGCGCCCGCCGCGATCGCCGGCAGCGATCGCAGTTGGATTCTGGACATGCGCTTTTTCTCCGTCATGCGTGCTCTCACGCTCGCTCCGAGCGGCGAATGAACCTGAAGACCGTGAACGCGACCAGGAACGGCAGCGCGATGAACGCGCCGAGCGCCACCTTGACCCCGACCGATCCGTTGCCGCTCTGCGCGGCGCAGTAGGGGCAGGCGAGCGCCGTCGCGGGCGCGAGGACGAGCGTGAGCGCGGCGAACGCGCTCGCGAGCCGCGATCGGACCGTCCTCCGAATCACCGCGTGAGCCTCCACGCGGCCTCGCTGATGAGGACGAGCGCGTAGAGCGCGGGCGTCGCGATCGGGATCGCGACCGTCATCTTGAGCGCCTTCGTCTCGTGCTTGAGGTGCATGTAGTACATCGCCACGATGCCGGCCTTCGCGAGCGCCAGGCCGATGAGGGCGACCACCATCAGCTTCTTCGAGATGCCGGGGATCTGCGCGACGCCGACCTCGAGCGCCGTGAGCAGCGCGAGCACCACGAAGATGACGAGGTACTCCTTCACGTTCGGCTTGTGGCCGTGCGCCCCGCCGTGGGCACCGTGCCCGTGCGCCTTCTCGCCGTGAGCCTTGTCGGCCTTGGCATGAGGCTTCTCCTCGGCGGCGTCCTCGGCGCGCGCGGCGGCGGCCTCGCCGGCGTCGTCGTGGCCGGCCTCGGCGTCGTCGTCCTCGCGCTCGTCGACCTCACGCTCGGCCTCGGCGCTCTTCTTCGCGACCGCCTTGTCGGGCGTGCCGCCCTTGCCCTTCTTCTTGCCCTTGTTGGCCATGGTTCGCCGCTCAGATGAGGTAGATGAAGGTGAACACGAGGATCCAGACGAGATCGACGAAGTGCCAGAAGAGCCCGGCGATCTCGATGTGGTCGTGGTTGCCGTTGTCGTACTTGCCCATCGCCGAGCGGATCAGCATCACCGTCAGGTAGATGACGCCCGTGGCGACGTGGCAGCCGTGGAAGCTGGTGATGAGGAAGAAGGTGCTCGCGTAGGCCGAGCCGCCGAAGTGCAGCCCTTCGTGGATCAGGCCGTGGCCGACGATGCCCCAGTACTCCTGGTACTGCCCGCAGAGGAAGAGCACCCCACCGAGCACGGTGAGCGCCAGGTAGCGGACGAGCTTCTTCCGGTCGCCCTCGACCGCGGCGGCGTGCGCCAGCACCATCGTCACGCTGGAGCAGATGAGGAGGAACGTCAGCCCGGCGGTGAAGTTGATGCCGAGGTGCGGCTCGTTCAGCGCCGGGTCGTGCCAGACCTTCGCCCCGCCGCGGAGGATGCCGTAGGCGAGGAGCAGCCCGCCGAACGAGAACCCGTCCGAGAGCAGGAAGATCCACATGGCCAGCTTGCCCGGGCTGGCGATCCCGTACTGCGGGTCCAGGGGCACTTCGATCGGACCGTGGTGGTCCGCGTGCTCGGCGGCAGCGCTCATCCGTGGTGGTTCCTTTTCTTCGTCGCCCCCGCGGACGACGCGAGGGCCTGCGCCCAGTTGACCCTCCGAGGGTCGGTCTCTCCGCGGGCTCGAGGGCAGAGCCCCCGACCTGAGTTGGCTTGCAGGGAGGTCACGGCGCGGAGCAAACGCGCCGCCGATCGTCGAACCAGGCGCCGCGGGATGCGGTACGGCCGGCCTCGGATCTGATCTCGATCAACCGACGTTTTTTAGCGGCGCGCGACCGCCCGAGTCAACTGACTTATGGCCCAGGATACGGCAAGTTGGCGAGCGTCCCCGCGTCGCGCAAAAGATTCGCAATCCCCGCGTCGTCGGCCTCGTAATAACCGCGGATGAAGCCTTCGCGGTCGACGAGCACCAGCCGCTCGCCATGGAAGATGGTGAACAGGCTCGCGCCGGGGCTCACCGGCTCCTTGCCCATCGCGAGCTTGAAGCCCTTGATCACCGTGGTCTCGATGTCCCCGAGCGAGCCGGTGAGGAACGTCCAGCGGGCGGCGACGGCGTGGTGATCGCGCGCGTACTGGTTGAGGCGCTCGGGGGTGTCGTTCTCGGGGTCGACGGTGAAGGTGACCAGGTGGAACGAGTCGCCGAGGTGCCGCGCCCGGTGCTGGATCTCGAACATCCGCCTGGTGAGGCGCGGGCACACCGTCGGGCAGCTCGTGAAGACGAAGTCCGCCACCCAGACCTGCCCCTCGAGGTTCTTGCTGCCGAAGCGCTCGCCGCGCTCGTTCGTCAGCTCGAACGCCGGGAGGGCGAGCTTCATCTCGGGCGGCTTCGCCACCTGGGCCTCGAGCGATCGCCGCAGCGGGATCACGAGGACGAGCGCGATGAACACGACCCAGAAGAGCGGGCGCGCGACGAGCGACGAGACCACCTGCTGGACCTTGCCCGCGGTGGTGCGCTTCCCGCTGGCGGGCGACGCCGCGGGCGCCTCTCGGGTCCCGCCCTCGTCGGAGGCGGTGTCCGTCGTCACGGCCTGGGGCTTGGTTCCATCCTCCGGGCCCGGCTGCTGCTCGGGGGTCGACATCAGGCGCGAACGCTAGGAACCAGGACGCCACCCGTCAAGTCGCGCTACCGATCCCGGCTCAAGAGACGCCGCAGCAGGGCGAGCGGCTCGAACCCGAGCACGCTGGCGACGTCCCGGTCGCCGGTGCGCAGCGCCCGCAGCGCCTCGAGCGACGGGCCGACCACGCCGACGGGATCGACGCGCTCGGCCACGCTGCGGATCGCCGAGAGCGCGGCCCACCCGGCGTCGATGCCGAGCGGGATCGCCAGCGCCGGCGGCAGCGGCGAGAGGATGACGTCGCGGACGGCGACGGCGCGCGCCCAGGCGCCGGGGTTCGGATCGACCTCGAGGCGGCGGATCGTCGACGCCTCGGCGTAGCAGCCGAGCGCGAGGGGGCCGGCGCGGTCCTCGATGGCGCGCGCGAGGTGGCGGTGGTCGCGGCGCCAGTCGCCCGCGAGCAGCCCCATGTCGCCGCGGACCTCGTCGGGGCCGAGGACCAGGTCGAAGCCCTCGGCGGCGCGGCGGAGCGCCACGCTGGTCCAGAGCTCGCCGCCCTCGAAGAGCCCGAGCAGGACGCAGCGGCCCACCGGGCACAGCGAGTCGAAGGTGCCGCGCACGACGCCGGGCGACGGGATGGGGACGCCGCGCAGCCGCCGCGGCCAGAGATCGATCCTCCCGGCGGCGATCTCGTCGCGCGCGAGCGAGAGCAGCGTGAGCGTCTGGACGGTGAGATCGTCGCCGCGCCGCGCCCGCGCGCCGAAGCGATCGATGATCGACTCGAGCGTCCCGACCTCGAGCGTCGCGGCCCAGCTCGCGTCGTGGCGGCGGGCGAGCGCCTCGGCGTCGAGCGGCCAGTCGCGCGCGGCGTCGTCGAGCCGGAGCCGGCCCACCGACGAGTGCAGGAGCTTCTTGAGCTCGTTGCCGGAGTGGACGGCGACGACGCCGCCGCGCGGGCGGTTGGGATCGCGCTCGGTCCCGGAGGGACGCAGCGGCCGGAAGAGGGCGAGGAACCGGCTCCAGTCGGTGGCGGTGAACCCCTCGAAGCGGACGTCCGCGGACAGCACGGCGCGTCAGCCTAGCATCGAAGGGGTCGAGCGAAGGGGGAGTGGTTCAATTCACAGGGAGACGGGGAGACGGGGAGGATTTCATTCGGTCGATCGAGGTGCACGTCGCTGCGCGGGCTCACGCGGTGGACCGAGCTCAGAGCAGCCGCGACCAGAAGGTTCGCCCTCGATCCATCCCGCCGGCGCCGAGCCAGGCGCCGACGCCAATCGAGCTTTGAAAATACTCCCCGACTCCCCGACTCCCTGTGAATCCTTCGCCCTCACGAGCTACTCACGCCCCCCACCACAAGGTCTCGTGCACCTGCATCGTCTTCTGGATGGGGAGGACCACGCGCAGCTTGTCGCCTTCGGTCTGCACCAGGTGCTCGGGGAAGGAGTCGGCCGGGTAGTAGGCAGATTTCACGAAGCCGCCGGCGTCGAGCCAGAAGAGGTGCACGCCGGCGGCGGCGGGGCCGTGGATGAGGAGCATCCGGCCGTCGCCGAGGAGCTTGAAGTCGAGCCACTTGAAGCCGAGCTCGTCGAGCCGCTCGGCCGAGGGGAAGTCGTCGCCGACGCCGCGGAGCTCGGGCAGGTGCGCCTTGAGGTGCTTGTGGAGCGTGTCGTAGCGGACCTTGGCGAGCCGCGGGATGCGCCGGTCGGCGGTCGCGATGAGCGCGAGGGACGACGGATCGAGCGTGGGCACCTCGACGTGGGTGCGGTAGCGCGCGCCGAGGCGGGTGTGATCGATCTCTTCGTCCGAGAGCGACTTGAGCCACCAGGAAAACGGCGCGAGGACGGCGGTGCCCGCGGCGGACTCGAGGCGGACCTGCGACTCCCAGAGCGGGCGGCGCACCTGCCACGCGCCGCCGTGGCTCGCGACCACGCAGGCGCCCACGTAGACGGCGCCGTGGGTGACGAGGTTGACGATCGCCGGCAGCCCGCCCGCCGCGTCCGGCGCGAGCCAGGCGTCGCGGCGCTCGCGCGTGAGGAGCGCGCCGAGGCGGTGGACCGACGCGTCGCTGCGATCGAGCACGAGATCGGGCGCGCCGAGCGCGGGCGGCGCCAGGCGGGCGAACACGTCGGCGATCGCGTCGAGCTCGGCGAGGATGCGCGGGTTCTGGGCCGGGTTGGCGTCGGTCGCGCGGGCGCGCGCCAGATCGCCGCGCGCGTCCTCGGGGTAGAGCGGGAGGAAGAAGCGCTCGAACAGCGTTTGGGCGGAGGCGATCACGTTCGTGTGCACATCGGCGTTGCCGGCGCTCGCCCTCGGAGTTCGACCCGCCAAGGCGCCAACGAGCGCGGAGAGTGGGTCTGCTTGGCGGCTGGGCGCTTCCTTGGGACAAGCGTGCGAGGGAGATCGGAGCCCGGCTGCGTTGCAGCCGTGACTCGATGTCAGAACATCTTCTTTCGCTTGGAGGAGGAGAGGATGCCGAGCATCTCGCGGTACTTCGCGACGGTGCGGCGGGCGATGCGGATGCCGTCGGTCTCCTCGAGGATCTTCACGATCGCCTGATCGCTGTGCGGGTTCGACTTGTCCTCGGCGGCGATGATCTTCTTGATCGCCTGCTTGACGCTCTCCGAGGCGATGTCCTCGTCGGCGACGCGGTGGATCGACGAGTTGAAGAAGTACTTCAGCTCGAAGAGGCCCTGCGGGGTGTGCACGTACTTGTTCGAGGTCACGCGCGAGATCGTCGACTCGTGCATGCCGACCGCCTCGGCGACGTCGCGGAGGATCATCGGCTTGAGGTAGGCGACGCCGCGCTCGAGGAACTCGCGCTGCTTCTCGACGATGCACTCGGTGACCTTGATGATCGTGCGGCGGCGCTGCTCGATGGCGCGGATCAGCCACTGGGCGCTGCGGAGCTTCTCGCTGATGAACTCCTTGGCCTTCGGATCCTTGAGCATCCGCTGGGCGAGCGCCTCGTTGATGTAGAGGCGCTGCAGCCCTTTGTCGTTGTCGCTGACGACGAACTGATCGCCGTCCTTGATGACGTAGACGTCGGGCGTGATCGCGATCGTCTTCTCGTCGACCTCGGCGAAGTTGCGCGCCGGGATGCTCTCGAGCTTCTGGATCTCCTGGACGGCCTCGTAGACCTCCTCGAGCTCGATCTTGAGCGCCTTGGAGATCGCGCCGAAGTTGCGGCGCTCGACGTTGTGGAGGTGCTCGTTGATGATCGTCTTCTCGATCTCGTCGTAGCCGAGCACCTCGGCCTGAACGAGCAGGCACTCGCGCAGGTCGCGCGCGGCGACGCCGCACGGATCGAAGCGCTGGATCATCCTGAGGACCTCCATCGCGTCCTCGGGATCGAGCTCGGCCTCCTGGGCCAAGTCCTCGATGGTGAGATCGGGGCGCACCGATCCGTCGGGGCCCTCGCCGCCTTTGAGGTCGAGGTAGCCCTTCTCGTCGAGGTTGCCGATGACCAGCAGCGCGAACTGCCGCTCGTTGTCGACGAAGTCGCTCATCTGCAGCTGCCAGAGGAGGTGGTCGCGCAGGTTGGAGGGCTTGGTGAGGTTCTGCTCGATGGGCGGCAGCTCCTCGAAGCCGCCGCGCGTCGAGGGGACGGCCTGCTGGAGCTGTCGGTTCTCCAGGAACTGCTCCCAGTCCACCTCCTTGACCCGCTTCTCGGTCTCGCGCGCCGCGATGTCGACGTCGGGCTCGACCCGCTCGGTCATCCCGACCCGCTCCTCGGGGGGGACGTCGTTGGTCCCGGGGGTCGGCATCGACTTGTCGGCGCCGTCGCGCGCCTTCGGGTCGGTCATGTCGTCCGCGAGCACCGGGTTGCCGTCGAGCTCCTTGCGGATCTCGTCGACCAGCTCGAGCCGCGAGAGCTGCAGCAAGCGAATCGCCTGCACCAGCTGCGGTGTCATCACCAGCTGCTGGGACAGCTTGAACTGGAGCTTCATCTCCATGCCCATGGGAAGCTCCTTGTTACGGCGCGGTGCGCCGCGCGCCCCGGTGAAGAGGCGAGGTCTGTGCCATCGGTAGGTTCATGAATCGCTCGTTCCAACCTCGGGGCGAGGCCCCTCGTGACCCCACATTAGCATCGATCGGTGCCGCGGCCCGAGTCTTGCTTTCACGTCGCGGCCAAAAATCCGATCCGCCGGCGCGGTCCGGCCGGCGGGTTGCCAGAGCGTAGCGGAGGGCGGGCAACCACGTCCTCCTGTGGGCGGGCATTTCGGGCGCGAGGGGGCGCATGACAAACCGTGCGTTCCCCTACATCGCGGTGGGCGTTTGCTGTAGCCGGGCATGCACGAGTCGGTGCATGCTCCTCGGAGATCCGGGAACCTGGGGGTCGGCGGGCGATGGCGATGGATCGGGCGAAAATCCGGGCGGTTGCGCCTGCTCGTGCAGACGCCGAGGCCAAGGCGCGGGCGCTTCAGAGCTCGCCTCTGGCCACGCTCGGCGGGGCCACGCGCGACGCGTTGGTCGAGGTGGGCCGACTCGAGCGGCTGGCGCGCCGTCAGGTCTTGGCCGAGCAGGGTCAGCCGGCGAAGAGCTTGATCCTTCTGGTGAGCGGCAGGGCACGGCTCGAGCGCCGGACGAGGAGCGCCACCTTTCCGGTCGGGCACCGCGGGCCGGGTGAGACGGTGGGCGAGACGTCGGTGGCCGGGCCCCTGGCGGCCGCCGAGGACGCGATCATGGCCGACGAAGGCGAGGGGCTTCTGCTGCCCGTCCCCGCGGTCCGCAAGCTCCTGGTGGCCGACGCCCAGCTGCGGCTGGCGATGGCCACCCTGCTTGTCGAGCGCCAGCGGGCCGCAGAGGAACGGCTCCAATCTTTGCTCCTCGATGGGGTCGAGGCGCGGCTGATCGAGCTCCTGCTCCGCGCCGAGAGCCGCTGGGGGCAGGAGCACCCTGCCGGTCGCGTGATCGCCGCCCCGTTCACCCACGCCGACCTGGCCCTGCTCATCGGATCGACGCGGGAGACGGTCACGCTGCTGCTCGGCAAGCTCCGGCGCGACGGCCTGATCGAGCTCGACCGCCGGCGGGTCGTCATCCGCGATCGCGCCGGCCTTGAGCAGCGCGCCGCGGCGCCCTGATCGGGGGCGCCGTCCGGGAGTCCTTGCGGGCGCCGCGCGAAGCCGGGCGGGCTCCGGAAGCGCCGGCGCGGGTCGTCGCCGAGCGGCCGCGCAGGGCAGGGAAGACGCCCGAGCAGGTGGGCCGCCGCTGGCGCGGGCGACCGAAGACGGCCTCGACCAGGCGGTCGAAGGCGAACGGCTTCTCGAGCACCAGCGCCGCTTCGCGCGCGGCTTCGGCGTCCGCTTTCGCGCAGCACACGACGAAGCGGCGTGGCGGGCATCCGCTCGCGCGGAGCGCGGCCAACGCCTCCGCCACGGGCGCGCCCGGCGGAAGGTCCAGGATCGCCAGGTCGAAGATCCGCTCCGCCGCCAGCTCGAGCGCCTCGTCGAGCGTCCCGGCGGTGCGGACCTCGGCGCGGCGCTTCGCGAGCATCATCGCGGTGGCCTCGCGGAGCAGGGGCTCGCTGTCGAGCAGCAGCACCGACGTGGCTCGGGAATTTCGGGGCTGAGCCTCCCAGGGTGATTGCATCGTCCTCGTTCTCGCTGCGGGTTCGGAGGCCGCATTCGCAACGCTCGTGCCCCGCCTCCGAGGCGCGCCCGCCGTGAGATACCTCACCGAAGGGGGCCGATGGCGGTCTCCTTGGTCGCGGATCGGTCGCCGCAGGCGGTCGCGAGGCGTCGCGGGCGGTCCCCGCTGTGCCGAATTCGCGCTGGCCCACCGAGATGGCGGCGTCCCCGGGGGTGCCGCGAAGGTGACCCGTCCGACGCCGGCGCCCCGGCCTGCGCGCTTCCTGCGCAGGCGCGGCTGGAACGGTCGGCTGGTCGGGCTGCTTTCCAGCTTCGCGTCGGCCGGTGCCGCAGGACCTCGAAAGGTAGCGAATTTCCGTGGGATCGAGCGTCTGGGACAGGTGGACCGCTTCGTGCTTCTCGAGCGCGCTTGCCTGCCCGCAGCCCCGCGGGCGTCACTGGAGGCGAACTTGAACACATCTCTCCGCGTCCTCGCACTCTGCTTCTCCGGACCGATCGCGCTGGCGGCCTGCGGCGACGACGAGGAGACGAACACGCCGCCGCCGTCCTGCGACGTCGCCGCCCAGACGGGCTGCGCCGCAGGCCAGGTCTGCGAGGACGTGCAGGGCAAGACGCCGGCGTGCTTCGCGCCGCTGACGGTGAAGGGGCGCGTCTTCGACACCGTCGACGCCGCCGAGAAGGGGATCGCCAACGCCCGCGTCGTCGCCCGCGACGCGAACGACGCCGCCCTCTCGACGGTCGCGGTCAGCGCGGCCGACGGCACCTACTCGCTCACGGTCCCGGCGCCCCGCGACGCCAACGGCGTCCCGCTGCAGCGCCAGGTGACGCTCCGGGCCGACGCGGCCGGCTACGACACCTTCCCCAAGGCGCCGCGGGTCGCCATCCCGGTCGAGCTCGCCGACGCGGCCGGCTCCCCGCCGGTCGTCCAGTCGGCGGCGACCGACATCGGCCTCATCCCCCTCGAGAACGCCACGGGGCTCGGCTCGATCTCGGGCAAGGTCACCGGCAACGTGACCTCGGCGGCGACGGGCGAGCCCATCCTCGCCGGTGGCACGCTCGTGGTCGCGGGCGGGGCGACCGGCATCGCCGATCTCAAGGGCGACTTCGTCGTGTTCAACGTGCCGGCGGGCGACGTCGAGGTGCGCGGCTACGCCCAGGGCCTGCAGATCACCCCGGCGACGGCGACCGTCACCGCCGCCAAGGAGACGCCGAACGTCGAGCTCAAGGCGTCGGCCGAGGCCACGGCGACGATCAGCGGCCAGGTGCAGATCGTGAACCCGGGCGACGGGTCGACGACCTCGGTGATCCTCGTCGTCGAAGAGACGTTCAACGCGGCGGCGGCGCGCGGCGAGGCGCCGAAGGGGCTCCGCGTCGGCGACGTCGACGGCGCCTGGAGCATCCCCGGCGTGCCCGACGGCAAGTACGTCGTCCTCGCGGCCTTCGAGAACGACTTCCTCGTCCGCGATCCCGACACGTCGATCGGCGGCACCGAGATCGTCCACATCACGGTCGCCGGATCGAGCCAGGAGCTCTCGCAGTCGTTCAAGGTCACCGGCGCGCTTGCGGTGAAGTCGCCGGGCGCCAGCGGCATCGACGAGGTATCGGGGACGCCGACGTTCGTCTGGGAGGACGACTCGAGCGAGGACATGTACCAGCTGCAGCTCTTCGACGCCCTCGGCAACCTGGTCTGGGAGGACCTCGCCGTCCCGAGCGTGAGCGGCTCGAAGGACGTCTCGCGCGACTACGCAGGGACCGATCCGCTCGAGCCGGGCATGATCTACCAGTTCCGCGCGGTCTCGATGAAGAGCGGGGTGCCCATCTCCGCGACCGAGGACCTGAAGGGCGTCTTCGTCTACAAGTGAAGTAGGACGACCCACACTTACCCGAAGGACGAGGCAGCTATGCGCGCCAGAGCTTGGTTCAACATCGTCGCAGGGATCTTCACCGTCGGTGCCGTGAGCGTGCTCGCCGCCTCGTGCGGCGGGAGCGACTCCGGCACCGGCTCGACGGGCGGGCCGACCGGGGGCGACTGCAGCCTCGGCGGCGGCAAGTGCCAGTTCGGCTGCAGCGACAACCTCGGCTGCGTCGACTGCCTCGACAACGCCGACTGCGGCGCGGGCGCTCCCTTCTGCATCCTCGGCCGGTGCGAGGAGTGCGCGGTCTCGGCCGACTGCGGCGCCGGGCAGGCGTGCTTCCCGAGGAACCACCAGTGCCAGACGGCCTGCGCCGGCAACGGCGATTGTCCGGGCGACGCGCCGCTCTGCGACACCGCGACGGGCGAGTGCGTCGGCTGCCTCACGGCGACCGACTGCCCGAGCGACAAGCCGATCTGCGACGGGACGACGCAGCAGTGCTCGGAGTGCGCGACGAACGCCGACTGCGGCGCGGCGCAGCCGGCGTGCAACCTCCAGAGCGGAGAGTGCGAGGAGTGCCTCGTCGACGCCGACTGCCCGAGCCCCGACCTCTGCGGCACCGATCACAAGTGCCACTTCTCCTGCGACTCGAACGCCGACTGCGGCGATCAAGGCAAGCCTCTCTGCAACCTCGACAAGCACGACTGCGTCGAGTGCCTCGTCGGCGCCGACTGCCCCGCGGCGGAGCCGATCTGCAAGAACGACGGCAAGTGCGTGGGCTGTGTCGAGAACGCCGACTGCCCGGCCGAGAAGCACGTCTGCAAGGGCGAGAAGTGCGTCGAGTGCGACAAGGACGCCGACTGCCCGATCGCGCTGCCCAAGTGCAGCGCCCAGATCTGCGTGGCGAACTGATTTTTCGCAGGGAGACGGGGAGTCGGGGAGAAGATCTTCATTCGGTCGATCGACGCCCACGCCAACGCGGCGGGCCCGTCGGATCGACCGAATGAAATCCTCCCTGTCTCCCCGGCTCCCTGTGAAATACTCCGGAGCTCGCCAGGCGCGAGGCGCTACTGGACGAAGACGACGCCGGTCATGCCGGAGAGGGCGTGGACGTCGCAGTAGTAGGGGAACGTCCCCGCCGACGACATCGTGAACGTCTTCGTGGTGCCGGTGTTGGTGATCGGCACGAAGGGTCCCGAGCCGGCGGGGACCTTGGCGCCGGCGACGACCTCGCCGCCCATCAGCGGGTGGAAGGTGAAGTCGCCGTCGAAGGTGACTCCGGTGCCGACGGAGACCTTGATGCACGGCGGGGTGTACGAGATGCCGCCGAACGTCACGGTCGTCGACCCCATGCCGGTGAGGTCGACGGCGGTCGCCGGATCGCAGCCGTTGATCTGGGAGCAGACGCCCGAGGTGCAGATCTGGCTCGCGCAGTCGCCCGGCACGTTGCAGAGCTTGCCGAGCGCGCAGTCGGGACAGGAGCCGCCGCAGTCGACGTCGGTCTCCGTCCCGTTCTTGAAGCCGTCGTTGCAGAGGGGCGCCGCGCAGACGAGCGTCGTCGGGTTGCAGAAGGCGCTCGAGCAGTCGGTCGAGGCGGCGCAGGTCTTCCCGTTGGCGCAGTCGGGGCACGTCGGGCCGCCGCAGTCGACGTCGGTCTCGCTGCCGTTCTTGAACGTGTCGTTGCAGGCCGGCGCCGCGCAGAGCAGCGTCGACGGGTTGCAGAAGCCGCTCGAGCAGTCGCCGCTCACGAGGCAGTCGCTGCCGTCGGCGCAGTCGGGGCAGACCCCGCCGCAGTCGACGTCGGTCTCGCTGCCGTTCTTGGCCATGTCGTTGCACGTGGGCGCGGCGCAAAGCAGCGTGCCCAGGTCGCAGTAGCCCGTGGTGCAGTCCCCGTCGCCGACGCAGACCTGGCCGACGGCGCAGTCGGCGGCGCACGAGCCGCCGCAGTCGACGTCGGACTCGCTGCCGTTCTTCACGGCGTCGAAGCAGTTCGCCACGCAGGTGCCCCCGGTGCACTCGTTGCCGAGGCAGTCGCCGTTGCCGAGGCACATCTTGCCGGGGCCGCAGCCGCCGCAGGAGCCGCCGCAGTCGACGTCGGTCTCGGTGCCGTTCTTCTGCTGGTCGCCGCACTGGGCGGCCTGGCACGCGTTCCCCTGGCAGACGCCCGACATGCAGTCCGCGCCGGTGACGCACTCGACGCATTGGCCGATGTCGTCGCACACCTTGCCGCCGCCATCCATGCAGGCGGTGCCCTCCATCACCGGCGTGTGGACCGGCTGGCCGGCGGAGCAGGTGTCGTCGGTGCACGCCTTCGCGTCGATCTCGACGTCGGCGTCGTCGGCGTTGCTCATGGTGGCGCCGGCGCCGTCGCAGACGACCACCTTGCAGTCGCCCGCGGTCTGCGCGGCGATCGGCGTGTCGGCGGCCACGGGCATCGTCCCGCACACGCCGGCGTCGCACGTCCGCGCGACGCACTCGTTGCCGGTGTCGGGGCAATCGGTGGGCACCGAGCACTCCGGGCCGCCGCCGGCGCCGCCGTTCCCGCCGGCGCCGCCCATCCCGCCCATCCCGCCCATCCCGCCGCCGCTCGTGGTCGTGCCGCTCGTCGTGGTGCTGGTGGTGGTGCTGCTGGTCGTCGTCGGAATCCCGCCGCCGCCGCCGCCCTGCGCGAGCAGATCCGGATCGACCGAAGCGATGAGCTCGCAGCCGGTCGCGCCGGCGCCGATCGCGAGCGCGCCGAGCGAGAGGGCCGCGACGATGAGGGAGAAGCGAAGGTCGTTGGAGGAAGGGGTGCGCGTCATCGATCCTCTGATATCACCACCGCTGCGTCGTCCGGAACCCCGTTCGCCGGCCGGCGAGGGGGCGGTGACCGCTTCGATCGAGTGATCCGCCTCCGGAGGCGGCCGGGACAGGCGCTGGCGGCGGCTCCGGCGACGGGTGGTATCCTTCGCCCGGACACGCCACGACGCTGCCCACGGCGGCGAAGAGACGGAGGCGGTCGCGTCAGCGCACGAGTGGCGGAATTGGCAAACGCACCGGGTTTAGGTTCCGGCGCCGCAAGGCTTGGGGGTTCGAGTCCCCCCTCGTGCACCTGCTTGTGAACGCTCGGCTTCTCGCCCGAGCCGCCCTGGGCGCCACCGAACGCGCCGCCAATTCGGGCGCGCTCTGCCGCCTTTTCGAGCTCGGGGATCGCCTCGAGCAGCGGACGCAGGTCGCCGAGGTGGAGCTCGGCCACCTTCCGCGCAGCGCGCCGATAACGGTTGACCATGATCGAGGATCGATGTCCGGTCCGGTCCTGCACCCACGACTCCGATCGCCCGTTGGCGAGCGCGATCGTGATGAACGTCGCGCGGAGGTCGTGGATGCGGATCGGCCGGCGCGCCGGGCTCCGCTCGTAGAGCTCGGCGCGGTCGACGCCCGCGGCGCGGAGGTGCGCACGGAAGCGCTCGGCCAGGCGGTCGACGTTGACCGGGTGCCCGGACGCGTCGAGGAAGACGCGGTCCGTCGGCTCGGCGCCGTCGCAGAGGGCGCGCCACGCCTCGAGGGCCGCGACCGTGCCGGGCGCCATCGCCCACGAGCGCGGGTCGTCGGTCTTGTTCTGGTCGAGCGTGATGGCCCCGCGCCGGAGGTCGACGTCCGCCCAAGTGAGCGACGCGGCCTCGCTCGAGCGCGTGCCCTCACGGTCCAGGAAGCCGTACAGGATGCGGTAGCAGAGCGGCACGGCGCCGGCGCCGAGGAGCCGCGCGTCCTCGTCGGGGTAGAGGTAGGCCATCGCCTTGGGCGCGCTGGCGCCGGGCAGGAAGCCGCGGGGGAGCGGGTTCGCGGCGATGATGCGCAGCGGGAAGACGGCCATCCCGAGCAGCCGGTGCATCAGCTGGGCGACGTGCCGCCGCGACGTGGAAGAGAGCGCCGCGGGCATCGCCCGCATGACCGCTTCGGCGTGGTCGAGCGTGAAGGCCGAAGGGTGCAGATCCCTTTTTGCACCGAGTTTTCACGCGGTTGCCGCATGACATGA
>CAYJPW010000036.1:0-74437 GCA_964372055.1 uncultured Polyangiaceae bacterium
CGGGCGAGGCCGGCGCGGCGGGTGAGGCCGGCGCCGCCCGCGCGCCCGGCGAAATCGGGGGCATCCCGGCGCGGGCGAGCCCCGGCGCCAAGAGCACGGCGACCGCCGCGGCCCACGCGCTACGGAGGGCCGAGCGTCTCATGGAGGAAGTCGATGAGGGCCATCCAGGACTCGGGGCGGTCGTTGACGGTGAGGAGGTACTCGCCGCCCGAGTCGGGGCCCGAGGCGAGGAAGTGGCCGGCGTCGGCGAGCGTGAGCAGCCGCGCCTCGTTGCCGGCGGCGAGGAGCGCCCCCTGCATCGCCAGCGTCTGCCCGTCGTCGATGACCCAGTCGACGCCGCCGGCGATGAGCAGGTACGGCGGCTCGCCCGGGCGCACGTAGTGGATCGGCGAGCCGAGCTCGTAGCGCTCGGGGACCTCGTCGATGGTGCCGCCGAGGAAGTCCTGCACCGAGCCGCTGTCGCTCATCGCACGCAGATCGTGGATGCCGGCGCCGGCGACGACGGCGTTGGCGCGGCCGGTGGTGCCGGCGGCGCAGTCGGGCTCGAGCTCGGCGACGCCCTCGACGACGCCGAGCATCGACGCCAGGTGCCCGCCCGACGAGTAGCCGACGACGGCGACGCGATCCGGGTCCATCCCCCAGGCGCCGGCGTGCGCGCGCATGTAGGCCAGCGCGCAGCGGACGTCGCGGATCGCCGCCGGGTAGACGCCGTCGGGGACGAGGCGGTAGTTGGCCGTCGCGGCCACGTAGCCCGATCCGCCCATGCGGCGCGCCGCGAGGAGGTACTCGACCTTGCCGCCGATCGACCAGGCGCCGCCGTGCAGGAAGAGCACGCCCGGGCGGCCGGTGCCGCCGTCGTCCGGCCGGTAGAGATCGAGCGTGGTCGCATCGCCGTAGCGGTCGTCGTACGGGATGTCCTGCTCCTCGATCGGCGCGGCGCACCCGATCGCCGCGCCGGCCACCGCCGCGAGAGCGGCGCCGGGCCAAGCACGACGATGGAGCATCACGCGCTCGATCCTACCCGAGTCGCCGCCCGACGGCGCCGGCGTCGGACCCGCACGCCGGCTCGGGGACGTCCCGACTTCGCGCGGGCGGGCTCGTGCCGCAAAGCAGACCCATGGGCCACGAGACCTACCACGAGCCGCTCGAGCTCCTCTCCGAGGCGTCCAAGGACATGCACCGCGCCATCGTCTCGCTGATCGAGGAGCTCGAGGCGATCGACTGGTACGGCCAGCGCGCCGAGGCGACCGCCGACGCGACCCTGCGCGAGGTGCTCCTCCACCACCGCGAGGAGGAGGTGGAGCACGCGATGATGAACCTCGAGTGGATCCGGCGGCGCTCCAGCGAGTTCGACCAGAAGATCCGCACCTACCTGCTCAAGGAGGCGCCCATCACCCAGATCGAAGCCGAGGAGGAGAAGGCCGCGCTCGGCGGCGGCGCGCCGCCGGGGGCGCCGGGCGCGCCGACCCCCGCCTCCCTCGGCATCGGGAGCCTGCGGGCGAGGTGACGGCGATGGACCTGCTCAAGCGCGATCTCGCGCCCATCCTCCCCGAGGCGTGGGCCCTCATCGATCAGGAGGCGACGCGCGTGCTGCGCCTCGACCTCGCGGGGCGCAAGCTCGTCGACTTCAAGGGGCCGTTCGGCTGGGGCTTCGCCGCGGTGAACGTGGGCCGCGTCGCCGCGCTCGCCGAGCCCGCGGCCGAGGGCGTCAGCGCCGCGGTCCGCGTGGTGCTCCCGCTCGTCGAGCTCCGGATCCCGTTCGTCCTCGAGATCGCCGATCTCGATCAGGCCGCGCGGGGCGGCATGCCGGATCTCATGCCGGTCACGCGCGCCGCCGAGCGCATCGCGCGCGCGGAGGACGCCGCCATCTTCCACGGCTACGAGAAGGGCCACATCGTCGGCGTCGTCCCGTCGAGCCCCCACGCGCCGGTCCGCGTCGAGTCGGCCGAGCGCTGGCCGCACGCCGTCGTCCAGGCCAAGGAGGTGCTCCGCGCGTCGGGGGTGAGCGGCCCTTATGCGCTGGCGCTCGGCCCGCGCGCATTCGACGAGGTGTCCAGCGCGAGCGAGGACGGCTACCCGATCCTCAAGCGCATCGAGCGCGTCATCGAGGGCCCGCTGGTGTGGGCGCCGGCGCTGCGCGGCTCGGTGCTGCTGTCGACCCGCGGCGGCGACTTCGAGCTCACCGTGGGGCAGGACCTGTCGATCGGGTACGCGTACCACGACCGGAGCCAGGTCGAGCTCTTCGTGACCGAGTCGTTCACGCTGCGGGTGATCGAGCCCGTGGCCGCGATCGCGCTCGAGCGGGCGGGCTAGTCGGACGCGAGCGCGCTACAGGCTGCAGCCCATGCTCTTCGCCTTCGGCATGAAGCTCGGCGGCTTCACCGAGATCCCGCTCGGCGGCGGCTTGCTCTCGTCCACCGGCGGCGTGTCGAAGCACTTCACGCGGCGGAAGACGTAAGGATCGTTCACCGCGCGGCCCCCGTCGTTGTTCACCGACTGGAACTCCTGCCGCTCGACCTCGATCGTCCCGGAGAAGTGATCGGGGTTGTACCTCCCGAGGAAGGGTCTGCAGCTCGTCGGATCGTTCTTCCAGGGGTTGCGCCCGTCGAACTGGATGGTGCCGCCCTTCTCGGTGCCGGTCGCCTCCATGCGGACGATGTAGTCGCGCGCCTTGCCGCACGCGGGAGGCGTCGGATCGTTGCCGCCGGCGTACCAGAAGTGGTTCTTGATGTTGCCGGTGATGCCCGGCTCGCCCGGCTTGTCGCGGTGGATCTCGAGGATGAAGTTCTCCCACTCGCCCCAGCGCGGCTGGTACTTGAGCGCCATCCAGATGCCCTCGGCCGGGTCCTGGCACGTCGCCGGGGGCGGGAGGCGCTGGCGCTGCTCCTCGATCGTCGCCGAGAGCGGCGGCGCCAGCAGCGCGACGGCCGCCCACGCGGCGACGGCGGCCCCGAGCCAGCGGCGGCGGCGCGGCCTCGTCATCGCTCAGCGCGCCTCGCACATCGCCGGGCGATGGATGCACCTGCCCGGCGGCGGGATGATGACGTAGCCGCGACCGTCGTCGGTGCAGCGCCACGAGGCCTCGTCGATCTGGCAGCGGAGCTGCGCGAGCTTCGACGCGGCGCAGCCGCCGGCCGGGACGGCGCAGTCGACCCGCGGGTTGCACTGGCCGCAGCCGAGCGCGTCGAGCTTCTCGCAGAACTCGCCGCACTCGACCGATCCGCCGACGTCGGCGGGCGCGCCGGAGCCCACGGCGAAGGCGCGCGCGCCGGCCCCCGCCCCGGCGCCGCCGTCGCCGCGCCGGAGCACGAGGAGCGCGACCACGCCGGCGCCGGCCGCGAGCACCAGCACCGCGGCGGCCCGGAGCGGGCGCCTCGCTCGACGCTGGGGAACGTCCTCCGGGGAGAGGGCCACACGCCCTACTATCGCCGCGCCGCGGGCCGCGCGCCAGTGGCCCGCGCACCCGCCGCACCCTCGTTTCCCGGGCCTCCGGACCGCCCGGTCGCGGCTTCGCGCCGCCTCGCCGGCGTGCTACCGAGGGCCGCTCGAGGAGCTCATGAACGCACCGGCCCCGACGTTCCCCGAGGATTTCAACCTCGCGGACTACTACCTCTTCGACCGCCTCGCCGAGGACGTGCGCGACAAGCCGGCGGTGCTCTTCGGCGAGCGCCGCCAGACGTACGCCGAGGTCGCCGAGCGCACCCGCGCCCTCCAGGGCTACCTCGCCCTCGCCGGCGTCTCGCGCGAGCAGCGCGTCCTCATCATCCTCCACGACACGCCCGCGTTCGTGTGGGCGTTCTTCGCCGCGCTCCACCACGGCGCCGTCGTCGCCATGGGCAACCCCGAGTCGCCGGCGGCCGACCTCGCCTACCTCGTCGAGTACACGCGCGCGGCGGCGGTCGTCACCATCCCGCGCGTCGCCGAGGCGATCGCGCCGGTGCTCGCGGCGAGCGACGTCAAGGCGATCGTCCTCTCGCCCGAGGTCGCGACCGGCGGCGATGTCGAGGCCGACGTCGCCGTCCCGCCGACCCTGCGCGCCGTCGCCCTCCGCGAGGCGCTCGAGCGCGGGCGCACCCACCGGGCGAGCTCCGGCCCGCCGCGGCCCACCCGCCGCGACGACGTCGCCATCTGGCTCTTCACCTCGGGATCGACCGGGCGCAGCAAGGCCGCGGTCCACACCCACCGCGACTTCGCCTTCAACACCGAGGTCTACGCCAAGCGCACCGTCGGCTACCGCAAGGACGACGTCACCGTCTCGGTCCCGCGCCTCTTCTTCGGGTACGCCACCGGCACGAACCTCATGTTCCCGTTCGCGGTCGGGGCGACCACGGCCCTCTTCGCCGAGCGCCCCACGCCCGAGTCGCTCGTCGCCGCGATCGAGCGCCACCGGCCCACGGTCGTCACCAACGTGCCCACCATGATGGGCAAGCTCCTCGAGCACGACGAGGCGCGCGCCGCCGCCGGCAAGCCGCGCCTCGATCTCTCGAGCGTGCGCTTCCACCTCTCGGCGGGCGAAGCGCTGCCGCCCGCCCTCCTCGGCCGCTTCACCGAGCGCTTCGGCGCCGACGTCTACGACGGCATCGGCTCGGCCGAGATGTTCCACATCTATTGCTCGAACCGCCCCGGAGACATCAAACCGGGCTCCCTCGGGCGCGTGGTCGAGGGCTACACGATCGAGATCCTCTCCTCCGACGCGAGCGCGCCCGGCGAGCCCGAGCTGCCGCGCGGCGAGACGGGCGTCATGTGGGTGCGCGGCGACTCGGTCGCGATGGGCTACTTCCAGGACCGCGACAAGAGCTGGGCGACGTTCCACGGTCACTGGTGCCGGACCGGCGATCTCTTCCGCATCGACGACGAGGGCTACCTCTGGTTCAGCGGCCGGGCCGACGATCTCCTCAAGGTCGGGGGCATCTGGGTCGCGCCCATCGAGGTCGAGGACTGCCTCACCCAACACCCTGCCGTCTCGCTCGCCGCCGTCATCGGCGGCGTCGAGTCCGACCTGGTGAAGCCCAAGGCGTTCGTCGTCCTGCGCGACGAGGCGCGCGCCCGCGCCTCGACCGACGAGGCCCGCCGCGCGCTGGCGGAGGAGCTCAAGGAGCACGTCAAATCCCGGCTCTCCAAGCACAAGTACCCGCGCTGGGTGGCGTTCGTCGACGACTTGCCCAAAAACGATCGCGGCAAGGTGGACAAGAAGACGCTGCGCGAGCGCGAGGCCGCGGGGCAGAACCCCAAAGGCCTCTGAGGACCGATGGCCGGCTCGCGCCTCGCCGACCTCACCACCGACGCGCTCGCGGCGCTGCTCGCCGGCCCCGCGCCGTGCGTCGTGCTCCTGCCGGTGGGCTCGGTCGAGCCCCACGGGCCGCACCTGCCGCTCGCGACCGACACGCGGATCAGCGAGGCGGCCGCCGAGCGGGCGCGCGCGGCGCTCGCCGGGCAGGGCGTCGTCGCGCTCGTCGCGCCGGCCGTGCCGTACGGCGTGACGCGCTTCGCCGAGGGCTTCGCGGGCGCGATCTCGGTCCCCGCGGCGGCGCTGACGGCGTTCGTCCGCGCCGTGGTCGAGGGGTACCTCGAGGCGGGCTTCGCCCACGTCTGCGCCGTCAACAACCACCTCGAGCCGGACCACGACGCCGCGGTGCGCGCGGCCATCGAGGGCCTCGCCGCCGGGCGCGCCTCGGTCGCGTGCCCGCTCACGCGACGCTGGGGCAGGACGCTCTCGGCCGAGTTCAAGAGCGGCGCCTGCCACGCCGGTCGCTACGAGACCTCGCTGATGCTCGCCGCCGACGCGGCCCACGTCGACGCCGGCGCCGCGCGCGCGCTGCCGCCGATCACGGTGAGCTTGTCGGACGGGATCCGCGCCGGCCAGCGGAGCTTCCGCGCCATGGGCCTCGATCGCGCGTACACCGGCGCGCCGGCCGAGGCGACCGCGGCCGAGGGCGACGAGCTCCTCGATCGCCTCGCGGCGATGATCGTCGCCGAGGTCCTCGAGGGACTCGAGGCGGCGCGCGCGGGTTGAGGTCGCCGACGACGGCGCGCGCCGCGCGCGAGTCGACCTCGCCCTCGAGCGCGGCTCGCAGGCCTGAGAGACCGGACGGCGTGGGGGCACGGCGATTCCGCTCGCGCGCGAGCGCTGCACCCACGCCGCACGAAACGGCGCACGCGCGCCCACGCGACGGTACCCCGGCCGACAATGCGCGACCTCTGTGCCTTGGCAACCCCGCTCGCCGGAGCGCATGGTTGTCCATCACGGGGTGACCCATGGAAAACGAACCGAACAAACCCGCGCCCACGCGCGAGGTGGACAACGACGAGGGTGGTCACGAGCGGAGCTACCGGGTGCCGCCGCGACCGAGGACGAGCTGGACCGCCGTGCTGGTGGCCGTGCTCGCCATCGGCGCCGCCGGCGGGGCCGGGTACTTCGCCTTCATCACGCGGGCGAAGCTCGGGGCCGCGAGCGCCGCGGCCGACACGGCCCGCGCCGAGCTCGCCGAGGAGCGCGCCCGCCGCGCCGAGATCGACGCGCGCGCGGCGTCGCTCGACAAGGAGCTCGCCGAGCACAGGGCGGGACGAAGCGCGAGCGAGAGCCAGCTCGTCGCGATCAAGGCCGACGCCACCGCGACGCGCGCCGCCCTCGAGGAGCTGGCCAAGCAGCGCGCCGAGATCGAGCAGCGCCTCGCGGCGTGGAAGAGCATCACCGAGAAGCTGAAGAAGATGATCGACGCCGGGCGGCTCAAGGTGGCGATCCGGGACGGCCGGATGGTGCTCAAGCTCTCGACCGAGGTCCTCTTCGAGTCGGGCAAGGCCGACCTCGCGCCCGACGGCAAGGGAGCGCTCAAGGAGATCGCCGCGATCCTGCGGCAGTTCCCGGACCGACGCTTCATGATCGCCGGCCACACCGACAACCTCCCGCTGCACAACGCGAGCTACCGCAACAACTGGGAGCTCTCGACGGCGCGCGCGGTCACGGTGACGGAGTTCCTCGTCGGCTCCGGCCTCCGGCCCGATCACCTGGTCGCCGCGGGGTACGGCGAGTTCGACCCGGTCGCGAACAACCGCTCCGAGGCGGGGCGGCGCGAGAACCGGCGCATCGAGCTCGTGCTGATGCCGAACATCGGCGAGCTCCCGCCGCTGCCGGTCGATCCTCCGGCGGCCGAGGGCGCGGCGAACAAGCCCGCGCCCGCGGGGCAGGCGCCGCCGCCCTGAGGCGACGCTCGTCGCCTCCGGCCAGCTCCTCGCCGTCTCGGGTCAGCCGGCCGCAGCGGTCCCGACCGCGCCGCCCCCTTCGCCGGGCGGCGCGGCGGGATCGCGGATCTCGCGATCGAAGGCGAAGTCGACCTGCGCGACGCGGAAGCAGAGCGGCCTGGCGTCGCCGACGATGGCGCGCGCCGCCCGCGACTCGACCTCGCCCTCGAGCGGCTCGCAGGCCTCGAGCGGGATGCCGAGCGCGATCTCCTGGCGCGTGATCCGATTCGCCCACGGCTGGCTCGAGAGCGCGCGGTCCTGGGGGACGTCGTAGGCGAGCATGTCGCGCCAGCTCGCGAAGCACTCGCTCCAGGGCGGCTCCAGCGCCGGTGCCGCTGCGGCAGGGCGCAGACTCGCGCGGACGTCGGGCGCGCTCCCCTCCCCCGGGTCGAGCAAGAGGTGCAGGGTGCCGTCGGCGTCGCGCCGGAGCTCGGCGCGCGCCGGCGTGTGCATCGGCATCCCCTCGGCCATGAGGCGGGCGGCGACGGCGTGGTAGGCCGTCGAGACGGCGTTGGTGACGAAGTAGATCCCCTCGTGGCCGGTGCGTGGATCGCGCACGTAGGTGCGCCAGTTCGACTGCACCGGCGAGGGCAGGAGGCGGCGCAGCGGTCCGGCGAGCGCCGGCCCGAAGTGGCCGTGCCGGTACGTGAGGAAGGTGAAGAGCGCGTAGCGGCCCGAGGGCCCGAGGCGCTGCAGCTCGAGCCCGGGCGGCACGTAGCCGGCGAGGCGCTCCGCCTCGACGAGGTAGTTGACGTACACGACGTCGGTGATGTCGCTCCGCATCCCGAGCACCGGGAGGCGCTCGAACGCGGCGCGGAGGAAGCGGCTGTTGGCGATCCACTCGGTCGCGCGCGCCACCGCGCCGGCGCCGGGGTGGCGCCAGGGCGCCCAGCGCCCGTGGCGGGTCGGCGGGCGCGACACCTTCATGACCTCCTCCGAGACGAGGACGAGCCAGATCTCCAGCAGCACGAAGCCCAGCGCGTTGCCCCCGGCGACGAGCTCGGGCGCGGGACGGAGCCCCGCCGGCAAGAGGGGCCCGGCGGAGACGCAGAGGAAGAGGCCGAAGGTCACGACCGAGAGCCACCCGAGCGCGCGCGACCAGGTCCCGGCGCGCGCCAGCGTGACCGACCACGCGATCGCCGACAAAGAGTAGAGGAGGGCCGCCCACGCCGCCGTCAGCGGGAAGATCCTCGCCTCGAGCTCGAGGTATGGCGCGACGTCGCCGCGCGCGATCGCGGCGCGGGCCACCTCGACGCCGGTGGTGACCCAGATCGCCTGCGCGAGCTGATCCGGCACCACGGCGGCCGCGGTGAGCGCGAACGCGACGACCGCGGGCGCGCGCGGCACCCAGCGCGTGCGGATCAGCGCGACGGCGATGAGCAGATCCGAGAGCGCGGTCACCTGCCAGGGCAGCCAACCGAGGCGCCAGAGCCAGGGATGTGCGGCCACGTACGCCACCCGCGCGGCGTCCTCGGTCACGCCGCCGCCGGGCATCCCAGGCAGCAGGAAGGCCACCATCGACAGCATCCCGGCGCCGTGCGCGACGAACGACAAGAGCAGCGTCCACTCGAGCATCCGCGCAGGCTCGCGCGGCGTTTGCGGGGGCGTCACCGTGCCAGGTTAGCGCGGGAGGATCTCCCGAAGGCGATCGTCACCGCTCGACGCCTTGCCCGGGCCGGCGCGCCCTGTCATAAGCGCCGGATGGCGAAGGTGCGCGGGATGGCCTTTCTCGGGGTCGCGCGGTTCATCAAACAGACGTTCGGCGAGGCCATGCTCGCGAAGGTCGTCGAGAGCGCGCCCCCCGCCACCCGCCACACGTTCGCGAAGCGCATCAACGGGCTGAGCCTGCAACCCTACGAGTCGTTCGTCGGGCTGCTCCGCTCGGCCGAGCAGCACCTCGGGACCGGCGATCTCCAGCTCTGCAAGCGGCTCGGCGACACGGCCGCGCGCTACGACCTGCACACGATCTTCCAGGGATACGCCGTCCGGCCGTCGCCGGAGGAGATCATCCGCGCCTGCACGCCGATCTGGGGCATGTACACCGACGGCGCGGGCACGATGGAGGCCGTCGACACGAGCCCGACCCACACCGTCCTCTGCATCCGCGATTTCCCCGAGATGGATCCGGCCCACTGCCGCCTCATGGAGGGCTGGATGATCGCGGCCATGGACGTCGTCGGCGCGCAGGTCCTGCCGGGCGCGCGCGAGACCGAGTGCATGAGCGAGGGCGGCAGGTTCCACGAGTTCTCGTGCCAGTGGGCGCTGAAGCAGTAGCGACGCCACCGCGCGGCCACCGCCCCCGCCCGAGCTGACGGCCGGCACGCGGCGGGCGCCGCGGCGAACTTGGCCCGATCGGCGCCGCGCTGGTACGCGCGCGGGATGCGGCTACGCGCGCTCCTGCTCGTCCCGGCGGTGATCGTCGCTGCCGTGAGCGGAGGCTGCCCGCGGCCGGATGATGCGCCGCCCGCCGCGGTCGCCGTGCCGATCCCCGCGCCCGCCGCTCCGGCGACCGCGCCCGCGCCCATCGCCGCCGCGCCGCCTCCGGCCGCATCGGCGGCCCCGGCGACGGCGCCCGCCGCGATCGACCCGGCATCGGCCGCGCTCCCGCCCGAGCTCGTCGACGACGGCTCGGAGGACGCGCCGGATCCCGAGCCCGAGCCGCCCCCGCCGCCCCGGCGGGAGGTGCACGAGCTCGCCGCCATCGCCAAGGAGGCGTGGGTGCTCGCCGAGCCGCGCTGGAGCAGCCGCAAGATCGGCTACCTCCGCGCGGGCGCGATCGTGGAGCGCCGCGCCAAGCCCTCCGGCTGGTCCTCGTGCGACGAGGGCTGGTACCGCATCGCGCCGAAGGGCTACGTGTGCGTCGGCGCGACCGCGACGCTCGACATCCACCACCCCGTCGTCGAGGCGTCGGCGCGGCGTCCGGCGCGCGACACGCTGCCGTACACCTACGTGATGTCGCGCTTCCCGACGCCGCCGCTCTACGCGCGGCTGCCGACGGACGAGGAGCAGCAGAAGGTCGAGCCCGAGCTCGCGGGCTTCCTCCGCAAGCTCGAGAAGCTCACCCGCGATCCCTCGTTCGTCGAGCCTCCGCCCGCCGATCCCACGCCCTCGTCGCTCCTCTACGGGCGCCCCGCGCCCACGCTCGCCAACGTGCGGCGGTCGCCGGACGCGCTGGTGATCGATCGCGCGCGCACGCGAAGCGGCTTCGCCCTCCTCTCGACGTTCGATCACGACGGCCGCCGCTTCGGCCTCACCACCGAGCTCGCGGTGATCCCGATCGACCGCACGCGCGTCATCCGGCCGAGCGCCTTCCACGGCACGGAGCTCGGCGACGAGGCCGGCCTGCCGATCGCCTTCGTGAAGACCAAGCACGCCGTTCGCTACGAGGCCGGCGAGGGCGCAGCGCTCGGGCGAGGCGAGGCGCTCGGGTGGCGCCAGGCGGTCCCGCTCTCGGACGAGGTCGTGACGCGCGGCGGCGTCACCTACTTCGGCACCAAGGACGGCGGCTTCGTCCGCGCCGATCAGGTGACGCGCGTCGATCCCATGAAGCAGGCGCCGGCCTGGGCCGCGAGCGGGCGCAAGTGGATCGACGTCTCCATCCTGCGCCAGTCGCTGACGGCGTACGAGGGCATGCGCCCGGTGTACACGACGCTGGTCTCGACCGGCGCCGACGGCCTCGGCGATCCCAAGAAGACGCACTCCACGATCCAGGGCGCGTTCTTGATCCACACCAAGCACGTCTCGGTGACCATGGACGGCGACGACGCCGGCGACGAGTTCGACCTCCGCGACGTCCCGTTCGTCCAGTACTTCACCGAGGGCTTCGCCCTCCACGGCGCCTACTGGCACGACGACTTCGGCACCCCGCGCAGCCACGGCTGCGTCAACCTCGCGCCCGTCGACGCCGCCTGGCTGTTCCGCTGGACCGATCCCCAGGTCCCCGAGGCCTGGCACGCGGCGCTCACCTTGAAGAAAGGCACGCTGGTTCACATCCATCCGTAGAAGGGCACCCGCCGGCGCGACCCGGCGAGCCCGGCTCGGAGCGCGCCCAGCCCCGCGCCCGGACCGGCGGCGCGGCGCCCTTCCGGATCAACTCGGCGGCGGCCCGTTCGCGACACGGCTTCCAGCCGCCCGGGAGCCGCGCTAGGTCCGGGGCATGGCCCCTCCCAGCCCGCTCTCGCTCGACGAGCTCATCGCCATCGATCCCCTCCTCACCGAGGAGGAGCGCATGATCCGCGACACCGTCCGCCGCTTCGTCCGGGAGCGGTACCTGCCGCGCGCCGCCGAGCTCTTCGCGAAGGAGCAGTTCCCGACCGACCTCATCCCCGCGATGGCGGAGCTCGGGCTGCTCGGCGGCTCGCTCACCGGCTACGGCTGCGCCGGGATGAACTCGGTCGCCTACGGCCTCGCCCTCCAGGAGCTCGAGTACGGCGACAGCGGCCTGCGCAGCTTCGTCAGCGTGCAGGGCTCGCTCGCGATGTGGCCGATCTGGAAGTACGGCTCGGAGGAGCAGAAGCAGCGCTGGCTGCCGAAGATGGCCTCGGCCGAGGTCATCGGCTGCTTCGGCCTCACCGAGCCGGACAGCGGCTCGGACCCGGGATCGATGACCACGATGGCCCGCTCCGACGGCGACCACTACGTGATCTCGGGCACCAAGATGTGGATCACGAGCTCGCCCATCGCGCACGTCGCGGTGGTCTGGGCCAAGGTCGACGGCGGCGACTCGTCCTCGATCCGCGGGTTCCTCGTCGAGCGCGGGATGAAGGGCTTCGAGACGCCCACCGTGCACGGCAAGATGAGCCTCCGCGCGAGCCCCACGGGCGAGATCGTCCTCAGCGACGTCCGCGTCCCCAAGGCCAACATGCTCCCCAACGTGCAGGGCCTCAAAGGGCCGCTCGGCTGCCTGTCGCAGGCGCGCTTCGGCATCGCCTGGGGCGCCCTCGGCGCGGCGCGCTGCTGCTACGACACCGCGGTCGCCTACGCGCGCGAGCGCGTCCAGTTCGGCAAGCCCATCGCCTCGCGCCAGCTCATCCAGGAGCAGCTCGTGGAGATGGCGATGGAGATCAGCAAGGGCCAGATCATGGCCCTGCACTACGGGCGCCTGAAGGACCAGGGCGGCATCAGCCCGGTCCAGGTCTCGATGTGCAAGAAGAACAACGTCGGCTGGGCGCTCAAGATCGCGCGCACCGCGCGCTCGATCCTGGGCGGCAACGGGATCCTCCTCGAGTACCCCGTCATCCGGCACATGCTGAACCTCGAGAGCGTCTACACCTACGAGGGGACGAACGAGGTCCACACCCTCATCCTCGGCAACGCCCTCACCGGGCACAACGCGTTCTGATGGCACGCCAAGTCGCCCTCATCACCGGCGCCTCCTCGGGCATCGGGTACGCCCTCGCCCTCGAGTACGCCCGCCGCGGCTTCGACGTGGTCGCGCTCGCGCGCCGCGTGGACCGCCTCACCGAGCTCGCGGACGCGATCGCACGCAGCGGCGGCGCCGCCCTGCCCCTCGCCTGCGACGTCTGCGTCGACGGCGCCCTCGACGAGGCGGTGGCGCGCGCGCTCGAGCGCTTCGGTCGCCTCGACGTCGGCGTCGCCAACGCCGGCATCTCGGTCAAGGGAACGCTCGCCGATCTCGAGATCGACGACTACCGCAGGGTCTTCGAGACCAACCTCTTCGGCGTCCTCAGGACGGCGTACGCCGTGCGCCGTCCCCTCGAGGCGTCGCGCGGCAGCTTCGCCGTGATCGGCAGCGTGAACGGCTACCTCACGCTCCCGGTGTACTCAGCCTACGCCGCGAGCAAGCACGCGGTGCGGTCGCTGACCGAGGCGCTCTACTTCGAGTGGGCGCCGGCGGGCGTCTCGGTGACGCACGTCGCGCCCGGGTTCATCGAGACCGAGATCCGTCGCCTCGACAACGCCGGCACGCTCTCCCCCGACCGCGAGGACCCGATCCCCCGCTGGCTGGTGATGCCGGCCGACGTCGCCGCCCGCCAGATCGCCGGCGCAGTGGCGGAGCGCCGCCGCGAGATCGTCCTCACCGGCCACGGAAAGGCGGGGGCGTTCCTGGCGCGCCACGCGCCGGGCGCGGTCGGTCTCGCGCTGCGCGCCGCGGGCTCGCGGATCGAGGGCACGAGCAAGAAGCGCGGGCGCGGCCCTTCAGAGTAGCCGCTTCAACCAGCGCTGCTTCGCCGCGTCGTAGGGCGGGTACATGATCGAGGGGTCGATCGAGGTCGGCTTCCTGAGCACGGCCTTCCTGTGGCTGAACGTCTCGAAGCTGGCGCGGCCGTGGTAGGCGCCCATGCCGCTCTCGCCGACGCCGCCGAACGGCAGGCCATGGACGCCGAGGTGGAGCCAGACGTGGTTCACGGTGGCGCCGCCGGACGTCGTCCGCTCGAGGACCTGGTCCTGCACGGCGTCGTTCGAGGAGAACACGTAGAGGGCGAGCGGCTTGGGGCGCGCGTTCACGAACGCGATCGCCTCGTCGATCGACCGGACCGTGAGGACCGGGAGGATGGGGCCGAAGATCTCCTCGGCCATGACGGGCGAGTCGGGCGACACGGCGCGCAGCACCGTGGGCGCGAGGTACCGATCCGCCTCGTCGGCCTCGCCGCCGATGACCACCTCGCCGCTGCCGACGAGCTTCATCAGGCGCTGGTGGTGGCGCGCGTTCACGATCCGTCCGTAGTCGGGGCTCGTCTTGGGGTCGTCGCCGTAGAACTGGCGGATGGTCGCGCGGATCCGCTCGAGGAGCGGGCCCTCGATGGCCTCGTGGGCGAGCACGTAGTCGGGCGCCACGCAGGTCTGGCCGGCGTTGTAGAACTTGCCGAAGACGATGCGGCGCGCCGCCACGTCGAGGTCGACGTCGCGGTCGACGATGCAGGGGCTCTTGCCTCCGAGCTCGAGCACGACCGGGGTGAGGTGCTTGGCCGCGGCCGCCATGACGATCCGCCCGACCGTCCCGTTGCCGGTGTAGAAGATGAGATCGAAGCGCTCGGCGAGCAGCTCGGTCGTCTCGGGGACGCCGCCCTCGACCACCTTCACCGCCTCTGGATCGACGTGCTGCGGGAGCCAGCGCGCCAGCGCTGCCGAGGTCGCGGGCGCGACCTCGGAGGGCTTGACCACGGCGGCGTTGCCGGCGGCGAGCGCGCCGACGAGCGGGGCGATCGCGAGGTGCAGCGGGTAGTTCCAGGGCGCGATGACGAGGACGACGCCGAGCGGCTCGCGGACGATCGAGCTCCGGCCCGGCTGCACCGGCAGCGAGGTCCAGACGCGCTCGGGCTTCATCCACGAGGCGAGGCGCTTCTTCGTCGTCTCGATCTCGCCGGCGACGAAGTTGATCTCGGCCACGTAGGCCTCGAGCGCCGGCTTGCCGAGGTCCTGGCGAAGCGCGTCGCCGAGCTCGGCCTCGCGCACCTGGAGGAACGACGCGAGGCCCTCGAGCTGGCGCATCCGCCAGTCGAGCGGGCGGGTGCGTCCGCTGTCGAAGACCGCGCGGGCGCCCTTCACGATCGAGGCGATGTCGCTCATGCGCCGCAGTCTAGACCGCCGCGCCCGCGAACCACACTACGGATGCCAGGCCCCCCCGAGGGCCGGCGACCTCTCCCGACCCGATGCGCGCGGCGGCGCGGCGGATCGGTGCTCTAGGGGAGCGCGCTCGCCACGGTGCCCCCGGCTCGCTCTGGCGCGGGAGGGCGCCGCGACGTGGCGCGGTGGCTCGAGGCGACGAGGTGGATCAGCGCGATGAGCGCCGCGATCACCCCGACGTGCACGGGCGAGGGCGCGCGCCGCACGCGCCGCAGCGGACGCGCCCGCCTCCGCAGCCGAACGGCGCGCTCGAACGCCTCGACCATCTCGGTCGCCGACGCGAACCGGCGCTCGGGCCGCTTCGCCAGCGCGCGCGCGAACCACGCGTCCAGCCCGCGCGGCAAGCCCGGTCGGAGCGACCGCGCCGGCGGGAACGCGCCGCCGGTGATGCCCAGCGTCACGCTGGCGCCGGTCGGCCCCTGGAACGGACGCCGGCCGGTGAGCGCCTCGTAGGCGAGCACGCCCAGCGACCAGAGATCGGTGCGCTCGTCGACCGGCTCGTGGCCGAGGATCTGCTCGGGGCTCATGTAGGCCGGCGATCCCAGCACGAGCTCGTCGTCGGAGCGCGCGTCCACGTCCTCGGGCGCGGGGCCGCGCACCGCGCAGGCGACGCCGAAGTCGGCGAGCTTGGCGCCGAGCGCGCCGCCCCGCCCCTCGGCGAGGAGCACGTTGGCCGGCTTGAGATCGCGATGAGCGATCCCGGCCGCGTGCGCGGCGGCGAGCGCCTCGCCGACCTGACGGAGGATGGGCGCGAACGCGGCGACCGCAAGCGGCCCCTCGCGATCGAGCACCGCGCGCAGCGTTCGGCCCCGCACGTACTCCATGACGAGGAACGGGCCGCCGACGTCGAGGCCGAAGTCGTGCACCGCGACCACGCGCGAGCTCCGCGCGCCGAGGCGCGCGCCCACGTCCGCCTCGAAGCGGAAGCGGCGCAGCGACACGGCGGGGGGCTCCAGATCGCGCCCCGGCCGGATCGAGAGGAGCTTGACCGCGACGAGCGCGCGCCGGCGCGTGTCGAGCGCGCTCCAGACCTCGCCCATCCCACCGCGACCCACGCAGCGCAGCAGGCGGTAGCGCCCGCCGATCACCCGGCCGGCGCCCTGCTCGCTGGCGGGCTCGAGGGAGGTCATGCGCTCCTCACGCGGCCCTCCCGTGCAACGCCCGATCCAGCGCGCGGGGGGTCGCGCGGTGCCACGGATCGGAACGTCGCGAGCGGGCCGCGCGCCCCACGAGCGCCGCGAGCGCTGCCGAATGCGGTGCGGGAGCCAACACCGCGGCGCGCGGGATCCACGCGGCCCCGGCTGCGCTGCGCGGGATCGCTCCGCCGCCGCCCCGCCTTCGCGCGATCTGCGCAATCCTCCGCGAGGGCCCCGCATCAGCCGGCGTTTGCGTTCACCGTGGGCATGAAGCTACGTTGGGGTCGGTCGGTTCATGAGGTACCTCTACGGGGACTCGGTCCCCTTCCCCCTGCAGTACAACTTCCTCACCACGCTCGAGACGTTCGTGGGGGCGGCGGCGCGCGTCGTCCAGCTCGAGTTCGAGATCCAGCGCCTCGAGGCCTCCTCGATGGGCGCGGCGTCCGCCCGGGCCAAGTCGCTCGAGGAGCTCGAGACGTTCCACCGCACCGTGATGCGCGCGGTGCACGAGTGCGCGGTCCGGACCATCGATCCGGCCGCCGCCGACTACGCGCAGAAGCTCCAGGAGCACGCCGCGCGCACCATCGAGCACGCGCGGAGCTCGCACGCCCAGGCCAGCGAGCGCGAGCAGCGAGAGCTCCAAGGCGAGATCGATCGCCGCCGCGGCGAGATCCGCTCGGCGCTCGAGGGCTTCCTGCTCGTGGGGCGGCTCCCCACCACCGAGTCGCGCGTCTCGATGCGCCTCGAGGGCGGGCACAACGAGCTCTCCGCCGTGTTCACCAACCCGTCCGGCATCGTCACCTCGTTCAAGCTCGCGACGGCGGCGGCGCCGGCCTGGCAGGCGCCGCGCAAGGTGAGCGACTTCGTCCAGGGCCTCGATCTGCAGGTCGGGATCAAGAAGAGCTGGATCAAGCGCTCGGTCCAGCCCGAGATGGCCCACCTCGACGACTTCTTCGTGAGCGCGTTCGAGCTCAGCGACGACGCCGCGCAGATCCGGCTCCGCAAGAAGCCCGACCTCAAGGACGTCTACCAGTTCATCGTGCGCCGCCACGACGCCGAGCTCCACGCCGAGGTGCACCGCCCCGACGAGGAGCCGATCGAGGGCGTGCCGGCGACCGTCGACGCCCAGGACCGCGCCCAGCTCGAGCGCCTCTGGCAGATGCTGCGCGCCGGCTGCTCCGACGTGCTCGTGCACAAGGAGAGGCTGATCGCCGCCGAGCTCGAGGGCGCGAGCGTGCTCGAGGGGGGCCGGGCCATCGCCTTCGTCGAGCGCGTCATCAAGATCCTCGCCCCGATCGTGGTCGAGATCTCGCGGCGCAGCCCGAACCCGCTCGAGCTCTCGCTCAAGCACGAGAACGACGGCGGCCGCCGCGAGGAGCTCTACCTGCGCAAGGCCGATCTCGCCGCCAAGCTCGAGCCGCTCGGAGCCGCCGAGCGAGCCGTGTTCGCGCCGCTCGCGATCGAGCGCGAGGAGAGCGACATCGACATCTCGGTGGAGGACTAGCCTTTGCGGCGCAGACCGACGAGGAACGTCTCGAAGCTCGTGGCGCGCGTTCCCTCCGGGCGGATGACCCGGACCTCCTCGTAGGCGAGGCGGACAGCCTCGCGCGCGATCTTGAAATCGTCGCTCATGAAGATCTTGCCGACGAAGGCGCTGCCCGGCGCGCCCAGCGCCTTGGCCACCTCGAGCGCGCGCATGAAGAGCTCGAAGCTCCGGGCCTGATCGGCGAGCCGGCTGCCGGTCGTGGACGGGGCCATGTCGGAGAGGACGACGTCGTAGGGCGCGTGCGCGGCGAGCGCCTCGTTCTCGAGCGAGAGGGCGTCGCCCTGGATCACGGTGGCGCTCGGACCGAGCACCGCGGTGATGGGCGAGAGATCGACGGCGAGGAGGTGCCCCTTGGAGCCGATGCGCTGGGCGGCGTACATCGACCACGAGCCCGGGGCGGCGCCGAGATCGAGCACGCGCTGCCCCGGCCGGAGGAGACGGACGCGGCGGTCGATCTCCTCGAGCTTGAAGACGCTGCGCGCGGGGTAGCCCTTGGCCTTCGCCGCGCGGGTGAAGGCGTCAGGGCGCTTGTACGGGTTCTTCCCCTTCGCGCTCACGGCGGCGGCCCCCGGAGGGAGACGCGGCGGCCTCTCAGGCCTTCTTCTTGCCGGCGTTCTTCTTCTTGACGGCGCCCTTGATGAACACGGTGCCGTTGCGCGCGCCGGGGACGGCGCCCTCGATGAGGACGAGGTCGTCCTCGGGGATGAGCTTGGCGACCTTGAGGTTCATCGCGGTCACGGTCTCGTCGCCGTAGTGGCCGGGCATCTTCAGGCCGGGCAAGGTGCGGCCCGGGGTCATGTTGGTGCCGATCGAGCCGCCGTGGCGGAAGTACTCGTGCGTACCGTGCGAGCTGACGAACCCGGCCATGCTCCACCGGCGGATGACGCCGCTGAAGCCGCGGCCGCGCGTCTTGCCCTGCGCGTCGACGTGCTGGCCGACCTCGAACACCTGGTCGACGCCCATCTTCTGGCCGACCTCGAACTTGGCGACGTCCTCGGGCGAGGCGCGGAGCTCGCGCACGATGCGCTTGGCCGGCTGGCCGAGCTTCTTGAACGTGCCGGCGAGGGGCTTGGTGGTGTGCTTCTCTTTGCGGTCGCCGACGCCGACGATGAGGGCGCTGTAGCCGTCCTTCTCGAGGGTGCGCTTGCCGATGACGACGCAGCCGGCGCGCACGACGGTGCAGCGGACGACCTCGCCCTTGTCGTCGAAGATCTGGGTCATGCCGATCTTCGTGCCGAGGATGCCGAGATTCTTGTTCACGGGAGACTGCCTTTCGCGCTCGAAGGTTTGGCGGTGCGGGAAGGGTGCTGCGTCCCCTCACGCGCCTCTCGCGAGAAGCCGGTCCTGAGCGCGGGACCAGGGCGGACGGGCCGCCAGGCGGGTCGGGGGCGGCGGAGTCTAGTGGAAGGGGTGCGGTCGTCAAGTGCGCCGGCGGCCGGAGCTCGGGCCGACCGCGACCGGACGTGGACCGCGGCCGGCAGGGACAGGGCCGCGGTGCGGACAGCGACCGTAATGAGCGTGGACCACGTGCGTCTGCGGGCATGGGGCTTGATTGAGCCAGGGACCAGCCGCCCGGCGGGCCCGGCTTTGCGGCCCGGAGGATGCAACGATGACCGAACGAACGCAGGACGTGCACGTTGCGCGGAGGCCCGGCGACCCCGCTGGCCGCGCCGCCGGCTCCATGGGAAGCGTGCCGGAGCGAGCTGCCATGAAACACTCCCTGCCCCAGGCGGGCGGCCCCGGCGGGTCGCCGCCGTCGATGTTCTCGGGCGAGCCGCCCGAGGGCATGGTCAAGGACCCGATCTGCGAGATGAACGTGGACCCGGCGACGGCGAAGAGCCGCGTCGAGCACGAGGGGCGGACGTTCTACTTCTGCTGCGACGACTGCGCCGCGATGTTCCGCGCCGATCCGGCGAAGCACGCGGGCGCGCCCGGCGGCAAGGTCAAGGACCTGGTCTGCGGGATGACGGTGGATCCGACCAAGACCCGCCACCGCCACGAGCACGAGGGGCGGACGTACTTCTTCTGCAACCCTCGCTGCGCCGAGAAGCTCGCCGCGGATCCGTCGCGGTACCTGGAGCCGGCCGCGGCGCCTGGCCACGACGGACCGACGCACGGCGCGCATGGCGGCGCCGCCGCACCACACCACCCGCCCTCCAAGGTTGCAGAGGCGGCGCCGGGCGCCGAGGCGGTGCCCTACACCTGCCCGATGCACCCCGAGGTGCGCCAGCTCGGCCCCGGGACGTGCCCCAAGTGCGGCATGGCGCTCGAGCCGGTCGCGGTCGCGCCCGGCGAGGAGCCGGCGAACCCCGAGCTCGTCGACATGACGCGCCGGCTCCAGGTCTCGGCGGTGCTGACGCTGCCGCTCTTCGCGCTGGCGATGAGCGACATGCTCCCGGGCATGCCGGCGCAGCACGCGCTCGGCGCGGCGCTGGGGTGGATCGAGCTCGGGCTCGCGGCGCCGGTCGTGCTCTGGGGCGGCTGGCCGTTCTTCGAGCGCGGCTGGCGCTCCATCGTCACCCGCCAGCTCAACATGTTCACGCTCATCGCCATCGGCACCGGCGCGGCGTTCCTCTTCAGCGTCCTCGGCACCGTCGCCCCGCAGATCTTCCCGCCGTCGTTCCGCGGCCACGGCGGCGCGGTGCCGCTCTACTACGAGGCGGCCGCCGTCATCACCGCGCTCGTCCTGCTCGGGCAGGTGCTCGAGCTCCGCGCGCGCAGCCGCACCGGCGGCGCCATCCGGGCGCTCTTCGCCCTCGCGCCGAAGACGGCGCACCGCCTCGCCGACGGCGGCGAGGACGAGGTGCCGGTCGAGGCGGTGGCGGTGGGCGATCGCCTGCGCGTGCGCCCGGGCGAGCGGATCCCGGTCGACGGCGTGGTCCTCGAGGGCGAGAGCGCCGTCGACGAGTCGATGATCACCGGCGAGCCGATCCCGGCGGAGAAGCGCCCAGGCGACCGGATCACCGGCGGCACGCTCAACGGCACCGGCTCGGTGGTGATCCGCGCCGAGCGCGTCGGCAGCGACACGCTGCTCGCCCAGATCGTGAAGATGGTCACCGAGGCGCAGCGGACCCGGGCGCCCATCCAGCGCCTGGCCGACACCGTCGCGGCCTACTTCGTCCCCGCCGTCGTCGTGGTGGCGATCCTCGCGTTCGTCGCGTGGGCCTTCGTGGGCCCCGAGCCGCGCCTCGCCTACGCGCTCGTGAGCGCGGTCTCGGTGCTGATCATCGCCTGCCCCTGCGCGCTCGGGCTCGCCACGCCGATGTCGATCATGGTGTCGACGGGGCGCGGCGCCCAGGCGGGGGTGCTGGTGAAGAGCGCCGAGGCGCTCGAGACCTTCGAGAGGGTCGACACCCTCGTCGTCGACAAGACCGGGACGCTCACCGAGGGCAAGCCGCGCCTCGGCACGGTCGCGCCCGAGGGCGTCGCCGAGGACGATCTCCTGCGCCTGGTCGCGAGCGTCGAGCAGGCGAGCGAGCACCCGCTCGCGGCGGCGATCGCCGCGGGCGCGCGAGACCGCGGCCTCTCGCTCGCGCCGGTCGCCGGCTTCCGATCGCTCACCGGGCGCGGCGTCGTCGGCACGGTGGACGGCCGCAGCGTCGCCGTCGGCAACGTGAAGCTCTTCGAGGAGCTCGGGGTGGATCCCGGCGACCTGCCCGCCCGCGCCGACGCCCTCCGCGACGGCGGCGAGACGGTCGTCCTCGCGGCCATCGACGGCAAGCCGGCGGGCATCGTGGGCGTGACCGATCCCATCAAGCCCACGGCCGCCGACGCGCTCCGGACGCTGCGCGCCGAGGGCGTCGAGCGGATCGTGATGCTCACCGGCGACAACCGGAAGACGGCCCTCGCCGTCGCCAAGAAGCTCGGCATCGACGAGGTCCACGCCGAGGTCCTGCCCGACCAGAAGGCCGATGTGGTGGCCGAGCTCGTGCGCGCCGGCCGCGTCGTCGCCATGGCCGGCGACGGGATCAACGACGCCCCCGCCCTGGCGCGCGCGACCGTCGGGATCGCGATGGGCACGGGGGCGGACGTGGCCATGGAGAGCGCCGGCATCACGCTGGTGAAGGGCGATCTCCGCGGCATCGTGCGCGCGCGGCGGCTCAGCCGCACGACGATGCGCAACATCCGCCAGAACCTGGTGTTCGCCTTCGGCTACAACGCCCTCGGCATCCCGATCGCCGCCGGCGTGCTCTACCCGGTGCTCGGCCTGATGCTGAGCCCGATGATCGCGAGCGCCGCGATGAGCTTCAGCTCGGTCTCGGTGATCGGGAACGCGCTCAGGCTCCGCAGGGCCGAGCTCTAGGCCGGAGGGGAGCGCGGCATCGCGCCGTCACGGGGCCGTCGCGCGGGCGAAGGCCCCGTCGAGCAGGAGCATCGCCGAGAGGTAGAGCTGCGCGTCCGGGCCGTGGAACGCCGAGGGCATCTGCCCTCTTTCGTCGACGCCCGAAACGGTGTTGTCGTACCCGAACGTGATCCACAAGAGCTCCGCCGCGGCGTAGCTCAGCGAGACATCGAACACGGTCGTGTACGGCGTTGGTTCAGGGGACGAGCGCGGCTCCACCGGCGCGCAGGTCGCGTTGACGACGTTCACGCACACGTCGCTCGGCGGAGCGTCACGGAACTGGAACGACAGGCCCCACCAGGTGCCGATCGCGAGGTCGCCCCAGACGTTGAGCCAGAAGCCGGTGCCGAGCACGAGCCGATCCCGGACGAGATACCTGCCCGAGATCTGGTCGGTGCCGAGCGACCGACCCGAGGGGTCCCTGAGCTGACTCTGCGACACGGCCGTCGTCGCTTCGGAGAAGAGGTGCTGCCAGCCGAAGGTGCCGGACATGAACACGCCGTTGAGCCAGTCGCCGCGCGAAAGGGGCACATTGGCGAGCGCGTCGAGCCCGAGGGTGGTGCGAGCGTGCACCCCGCTGGCACGGCTCACCGTCGACGTGGGCAGCGCGACAGAGAGCCGCGGTCCTGCGAGCACGGCGAGCCCATCGTCGCGGTCGAGCAGCGTGTAGTGATACCCCGCCTCGATGGGAAGATCGGCCAGAGCTACCGAGGGCTCGTCGACCTCGGCGTGAGGGGTCGAGAGGATCACGCTCCAGCGGACGGCGGTGCCCACCCACGCCCAGTGGTCGCGCGTATCGACGAACGAGACCCGCGGGACGAAGGAGAAGTCCATGCTCAGATCGAGGTCCCTCCGTTTCCCGAACTCGGGGTAGTAGGCCGACGTGAGCGTGGTCCAGTCGAAGTAGCTCGATCGGAGGAGGTTGTGCGCGCCGAGGTAGTGCAGGGCCGCGCCACCGCGGGGCCGCGCCGCGACCCCGCCTGGTATCGCCGGCGCCGGCGGGGCGATCGGCGGCGCGGACTGCTTCGGGGGCGCGGAGGCAGCGGCGGCTCCGACGGGCGAGCCTGGCGCTGGAGGCTCGGGGACCGTGGGAGGCGCCGGAGCGATCGGCGCCGCGGGTGTTGCGGGCTCGGGCGTCGGCGGTGGCGGCTCGGGACCGGGCGGCTCGGGCGCCGGCGGCTCGGGCGCGGAGCCGGAGGGCCCCGGCGCCTGAGCCCACGCCGGCTCGGCGGCGCCGAGCACCGCAAGCGCGAGCGCGATGACGGCACGCCGCTCCAAGCGCGGGAACTCTAGAGCCTTCGCTTCGGAATTGCTCGTCCCGTGGCGTCCGGCGCCGCGAATCCCTTCCGGCCGCTCACGAAGAAAGCCTGCCACCCGGCGCGGCTTTCTCCGTGGGAAGCCGGCCCCCGATCGGGCATCATGGCGGACGTGGCGCGCCGTCGAGGGTGGTTCGCATTGCTTGCGGTCGCGCTCGTCGCCGCGTGCGGCGATCTCTTCCACTCGACCGACTGGCCGACCCGCTGCGACGAGGACCCGCGCGCCCCCGGGTGCTCGACCTCGAGCTCGACCCTGACCAACACCGGCGCAGGCGGAGCGGGAGGCGCGGGCGGCGGCGCGTCCGGCGGCGGAGGTCAGGGTGGCAGCGGACCTCCAACGTTCGAGGCCTCGTGCACCACGTTCGCCGAGACGGGCTGCGCCGCCGTGGAGCAGTGCATGCCGCTGGTGTTCGCGACCATGCTCGGCGGCGACCTCGGATGCCCCGTGCGTGCCCGCGAGTGGTGCTTGAACGGGCTCTCCGGGCCCGGCCTCGGCACCACGCCCGCCGATCTCGCCGAGTGCGTCGACGCGCTCGGCTTCGCGACCGCCTCCTGCAGCGACGTCATCCGTTACGTGCTCGGCCAGTGGTCGCCCGCGGTGTGCCGCGTCCCGGGCACGCGCGCCGACGGCGAGCCCTGCGCCGACGGCCGCCAGTGCAGCGGCGGGGGATGCCAGGTGCTCGCCGGCGAGACCTGCGGCACCTGCTTCACGCTCGCCGCCGAGGGCGGCGTCTGCACGCTGCCGACCGACTGCGCCGCAGGCCTGACCTGCACCAACGGAGCATGCACGCCGCTGCTCGACCTGGGATCGACGTGCACGACGACGGCCGACTGTTACGCCGATCTCTTCTGCTCCGGGGGCACCTGCGCCCTTCGCGCCGCGCTGGGCCAGCCGTGCGATCTCGCGTCGCCGACCTGCGCGACCGATCTCCAGTGCACGACGCAGAACAGCTCCTGCGAGCTCGTCCCGCTCGTCGCCGCCGACGCGGCGTGCGGCGCGGTCGGCGGACAGAACGTCGCCTGCGATTCGGGGTTGTACTGCCAGCTCGCCGCGCCGGGCGATCCAGCCGGCACCTGCGTGGCCCAGGTCGCCGAGGGCGCCGTGTGCCCCACGAACGCGTTCCTCTTCGGGGCTGGCCCCTGCCCGTTCCCGTCGTCGTGCCTCATGGGCACGTGCACGGCGATCGCGGGCGCGGCGTGTCCGTAGCGATCCGCGGCGGCGAACGATGGGCACCCTGACCGAGGCGGGCCTCGAGCGACTCGCCCGCGAGGGCTGCGATGCCTGCGGCACCCGCCGGCTCCACTTCCGCATGTACGTCGACGGGCTGGTCCCGCTCCAGGGAGGCGAGCCGGTGGGACCGGTGAAGTGGTCGTTCGACGGCGAGAAGTTCGTCGACGGCGTGTTCGAGGTGAGCTGCTCGCAGTGCCACCGCGTCCTCTTCGACGACGCCGTCTGCCCGCGGTGCCACGCCGAGGCAGGCCTCGCGTCGGCGCTCGAAACCACGAACCGCTACCCCGTGCCGGCCGCGTGCCCACGCTGCGGCGGCGACGAGGTCCGCTACATCGCGATGGTCCCGGCGCGCACCTCGTACGAAGGCAAGCGCGCCGACAAGGCGAAGACGACGGTCGAGATCCACGATCCCGGTTTCCACGGCTACCGCGTCGATTGCCGCGACTGCGGGACGGTCGGCGAGCTCCGCGATCGATGCCCGCTGTGCGACGCTCCGGGGCCCTTGCGCGAGCGGCCCTGACCGGAGGCGTCCGCCCCCGCAATCCGTCAGTTGTTCAGCGCGCCGCCGCAGATCCAGTTCGCGATCGTCTCCACGCTCGCCGCCGGGAGGCTGCTGAGCTTCGGCATCTTCGTGCCGGAGCAGAGGTCCTTGTTCTGGATCTTGTCGAGCAGGTAGCTCTGGTCGGGCTTGCCGGGCGAGACGCGGAGCCTGCCGTCGTTGCACTCGCTCGCGGCCACACCCACGATCTCGCCGTAGGCGTTGCCCGCGCTCAGATCCATCCCCTGCTGGGGCATCACGCCCTTGTGGCAGCCGGCGGTCGCGCAGCTCGCCGTCAGGATGGGCTGCACGGCTTGGGCGAACGACACGGTCGAGCTGCCGCAGGTGCAGACGCCTGCCTCGCAGGTCTGGCCGGGCGAGCAGGCGTTGCCGCAGCCGCCGCAGTTGTTCGGATCGGTCTGGGTGTCGCCGCCTCCCGCGCAGACGCACTGCGACGCCTGGCAGGTGCCGGTCGCGCCGCACGCCGTGCCGCAGGCGCCGCAGTTGTCGGGGTTGTTCGTCGTGTCGACGCAGGCGCCGCCGCAGAGGGTGAGCCCACCCGCGCACATGGACGAACATTGACCGAGGCTACAGACGAGCGCGGGGGCGCACTTCTCGTTGCAGCCGCCGCAGTTCGCGGGGTCCGAGCCCGTGTCGACGCAGGCGCTGCCGCAGAGGGTGCGGCCGCCGGAGCAGGTGCAGGTCCCCTGATCGCACGCGGCGGTGCCCGGGCACGCGACGCCGCAGCCGCCGCAGTTCGCCGGATCGGTCTGCAGGTCGACGCAGCCGGCGCCGCCGCACGTCTCGCAGCCTGCCGGCAGCCCCGCGATCCAGGCGCGCACGCACTCCGCCTGCTCGGCGGTCAGCGTGGCGCCGGCGGGCATGCGCTCGCCGCAGCTCGGCGCGTTCACCGTCATCTTCTCGTACAGGAACGAGAGCTCCGGGTTGCCGGGGACCACGAGCGTTCGGGCGCAGGTCGCCGAAGGGGCCTCGATCAGGCGCGAGCCGACGTCGGCCGATGCGAGATCGAGGGATGCCGCGGGATCGGTGGCGGCGTGGCAGCCGGCGCTCGCGCACGATGGGACGAAGATCGCCGCCTGGATCGAGGCGAGATCGGGCTTGCACGAGGCGCCTCCGCGTCCGCCCGAGGTCTCGGACTCGACCCCCGGGCAGCCCGTCATGAAACCGAGAAGGCCTGTCGGCAGGGTGAGCAGAAGCAGGAGAGCGCGATGGCGGTAGGTGCCGGTTTGCGATGGCGTCATGGGCTCGGGGTGCGTCGTGGTGGCGCCCTGGCGGGAGCGAGAGGGGCTCAGCCGGGCTGGCAGCGGTGAGATGCCATTCTACTCAGAACATGCCCGAGGAGGTGCCCGAGCGCGGCCGGGATGGCTCACCTTTTTCGGCCCTACTGGCAGGTGCCTCCGAGACAGGGCTTGTTCGGCGGACAGGCGTTGCCGCACGCGCCGCAGTGGCTCGGGTTGGTGCTGGTATTGACGCACGCCCCCGCGCAGTAGGAGAGCCCACCGGTGCACGTGCACGAGCCCGCGGCGCACGTGGAGCCCACCGCGCAGGCGTTGCCGCACTGCCCGCAGTCCTGGTTGCTCTTCGAGGTGTCGACGCACACGCCCCCGCAGAGCGTGAGGCCGCCGGTGCAGGCGCAGACGCCGCCGAGGCAGCTCGTCCCTGCGACGCAGACGTTGCCGCAGGAGCCGCAATCGGTGTTGCTCGACAGCGTGTCGGTGCAGCTCGCCCCGCAGAGCGACTGGCCGGCGGGACAAGTGCACACGCCGCCGGAGCACGAGGTGTTGCCGAGGCAGGCGACGCCGCAAGCGCCGCAGTTGAGGTTGTCGCAGCATTTCTCGATGCAGCCCCCGCCGCAGACGGCCTCCTCCGGCGGGCAGGCAACGGCGCACGCGCCGGCGGAGCAGACCGTCGGCGGTTGGCAGGCGGCGCCGCAGGCGCCGCAGTTGGTCACGCTCGACTGCGTGTCGACGCAGAAGCCCGAGCAGCTCGTCGTCCCGACGGGGCAGACGCAGGCGCCGCCCACGCAGAACGCGCCGCCGGTGCAGGCCACGCCGCAGGCGCCGCAGTGGCTCGAGTCGGTGAGGGTGCTCACGCACGACTGCCCGCACAGGCTCTGCCCGGGGCCGCAGCCGGACACGCACGCGCCGGAGCTGCACACCGTGCCTGCGGCGCACGCCGCCCCGCAGGCGCCGCAGTGGAGCGGATCGGCCGCCAGGTTGACGCACGACGGGCCACACTTGCCCAGGCCGGCGGGGCAGGTGCAGGTGCCGGTCACGCAGATCGCGCCGCCGCTGCAGACGACGTCACAGGCGCCGCAGTGCGCCGCGCTCGACTGGAGGTCGACGCACGCTCCTGCGCAGTCGGTCTCGCCTTGCGCGCAGGCGTCCGCGCAGGTCCCCTGGGTGCAGACCGCGCCCGGCGCGCAGGTCGTCTCGCACTGGCCACAATGGGCGGGATCGCTCGAGAGCGACGCGCAGACGCCGCCGCAGTCGGTCTCGGTCACCGGGCAGGCGCAGGCGCCGCCGACGCAGGTCTTCCCGCCGCCGCAGGCGACGCCGCAGGCGCCGCAGTGGTCCGGGTCCGAGCCGAGGTCCACGCACGATCCCGAGCACGCGGTGAGCCCCGGCGAGCACTCCGATCCGCAGGCGCCCAGCGAGCAGACCGCGTCCGCGCCGCAGGCGACGGCGCAGGCGCCGCAGTGACGCGGGTCCTTCGACGTCGCGGTGCAGACCCCACCGCACGCGACCTCGGGCGCCACGCAGCCGGCGCCTGCCTCCTCCGACCCGGGTGCGACGACGCCGTCGAGGTAGGTCGGTCCGCACGCGCCCGCCGCGAGCGCCGCGAGCGCCGCGGCCACGCCGCCGATCGCAGCGACCGGGCTCCGCGCCCTCTTCAAGGCCGCACCTCCGCGCCCAGGGACACGATCACGGCGGGCCGGCCGAACGCGGCGACCTCGCGCCCGGCGACGCGCACCACCGGCTCCGCGAGCGCGAGCGCGCCCAGCGCCTCGAGCCGGAGGCCGAACGCGGGGTGCAGCCGGTACGTCGCTGCCGCGGTAAGGTACGGCGACGCGACCCAAGCGCCGCCGCTCGCGGCGACCCAGGGCGCGACCGCATCGGCGCTGTAGTCGAGGAGCATCGCGCCCATCCCCGCTCCGGCGGCGAGCACGATCGTCGACCTTGGATCGTCGAGCGCGACCTCGGCGCCGCCCCCGAGCGTCAACGCGCGCACGTGCACGGTCCCCTCGGGTGCGCCGACGTCGGCCGCCGTCGTGGGGATCGACGCCAGCGCCGTGAGCGCAACGCGCGCCAGCGGCGACCACTCTGCGCCGATCCGGACCTCCGGCGCGGCGGGCACGCCACCGGGGCTGAGGGCCACGGCGGGACCGACGATCAGCGCCCACGGCCGGGGCTCGACAGGCGCAGCGCGCTCGGCCACGGCCGGTCGCGGTCGCGACCCGGAGCGCGGCGCGGCCGGCGGGGGCAGTGGAGGCGGTGGGCGCGCGGCCGCCGCGTCACCCGTCGACGCCGGCGCGCCCGCGCCGGCGCCCGCGTCGCCGTCCGCGACGAGCGGTACGGGGATGAGCTTGCCGCGGAGCAGCTCGATCGCCCTGAGCGCGAGGAGGCCCGGCTCGACCGGTCCATCGAGCGAGTCGCTGACCCGCAGCTCGGTGGTCCCCGCGTCGCCCTGGGAGGCCAGCGCGACCCACAGCAGGATCTCGGGCGGCTGGTCCTGCACGCGCGCCACGGCGGAGGCGGTGCGCCCGCGCGCCACCGCGCCGAGATCCGCGTCGGCCGGCGCAGGCGCCACGACCTCGATCTCGAGGCCGAGCAGGCGCAGCTCGTCACGCATGCGCACGACGGTCGGGTGCTCGGCCGAGGGCCCCAGGAGCACGACGCGCGGCCCGCCGGCCTGCGCGAGGGAGACGAGCGCCGACGCGAGCAGCGTCGTCGAGAGAGCGAGGAGCGCCGCCATCCAGCGTCCCGGGCCGAACGCGATCAAGGCGGAAGCACGCTCCGGGCGAGGCCTGCGTAGGCTCCGTTCGGGTAGGCGGCGAGGTAGCGCTCGGCGATCGGCCGCGCGGCTTCGGGGCCCGCGCGCTTCTTGATCTCGAGCAGGCGCCCGAGCGCTTGCTCGGCGAGCGGCCCGCCCGGCTCCTCGCGCAGGTAGGTCTCGAACCACGTCGACGCCTCGCCGGGGGACCCCTGCTGATCGGCGGCGATCTTGCCGAGGAGGAACGCGCTGCGCCCCTTCGCGCCGAACCTCCGCCGCATCGCGAGCAGCGCCTCGCGCGCCCTCGCCGGGCTGCCGGCGAAGCGTGCCGTGTCGGAGAGCGAGAGCAGCTCGGCGGACGAGCCGCGCTCGAGCTCCTGCGCGAAGCCGCGGCGCTCGGCGGCCTCGAGCGCTTCGCGGTACTTGCCGGCGGCGGCGAGCTTCTGCCACGCGACATCCTCCGCGACCGCGGCGGGCGCCGCCGAGCTCGATCCCGTCGCCGGGCCGCTCCCGGCGCCTGCGGCCGCCGGGCCGCTCCCGGCGCCTGCGATCGCCGGGCCGCTCTCGCCGCCTGCAACCGCGGGCTCGGGCGCGATCGGCCCGGCCGTCGTCGCGGGCTGCGCCGGGACAGGCGCGGTCGGCTCGCCGACGGCGCCGGCCGCGTCGCGCGAGGTCGTCAGCTCCATGCGGCCCTCGCGGACCGCGATGCGGAGGCGCTCGCCAGCGACCACCACGCGACCGGTCGGCACGAGCGGCCCGCTCACGCCGACCGAGCCCTCGGCCATGCTCAGCTCGAAGACCTCGGTCGTGGGATCCCAGCCGGCGTCGAAGGTCGTCCCCGTGACCTTCACCTCGAACGGCCCCGCCCGCACCGCCCACCGCGTGTCGCGGCCCTGGTGGTGGACCTCGGCGTGCACCGTGCCCCGCTCGATGAGCAGGCCCGCGCCGCTCGCGGAGATCTCGGTCACGCGGATCCGCGCCCCGGGGGCGAGGGTGACGCGCGTCCCCTCGGAGAAGCGAACGCCGAGCGGCGCGTCGTGCTCGGCGGCGACCCAGTCGCCGACGGCGCCGGCGACCGGCGGCGCGCCGACGTCGAACGAGAGGGCCGCGCCCTCGCGCCGCACCAGCACCACCGCCACGAGCGCGAGGCAGGCGGCGGCCGCGAGCGCGACGAGGATCGAACGGCGTGCGCCGCGCCGAGCCGGGCTCGAGGCGGACGCGAGGAACCGCCGGCGCGCCGCGGCGAGCGCCGACGGATCGGCGCTCGCGTCCGAGACCTCTCGGACGGCGGCACCGAGCTCCTGGATGCGCTCGCTCAGCTTGTCCATCGGCCCCCCTGCTCCAGCCACGGCCTGAGCACCTCGTCGCGCCGCGCGGCGCGCGCGAAGCGCTGCTCGGCGCGCGCGAGCCGGCGCTTGATCGTCGCCAGCGAGACGTCGCACACCTCGGCCACGCGGGCGACGTCCATCCCCTCGATGTAGCGGAGCGCAAACGCGACGCGCTCGGCCGCGGGGAAGCGGTCGAGCACGGCATACGTCCGGCGGTACGCCTCGACGAGCTCGGGATCGACGCCCTCGACCGAGACCTCGGGCAGCTCGGCCGGCTCCCAGAAGAACAGCCAGCGGCGAGCGCGCCGCGAGCGAATGGCGCGGAACGCCGTGTGCGCCGCGATGGACTGCATCCACCCGGCGAGCGCCTCGGCCTCGCGCAGGCGATCGACCGACTGGAGCGCCTGGACGAAGGTGTCGTGGCAGAGGTCCGCGATCTCGGTGTGGCGGTCGCTGCCGAGGATGCGGCGGAGGATCCGCTCCACCTGAGGGGCGTAGCGATCGAAGAGCGCCGCGCGCGCCCAGGCCTCGCCCGACCGCAGCCCCTCGACGAGCGCGACGTCGCCTGCGACGGACGGCAGGGCGACGACGCTCGCGGAGCGCCGGACGGTCTTGGCGGCCTTGGGAGGCATCGGGGTCCGCTTGGAGAGGTGCCGCGACCGGGGCGTCGGCGGCTCACCGATGATCGCATGTCGAGGCCGGAGGCCGAAGAAGGAGAGTACGTAGGCCGGGGTGCGACAGTCGCGGAGGCATCGTTCCCGGCTGTTTTCTGAGCCTCCTCGGTGCCGTCGAGGGCACCTCCTCCCCCGTGGCGTCCGTCGTCGGCGGCGCCGCGAGGACGTGAGCCCACGACCTTGGAGGGTGAGATGACGAATCGGTGGCGAATGGCAGCGCGCTGGGCGATCGGCCTGGCGGCGCTCGGCTGTTGTGGGGGCATCGCCGGCATCGGTTGCGGCGGCGACGAGACGAGCGGCGGGAGCACGTCGAGCACGACGGGCGCGGGCGGGGGCACGTCGAGCACGACCTCATCGACGACCAGCTCGTCGACCACGAGCAGCTCGACGACCACGAGCACCTCGGGCGGCGGGCAGGGCGGCACGGGTGGCACGGGCGTGGGCGGCGGCACGGGCGGAACCGGAGGCACCGGCGCCGGCGGCGGGACGGGAGGCGCGGGCGTCGGCGGCACCGGCGGCGGCGGCCCCGTGTGCGCGCCCAACGAGACGGACTGCGGCGGGACGTGCGTCGACCTCACCTCGAGCCCCGCCGACTGCGGCGCGTGCGGCACGGCGTGCGCCGTGAACGAGGTCTGCTCGTCGAGCGTCTGCAGCGCGACGTGCGCCAACCCCGGCCTCATCCCGTGCAACGGCGCCTGCGTCGATCCGCTGAGCGACGGCGCCAACTGCGGCGGCTGCAGCAACGCCTGCGCGGGCACGACGACGTGCATCGCCGGCTTCTGCCAGTGCCAGCAGGGGGAGACCGACTGCAACGGCACCTGCGCGGCGCTGGCGAGCGATCCCGCCAACTGCGGCGCCTGCGGCAACGCCTGCGCGGCCAACGAGGTCTGCTCGATCGGCCAGTGCACGGGCGCGTGCCTGCCGAACCAGACGAGCTGCGGCGGCGCGTGCGTGGATCTGACGTCGGACGGCCTCAACTGCGGCTCCTGCGGCAACGTGTGCGCCGCCGGGGCGACGTGCGTCAGCAGCGCCTGCGTCTGCGATCCGGGCACCACGTCGTGCGGCAGTGCCTGCGTCAACCCGGCGACGGATCCCGCGAACTGCGGTGGGTGCAACATCGCCTGCGGCGCGGGTGAGCTCTGCAGCGCCGGCATCTGCGTAAGCCAGTGCCAGCCCAGCCAGACTGCGTGCAACGGCGGCTGCGTCGACACCCAGAACGACAGCTCGAACTGCGGCGCGTGCGGCGTCACCTGCACGGGCGGCTCGTTCTGCTCGGCGGGCTCGTGCGTCTGCGCTCCGGGGACGACGAGCTGCTCGGGCGTGTGCACCAACCTCCAGGCCGACAACCAGAACTGCGGCGCGTGCGGCGCCGCTTGCGCGGGCGGAGACGTGTGCAGCCTCGGCAACTGCATCGCGGCGTGCCCGGGCGGCTCGACGCTCTGCAACGGCGCCTGCGTGCAGACGGCCACCGACAACCTGAACTGCGGCGGCTGCGGGATCGCTTGCACCGGCGGTACGCTCTGCACCGGCGGCAGCTGCACCTGCCCCGTGGGCCAGACGCTCTGCAATGGCGTCTGCGTGAACCTGCAGACCAACAGCAACGACTGCGGGATGTGCGGCAACGTCTGCCAGGGCGGCAAGACCTGCGCGGCGGGGAGCTGCGCCTGCCCGGCGCCGACGTCGGACTGCAACGGCGTCTGCACCAACAAGCTCACCGATCCCGCCAACTGCGGCGCGTGCGGCACCATGTGCGGCGCGAACGAGGTCTGCAGCAACGGCCAGTGCACGGCCATGTGCCCCGCCGGTCAGAGCAAGTGCAACGGCGTCTGCGTCAACCTCCAGACGAGCAACACCAACTGCGGCGCCTGCGGCACCATGTGCTCGGGCGGATCGACCTGCCAGCTCGGGAGCTGCACCTGCCCGGCGGGGACGACGCTCTGCAACGGCGTCTGCGTGAACACCCTGACGAGCACCACGAACTGCGGCGCCTGCGGCAATGTCTGCGGCGGCGGCTCGTTCTGCTCGAACGGGACGTGCGGCTGCAACGCCGGGTTCACCCTGTGCTCGGGTGCGTGCGTCAACACCAAGACGGACGAGAGCAACTGCGGCGCGTGCGGGACGGCGTGCGGAGCGAACCAGCTCTGCGTCAACAGCAACTGCACGCCGTAGGTAGACCGAGGCCCGCGGGCCGTGGTCGATCGCCCAGGCGGCGATCGGTTGCGGCCCGCGCGGCTCCTGCGCAGCGCCCCTCCTTGCAAGCGGGCCGCTGAGCCGAGGTTGCGCCCACCCCACGCCCGCCCGCCTGGCGCCTTGACCACCCCGCCGTTCCGCGCGACGCTCCACGCGATGGCGGTGGAGTCCGCCGACAACCGCCGTCGCCCAGCGCGACGGACAATGACTCCTACGGCAAACACCCGGCGCCGTAGGAGCACGTCTCCCCCGGCGCCCTCCTGAGCGAGGCGTCGGATGGGTCGGCTGGTCTGGATCGGGCTCGGTGGGATGCTGGGGACGCTCGCGCGCTACGGCGTCTCGGTGTGGTGCCAGCAGCGCTTCGGCGGAGCGTTCCCCTACGGCACGCTCCTGGTGAACGTGGCCGGCTCGCTCCTGCTCGCGGCGATCCTGCAGCTCGGGCTCACCACCGATCTGATCGGCCCGACCCTCCGCCTCGCGCTCGGCACCGGGGTGATGGGCGGCTTCACGACGTACTCGACGTTCAACTACGAGACGCTCAGGTTCTTCCAGGACAGGGCGTGGCTCGCGGGGGCGATCAACATCGGGGTGACGCTCCTCGGATGCCTGCTCGGCGCGCTCCTCGGCCTCGCGCTCGCGTCGTACGCCGCCGGAGCCCTGGGGCTCGGCGCGGCGAAGGGTGTCTCGGGCGGCTGACGCATGGGAGGTGGAACGATGCGGCTCTTGGATGGTGAACAGGTCCTGGCGCGAGTCTTCATCGGCGAGAGCGACAAGTGGCACCACCAGGCGCTCTACCGCGCGCTCGTCGAGCGCCTGCGCCGCGAGGGCTTCGCGGGCGTGACGGTGCTGCGCGCCATCGAAGGCTTCGGCGCCCGAAGCGTCATCCACACCATCAACCTGCTCGACCTCTCGGCCGATCTGCCCGTGGTGCTCGAGATCGTCGACACCCAGGAGCAGATCGATCGGCTGATGCCGATCCTCGACGAGATGTTGCAGGGGGGCCTGGTAACGGTCGAGAAGGTGCGCGTCATCCGCTACGCGCCCGGGCGGCCCAAGGGAGCGCCGTGAGCGCGCCCGTCGCCGGGCAACGGCGTCTGCGTCCACACGTTGACGAGCACCACCGACCGCGGCGCCTGTGGCTCGCCTTCGCGGCGTCACACCATGCGCGCCAGCAGCTCAGCGTAGCCATACCGCTTCACCAGGGCGCGCGCACGGTCCCCGATCTCGGCGCGAAGGTCGGTTGACGCGGCCTCGACGAGGAGTTTCGGGAGGATGAACAGCGCGTCCGACTCCAGGGGATCCTCGCCGCGCTCGAACGCCTCCTCGCGGCGGCGGATCACCTCGGTGAACGCGACCACCGCTTCGGCTCGCCTACCGCCGCGCAGCAAGCAGTAGGCGCGCTGCTCCAGCATCAGCTCACGTCGCCATCCTCCGCTCGGCCCGGTAAAGACGCCGCGGTCGACCTGACCGTAGGCGTCCGCCGCTTCCGCCCAGCGCTCGAGATCGTGCAGGCAGTGCGCCGTGTAGAGCCGCGCCCACGCGTGGCCGGGCTCGCGGCGAGTCGCCTCCTCGAACGACGCAAGGGCGAGCGCCGGCTGGGCCGGCTCATGCCAGTAGTGCACTTTGCCGAGCAGGTAGTGAGCGTGCGCGTCGGCGGGATCCAGGTCGACCGCCGCGCGCGCCGAATGCAGCGCTTCGCGCCACAGCCTGGCCCGGAAGGGATCGCCTGGCTGCAGGAGGACGAGCGCGCCGAGCGCGGACGCCGCGCGCGAACATCGCACCCAAGCGTCTCTTGGATCCAGCCTGGCGGCTTCGTCGTAGATCCGGCGGAGCACCGACCAACCGGCCCGCGTCGCAGAGGCAGTGACGTGGCGCTCCACGTCGAGGAACACCGCGAGCTGGCGAAGGCGCTCCGCTGCGGGCAGGCCGCTCTCGGCGGTCCGGCGGAGGTAGTCGGTGACGTCGAACGAGTGGAGATCGGGAGGGTCCCGCGGGACGGTGGCTTCGAGCTGCTCGGTCAACGCGAAGGCGGGCGGAGGTCCACGCTTCGCGTCGCGATGCCGGTCCAAGCGCGAGCGCTGTTTCGCCCGCGATCGCGGGTTCGGAAGGCCACGGAGGACGGCGGATCTGGGCATGCATCCCGGAGTGGAACGGGAGACCTCGAAGCCGAGCATACTCGCTCGAAGACGTACGCGTCTGACCTATGCTGCACACCGATGGCTCATTATCGAGACGAGCTCGACGCGTCCCGACGCCGGGTGGAGACGCTGGAGGCGCTCGTCGCCGAGCGCGACGCATCGATGACGGCGCGGGTGGCCGAGCTCGCCGAGGTCCGCGCCGAGCTCGATCGCGCCAACCGCGGCGTGGGACCGATGTCGGCACCCGTAGGGGCCAAGCTGCCGTGGGCCTTGCTTCTGGCCGTGCTCCTGGTCGCGGCGGGAGCCCTCGCGACGATGGCAGCGGCAGAGCGGTCTCGCGAGGCGCCCAGGCTCGCGGAGATGAGCGCGCGCGAGGCGCAGACCGAGCAAGTGCGCGCAGAGCTGGCGCGGACCCGGGCCGAGCTCGAGGCGGTGCGCCGTGGGTCGGCAGCCGCCCGCGCGCCGGAGGGCGCCGACGCCGGCCCGCTCACCGTGCGGATCCAGAAAGCCCTCGAGGCAGGCAGGGGGGGCGAGGCGGTGCACCTTGCCGAGGAGCTCACCAGCGCGTCGCCCGGCAGCGCGAACGCGTGGTATCTGCGGGGCGCCGCTGAACAGGCCGCGGGGCGCAGCGGACGCACATCCTTCCTGCGCTGCGCGGAGCTCGCGGGCGACAGCCCGCCCGGTCCGGAGTGTGCGGCTCTCTCAAAGCTCTGAGTGAGCCTCGTAGGGTGGCAACCCGTGCCGACGAGCGCAGACAGAGACAGGGAGGAGTCAGGACGCGCTGACGACGACCTTCCCCCCAACCATCTTCATCCAGCAGGTGAAGGAGATGTTCCCCTCCTTCTCCGCCTTGACCACGACGTCGACCGGCGTGTTCATCGGCAGGTCCTTCTTCACGTTCAGGTCGGGGAACTCGATGGCCTTGAGGCACTCGCTCTTGGTCGTCCGGTTGAAGCGGAGCGTCAGCGTCTCGCCCACCTTCGCGGGGATGGTCGACGGGCCGAAGCCCGAGTCGGTGACGGCGATCTCGACGAGGCGCCCCTGGACGGGGCCGGCGGACTGCGCCGGCGCGGCGGTCTGCGCTCCGGGCGCGGGCGCCGCGTCGGTCTTGGTGCACGCGGTGGCGGCGATGGTCGCGATGGCGGCGGCGACGAGGGCGGTGCGGACGAGGGTCACTCGGGGCTCCTTGGGCGGGTGGGGGCAAAGCTGACCAACGGTAGGCCACGCGTCAAGTCCGGCGATCAAGCCGGCCCGCTCACACGCGGAGCAGGCACGCGGTGACCGGATCGCCCGTCGTCAGGGCGATCGCCTCGGCGTAGACCCCGAGCTGGCGCTGGTAGGGGCCGAGCTCCTTCTCGATCTCGCGATCGGTCTTGAAGTCCACGAGCGTCCAGGCGCCGTCCTCGCGGAAGGCGAGATCGATGACGCCCTCGATGAGCTCGCCGCCCTCGCGCGAGAGCGTGATGGGCGTCTCTCGCCGGCACTCGCCGCGCGCGGCGGCGGCGCGCGCCCGGACGAGCAGCGGGTGCTCGAGCGCGGCGCGCGTCGCTCCCGCCGCGGCCGCGATCTCCTCGGGCGTGGCGCCGAGGATCTTGCCCTCGAGCCCGGTGATCGCCTCGACGTCCTCGCCCTCGGCGCCGAGCGTCACGGCCGCGAGCACGGCGTGGACCAGGCTCCCGAAGCGCTTGCCGGCCGGGCGATTCGGCGCCCTGGGAACGTCGAAGACGGGCACTTCGGCCGTCGCGCCCTCGCCCAGCATCGACCACTCGGTGGCGGTCTTGACCGCGAGCGACGGGCGCTTCGCGGTGCCCAAGACGCCGTCGCGGCGGTCGCGCCAGGCGTGGTGGATCGCGAGATCGGCGGCGACGACGGCGGGAGGCGCCTCCTTGGCCAAGAGCTCGATGTTCGCGACGCCGAAGAGCGGCGGCTTCGAGAGCTCGAGCTTGTGGGGATCCCACCAGACGACGCCGTACGTTCCTTCTCCCTCGCCGAGCGCGTGGAGCCCGGGGCAGACCGTGGCCGCGCTCTCGTAGTCGCCCGGCGCGCGCTCGCGGACGCTGTCGCTGCCGAAAGCCGGGCAGCCGGGCGCCGCAGCGGCGAGCCGGCGGCGTGCGGGCGGCGGATAGACGGCCGCGTGGAGCGGGGCGAGCCAGCTCTGCTCCGGGAAGGCAGGCGCGTCGCCGACGGCCGGGACGACCAGGAGATCGCGCGCGCGCGTCGCGGCGACGTAGGCGAGGCGGACGCCTTCGGCAGCGTCGCGCTCGAGCTCGGCCTCGGCGTGCTCGAGGAGCTCCCACGGCGACCAGCCGCCGATGCGCGTGGCGCAGAGCCGCGTCGCGCCGTCGACGTGCCGGGAGGCCTCACCCAAGACCATGTTCGTGGTGAGATCGGCGAGCACCACGACCGGGAACTCGAGGCCCTTGGCCTTGTGCACCGACATCAGGCGCACGCCGTCGCTCGCCTCCTCGAGGATCGCGGCCTCGGGGGCGGCGCCGATCTCGGCGTCGTCGCGGAGCCGCTCGACGAAGCCGCGGAACGAGACGCCGCCCGAGGCGTCGAAGCTCCGCCCGAGATCGGCGAGGTGGAGCACGTTGGCGAGCGCCTGCTCGCCCGACGGACGGAGGGCGAAGGCGGCGTGGGCGCGCGTCTCCTCGAGCAGCCGGCTCACCGTGTCGGCGACGGGGCGGTAGTTGCGGCCGCGGTGGAGCTCGCGCAGGAGCGCCAGCGCCGCGCCGATGTCGGCGAGATCGCCAAGGAGCCCCTCGGGGATCTTGTAGGGCGAGAAGCGCTTGTGCCGGTGGCGGTACTCGAGGAGCGCCTCGTCGCCGATGGCGAAGAGCGAGCCGCGCAGGGTGGCGAAGACGCTGAGCTCGTCGTCGGGCCACTCGATCGCCGAGAGCGCGGCGACCATCGTGCCCACCTCCTCGCGGGCGTGGAACGACTTGCCGCCCACGAGCACGTGCGCGACGCCGCGCGCCTCCAGCGCCTGCACGTAGGGGCGGGTGATGTCTCCGGCGAAGCTCGACGCGAGCTTGCGGAAGAGGAGGCAGACGTGGCGGGCGGCGATGGGCACGCGCCGCTCCGACGCGCCGCCGCGCTCGGTGACCGTCCAGCCGCTCTTGTGCACGAGCCAGTCGACGAAGGCGCCGACGGCGTCGGGGAGCGATCGGTCGACCGCGGTCTTGGTCGGCCCCCTCTGACCGAAAGGCGCCGGCACCGGGAGCGCCACGATCGCGGGCTGCTCGGCGACGTCGGCGCGCGCCGGCGCGAGCGGGACGTAGTCGGCCTGCACCGCCGCGTGCGGCGCGCCGCCCGGCGCTCTCTCGGCCTCGGCGCGGCCCTGCATGCGCGGCGCGAACGCGGCGTTCACCAGCCGCTGGATCGCCGGCACGGAGCGGAAGCTCGTGCGGAGCTCGACCGCGGTGGCCCCGCGCGCGACGAGGAGCTCCTTCACTTCCTGGTAGATGGCGAGATCGGCGCGCCGAAAGCGGTAGATGGCCTGCTTCGGATCCCCGACGATGAAGAGCTTGCCGGGGACGGGGGTGATGGCGCGGTGATCGGTGACCGCGGCGTCGTCGGCGGCGAGGAGCAGGAGCAGCTCGGCCTGGAGCGGATCGGTGTCCTGGAACTCGTCGACGAAGACGCGCTTGAAGCGCTCCTGGAACGCGGCGCGCACCGAGGCGACGCCCCGGATCATGTCGCGCGCCTTCACCAGGAGATCGACGAAGTCGAGGCGCCCCGTCCTCTCCTTGAGCAGCTCGTAGCGCCGGGCGGCGCCGGCGAGCTCGCCCTGGAGCAGCGCCGCGAGATCGGCGTCGGCGGCCACGGCGAACGCGGCGAGCGCCTCGAGGAGCTCGCCCAGCTCGCCCTGGAGCTCGGCGCGGACGACGCCCTCGCCGTACATCTCGCCGGCGCCCTTGCGGTGGCGGGCGAGATCGCGATCGCGCGCCAGCGCGCAGAGCTCCGCCTCGATCTCGTCGTCGTCGCGGCCCCGCCCGCCTGCGCCTCGGATCCGGCGGGAGAGATCGCGAGGCGCCGCGGTGTCCAGGAAGAGGGTGTCGTTCGGCTTCTTCGGGTGCGCGCTGCGATCGGCGAAGCGGTGCAGGCGCGCGAGGACGGCGTCGATCGCGGCCACCCGATCGAAGGGCCGGCGGCGCCAGGGCGTCGGGAAATCACGCCACTCGCATAGCTCCCAGCCGGCGCGGCGGAGGCGCGCGGTCGGCGTCTCGTCGCGCGAGCCCTTGCGGCGCAGCGAGCGGCGAACGCCCTCGGGCGGCGCATCGAGCTGCTCCTCGAACCAGCGGTCGAAGGCCTGCTCGTAGAGTCGGCGCGACTCGGACTCGGTCAGCGTGCCGAACGCCGGATCGAGACTCGCCTCGACCGGGCGCTCGCGGAGCAGCTCGGCGCAGAAGGCGTGGATGGTGCCGACCCGCGCCTCCTCGAGGTGCGAGAGCGCCTCCTCGAGGTTGCCCTTCGCGGCGGGCCGCGTCTCCTTGCGCCGCGCGTCCTCGAGGCCCGAGCGGAGGCGGAGCTTGAGCTCGCCCGCCGCCTTCTCGGTGAACGTGACGGCGACGATCTCGTCGACGCGGGCTGCGCCCTCGGCGAGCACCGCGGTGATGCGGCCGACGAGCGCCGTCGTCTTGCCGGTGCCCGCCGCCGCCTCGACGACGAGCGTCCGATCGAGCGCGCTCTTGATGAGCTCGCGCGCCGCCTCGTCGTCGAGAGGGCGCCGCGGGCCGGCGGGAGCTTCCGCGCCGCTCACGGCATGCCCCTCACCGCCTCGAGCGCTCGCATCGGCTCGAGATCACGGATCGAGGCGTGGCCCTTGCGCTGCGCGCGGGCCTCCTCGTTGGGCCCGCAGACGACGCGGTAGTCGCAGCGGGCGCAGGCGTCCTTCTTCGGCAGCGGCGGGAGGAAGCCGCGCTCGACGGCGCCGTCGACCGCCTCGAGCACCTCGAGGCCGAGGCGGCGCGGGCCCTCGTCCATCACCACCGTGCGCTCGGCGAAGCCGCCCCGCGCCGTGCAGAAGAAGAGGCGCGCCTCCTGGACGTCCGAGCCGAGGAGCGCTTCGGCGGCGAGGCTGTAGAGCACCGGCTGCAGCACCTCGCCCCCGCCCACGACGAGGCCCGGCCGCGTCGCGTCGGCGCCGGTCTTGTAGTCGGTCACGCGGAGGACGGCGCGATCGCGGGCGCGCTCGATCAGATCGATCGCGCCCCGCAGGTGGTAGCCGCCGGGCAGCACCGCCGGCTGGCCGGCGCTCGCCGCGTCCGCCTGGGCACGGCCTCGATCGATCCCGAAGCCGAGCTCGAACTTGATCGGGATCCACTCGCGGCTCGCCTCGGCGACGCGGTCGAGCCAGCCGTGGAGATCGATCCGCATCCGCTCGATCTCGTCCTGCCACACGCGGGGGATCGGCGGCGCGAGCCGGTCGGCGTACTCGGCCGCGACCTCGTCGAGCGTCGCGTCGAGCGCTTCCTTCGCGCCCGCGAGCCCGGCCGGATGGATCGGGAGCTTGCCCGCGGCGTCGAGGCTGCGCAGCGCCAGCGCCTGCACCTCGTGGAAGAGCTCGCCGCGCGTGAGCGGATCGAGCTGCTCGGCGCGCGCCGGCTCGGCGCGCGGCGACAGGCGCAGGATCGCCGAGAGGTGGAACCGGTACGGGCAGGCCGCGAACCGCTGCAGGGCCGACACCGAGTAGGGGCGCTCGCGCAGACGGTGCTGGGAGAGCGCCTCGAGCGTCGCCGGGCGGGGGCGCACGAGGCCGTCGGCGGCGTTCCAGACGCGCGACTCCCAGCGCTGCCAGCGCGAGCGGAGCGAGCGCGCGAGGTGCGCGTTGAGCTCGAGCAGGTACCGCGCGCGGCCCTCGACGTCGCTCCGGGTCACCTGGCCGGCTCCGGCGGCGCTCGCGGGAGCGCGCGCGAAGAGGAGGCGTCCGAGCACGGCCAGATCGTGCTCGGCCTCGTCGATGGCCCGCTCGGCGGCGGCGGGCGCAGGCCAGGCGAGGCGCGCCCCGCCGGCGACCGCGGCGTCCTGCTCGAGCGCGTCGGAGCTCGGGACCGAGCCGGTGAGCGCCCGCATCACGTCGAGGCCGTAGAACGACGGCACCCGCGGCCGCTCCTGCGCCACCTCGACGCGCGGGTACGAGAGGTGCACCCGCTCGCGCGCGGCGCCGACGGCGACCCGCAGGAGGAGGCGCTCGCGGTGGCCTCGATCGGTCTGGGTCACGAGATCGATCGCGCCGCCGCTCGCCTCGGCCAGCGCCGTCCGGTGCGCGTCGAGGAGCATCGGGTCCTCGCGGGGCTTCTGCGGGAAGAGCCGCTCCGCGAGGCCGGGAACGAAGACGACGGCGAAGCTCCGACCGCGCGCGTCGGCGACGCCCGCGACGAGCACCCGCCCGTACCGGCGCTTCGGGGGATCGAGCGGCAGCGTGGTCAGGCGATCGCCGAGCACCGCGCACACCTCGTCGAGGCCGACGGGCCCGACCGCGGCCATCGGGGCGAGCTCGGCGAGCACGCGGAGGACGGCCTCGGGCGCGCGCAGCGCCTTGGCGGCGAGCGCCTGGAGCGCCGCGAGCCACTCGCCCCACGTGCCGCTCGCGGGCAGCGACGCCAGCGCCTCGATCACCGGCAACGCGAACCGGCGGAGGTGCTCGAGGTCCTCGAGATCGCGCTCGAGCCCGGGGATCCGCGGCGACTCGGGCTCGTCGGACGCGAGCGCGCGGAGCTCCATCCGCCACTGCTGCGCGAGGCCAAGGAGCCGCTTCTCCCAGCGGTGCTTGCCGCCGATGACCGCCGCCTCGACGAGCAGCTCCTCCCAGCGTCGCGGGGCGCGCAGGCTGCCGCCGTGCACGGGGCCGTCGGGATCGTTCGACGCGGGCGCGCCCTCGACCGACGCCGCCGCCGCGTCGGCCTCCGCGCCTTCCTGGCGGCCGGCGAGCGCGTCGGCGCTCATGTCGGGGCCTGCCTGCTCCGGCGGCTCCCCGGCGACGCCGAGCACCTCGTCGGCGGGCGCCGTCCACGGGGCCGGCGCCGTCGGAGGGCCGCCGTCGGCGGCGACGTCCGGCACCTGCCCGAGCGAGAGGTACTCGGCGAAGCGCCGCGCCGAGAGCCCTTCGGCCTTGCACGCGAGCAGCGCCAGGAAGGCGCGCCCCGCCGGGTGCGGCCGCCGCGCCCCGAACGCGAAGTACGCCGGCACGCGCGCGCGGCGGAGCGCGTGCTCGAGGAGATCGCCGTAGAGCTCGGGCGAGCGGACGAAGACGGCGATGTCGTCGAGCGCGACGCCGCGCGCCGCCTCCTCCTGGATCCGCCGCGCGATCTCGACGCACTCGCGCCCCTCCCCCGGCGCCGAGAAGAACGTGACCCCCTCCCCCACCTCGGCCGCGGGAGGCGCCTCGGGCGAGAACAGGTGATCGCGCAGCCGCGCGAGCGCGCCGCGTGAGGCCGGCCCCGCCGCGCACGGCGCTGCGCTCGCGCTTCGCCTCGCCGCGACGGCGCCGATCGCCTCGAGCGCGCTCGCCGTTCGCTCGTCACCCGCCGGCACCGTGCACAGCACCCTCGGCGATCCCGCCGCGAGCGCCGCGACGAGCTCCCGCTCGGCACGCGATCCGATCGCCACGTCCGAGAGCGCGATCGGCAGCCCGGCGATCCAGCGCCCGCTCCTGCCCGCGAGGCCCCGCGCCGCCGCGCGCAAGATCGCCGCGCGGTCCGCGACCCCCGCGGCGCGCGCCTGCTCTTCGAAGAGGGCGAGGAGCTCGGCGAGATCGCCGCCCGGCCCCTCCAGCGCGGCCAGCCGCTCCGGCGCGACCCCTTCGAGGCGCAGATCGTCGAGCGTGGCCGCCAGCGCGCGCGCGAAGTTCGGCGCGCTCGCGACGGGCGCGAAGTACCGGAGCCGCCGGCGCCCGAGCGCCTCGAACACCGCCCGCGCCGCGGTGGCCTCGGCGATGAGCCGCGTCGAGTGCGCCAGCCCCTCGGCCGCGAGCTCCTGCGCCGCCAGCCGCGCGGCCAGCCCCAGCAAGGTGAAGCGGTAGATCCCGAACGTCGCCCGTGTTCCCGCCCCAATCCCGCGCACCACATCGTCGACGGCCTCGCGGCTGGCCCCGAGCACCACCCGCTCCGCCGCCAGCGGCGCCTCCGCGACGAGCGCGCGCACCGCGGCGAGCCGCTCTGCGCTGTCGGGGGAGACGAGGAGCTCGAAGGCCACGCGGGGTGCCGCATCTTCGGCGCGCGCGGCGGGCGGCGCAAACGGAACCGGCGGACGGTCAGTCTCGAGGAGGGGCTCTGCCCCCGCACCCCCGGAGCTGAAGAGGCGTCGGACCTCGCGCGTCGATGGGCGTTGCTCGGACGAATGTCCGACACCTCTTCAGCCGAGCGCGGCGACCCAGCGCTCGAAGTCGGCCTTGATGCCCCGCCAGGCCGTCGCGCTCAAGCCCTTCGGCAGCGGAGCCGAGTCCGCGTCGCCGAAGTAGGCCAGGCTCCTGACCACGTGACCGATGTCGTCGGCGGGGAACTTCTCGCGATAGCGCTCGAGCGCCCCGGCGAGCGTGCCGCCGGCCGTCCCGTGCTGCAGCATGACGTGGAGGTCCCAGAAATCGCGCGCGGCGCCGCGCGATGCGATCGCGGAGAGCTTCATGCACGCGAGGTCCTCGAGCGAGGCGACGCGTACGGCGAGCTCCGCATGCCGCTTCGGCTCGGCGAGGAGCGGGTATCGGTACGAGAGGATGCTCGCCGGAATTTTGCCGACCTCCAGGTACAGCGTGCCGGGGGCGCGCCCGGTGATGCGAACGCCGCCGGCGCCTGCGACCAGGCGTTCGGCGAGTCGGTCGGCGTCGAAGTCCTCGGGGACGAAGAGATCGAGATCACGTGAAGTGCGGTGTCCGAGAGCGACGGCCACGGCGAACTCGCCGGCGAGGTACGATCGCGGCGGGAGCGCCGGGGCGAGCGCTCGTAACGCGGCCCGCTGCGCGCTCGAGATCCCGCGGCTCACCCCGCCCAGGGCGGGCGACCACCCCCCACGACCAAACCGACCGGAGCTCCGGTGACCAGCCCCCAGTAGGCGCGATCCCGCGGCGAGAGCCGATCACCCTTGCGGCGGAGAAAGTCGGCCAGCACCTCGCGCGGGTACGTCTGGCGCAACCACCGCATCGCGTCCCACGTGCCCCGGACCATCACCCGCTCGATCACGTAGTCCGGATGCCGGGCGATCTCGACCGTCTCCGGGTCCACGTCCCAGAAGAGCCGGGATACACACTCCGGGACCGACGTCGCGCCCACGTCGAGACTTTAGCACGCCGCCTCGTCGACACCGTGCTGCGGCCGTGATCGCCCGGCGCTGCGCGAGCGCGAGAACCGCTCAGAGCCCCTTCCAGGAGAACGCCGCCGGCCCCGCCGGCAGCTTCGGGGGCTCGAGCGCGAGGATGTAATCGACGCGTCGGTTCTTGGGCTCGTCGACCTCGTCGGCCGTCTTCACGAGCGGCGCCGACTCGCCGAGCCCCTCGAACGCGATCGCGATCTTCACCCCGCCGCTCCGGAACCACGCCGCGATCGAGCGCGCGCGCTTGCGCGAGAGCCCCATGTTGTACTCGGGCTTCCCGACCGTGTCGGTGTGACCCACGATGAACAGCGTGATCGCCCCGACGTCCTTGTGCTTCGCGAGCGCCTCCTGGATCTTCTTCAGGCTCGCGTCGAGCTTCGGCGTCTCGGAGGCGCGGATGACGTCGGAGTCGGTCTGGAAGTTGACCTCCTCGTGCGGGATGTCGACGCTCCAAGGCGAGATGGCCACGCCCGCGTAGAACCCCTCGGTGTCGTGCCCCCACACCTCGACCCGAGCGACCGCCTCCTCGCTCGACGGCTTCCAGGTCACCACCAGCGGCGTCCCGGCCGCGGCCCCGCCGAAGCCCTGCTCCACCTCGGCGAGCACCGCGCCCGACTCGCCGATCACCTTGAGCCGAACCTTCTCTGCGGCGCGCGAGAGCTTCACCTCGAGCCGATGCCCCGCGAGATCGACCTTCGATCGATCGATCGTCACCTCGAGCTTCCCGCCCTTGGCAGAAGCCCCCGAGCTCCCCTTCTCCTGCGCGCTCGCCACATGCGCGGGCGCAGCCAAAGGAAGGACCACCAGCAGCAGGACGACGGCTTTGCGCATCATGATCGCCTCGCCGACAGCATACCACCGGCCCGCTGCCTCGCCGTTCCCGGACGCCTCGGCGGAGAGGTCGGTGCTCTACCCGGTGAGGCCGGACAAAGGGCCGGTGCAGAACGAGGGATCGCCGAACGTCGTGGCGGGGATGTCCATCGCGTTGAGGATCGACACGAGCAGATTGTTGTGCGGCACGTCGCCAGCGTGCTCGAGGTAGCGCCCCATCTTGAAGTACCCCGCCCCGCCCGCCACGAAATAGGGCCCGTCGAAATGGCTGTGGGTGTTGCCCTTGGTGATCTCGCTCCCGAGGAGCACCACCGTGTGATCGAGCATCGTCCCGTCGCCCTCTTGGATCGCGTCGAGCTGCCCGAGCAGGTACGCGAGCTGCTCCATGTACCAGCGCCGGATGACGCGCAGCTTCCCCCACGAGGCCGTGTCGGTGTCGGGCTGGTGCCCCATCACGTGCTCGTCGCCCACGATCGGCTGCGGCCCCGACCCGGCGTCGTACATCAGGAAGGGGTACGGCCGGTTGTTGGTCGAGGCCGACCACTGGAACGTCGCCACCCGCGTCAGGTCGCAGGCCATCGCCATGACCATGAGGTCCATCTGGAGCTTCCCGATCACCGGGTAGCTCATCGGATCGTCGAGGTTGATGGGATCCCCGATCACCGGCACCTGGCAGGCGCCGCCGACGGTCCCGCCCGGCGTGTCGAGCCGGCTCTCGACGTCGCGGATCGCCGTCAGGTGCTGCTCGAGCTTCAGCCGATCCTCGGAGCCGAGCCGCGGCGCCAGCTTCTCGTACTGCCCGCCCACCGTATCGAGCACCGACTTGCGCCGCGCGCGCAGCTTGGCGACGCCGAGCGGGTCCTGCCCGAGCTCGGAGAAGACCAGGTTGAACATGCTGTACGGGCTCGTCTCGTTGGCGATGGGCTGGTCCGAGCCCGCGTAGCTCATCACGGTGCGGACCTCGGTGCCGCCGTACGCTGTCGACTGCACGCCGAAGTGCAGCGACTTGTGCGGCGTCATCACGCCGAGGTTGCCGGCGATCTCCTGGTCGAGCGAGATGCCGCTCGCCCAGCCGGCGAGCGACCCGTCGCCGCCCACCATGTTGCCGTTGTTGAGCGGGCGCCCCGTCAGCCACGCCATCCCCTGCTGGTGCGGCTCGCCCGGCCCGGTGTTCTGGGCGAGCAGATCGATCCCGCGCAGGACGAGGAGCTTCTGCTTGAACGGCGTCAGCGGCTCGAGGACCGAGCCGGTGAAGTCCATGCTCGGCGGCATCTCGTAGTTGCCGTTCGGCGTGTAGACGACGATGAACCGCTTCGGGAAGGTGGCCCGCCACGAGGCGCTCCCGACCCGCTCCGGCGCGCCGCCCGCGAGGACCGCGGGGTCGCGCGAGCAGCCCAGCGAGTGGAACATCGGCAGCGCCAGGCTGACGCCGCCCGCGCCGCGGAGGAAGTTGCGCCGGGTGAAGAGCTTGCCGCCGCTCATGGTGCGTCGCCCGCCTTCCGGAAGAGGAACGCGTCGGTGAGCGTCAGCGCCACGAGCAGCTCCTTGATGTCGCCGCCGCTCTCGTCGAAGGTCGCGTCGAGCCGCGCCATCGTGCAGACGTCCTCGTCCGTCTCGCCGCGCCCGTAGGCGTAGCGGAACCACTGCTTCACGTAGCAGCTCTGCACGTCGCCGCTCGCGGCGAGCTGGTGCGCCAGGTCGACGGCGCCGTCGAACTCGCCGTCGATGTCGCTCTCCGTGAGCGTACCGGTCGCGTCGATCGTCTTGCCGTTCTCGGTCGTGCGGTAGCGCGCGATGGCGTCGTAGCTCTCGAACCCGAAGCCGATGGGGTCCATGAGGCGATGGCAGCCGGAGCAGGCCGGATCGCTCGAGTGCTGGGCGAACCGCTCGCGCGCGGTCGAGCCCGGATCCGGCTCGGGCACCTTGATCACCACCCCGGGGGGCGGCGGCGGCATCGTGTCGCAGAGGAAGAGCTCGCGGATCATCTTGCCGCGGTGCACCGGCGAGGTCTGGTTCGAGTGCGCGTTGATGGTGAGCAGCGTGCCCGTCGTGAGGACGCCGGCGCGCTGCGCGGGATCGAGATCGACCTTCTCGAACGCGTCTCCCTGCGGCCCCGACACCCCGTAGAACGAGGCGAGCTCCTGGTTCATGTACGAGTAGGGCGCGGTGAGCAGGCTCGCGAGATCGCCCTCGTCGTCGAAGACGACGTGCTCGACGAACGCCGACGTCTCCTCGCGCATGAGCTGGCCGAGGGCGGGCGACCACTCGGGGAACAGCGCCGCGTCCTTGCCGACGCTGGCGATGCGATCGTAGTCGAGCCACTCGACGTGGAAGTTGCCGGCGGCGTCGCGCGCGCGCGGATCGTCGAGCATGCGCCGGGCCTGCGCCTCGACCTGCTCGCGCGTGACCAGCTCGCCGGCCTCGGCCGCGGCGAAGAGCTCCTCGTCGGGCATCGTGCCCCAGAGGAAGTACGACAAGCGCGACGCCATCTCCCACGAGTCGAGGCGGACGATCGCCGGGCCCCCCCCGGCGTTTGCGACCGGCTCGCCGGCGTCGTCGGGCAGGCCGAGCTCGACGCGGTAGAGGAACGCAGGCGCCTGGAGCGCCGCCTGGATCACGAGCTCGACCCCGAGGCGGAAGTCGGCCTCGGCGCGCCCGACCTGGTAGAGCGCGAAGAGCGCGTCGGACTCGTCGGTCGTCAGCGGGCGCCGGAAGGCGCGCTTGCCGAAGGTCGTGATGAACTGGCGCGCGCACTCGTCCTCGCTGATCGTCGGGCGGCTCCCGCCCCGGACCGCGGTGGGATCGCAGGCGACGACCTTGGAGAGCGGCTCGGTCGCGCGCGCGGCGATGCCCTCGGCCGCGAGCAGGTACTTCTCGGCGAGCGTCGAGGAGGTGACCAGGTTGGCGGCGTTGTTGTTGAAGCCGAGCGCTTCTTCTTCGGCGCCGAAATCGGCGGCAGGGTGCGTCGTGTCGCCGACGAGATCGCGGACGGTGTTATCGTACTCGAACCGCGTCATCCGCCGGATGGGCGCCGGACCGGGCTGGACGCTCTTGCCGCAGTCGGCGAGCGGGTCCGGACCGGGCCCTGCGACGACGGCCTCGTCGCCGCCGATCTCGCCGACGCAGGCGGCGGCAGCGCAGGCCAGGCCGAGCAAGAAAGCGCGCCTCATGGGGCTCTGCCAGGTTACGGGAGAAGCGCCGAGGCGACCACCGCTATCGGTGCAGGCCACACTCCTTCTTCGTCGCTTCCTCCCACCACCAGCGCCCCTCGCGCTCGTGCTGGCCGGGGTGCACGGCCCTCGTGCAAGGCTCGCAGCCGATGCTCACGAAGCCGCGCTCGTGGAGCTCGTTGTAGGGGACGCGGTGCTCGCGGATGTAGCGCCAGACGTCGGCGGACCGCCAGTTGGCGAGCGGGTTCACCTTGGCGAGCACGCGCCCCTCGCCCGAGAACGAGGCGTCCGCCTGGAGCACCGGGACGCTCGCGCGGGTGTCCGGGCTCTGGTCCTTGCGCTGCCCCGTGATCCAGCCGTCCAGCGTCGCGAGCTTTTTCCGCAGCGGCGCCACCTTGCGGATGCCGCAGCACTCGCCGTGGCCGTCCTCGTAGAAGCTGAAGAGCCCCTTGTCGCGGACCAGCGCCTCGACGAGGGCCGCGTCGGGCGAGAGCACGTCGATCGCGACCTTGTACCGGGAGCGGACCTTGTCGAGGAAGCGGTAGGTCTCGGGGTGGAGCCGGCCGGTGTCGAGCGAGAAGACCCGGACGTCCTTGCGGAGGCGCGTGGCCATGTCGACGAGGACCACGTCCTCGGCGCCGCTGAACGAGATCGCGAGGGCGTCCCCGAGCCGCTCGTAGGCGAGGGCGAGGATGTCCTCCGGGCTCCTCGCGTCGTACTCCGTCGCGAGCCGCTCGATCTCCTGCAGGTTGAGGCCCATGCCGCGTCGCTCCTCCCGTCCGAGCGACTGTGCCACAAGGGCGGAGAAGGCGTCCACGACGGGCACGCCGGGACACCGCGAGGGGCGCTCGTCGAGACCTGGAAGTTGCCGGCCGCCGCCCAGGCGTTAGAGAACGAGCCATGCAGCCGGGCCGAGGCGCTCCTCCGACGCGGGCCACCGCGGCCGTCCTGGCCGCGCTCGCGGGCGGCGCGCTCGCGGGCTGCTCGGGCCGCGGGGCCGCGCCCGGCGAAGTCGACGCCGGAGCCGCCACCACCGCGACGGCGCCCGCGAGCGCGGCCGCTCCGGTGGTGTCGGCGGCGACCGCGCCCACGCCGCCGCCGCCCGATCCGGCGGCGTGCTCCAGCTCGCCGGACCTCGGCATCTTCCTGTCTCCGGCGGTAGCGCTCGCGGGCCGGCCGCTCCGCGCGATGGCGGTCGCCGAGCGCAAGCAGGAGGGCGTGCTCACGGTGTTCGCGCCGGATGGCTCGATCGCCGCCCAAGCGAAGGAGCGCCGAGGAGGTCCGCCCTACTGGTGGTCGGTCGAGGTCCCCTCCCCGTCCGCGGGCGTCTGGCGCGCGGTGCTCTCGGGCGGCGCCGGGGGCGCGCCGGCCTGCCGGAGCGTGACCGTGAGCGACGAAGCGCCCCCGCCGGCGAAGCGACGCGGGCGGTGGAGCTCGGCCTGGCCGGTGCACGCGGCGTGGGGGCGTGCGACCGAGAACCTCTACTCGGCGTGGATCGACAAGCTCTTCGACGCTCCTCTCGAGGAGCAGCCCACGTGGCCAGCCCTCCACGACGTGCTCCGCGATCCCAAGCGCAACTTCCTCCACGATCACCTCGGGCTCGACGAGGACGAGCCGGCCAAGAACCTCGTCGTCGATCCCGACTGCGCCGATCTGCCGTATTTCCTCCGCGCCTACTTCGGCTTCAAGATGGGGCTGCCGGTCGGCTACTCGGGCTGCACCCGCGGCGGCGGAGGCAACCCGCCGCGCTGCGTGCGCTGGCACTCGAGCGTCTCGGCCGGCGGCAAGCGCGGGGATCCGGTGCGCCGCTTCGGCGACTTCCTCCGCGTCACCCTCGCGGACACGGTGCACTCGGGCACGGGGCGCACCCCCGCCGCCGACGACGCGACCGATTACTACCCGGTCGCGCTCTCGCCCGAGACGCTGCGGCCGGGCACGATCTACGCCGATCCGTACGGCCACGTGCTCGTCATCGCGCGTCGCCTCGAGCAGACCGCCGACTCCGGCGGCGTCCTCCTCGCGGTCGATGGCCAGCCCGACGGGACCATCGCGCGGCGCCGCTTCTGGCGCGGCAACTTCCTCTTCGCCGACGATCCGGCGCTGGGGAGCCCCGGCTTCAAGCGCTTCCGCCCCGTCGTCGTCGACGGCGGCCTCGCGCGCGCGCTCACCAACGACGAGGTGAAGCAGAGCCCCGACTACGGCGACTACTCGCTCGAGCAGTACGCGGGCGGCGTCGAGGGCTTCTACGACATGATGGACGACGTCCTCTCGCCGAGCCCGATCGATCCGGCGCGCGCGTTCCGCGAGACGATCCAGGCGCTCGACGAGCAGGTGCGCGGCCGGCTCCTCTCGGTCGCCAACGGCGAGAAGTTCGTGTCCGGCGGCGGGGGCGTCGTCGACATGCCCGAGGGCCCGTCGATCTTCGAGACCACCGGCCCGTGGGAGGACTTCGCCACGCCCTCGCGCGATCTGCGGCTCCTCGTCGCGGTCGACATCGTGCGCGGCTTCCCCGACCGGGTCGCGCGCCGCCCGGGGCGCTACGCGATGCCGGCCGGCAAGTCGGCGGGCGAGGTGAAGGGCGAGCTCGAGCGGCTGCTCGCCGGGGAGGCCGCCGCCCGCAAGTTCACCTACACGCGCTCGGACGGGACCCCGTTCGAGATCACGCTCGCCGACGTCATCGCGCGCGCGCGCGATCTCGAGATGGCCTACAACCCGAACGACTGCATCGAGCTCCGCTGGGGCGCGCCTCCGAAGAGCGCCGAGGCCGCGACCTGCCGCCGCCGCGCGCCCGCGGACCAGCGCGCGCGCATGTCGGCGGTGCGCGCCTGGTTCCACGAGCGACGCCGCCCACCGCGCGGCTGACGCGGCGCTTTACGCGGGCACCCTCCATCCCCCACGATGGCCCGGAGGAGGCGCGCATGCGTGCGACGACGATGGGCGGTGGCATCGCGGGGCTCATGGCGGTGGTGGTCGTCGCGGGGTGCGGAGGATCGGGCGCGGCGCCGGGACCTGCAGCGCCCGAGCCGGCCGCGCCGTCGGCGGCGAGCTCTACCCCGTCCGCAGAGCCGAGCGGCTCGCCCTCGGCCGGGCCCGCGGCGAGCAGCGGCCCCGCCGCGACCGGCGAGCTCATCGGCCAGGCGATCCAGGAGCCCTCGCCCGCGAGCGCGGACCCGAAGCGCCCCGACGCCGACGCGCAGCTCGCCGCGGCCATGCTCATGAAGACCGGCCACAAGGAGTGCCTCAAGGCGTCGCGCGAGAAGAGCCCCGACTTCAAGCCGGTGCACTACGAGATCGTGGTCACGCTCAAGGCCGACGGATCGGTCCTCAAGGTCGAGCCCGACAAGGCCAAGATCGAGGTCGCCGATCCGGCGTTCGTCGCCTGCGTCGCCAAGAAGCTCAAGGGCGGCACCTATCCCGCGCCGAAGCGCGAGGTCACCGCGCGCCTGATCTACCCCGACTGAAGAGGTGTTGGACATTCGTCCGACCCACGCCACTCGAGGCCCGAGGTCCGACCGACGCCACTCGAGGCCCGAGGTCCGACGCCTCTTCAGTCCGGGGGCGCGGGGGCAGAGCCCCCGCTCGCGACTGAGCATGGCTCAGCGCCAGCCGCGCGCGCGGACGAAGGCGTCGAGCTCGGCGTCGTCGCGGCTCACCGGGCGCAGGTACTCGGCCGTCCAGGTGCGCCGCCACCAGGCGCCCGAGCCGTCGCCCCAGGGCAGGAGCTCGTAGCGGTAGAGCGAGGCGCGCACCCAGCGCGGCGGCTCGTCCGGGAACGGATCGGTCGCGAAGAGGCGCATGATGGCGTGATCGCCGCGCAGGAGCTTGTCGACCAGGTGCACGAGCCACGGCTCGTGGTCGATGTCGCTCATCGCCGCGAACCAGAGCTGCCAGTCGAGGCGGTAGTGGTAAGGCGAGATCACGCAAGGGCGGCGGGTCACGTCCCCGGGCTTGCAGGGCAGCTCGTACTCGCGCCAGACGGCGTTCTCGTCCGGCGACTCGGCGCTCGTGCCCTCGAGGATCACCTCGTAGCGCTGGCGGCCCACGCCGCCGAAGGCGCCATATGTGCTCACGAGCCCCAGCGGATCGAAGGTGGCGTTCATCGCCTGCCGCGGCGAGAGCATGTTGAGGACGGGGTTCAAGCTGAGGAGCGCGACGACGACCGCGAGCGCGCGGGCCGCGAGGAGGTGCGAACGCGGCGGCGGCGCGGCGGCTGCGGCTGCCGAGCGCACGCGCTCACGCCAACGTGCCGGGACCAGCCGCTCGAGGCCCTGGTCGTCGAAGCACGCGACCGCCACGGCGATCGTGAGCCAGTTGAGAAACGAGAGGTTGCCGCTCGCGATCAGGAACGCCTGAAAGAGCACGATCGCCCACCCCGCCGGATGCCGCAGGCGCCGCGGCCCGAAGCAGAGCCACGGCGCGACGAGCTCGACCAGGTGGTTCACCATCACGCCGAGCGCGTGGAACCAGCGCGGCAGGTGGTGGAGGAGCGCGCTCACCGGGTTGGGCACCGGCTGCGTCTCGTATTGGTAGACGAGGCACGTCAGATCGCGCCAGCAGGGATCGCCGCGCACCTTGATGAGCCCGGCGCCGAGCATGACGCGGAAGACGAGCCAGCGGAGCAGCCAGATGACCACGGGCGGCGGCGCGCTCGCCGGAAGCGGGCGCAGGCTCGACATCGGACAGAGGAAGATGGAGAGAAAGCCAGCCTCGAGCAGGAGCGACTCCCAGCCGTAGCCGTAGAAGATCTGCCCGACGTGGACGAACGATCCGTAGATGGCCCAGAGGGCGAGCTGCACGAAGGCGTTGGTGACGCCGAACAGCACAGCGACCGCGAGCGCGAGGCCGATCCAGGCGGCGCCGACGAGCATCGCATCCGACGAGCTCAGCCAGAACAGCGTCGGGAGACGCGCCGCCGCGGCGCCCGGTGAGCCGGCCGCGTGCACGACGCGCTCGAGGAAGCTCGAGGCGGGGAGGAGCCCGTCGCGGCCGAGCAGCGGCAACCCCTGCCGCACGAGCGCCGCAAACGCGACGACGTAAACCAGCCCGAGGAGCCGCAGGAACGCGAAGCGTGTGAGCTGGTAGGTGGGGCGTGGCCAGCTCGCCAGACGATCGAACCGCCCCTCCCGGAAGCTCCGGAGGAGATCGTCGTCCTCGGCGTCGGCCACGCCCGCTCCGAGCGCCGCCCGCTACTTCTTGGGCGCGGGGCCGGCCGCCGCGGACGCTGCGGCCGAGGCGGCGGCCGGAGCGGTGGCGCCCCCGCCGAGCTTGGCGTTGCGCTCGGCGACCTCCTTCTTGAGCGCGTCGAAGTCGGAGGCCTTCTTGGGCTTCACCGTCAGGAGCGCGCCGCCCGGCACCTCCTTCGACTCCACGAGCGTGTCCTTGACGACGACCGGGCAGCGACCGAACCCGCCGCCGCCCTTGCCGTCGCCGGTGTGCTTGACGTCGGTGGGATCGAGCTTGGCGGCCTCGACGAGGTGCTTGGCGCGCTCGCGGATCGACTTGGTCGCGGCCTCGTCTTTGGCGGTCACGGTGATCTCGATGGCGTCCTTGGTCTCCTTCACCGCCGTCGTCGCGCCTTCGACCGCGTTCGGGCAGTGGGCCATCTTGCCCTGGCCGGCGTCGACGACCCCTGGCTGCGCGAGCTCGGCATTTCGCTCCTTGGCCTCGCGGCGCAGCCAGTCGACCTCCTTCGCGTCGGTCGCGGCGACGGTGATCTTGGAGCCGCCCTCCACGTCGGCGGCGGTGACGGTCGTGTTCTTCAGGACGACCGGGCATCGCCCGAGCGCGCCGCCGCCCGTCCCCTCGCCGGTGTGCTTCTTCCCGCCCTCGGCGGCCTTGGCGGCGTCGATCGAGTGCTTGGCGCGCGCGCGGATCTCGGTGACCGCGGCGGCATCGGCCGAGGTGATGGTCATCTCGATGCCGTCCTTCGTGTCCTTGATCTCGGTCTTCGCTCCGGTGACGGCGTTGGGGCAGTGCGCCATCTTGCCCTTGGCGTCCGCGGCGGCCGAGGCGCTCGGCGCAGGCGCCGTGGCCGAGGGCTTGGCCGTGGGCGCCGGCGCGGTCGAGGCCGGCTTGGCGCTCGGCTGCGCGGGGGGAGGCGGGGCGTCGTCGCAGCCGCTGGCGAAGGGGACGGCGGCCAAGAAGGCCGCGAAGGCGAAGACCCGGACGGTGCGCATGCTGTGCTCCTCCTCGGTGACGAACGCCCGTCTTATCCTGAGGGCCGACCCATGCCAAGCGCCCGCCGCGACCGGGCACGCGCCGCGGAGCGGCAGCGCCGCGGATATCAGGAGCTGTTGGTTGCCTGGGAGAGCGCTTCGCCGAGACGCGGAGGCTGGCGAGTTGTTGCTCGATCAATCCCCGCGAACGATCCGCGGGCTCTCACCCACCCCCGCCCCCAACCACGACGCTCACCCCTCCCTCCGGCGTATTCGTCCTCATCCACCCCACCAGCGCAGCGTGCCACCCCGCAACGCTCACGCTCTCCGGCGACCCGGAGAGCGGATCGATGTGCGTGAGCTCCGAGATATCGAGCTCCTTGAAAGCATCGGGATGGCTCCTCGGCTCCCCCGCGAGCGGCCGCCCCGCTCCGATCGGGACCGGGTCGACCAGCGCCCGGAGCGCATCGAGCGCGTCGGTCGTCGCGACGAGCCCCGCGACCGCCCCGAAGATCGGCAAATCCATCTCGGCGCCGTGCACGGCGCGGAGCCCGTACTCGTCGAGCGGCCAGTCGCCGGGCTCGAGCACCAGGCTCGCGGCGGCCGGCGCGTCCAGCGAGAGCCGCGCCGGGAAGTACCACTCGCCGAAGTCGAGCCCCGGGCCCTCGTGCCAGGAGCGAGCGAGATCGTCGAGCGCGGTGTGCTCGGGAGGATCGACCGCGTCGAACTCGACCCAGGTGTACGTCGCGTCGGGATCCGAAGGGTGCGTGAGCTCCGGCCCGAGGATGCTCGTGTACTTCTCGGTCGGCCCGCCGGCGCTCGTGCCGCACGAGACCGCCGCGAACGAGACGCCGTTCGACTCGTCGTCGAAGGCGAGCCCCATGGCGGCGCGGTTGGTCATGTCGGGCACGCTCGGCAGCGACAACAGCGTCATGAACGCCTGGTCGCGAACGGGATCGACGGTGATCGCCTCCGGCGACCAGAGCGCGCGCATCGCCGAGATCGCGGCGATGGCGTAGATCTTCACGCCGAGGAGCGGGAGCGCGATGTACGGCGTCGAGCTCTCGATCGCGTCGAGCCCCGGCGGATTGAACCCGGCGGGTCCGCCCATGCTCCCCGCGAGGTATTCGGCTTCGGTGATCGGCGGCGTCGCGGCGCCCTCGCTCCGCGCCACGCCGTCGACGAGCACGAGCCCCGCGAGCTCGGAGTAGCCGGGCGTGCCGTCGAAGTCCCACGCCGCGTACTCCTCGGCGATCGAGGCGCCGAGCGAGTGCCCCACGAGGACCACGCGCGCGCGCCGCTCCTCGGGCGCGACCAGCGCGATGACGTTATGCAGGTCCCCCACGGTGGTGGCGAGCCCGTCCTCGGCCAGGTACGGGAGCTCGCCCTGCCCGACGAAGCCGGCGAACGTCTTGCCCTCGACCTCGGCGCCGTCGAAGTAGTACGCGAGCGCGAGCTCCGGGTCCTTTCGCACCTCGGCGACGTCGAGGCCGTGGTGATCCTCGAGCAGGTTGGCGCGGCGATCGATCGCCCACGCCTCGAACGCCTCGCTCTCGTTCGACGCACGGACGATGGCGCGCGCGAGCGGATCGAAGCTGCCGGCGCCGCCGAGGAAGCCGGGCATGAGCACGGCGATCGCGCGCGCCGGGCGCGGCGGATCGGCGTCGACGCGGTAGCGCACCAGGCGGACGAACGCGAGCTCGGCGGGCGTGCCAGGGACGTCCACGCCGGGCACGAGGACGACCTCGCGGCGGATCGTGATCGCACCTTCCTCGACCACGACCGACGCCGGCGGCGGCTCGTACGGCTTGGGCCCGGCGTCCTCGGTGGGCGTGACGGTCGCGTCGCCGCAGCCGAGGAGGAGCGAGGCGACGGCGGACAGGACGGTGCGGAGGATCGGACGAAGGCAGGCGCGCATCGGGGCGATGATACCGGCTGCGAGCCCGGGCGGGGCTCTTCAGCCGCTCTCGACGTCCACGTCGTCGTCGGCGCCGGAGCCCGCCGACGCCACCTCGCCGCTCTCGCCGGGGCCGCCGATCGCCTGCGACGCCGACTCGACGCGCACCGCGATCCGCCCGCCCCCCACCGTGGTTCGCCGGTCGGCGCTGGCGTCGCGCGTCTCGGCGAACTCCGGGACGAACGCCGCGAGCCCCGGCGGCGGCCACGCGGGCTCCACCCACTGCGCGGCCCAGCCGACGATCGCGGAGCGGAGCGTCTCGAGATCCGGCCGGTGCTCCGGTTCCATCGCCAGGCACGCCATCACCAGGCGGCCGACGTCCTCGGGGAGATCGGCGCGCACCTGCTCGAGCGGGATCGGCGGCGTCTGCACCTGCTGGAGCGCCTGTTGGTAGGGGTTGTCGTGGAGGCGCCCGAACGGCAGGGTGCCGCTCAGCATCTGGTAGAGCGTCACCCCGACGCTGTAGATGTCGCTCTTCGCGCCGGAGGCGCGGCCGATGAGGCGCTCGGGCGCCATGAAGTACGGCGTGCCGGCGGCGTCGCCGACCGTGAGCGGCCCCGGGCCGTCGCGCTCCACCAGCTTGGCGATCCCGAAATCGAGGACCTTCACCACCTCGCCGGCCGGGGAGACGCTGAGCAGGATGTTCGCCGGCTTGATGTCGCGGTGGACGATGCCGGCGCGGTGGGCCTCGATGAGCACGTCGCAGATCGGGGCGAGGATCTCGGCGCAACGCCGGAGCGGCAGCGCGCCGCGCCGCTCGATCTCGAGCTGGAGCGACGGGCCCTCGAGGAGCTCCATCACCAGGAAGGGCACCCCCGCCGCGGTGCTGCCCGAGTCGAGCATCGCCACCGCGTTGGGGTGGCGCACGCGGCAGCCCGAGATGCCCTCCTGCTGGAAGCGCCGCAGCGCGCTCGCCGATTCGACGAGGTGGGCGTGCAGGATCTTGATCGCGACGTCCTTCTGGAGCGCGAGGTGCACCGCGCGGTACACGGTCCCGAATCCGCCGCTGCCGAGCGCCGCCTCGAGCCGGTACTTGCCCTCGAGCACCGCCCCCGGGCCCACGTACGCGTCGGGCATGACCTCCGGGACCGTCGGGAGCGCCGGGCGGCGGAGGTGGACGCGCATGCGCGCCAAGAGCACGTCGAGATCGATGGGCTTGGTGACGTAGTCGTTCGCGCCGGAGTCGAGCGCGGCGACGACGTCGGCGCCCTCCGCCTTGGCGGTCGCCATGATGACCGGCAGCTCGTGCGGCCCTCGCGTCCGCCGCAAGAGCTCGAGCACCTCGAGGCCGCTCATCTCCGGCATCATCACGTCGAGCAAGACCAGGTCGACGGCCTCGCGCGCCAGGATCTCGAGCGCCTCGCGCCCGCTCGCCGCGCAGAGCACGGTGTAGCCCTTCCGGTCGAGGCGCCGCGACAGGAGATCGAGGTTGGTCTCGTTGTCGTCGACGAGAAGGACGATCTGCCGGCGCTCAGCCATCGCGGACCCTCGCGAGCAGCGCCTGGATCTTGGCGAGCAGACGCGGAAGCTCCACGGGCTTGGTGTCGTAATCGTCGCAGCCGGCCTCGAGCGCCCGCTGGCGATCGGCGACCATGGCGTGCGCCGTGAGCGCGATGATGCGCACGCGAGCCGTCGCCGGATCGGCGCGGAGCCGCCGCGTGGCCTCCCATCCGTCGAGCCCGGGCAGGCTCATGTCCATGAGGACGAGATCCGGCTGCTCCTCCCGGACCTTCGCGATCCCGAGCTCGCCGTCGGTCGCCGCGACGACGTCGTAGCCCGCGCGCTGGAGGCGGCGCGTGAGCATGTCGAGGTTCACCTCGTTGTCTTCGACCACGAGGATCTTGGTCACGACGCCTCGATTCTCGAGCGGCTCGACGGCGGGGCGACGAACCGGCGGAGCCAGTGGACGAGATCCTCCTGGGTGTACGTCCCCTTGGTGAGGATCTCCTGGACGTGGCCCCGCAGCCGCGCGCGATCCTCGGCGCCGAGGTCCATCGCGGTGGTCACCACGACCGGGATCGAACGCCACCGCTCGTGCTGCTTGAGGCGATCGATGACGGCGAAGCCGTCCATCTCGGGCATGAGCAGGTCGAGCAGGACCATGTCCGGCGCGCCCTTCTCGAGGCACGCGAGCGCGGCCTCGCCGTTCTCGGCGGAGATGACGCGGCATCCGTGGTCCTCGAGCGTGCGCTTCACCAGCTCGCGCGCCTCCGGATCGTCCTCGACGACGAGGACGGTGGCGGGCATGCGCGCGACGCGGCGCAGCATGGCGACGAGCCGCTCGCGCTCCACGGGCTTGGCGAGGATGTCGGTCGCGCCCAGCGCGAGCCCGATGGCGCGATCGCTGACGATGCTGACGATCACCACCGGCACGTCCCGGAGCTCGGGGCTGGCCTGGAGGGCGGAGAGGACCGCCCAGCCGTCGAGCTTGGGCATGAGCACGTCGAGGGTGATCGCGACCGGCCGGACCTCGGCGGCGAGCCGGAGCCCCTGCTCGCCGTCGCTCGCGAGGCACACCCCGAACCCCTCGGCGGTGAGCAGCCGCTGGATCATGTCGCGCGCCGCCGGATCGTCGTCGATGACCAGCACCGTCCCGCGCGGCCCGGTGGTGGGCGCCGCCGTCGGACGCGGCCGCGGCTCGGCCGGGGCGGCGCGCTCGTCCGACGCCGTCGCCGGGACGCGGAGGACGAACGTGGAGCCCGCGCCATAGGTGCTGTCGACGCGGATGTCGCCGCCGAGCATCTTGCAGAAGCGCGCGCTGATGGCGAGACCGAGCCCGGTGCCTCCGTACTTCCGCGAGGTCGATGCGTCGGCTTGCTTGAACGGGACGAAGAGGCCCGCCACCTGCTCGGGCGTGAGGCCGATGCCCGTGTCCGAGACCGAGACCTCGATCCACTCCCCGTCGCGCTCGCGCTTGCGCTCGGCGCGCAGGGCGACGCGACCACGGCTGGTGAACTTGCCCGCGTTGCTCAGCAGGTTGAAGAGCGCCTGGCGCAGCTTGGTCACGTCGACGCGGATGGATCCGACGTCCGGCCCGAGCTCGACGGCGAGGGTGTTGCCGTTCTTCTCGATGATCGGCCGGATGGTGTCGGCGACCTCGTGGAGCAGCTCCGGAAGCGAGGCCGTCTCCAGGTAGAGGTCCATCTGCCCCGCCTCGATCTTGGAGAGATCGAGGATGTCGTTGATGAGCGTGAGGAGGTGCTTGCCGGCCGAGTGGATGCGGACGAGGTCCGCGGAGAGGCTCGTCTGGCCCGCGGCGTCGGCGTCCTCCTGGAGGATCTCGCTGTAGCCGATGATCGCGTTGAGCGGCGTGCGCAGCTCGTGGCTCATGTTGGCGAGGAACTGGCTCTTGGCGCGGTTCGCCTCGATCGCCTCGTCGCGCGCGACCGCGAGCTGCGCCGTCCGGTCCTCGACCAGCTGCTCGAGACGACCGGCGAGCGCGCGCAGCTCCTCGTTCGCGTTGAAGAGCTCGCGGCTCTTCTGCTCCAAGAGACCCTCGGCGTTCTTGCGCGCGGCCCGCTCGCGCTCCAGCGCGCGCCGGAGGAGGTCGACCTCGCTCATGCGGCGGCGCCCCGCGTGAGCACGAAGCGGACGACCTCGCCCCTGCCAGCGGAGAGGTCCTCGCGCGCGATCGCGATCGTCTCGCCGAAGTGCTCGGCGCACCCGCTCATCAAGCCCTCGGCGAGGTCCGAGAGGCACCGAGGCGACCGGTAGATCATGGTCAGCTCCCCCGCGACCGAGGCGTCGCACTCGAAGGTCGGCAGCTCGGCGTCGGGGTAGAGCTTCTTGACCTCGACGTGGATGTAGCGCTCCACGTTCTCGAGGAACGCGAACGTCGAGGGGACGCCGGCGAAGAACTGCGGGTAGCCGGCGGCGAACCGCCCGAGCAGGTGCTTGCCGAACGCGCGCAGCAGGTCGGGCGCGCTCGTCCCCGTCTCCTGCGAGAGCGCCCCGACGAGGCGCACCATCTCGGCGGGCGGGTACGTCCCCACGGCCGTGTAGCTGCCGCCCGAGGGCACGTCGGCGCGCCGGATCACGGCGTCGGCCACCTCGAGCGAGAACCGCTCCTCGACCATCTCGAGAAACTCGGTGAAGACGACGCCTTTCATCGATCGACAGCTCCTCGCTGGGGAATCCGGCAAGGCTAGAAGACGCCGGGCCCCAGGAGAAGGGGCGACCGCTCCTCGGCGGACGCCGGTCGCCGCCCGGCGCCGGCGAACGGCGAACGGCGTCCACCGCCGCTTGACCGGAGCCGGTCGCCGCACCCACGTTGTCGAGCACCCGGGTCTACCCGGGAGCGAAGGCGCCCGAGATGCCGGCGATCGAGCACATCAAGGTGGGGGTCTCGACGTGGGCCGATCGCTCGCTCCTGGACTCGGGTTTCTACCCCAAGGGCGCGCGCAGCCCGGAGGCGCGGCTGCGCTACTACGCGACGCGGTTCCCGCTCGTCGAGAACGACGCGCCGTACTACGCGCTGCCTCCCCGGCACCACGCCGAGCTCTGGGCCGAGCGGACTCCGCCGGGGTTCACGATGAACGTGAAGGCGTTCGCGCCGCTCACCGATCACTACACCGATCCGCGGCGTCTCCCGGCCGATTTGCGGGACGCGCTCCCCGCCGACCTGCGCGACGAGCCCCGCGTCTACCCGCGCGATCTGGGCGACGTCGTGATGCGCGAGATCTCCGCCCGCTTCGAGGACGCGCTGCGGCCGCTGCACGAGGCCGGCCGCCTCGGCCTGGTGCTCTTCCAGTTCCCGGTCTGGTTCCCGATCGGGCGCGAGACCAAGCGGCGCCTCTCCGAGCTCCGCTCGCTCTTGCCCGACTACCGCATCGCGGTCGAGCTCCGCAACGCCACGTGGATGACCGACCGGAACCGGGACGAGACGCTCGGCGTCCTGCGCGACGCGGGCCTCGTCTACACCTGCGTCGACGAGCCGCAGGGCTTCCCTTCGTCGGTGCCGCCGCTCGCCGAGGTGACGAGCGACCTCGCCCTCGTCCGCATGCACGGGCGCAACGCCGCGCGCTGGGCGAGGAGCCTCGGGTCGGCGCGCGAGCGCTTCGAGTACCTGTACCCGGACGCCGAGCTCCGCGAGTGGGTGCCGCGCGTCCAGGCCCTCGCCGACCGCGCCTCCGAGGTCCACGTGGTGATGAACAACTGCTACTCGGACTACGCCGTCACCAACGCCGCGCGGATGATGGAGCTGCTCGGCGAGGCGGCGAGGGAGCAGGAGGCCGCGCGCCGGGTGGCCGCGTGAAGCTCCGCCGCGGCTCGGGGGCAGAGCCCCCGCGGATCACTGCGGCGGCCGCGTGCCGTTGAACGCCTGGACCGTCTCGCAATCGTTGAGCTGGCCGCAGTCGGGGCTGCCGTTGGTCTCGGGCGTGTAGCGGAGCGTGCCCTCGATGAGGTCGCCGTCCGACGTGCCGTCGGCGATGGCGTTGATGGTGAGCGCGCAGCCGCCGGTCGCGCCCGAGTTGGTGCCGTAGCTGGTCATCGAGAAGCTCGTGCCGGTCACGGTCCCCTCGAACGTCGACGAGCCGAGCCACAGCTCGACCAGCGCGCCCGCCGCGCCGCCGACGGTGCCTGTCACCTGGTCGCCGTCCTGCGTGACCAGGAACGGCAGGTCGGTCGCCGTCTTGCCCTGCTCCCAGCCGTCGAAACCGCATCCGTTGCTCTTGTTGGTAACCGCGATGGTGTAGTCGCCGGCGAGATCGGCCGTCGCCGGGGGGTTGGTCTCGGGGCCGGGCGCCGGATCGGCCGTGAACTCGTCGCCGCTGCAGCCGGCGATCGGTGCCGCGAGAACGATCAGGGACAACGACAAGAAGCGGATGTAAGTGCTCGTGTGCATTGGCGCCTCGCTCGAGCAGGGGCCGGCGGCCCGTGCTCCCTCCACGACACCCCAGCGGCTCGGGAGGTAAAAAGCGGCGAACCTATCGCTCGGCCCGCGGGCCGCTCGGCTCGGACGCGCGGAGCCGCTCGAGCCAACCCGCGAGATCCTCGGGCAGCGGGCTCTCGAGCTCGAGGAGCGCGCCGGTTCGCGGGTGGACGAACCCGAGCTTGCCCGCGTGGAGCGCCATGCGCGGCGGATCGAAGGCCGTGCGGGTGCCGTAGCGCGGATCGCCGAGGACCGGATGGCCGAGGTGGAGGCAGTGCAGCCGGATCTGGTGGGTGCGCCCCGTCTCGAGGGTGCAGCGGAGCAGGGTGGCGCGATCGCCGAAGCGCTCGACGATCGCGAGGTGCGTCACCGCCCGCCGGCCCGCGATCGGCGCGTCCACGGTGCGCGTCTCGCCCGCGAGCGCGCCCGCGACGACCGCCTGGTACTCGCGCCGTACGTCGTGGACCCGGAAGCGCTCGGAGAGAGCGCGGTTGGCGGTCTCGGTCTTGGCGATCACGAGCAGCCCGCTCGTCATCAGATCGAGGCGGTGCACCACGAACACGGCGCCGGCGCCGGGTCTGCGCGCGAGCAGATCGGCGAGGTTACCCCGGTCGCTCTCGGGCGTCGGCGCGGTGAGCAAACCGGCCGGCTTGTCGACGACGCAGAGGTCGTCGTCCTCGTGCACGATCCGGTACGGCGGCAGGGCGGCCTCGTCGCGGGCGCGCGCCTCGCGGCCCGTCTCGCCCGCGGCGCGCTCGAGCGCGGAGCCGAGCGTCGCCTCGATGACCTGGCCGGCGCGCACCTTGCGGCTCGCCACCTTCACGCGGGCCCCGTCGACGAAGACGCCGCCGATCTCGAGCAGCACGCGCGCCCTGCGGCGGGACAGGCCCGGCAGCCGCGCGGCGAGCACCTGATCGAGCCGTTGCCCGTGGTCCTCGCGGGCGACGACGACGCGGCTCTTCTTCGGCGCGTGGCTCATCGCCCCGGACGCTACCACGCGCTCGCGGGCCCGGTCCGTCGCGCTCCGGCGCCGGCGCGGACGACCGACGCCGGCGCCGCAGCCGGCGTGTAAGGGGGGGCGCGCCGGCCGCGTTCCTCCGCGCAACGAGGCCCCCATGAACCCTTCCAAGAGCTTGTTCGCCGTCCTTCCTCTCGTCTCCGCGCTCACCGGCTGCGCCGCCCAGATGGGCGACATGAAGATGGCCGGCGCCCCCGAAGCGGCCACCGCCGCCGCTCCCCCCGTGCTCACCCGCTCGCTCTACTCCAGGGACGCGAGTGGCTCGCTGAGCGAGAACGATCTGCAGCAGGTGCTCGCGTCGCCGATCGATCTCCAGTTCCCCGCCCGCGTCGGCGTGGTCCCGCTCGCCGAGCCGTTCGATCCGAAGGGCCCCGTCTCGATCACGACGCGCAGCACCGCTTCTCGCGACCTCGCCCGCGCGCTCGTCGGGACCCCGTTCTTCACCCACGTGAGCGACGTGTCGACCGATCTCCCCAACGCGGGCGGCATCGAGGGCCTCCGCGTGCTCGCGGCGCGCTACCGCCTCCGCTACCTCCTCCTCTACTCGGAGCGCTTCGAGGACGCGACCCACCTGAACGGCTGGGCCTGGCTCTACCCGACCGTGATCGGCATGTTCGCGGCGCCCGGAGTCACCGTGCAGAGCCGCGGGCTCGCGCAGGCGGACCTGCTCGACGTCCGCACCGGCACCATCCTCTTCTCCGTCGTCCAGCCGATGGCGGTCGACGAGCACTCGATCATGATCGGCGCGGCCCGCTCGCACCGCGAGGCGCAGGCCGACGCGGCGGCGCTCGCCGCGCGCGCGCTCGCCAAGGAGGTCGCGAGCCAGACCGGGGCGCTCGTCGGGTGGGCCGACCGCATGGCCGTGGCGGCGACCAAGGCGCAGCCGCGCATCCTGCCGGCGCCCGTCGAGGTCGCCGCGAGCGCGACCGGCGCTGCCGCACCCGTGGCTCCGTGACGCGCGCGAGAGACGCCGCGCCCGGCCCCGCGGCGGCGCCCGTGCTATAGGCCAGGGCCGCCGTGCCCGAGCCGCCGTTCGAGACACCCGCCACCCAGCGCGCCGCCGCCTCGGGGCCCCGGTGACCGTCCGCGTCGCGCTCGCCGGCTGCGGCAACTGGGGCAAGAACCTCCTCCGTGTGCTCGGAGAGAGCCCGCGCGCGACGCTCGTCGCCGTCGCCGATCCCTCGGCGCGCGCCCGGGAGCGCGCGAAGCAGATCGCCCCGTGCGCGCGCGTCGTGCCGTCGCTCGACGATGCGCTGGCGAGCGGCATCGACGCCGTCGTCGTCGCCACGCCCGCCGCGACCCATGCCGCCCTGGCGCTCCGGGCGCTCGACGCCGGCGCCGACGTGCTGGTGGAGAAGCCGCTCGCCCTCTCTGCCGCCGACGCCGACCGGTGCGCCGCGCGCGCCGCCGAGCTCGGACGGATCGCGATGGTCGGCCACCTGATGCGGTATCACCCCGCGATGGTCGAGCTCGTCGAGCGGGTGCGCCGCCTCGAGCTCGGCCCCCTCGTGCGCGTGGCCTCGTCCCGCCTCTCGGCGGCGCCGAGCAGCGATCGCTCGCTGCCGCCGCTCTGGAACCTGGGACCCCACGATCTCTCGATGCTGTTCGCGCTCGATGCGAGCCCCGTCGCGAGCATCGAGGCCCGCGGCACGCCGGGCGGCGTCACGCTCGCGGCGAGGCTCGAGGACGGCGTCGCGGCGACGATGGCGCTCTCGCAGACGAGCCCGCACAAGGAGCGGCGCCTCCGGGTCGTCGGCGCCTCGTGCGAGGCGACGTTCGACGACGTCGCGGCGCCGGACCGCCTGCTCTTCGCCGAGCCTGGGCACCCCGCGCGCGAGGCCAAGGTCGCCTGGCGCGAGCCCCTCGCGGTCGAGATCGATCACTTCCTGCGCTGCGTCGAGGAGCGTTCGCTGCCGCTGACCTCGTTCGACGAGGGTGCCCGCGTCACCCGCGCGCTCGAGCTGGCCGAGGTGCGCCTCCAAGGCCCATCGCTCCGGCCCTGATGCGCGACGAGCGGGCGCATGAAGACCAACGCCGCCCGCCTCCTCGACGCGCTCGGTGTCCGCTACGAGCTCCGCGAGTACGACGTCGATCCTTCCGATCTCTCGGCGGAGGCGGTGGCCCGCAAGGTCGGGCTCCCGCCCGAGCAGGTCTGGAAGACGCTCGTCGCGCGCGGCGACAAGACAGGGGTCTGCCTCGCCGTCGTGCCCGGCGACGCCGAGCTCGACCCGAAGGCGCTCGCGCGGATGACCGGGGATCGCAGGCTCGACACCGTGCCGCTCAAGGACGTCCAGCCCCTCACCGGGTACGTCCGCGGTGGGGTCACCGCGCTCGGCTGCAAGAAGGCCTACCCGGTCTACGTCGACGAGACCATCGAGCTCTTCGACGTGGTCTCGATCTCGGCGGGCGTCCGCGGCACGCAGCTCCTGCTCGCCCCCGCCGACTACCTCCGCGCCGTCGCCGGGAAGGTCGGCGCGATCGCGCGCCCGAAGAGCTGACCGGCGTCGCCCAAAGCATCACTTCCGGCGCGGCTCAGGCGGCCGGAGCGCCTCGGTTCCCACGGGATCCGGAATACGAACCGCGCACCGCCCAGGCGCGCGGGCTCGCAGCGGAGGTCGCCGCCGTGATCACGGACGATGCCGTGCGAGTGCGCCTGCGTGTTGCGCAGCGCGAAGCCGAGCGTTCCGCCGGTGCGGCGCGCACCGAGCCGCGCCGGGCGCTCCCTCAGTCGCGGTAGATGATCGTGCCCACGTCCTCGCCCTCGAGGGCGCGCGTCACCATCCCGCGCTCGAGGCCGTTGATGATCTGAAGCTCGTGGCAGAAGCGGGCGCGCGTGAGGTACTCGATGACCACGCGCTCGATGACCAGGTCGGGCAGGTCGAGCGCGAGGAGCTCGCGCGCGCCGATGCGCGGCACGTGCTTGGCGGATCGGTTCTTCTTGGGATCGTCCTCGTAGAGGCCGTCCTCGTCCTTGATGAAGATGGCGCGCCGCGCGCCCAGCACCTCGGCCGAGAGGAACACGCCGGCGTCGGTCCGGTGCTGCGGGATCCGGCCGTTCTCGGTCGGCTTCTCCCAGTAGCCGAAGGGCGGCATGCCGGTCATGACCGGGATGCAGCCGAGCCGGAAGTAGAGCGGCAGCTTCTCGAAGTCGTCGTGGAGCATGAAGATGCCGCCGTGCTTGGCCAGGAGCATCTGCACGATGCGCGCGTTCTGCCGGGGCACGTAGCCTCCGAGCGCCGCGAGCAGGCCGGTGGGCAGCTCGAGATCGCTCGCCACCGAGTAGATGTGCCGGGCGCGCGTCCCGCCGCCGCAGCAGATGAGGAGCTTGTGGCGGTCCTTCGCCGCCGCGAGCTCGTCGAGGATGGGGAAGAGCGCGGTGCGCCCCCGGTCCATGATCGACTGGCCCCCCACCTTCACGACCTTGACGTCGGGCATCAGGGCGACCGCGTCGTAGGCGACGCCGGTCGCCGAGGACGTCAGCGTCTCCCCGGCGAGCGTGCTCCGGATCTCCTTGCGCTCAAGCATCGGTCTGCTCCTTCCGGATCACGGTGCCCACGTCCTCGCCCGCGAGGGCCCGGGTGAGCTCGCCCCGCTTGAGGCCGTTGACGATCTGCACCTCCCGGACGTGCCGCGCCGTGCGCCAGGCCGCGAAGAGCTGCTCGTCGAGGATGTTCTCCGGAGGCATGTCGGCGGCGAGCGCCGCGAGGGTGGTCCGCCGGATGAGCTTGGCATCCGCGTGCTTCTTGGGGTCCTTCGTGTAGAGCCCGTCCTCGTCCTTGACGAAGATGATCTTGTGCATGCCCAGCACCTCGGCATGGATGAAGAGGCCGAAGTCCGAGCCGTGCGCCGGCAGCGGCCCGCCCTCGGGCGGCGGCTCCCAGAAGTGGTACGGCGGGATGCTGATGACGATGGGGAGGATGCCGTTCTGGAGATAGAGCGGCAGCTCCCAGAAGTGCTCGCGCTGCATCACGATCGAGCCGCTCTTGGCCATCAGCGCGTTGAGGAACACGGCGTTGGCCTCCTCCATCGCGCCCACGAGCTGCGCGATGCCGCCGGTCGGCAGGCCGAAGTCGAGCGCCATCGCCACGGTGTGCCGAACCCGCGTCCCGCCGCCGACGCCGACGAGCATCTTGTGCTTGCCGCGTGCGGCTGCGAGCTCCTCGGTCACGGGCAGCAGCGCCTCGCGGCCGCGATCGAAGATCGACTGACCGCCGAGCCCGACGAGGACCACGTCGGGCATGATCTCGTACTCGCGCTCGCTGTGAGTCCTGGCGATGACGCGCCGGTCGACGAGCGACTCCTGCATCAGGGGTGAAGCGATGTGCGTGCGACCGTCACCCGACACGAGCTTGCTCACGACGCCTCCTTGTACCTGGCCGAACCGTGGATGGTGGGAGAATCCGGCGGAGGCCGGCGCTCGGCGCCGTCGCCTCCGCTCTCGCCCGGCGGTCCTTCGTCGGGCGGCAGCTCGTCGTCGTCGCCGCGCTCGCCGAGCCCGCGCCGCGCCACCGCGCGCACGAGGTGCCAGCTCACGTAGCCCGACATCACCCCGAAGATCACGTGCACCGTGATCCCCGGCGCGAAGAAGGCGTACGCGACCGCCGGCGCCTGGACCGTGAGCGCGATGACGAAGATGGTGGCGAACCGCGCCACCGCGATGAGGCCCCCGAACAGCGACCACGCGACCGGCCCCGGCGGACGTTTGCGCGCGGCGAGCATCGGCACGACCGCATCGCAGACGAGCCCGGGCGCGATGTGCTTGAGGATCTCGAAGACGCCGTACTTCCCGTCGCCGAGGAGGAACGCGACCGTGCCCATGGTCACGCCGGTCAGCGTGGCGCCGTAACGCGACCGCGTCAGGCGCGAGGCGACCACGTAGAGCGGCGTCAGGATCACGAGCTTGTGCCCCGGCGCGAACGGGATCGCCGGCAGGACCTTGAGCGCCTTGATGCCGAGCATCGTCAGCGAGATCCCGGCGATCACCGCGATGTCGCGCGCCAGCTCGCGCCGGCCCTGGTCCATCGCCTCGCGCTCGACGTGCCGCTCGGCGCGCCCGATCTGGCGCTCGAGCCGGTCGACGATGGGCGCCACGTCGCCGCGCGCGAGGCGCTTGACGCTCGCCCAGAAGCCCTCGGCCGGCGCGTCCTCGCCACCGGCCTGATGGCGCCGCCGGCCGCCACCGTTTCCGCCTCCGCCGCCGCCACCACCACCGCCACCGCCGCCACCGCCGCCTCCGCCCCCGCCGAGCAGCGCGAGCACGGCGTCGATCGACACCGCCGCGATCTTCGGCACGCCGAGCCGGTCGAGCCCCGCGGCGATGGCGCGGCCGTCACCCGCGCGCGCCACCTGCGACGCGACGATGACCGTGGCCATGCGGACGATCATGAGCACGCCGACCATGGCCCCGGCCGTGTTCACCGGGATCGACACGCCGAACGCCGAGAGGTGCTCCCAGCGATCGGTCGCCGGATCCTCGGAGGTGAGCGCGTACGAGACGACCAGGAACGCAGCGAACCCCCAGAGCTTGGTGAGCTGCCGGAGGAGCCGCCGCGGCGGCAAGCCGACCGCGAGCCAGAGCGCCGCCTGGACGCCGAGGAGCAGCCCGGCCTGCCAGAGTCGCGGGACCAGGAACGCGCCCACCGCGACCGCGCCGAGGTAGAGGACCCGAAGCCTCGGGTCGAGCGACTTCGGCGCGGCCATTCGACGAGCTTAACAGCTAGGGGCCGCCGCCGGCGCCGCCGGCGCCGCCGTTCGGATCGCAAGGTCCGTTGACCCACTTGTCGTAGGTCGCCGCGAACCACGCCTCGTAGTACGCGAGGTACTCGGCCTTGAGCTGGTAGCTCGGGTGATCGGTGCCCTCCTGGCCCTTGTCGCGCCAGCGGTACGCGGGGACGAGGTCCTTGAACGAGCCGTCCTGGTTGTTCACCGTGTAGCGGACGAGGTTGAAGCTCGCGTACACATACCTCATCTTCTCGAACGCGTTCGCGATCTCGGTGTCTGCGTTGGCGAGGTTCGGGTTCGGCATCCAGTTCTCGCCGGAGCCCGCGTTGTGGCACGAGTAGCAGGGGACGTCGTTGTTGTTGTAGTCCGAGAGCTGGTTGGCGACCATCGGCATCCCGGTCGAGATCCAGTCGTCGAGCGTCATGCAGTCGCCGAACTGCTTCATCGCCACGTCGGCCGTGATCGGGCCCGGGTCGGAGCCGCCCGCGCCGGTGGTGCCGCCGGTCATGTCGCCGCCGCCGCCGGTGGTGCCGCCGCCGGTCGTCGCGCTCGTGCTGGTGCTGGGCCCGCTGCAGCTGCCGCCGAAGCGCTCCTCGGCCTCCATCGAGAGCCAGGTCATGACCTTGTCGTGCTGCCCGTCGGTGAGCGGCGGCCCGGCGTGGCCGGGATCGAGGCCCTTGAGGAGCAGGATCGAGTTCTTGATGTCGCAGCCGACCATGATCGGGTTCGTGGTCAGCTTGTCGTAGTACTCGTCGACCGCGAGCCCGAGGAAGTCGGGGGCGCCGTGCACGTCGGCGGAGTTGGCGTGGCAGTCGGCGCAGGTGCCGGCGAGGATCGGCTCGACGTTCGCGTCGAAGTAGGCGCGCGCCTCGGACGGCTGCTGCGCGCCGGTCGTCGTCCCGGTGCCGGCGGTCGTGCCCCCGAGATCGCCGGGGAGCTCGTTCGCGCAGGCCATGATCGTCGAGAGGCACACCGCCGAGACCAGAACGTAGCCACGCATGACAATCACCCTCCTTCACCGAGGCGAGCCCGAGATGTCGGGGGCCTCGAGCCCCCGTCGATCGAAGAATCCTAGTTGCCGCCCGCGCCGCCGCCGCCGCCCGCGCCGCCGGCGCCGCCGCCGCCGAAGCACTTGCTGTTCACGAGGTCGAACCACGCGTCCATCGCGTCGAGGTTCTGCGGCGACATCACGTACTTGGGGTGCGCCGTGCCCTCGCCGCCCTTGTCGCGCCAGCGATACGACTGCTCGAGCCCCGTCACCTGGCCGCTCTGCGGGTCGACCGTCCACTTCACGAGCGCGAGGATCGGCGCCATCGTGCGCATCGCCTCGAAGCCGTCGAGGATCGAGGCCTGGCTCGCCGGGCTCGTCATGTAGTTCGCGCCGACGCCCGACTGGTGGCACTTGTGGCAAGGTCCGTCGGCCAGCGTTCCCTGCGTCGCGACCATGTGCATCCCGGTCGCCGTCCAGTCGTCGAGGGTCATGCACTGGCCGAACTGGGTGACCAGCTCCTCGCCCGTCGGTCCAGGCGGCTGTCCGCCGGTGGTGCTGCCGCTCGACGAGCTCGAGCCGCCGCCGAAGCGGGCCTCCGCCTCCATCACCAGCCAGGCCTCGACCGCGTCGTGCTGGGCCGCGGTGAACGCGGGCCCCGTGTGGAGCCCGCGGTTCAGGAACGTGCTGTTGCCCGGATCGGCGTTCACGTAGGCGATGTCGCCGACGAGGCTATCGTAGAACTGATCCGGCGAGGCGCCGAGGAAGTCGGGCGCGTCGTACGCGTCGGTGTACGCGGAGGAGTGGCACTCCGCGCACACCGCGCCGGTCGCGCCGTCGTCGAGGAACGGCTTCACGTTCGCGTCGAAGTAATCCTTCGCAGGGTTGCCGCCGCCGCCCGTCGTCGAGGAGCCCGTGCCGCCCGTCGTCATGCCGCCCGTGGTGCCGCCCGGATCGCCGCTCGTCCCGGCGCTGGAGGTCAGCGCCCCGGGAGGATCGCCGGCGCACGCTGCAAAGAGCGAGATCGACGCTGCGAAGGCGAGGACGACGGTGCGCATGGCTCAGCTCTCCTTTCGACGACGGGAGAAGGCGACCAGGCCGAGGCCGAGGGCGAGGAGCCCGCCCAGCGGCGTCGACGAGGAGCTGCCCTCGGTGCTGCAGGCGCAGCCGCTGTTCGCGGAGGGCGAGATCTGGCCCGGCTCGTCGCCGTTCGCGCCGCCCTGGCCGCCCGAGCTGCTCGACGTGGTGGCGGGACCGCTGCCCACGCTGGCGACCGACGAGGCCACCGTGCTGCCGCCCGTCGCGCCCGCGGTCACCTCCTCGGGGGGGACCTCCTCGGGCGGCTGGGGCGTGACCGGCACGTTGGTGTGGCCGGGGACGAAGCTCAGGTAGAGGCCGTTCTTCTCGTCGTCGGGGCCTTTGCCCGCGTACGGCAGGACGAAGAACGACTTGACCTCGGACTTGAAGCCGCCGCTCACGCCGTCGCCCGGGTTGGGCACGTCGCCGATGCCGCGGAGGAAGTCGCGGCCCTGGTCGCCGGGGTTCGCGCCGTAGATGTTGGCGAGGTAGCCCGAGTCGGAGGGCGTCGCGCCGACGACCCACTGGTTCTTGATGGTGTCGACCGAGCCGAACTGCTGCGCGGCGCTGTCGTAGTTGAGGAAGGTGACGGCGGGGATGCCGCTGCCGGTGATCGAGGCCTCGAAGAGGCCCACGAACGGCTGGCCGGCGTCGGAGTACTTGCCGGCGACGATCGCCGAGTGCGTCTGGTAGACGCCGATCCCGGACATGTGCGCCTTGACGCCGGGGCCGTCGACCGTCGGCTCGAGGATGTAGATGTGCGTCTTCGAGCCGCCCTTGACGTTGGTGTTCTTCCCCATGCCGGTCGACTCGGTGACCTGGAGCGCGTAGCGCCCGGGGCCGATGAGCGCGAGGCTCGGCTGGTTCATGTAGATCTGGTTCGCGGGCTCGGACGCGGCGACGACCTCGTTCTTCCAGTAGAGCTCGCCGCTCTGCGAGTTGTAGTAGGCGCAGGCCACGCCGTCCTCGGGCGGACGCTGATCGCCCTTGGCCGCGCAGAGCAGGGTGTTGTCGCCGCTCGTCCACATCGCCGGGCGGCCGATGTTCGAGGGGTTCACGACCACGTTGAGGTAGCTGTTCTCGAGCTGGCCGTTGTTGACGACGAGGCCGCGCGCGTAGGTGCGGGCGTCGTTGTTGTCGTAGTAGCCGGCCGAGAAGTAGCCCGGCATGTTGGTGCTGCGGACCTCGGGGGCGCCCTGGTTGTTGTTGTTGTTGTTGCTGATGCGGAGGCGGTCGCCGACCTTGCCGCAGAGCGGATCGATGAGCTGCGCGTACGTCTGGGTGTTGCCGCCGTTCGGCGCGTAGCCGTACGTGAAGACGATGTTCGACCCGTCGTTGTCGATGAACGGGTGGTTGCAGGGCCGGTCGGTGTTCTCGTACGTCGTGAGGAGCACCTGGTCGGCGACGAGCTTCGGGCCCGTCATCGGGTCGAGCACCACCGAGCTGCACTTGCACTGCCAGGGGCCGAGGTTGTCCTCCACGTTCGAGGACATGTAGACCGTGACCACGTAGCGCTGGCCGCCGACGTCGAGCGTCGTCACCGTCGCCTGCTCGTTGCCCGGGCCGCCGTTCTCGCCCTCGCCGCCGCCGATGCCGGGCGCGAGCTTCACGACCGTGGGCGACGACGCGAACGCCGGCGTGAGCGACGCGAGCAGGACGCCCAGCCCGCCCAAGAGGCCAACCTGAAGATGCATTCCGCGGCGCGTCGACTTGATCATGTCCTGATCCTCCCTCAGCGGGTCAGTCACTGGGGAGCTGCGTTTTGCACTCAGCGTGCCACATTTGCGCTTCCTGCAATTGCTGCGTTTTTCGGGCTGGCCTGGGGCGCAGCGGATCCAGTCGCCGGGGCGGCGCGGCGCTCCGGAGGGCTCATGCGCGAGTAGAGCAGGATGGCGTCGAGCTTCGACGCCGCCTCGGGCAGCCCCTCGACCTGGATGCGGCCGCGGCTCCGCTTCGGCAGCGTGAACATCATCGAGGGCGAACGTTCGGCGAACGCCTTGGCGTCGAACGTCGCGGCGATCACGTCGCCCGAGACGAGCTCCACCGCCTTCACCGAGTCGAGCCGGATCCGAGCGTTTTCGAGGTACGCGCGCAGGTAATAACGGGTCATCCCGCGCTCGGGGCTGCCGGGCTCGACGAGCTTGTCCGGGAGGGTCTTGCGTTTGATGGCGCCCTCGAGCTTGCCGTCGACGTACACGCGCGTCCCTCCGAGGCGCTCGCCCGCGGCGTACGGGATCCCCTCGATCGGCTCGCCCCCTTCTTCGAAGGAGACGACGTGCGATTTGTTGTCGTATTTCGGAGGGATATTGCCGACGTAGACAACCAGGTCGGTGATGACGTCGACCTGCGTGTTCGTGGTGACGCCGTCGCTCGGGTAGTGCATCCGCGGCTTGCCCCGCTCGCTCTGCGTGAACGAGAAGAGCAGCGTGTCGCGCACGCGCCTGAGCTCCTCGCCGGCGACGATCGAGATCCGGCCGCGACCGCCGTAGATGTGCAGCTCCTTGACCGCCGCGAGGTCGACGCCGAGCGCCTCGAGGTACTCGGCCAGCCGGTAGCGCCTCACCCTCTTGCCGTCTTCGTAGTCCTTCCAGCGCACCTCGAGCTTCGCGGGCAGCTCGAGGAAACGCAGGCCCGCGACGGCCCTGCCGTCGACATAGACCGAAGCGTCGGGAAAGCGCCGTTTCTTCGGTTCGTCGCTCTCTTCGGCCGACGCCGACGCGCGCGGCGCGACCAGGCCGCCGAGCACCTTCTTGAGCTGCGGAGACGGCGGGTGCGCCTTGCTCTCGTTGCATCCCCCAAGCGCGAGGATGGCCGTCGCCGCCGCCGCGAGGAGCGCGCAGCGCGCCCGAGCCGAAGAAAGCCGCATCCACCAACAGTTTGCAGGACGTGTGCCCCTTGCATCAACGGCGTTTGCGGGGGCGACGTGGGGACCGGTGGATCCAGGTGAGCACGTTCTCGTTCTGCGCTGATGTAGGTGCGTGTAACGCGTCTGTGACAAGGTTCCAACTTGGGGGCTCCGCCCCCAAACCCCCGCGCAATTGCCGGCCGGCTCGCGCCGGCCGG
>CAYJPW010000037.1:0-22384 GCA_964372055.1 uncultured Polyangiaceae bacterium
GGGGCGAGGCGACGACGAGCGCGCGCGCGGCGGCGCCCTCGAGATCGCGGGCGAGGCTCTCGGCGATGCGCGCGATGGCCGGCTTCGGCCGCCGCGGCGGGGGCGGCGGGCACGACGCGGGCGCGGGCGGGCGCGGCGCCGGCGGCGCAGGCTTGCTCTGCGCGATCGCGGTCGCGGCGAGCGACGAGACGAGCGCCGCCGGCCCGAGATACAGCGATACCGCTCGGACCAGGCCGCTCACGATCCCCCTTGGACGAGCGCCACGGCGAGCCCATTCCCGATCCGGTGCGGCTGGATCAGCGCGGCGTCGAGGCGGCGCCTCGCCCACCGAGCCGCTGCGGCGAGCTCGTCGTCGCTCGGAGCGCGGCGGTGCGCGCGCGCGGCGAGGTGCCCCGCGATGAGCGCCGCCAACGCGCAGCCGGTGCCGTGGATCGCAGGGCCGCGGCGGCGTGGGCCGGCGATGCGGACCACGCGAGCCGGCGTCGCCAGCCAGTCCACCGACTCGGCGCCGGACCCGTGCCCGCCCTTCACCAGCGCCGCGCGCGCGCCGGCGCGAACCAGCGCGGCGGCGGCGTCGCGCGCCTCCGCCGCCGTCACGAGCTCGGCGCCGAGCAGCGCCGCGGCCTCGTCGAGGTTGGGCGTGACCAACGTGGCGCGGCGAACGAGCGCTCGCATCGCCGCGAGGGCGCCTGCGCCGCCGTCGAGGCGATGCCTCGCGCCGCGCGCGCGGGAGGGGACCATGACCGGATCGACCACCAGCGGGATCGAAGGATATACGCCGGCGAGGCGGATCATCTGCCGGATGTTCGCCGCCGACCCGAGCGCGCCCGTCTTGACGGCGGAGACCCGAACGTCGCCGAGGAGCTCGCCGACCTGCGCGGCGAGGAGTCGCGGCTCGACGGGGTGGACGGCGCGGACCCCGCGCGTCGACTGGACGGTGAGGGCGGCGCACACCGCGCAGCCCCACACGCCCGCGGCGGCGAAGCCGCGGAGATCCGCGGCGAGGCCTGCGCCGCCGGACGGATCGAGGCCGGCGACGGTGAGCGCGGATCGGGGTCTCGGGGGCAGAGCCCCCTTCGGCGGTGGCATCGGGGGCGAGAAGCATAGGCCGTCGCGGGCGGCCGCGCCCGGCCAGCGCGCGGGGCGTCGGTCACGCCGTCAGCGACTTGACGAGCGACCAGGCGGAGGCGACCGCGAGCGCGATCATCACCACGCCGGCGCCGCGGATGACCCGCTGCGCGACCAGCAACGTCACCCGGCCGCTGTAGCGGCGGAGGGTCAGCAGCATCACCCTGAACCAGACCACCATCCCGACGAACACCGAGGCCGCGAACGCGGCCTTGTCGACGTGGGTGAAGCGCAGGCCGGCGAGGGTGTAGAGCATCGCGACCGACGTCGACCACGTCACGATGAGGATGGGGTTGGCCGCGGCCACCGAGACGCCGAGCACGAAGCTCCTGCGCTCGCCCTTGGCCTCCTCGCGCGCGATCTCCTCGGCCGTGAGGGACGGGTCGGGGGCGGGCGCCGGCTTGGCGCGGAAGCGCACGTACTGGATGCCGAGGCCGAGGAGCAGCAGGATCCCCACGACCTTCACGCCTTGCTCGATCGAGGGGAAGCGGGCGAAGAGCACGGCGAACCCGGTCACGGCGAGACCGCAGTAGATCGCCTCGATGAGCGCGCCGCCGATCGCGACCGCCATGCCCTCGCGGTAACGGCCGGTCACCCCCCGCTGCAGGACGAGGACGGAGATCGGCCCCGTCGGCGGGACGGACCCGAGGAACGCCATGGCGAAGCCGGCGCCGATCGCGGCGAGGAGCATGAGCATGGAGTGGGATGCCGGACCGTGTAGCGAGGACGCGCGGGCCGCGCAACGACAACTCGGGAAAAGACGGGAAGATGGGGCGGCGAGCCGAGGCGATGCCTTCGAGCTCGATCTGCCCGTCCTCTGGGCCGACGTCGAGCCGCCGCGGCCCTGCCCGCCGTCGCGGTGAGACTCTGCCCCAATCCAGGAGAGAGTGACCTCGGAGGGTCAGCCCGCGCGGGGTTTGGCGAGGCGCAGGCCCGCAGGCACGACGATCAGCGCCACGAACAGCCCCGCCGTGCTGCCGATCGCGCCGACGAGGCCGAGATCGCGGAGGCCGTCGAAGTCGCAGAGGGCGAGCGCGCCGAAGCCGGCGGCGGTGGTGAGCGCGGTCGACGCGACCAGCGGGCCCTCGTGGCGGAGCGTGTCGCCGATGACGTCCTCGTCGGTCGTCGATCGCGCGCGGTGGAGGAGGAACATGCCCTCGTCGACCGTGATCCCGAGGAGCACCGGCAGGACCAGCGCGTCGTAGGCGTGCAGCGGGATCCCGAGCACGCGGATGATGAGCAGCACCCCCGCCACCTCGGCGGCGACGACGAGGGCCGCGAGCGCGACGTCGCGAGCTCGCCGCAGCGACGCCGCGAGGGCCAGGACCACGAGCACGCCGGCGACGAGGCCGATCCGCGGCATGTCGTGGGCGAGCGACTCGCGCAGCGAGACCTCGAGGCGCGAGTAGCCGGTGAGCATCGCGCCGGCGTCCGCCTCGTGGATGGCCTGCTCCACGCGCGCGGTGGCGCCGGGCGCCTCGCGCGGGCGCACGTAGATCGCGATCAGGTGCTCGCCCTGGTCCTCGCCGACGTAGCGCGAGAGCAGGATCGCCACCGCGCCCTTCTCCAGGTCCTCGAGCGCGACGGTGTCGTGCGACGGGTGGCGAAGGCCCTCGATCGCCGCCTCGAAGCGCTCGGGCGCGAAGCCCTGCTCCCGGAGCGCGCGCTCGAGCTCGTCGGCGCGCGCGGGGAGATCGAGCGCGTCGCGCGCCGCGAAGCGCTCGGCCTGCGTGCTCGCCGACGGCGCGAGCGCGGTGAGCGCGTCCACCGCCTCGACGTCGGCGCTCATGGCGCCGAGGCGCTCGGCGACCGCGTCGGCCCGGGTGCGCGCCCGCTCGAGGTCCGGATCGGCGACGAGGACCACCCACTGACCGCGCTTTCCGCCGAACGCCTCGAAGATCTCGCGCTGGACCTGGAGCGGCACCAGCTTCTGCGGCCGGATCGCGACGATCGACTCGGCCAGTGACGGCCCGGCGCCGAGGGCGACCGCGACGATGGGCGCGAAGGCGAGCGCCGCGAGCACGGCGGCGCGGCCCCGCGTCGCGGTGAGCCAGGCGACGGGGCGCGTCCAGCCGTGCGGCGCGAGCGGCGGGGGCGCGCCGCGCTCGAGCCTGGCGCCGATCCAGGGCGTCATCAGCACGATGGCGATCGCGGTGAGCACCTCGCCGGCGGCGCAGAGGATGCCGAGCTGGCGCACCGCGCCGATGTCCGAGAGCGCGAGCGCGGCGAACGCGGCGCCGGCCGTGACGGCGGCGATGAGGACGGTCCTGGTGGTGCGCTCGGAGGCGGCGCGCGCGGCGGCGTCCGGCCCGAGCCCCTCGCGGCGCGCCTCGAGCAGGGCCGCGTAGACGTGGACGCCGGTGTCGACGCCGACGCCGACCACCACCGACATGAACGCGACCGCGATCGCGCTGAGCCCGCCGGGGAAGAGCGTCGCGAGCCCCGCCGTCCAGATCGTGCCCACGACGAGCGGGGGCATGACCGCGGCGAGCGCGCGCAGGCGGCGGAAGAGCAGCGCGAACACCAGCGACGCCAGGGTGATCGAGAGGCTCCCCGAGATCGTCAGGTCGCGGTTGAGCATCTCCTCGGTCGCGGCCGCGATGGCGTGCCCGCCGGTGAGCCCGAGCGTGACCTTGGGGTGGGCGCGGCCGATCGGGTCCATCACCGCGTGCGCGTCGTCGACGAAGGCGCGCGCGTCGACGCCGCGGAGCGCCTGCCCCTTGGGCTGGGCGAGCACGAGGTGCATCGTGCCGTCGTCGTTCGCGAAGCCGCCGTCGGGCTGGGTGCGCACGCCCGAGCCGATGTCGGCGCCCTCGAAGATCATCTGCGCGAGGCGGAGCGGATCGCTCTGGACCACCTCGGCGACCGCGCCGCTCCCGGGCGCGAGGAGCATGGTGCGCGTCTCGGCCAGGCGCGCGCGCATGCCCTCGGGCGTGAGCGCCTGGGCGAGGCGCTCGCGGGCGCGGCCGTCGGCGTGGCGGAAGGCGAGCATCGGGTCGAGCACGCCGCGCGTCTCGACCTTGTCGGCGGCGCGCTTCACGCTCGGCCGCTTCTCGAGCTCGCGGGCCACCTCGGCGGCGACGGCCGCGTTCTCCTCGGCGTCCGGGCCCTTGACCATGACGACCGCGAGATCGCCGCCGCCGAAGCCGCGCACGTACCGGCGCAGCGCCGCCGACTCGCCGCGCTCGGGCAGGAGCGAGGCCACGTTCGGCTCGAGGCGCAGGCGCATGGTGATCGCGAGGAAGGCCGCGAGCGTCACCAGCGCCATCACGATGGCGGAGACGGTGCTCTTGCTCACGTGCCCGGCTCGGCCCCTCGGGTCGTCATGCGCCGCATGCTGGTAGGCCTTCGCGGCGCAGCTGGCAAGCTCCAGAGCGCGCGGGGCGGGGCGTGCTCAGCGGGCGAACATGAACACCGCGACGCCCGCGCCCACCAGCATCATGATCACGAGGGGCACGATCACGGCCACCGCGGTGATCCAGCCGGCGCGGCGGAGCGCGTTGCCGACCTGCTGCTGGTGGAACGGGTCGAACCCCTGCATCGGCTGCATCGGCTGCATCGGCGCGCCGTACTGGTAGCCGATCTGCGGGATCTGCCCGGGGGGCATCCCCGGGTACTGCGCGCCGATGCGTTGCTCGAGCACCTTGTTCACGAGCGCCGCGTGCTCGGCGGCGCGCGCCTGGTGGGGGAGCGCCGTCCTGCAGTAGGGGCAGTCGGGCCGCTTCATGTCCTCGAGCGAGAGGTTGGCCCCGCAGTGCGCGCAGTTCATGGCGTCAGGCCTTCACGACGAACTGCTCGGGCACCCACTGCTGGGAGCCGTTGTCGAACTGGACGAGGAACTGGCCGGGCGCCGCCTGCATCACGCGCCCGGGGTACTGGTTGCCGTCCGACCAGCGCACGCGCACGTTCGATCCGGCCATGATCCCCCCGCCGACGAAGGCGGCGACCTGCCCGAGCCCGAAGCCGAGCGGGTTGGCCATGATCGCGGCCTGCGCCTGCTGCGCCTGCAGCATCGCCGGGTTCTGCATCGCCGCCGCGACCGGATCCATGCTCGCCTGCGCGTAGACCGCCTGCGCGTTCGGCTGCGCCATCGCGGCGGCGCTCGCGTCGCGCGTGACCTGCACGCGGCGCGGCGGCGCTCCTCCGCGGATGCGCGCCTCCTCCTGGCCGACGTGCCCGTGGTGGCCGGCGTACTGCATCATGTTGGCCCCCATGGTGCTGGTCCAGTGGCCCGCCGCCTCGGCCCAGTCGCTCGAGGAGACGCCCGCGGCCTGCGAGCCGCCCTCCCAGCCGTAGATCTTGATGAGCGCGCTCACGTGGACGTAGTCCTCGTAGCTGATCCTCGCGGCGCCCCCCTTTCGGCGCGCGAGCGCGGCCTGGTAGAGCGGCATGAACGCGGTCGCGACGCGGCCCATCAGCGACATGTCCTGCATGCGCGCGGTGAACCCGTTCTTCGCGGCCTCGTAGTCCTCGACCCGCACGCCCTCGGCCGCGAGCACCTCGGCCGTCGCCTGCGGATCCTTGTCCTTGCCGTCGAGCGCCGCTCCGAGATCGGCGTACCGCTCGAGCGAGATTCCGTTGATCGGGGCGAACGGGTCCATGTCGGGTCGTCTCCTAGCGTAAAGGGGGCCTCAGGCGCGCGCGGCTGTAAAGCGCAAACCGCGGCGCCGCGGCGAAAGCCTGAGGACCGTCATACCTCGCGCAGTCGAGCCGCGCCTGGCGGCCGCGGCGCGCCCCTCAGGACCCACCCGGCGCCGCGTCCCCGACGGGCGCCGGCGCCGCCGCGGCCCGCCGCGCGCCGAGGATGGTCGGGACGGCGAGGACCGCGATGGCGACGAGCACCATCGTCGCGCCGGCGATCTCGGATCCGGGGACGCCGCGCGAGCCGAGCAAGAGCGCCGAGCCGCCCGTCGCGACGATGCCGGCGAGCACGCTCGAGGCGCGGTTCACCGGCACACAGAACGCGTTCTCGCGGCCGTCGAGGAGGATGAGCCCGCCGAAGATGCCGGTGCCCTGCGAGAGCAGCCCCACGACCAGGCTCGCGCCGACGGCGCCGGTGTGCGTCACCTCGGTGAAGCCCCGCCGGATCTCGAGCATGATCTCGCCGCGCCCGACGAGCGCCAGCACGATGAGCGTGAGCACGATGGCCGGCGTCGCGACCATCTGCTCCTCGACGAAGTAGCGGACCCCCGCGGAGCGGTCGGCCGACTTGGCGAGGCGGCTCATGAAGCGGAGCCGGATGAAGTAGGACGCGACGTAGACGAGGACGTCGATGGTGGCCACCGCCGTGAGCGCGTAGCTCGTCCCGTCGGAGAGCGCCGTCACCAGCGCGCTCAGGCTGAGGGCCAAGGCCAACCACGAGAACCAGCGCACGTGGCGCCTGCTCACGACGTCGACGATGGGGGCGACGACGAGGACGCCGCCGCGCATCAGCAGCATCATGAACACGATCGAGACGCCGGAGAACGTGTACGAGAGCGTCGTCGTCCCGATGATCGCGGCCGTGGCCAGGCCCGAGAGGAAGGTCCACTTCCCCGGCACCGGGAGCGAGACGCCCAAGATCGTCCGCCGCCCCGCGTGCTGCCACCACCCCTTGGCGGTGAGGAACACGAGCATCCCCACGAGCGAGGCGATCGTCGTGATGGGGAGGATCTCGAACCCGCCGATCCCGCGTGCCATCCCGGGCAGCTTGCCCTGCGAGATCGCCTTCGTGAGCGCACTGTAGGGCGCGTACGCGAGGAAGTAGCCGGCGGCGTAGCCCCAGATCCCGAAATCGCGTCGTGCGCCGGCTGTCCCCACGCGGACAGCATCGCACGAAGCGACCGCGCACGGAAAAGAGGCGAACGTCAGGGCGCGGCGCGCGTGCTCGGCGGATCTCGGACGGCGGCTCCGCGACGGATCGCCTCGGCCTCGGCGCGGCGGTATCCCCCCGGGTAACGCGTCAGGTAGGCCCGCGCCGCCTCGCGCGCCGCGTCGGCGCGGCCTGCGCGCTGGAGCGCGACGATGGCCAGGAAGGCGGCGTCCTCCGAGCGCGCGTCGGTGGGGTGGGCGCGGGCGAACGCGTCGAGCCGCTCCGCCGCGGCGCCATAGTCACCGCGATCGACGAGGCCCACCCCGTCGGCGAACGCGCTGTCGGCCGCAGGCGCAGGCGACGCGGCGCCCGTCGCCGGCGGAGGCGGCGCGGTCCCGGTCGTCGCCGCGGCCGGCCCGGCTTTGCTCGCCGCCATGGGCGACGCGCTCGGGGCCACGATCGCAGCGCGCGGCGACGCAAGGCGACCGGGAGCGGTCGCGGCCGCCGGCGCGTCGGCCACGCCCTCCGCGACGGCTGCCGGCTCGTCCGTCGCCGCGAAGCGATCCGCCGCGCCGGGAGCCGCGGCGGTGGTCGCGCCGGCCGGCACCTCGAACGTCTCGCCGTCGCGCAGGGTGATCACCTGACCGGCGTAGCGGACCTCCACCGTCCCCTCGATGACGCCGATGCGGCGCAGCCGGTGATCCTCGGCGACGACGTGGAAGCGCGTGCCGTCGACCTCGACCTCGGCGTCGCGCGTGCGCACCAGGAAGCGCTCGCCCGCCGCGAGCCGCCGCACCGCGAACGCGACCGAGCCACGCTCCAGGCTCACCACCTCGACGCCGCCGGTGACGCTCCGCGTGTAGCGCGCCCCCTCCTCGTGCTCGACCGTCGTCGAGGCGCGTGGGGCCGGCGCTGCCGTGAGCGCCGCCTCGGGGGCGCCGCCTTCGCCGGTCGACCGGCGGAACCCGACCCCCACGACCGCGGCCGCGAGCACCGCCGCGGCGGCGATACCCCACGCGCGCCGCCCGCCGCGGCGCGGGGCGGCCTCGCGAGGCCCGGCGAGCTCGCGCAGGAGACGCAGGCGGCCGCGCTGGTGATCGAGCGGCGACGCAGGCGGCATCGGAGCACGCGAGCAGCGCGCGAGATGCTCGAGATCCGCGGCGAGCGCGGCGCAGCCCGCGCAGGAGGCGAGGTGGCGCTCGAGCGACGCGATCTCGCGCTCGCCGAGCCGGCCGTCCCGGCGCGCCTCGATCAACGGCGACATCGCGCAGGCTCGCTCGCTCATGACGCCCTCCCCCGGGACATCGCGCGCCGCAGCTCGGTCCGGGCGTGGTGAAGCCGCGTCCACACCGTGTTCACCGGGATGTCGAGCGCGCGCGCGACCTCCTCGCCCGAGAGCCCCTCGCGCTCGACCATGAGGAACACGATGCGCTTCTCGTCGGTGAGCCGCGCCATCGCCGCCTCGAACCGGTCCATGTCCTGGCGGGTGCTCGCGAGGTCCTCGGGGCTCGACCGGCCCGCCGGCGCGAGCGCGTCGCCGAAGACGCCGAGCGCCTGCGCCCAGCGCTGCAGGCGGCTCCGGCGGCGCCTCACGAGCTGCGCGGCGATGCCGATGAGGAATGGCTTGGCGCAGGGCCGGCCGTCGTAGCGCCCGGCGACCGAGGCGAGCGTGAGGAACGCCTCGTGCGTGACGTCGTCGGCGTCGGCGTGCCCGCCGAGCGCGCGCGCGACGAACTGGCGCACGTCCTCGTGGTAGCGGTCGTAGAGCACGCCGACGGCCGCGAGATCGCCCTCGGCGAGCCGGCGCACCAGCGGCGCGTCGTCCTCTTCCAGAGCGCGGCCGCGCGCCGGTACGACGCCGAGGGAGGGGTGCGAGCGAGTCATGGGATCCGGGCCCCGATCCCGAGCGAGAGCCCGGCGGTGTAGACGGGCACGGGAGGAAGCCTCGCGTCGATGGGCGCGAGCCCGTCGAAGCCCGCCGGTGCGACGTCCCCGTCGAGCGCCACGGCGGCGCGCAGGACGTCGCCGAGCGGGAACGCCGCCTGGAGGTTCGCGCCCATCCGGAAGGCGATGCGCGATCCCTCCGGGTGATCGGGCTCGCGCTCGTGCTTGGCTTCCATCATCACGGTCGCGATCGAGGGCTCGAGCGAGGCGCGCAGCTCGAAGGACCCGCGGTAGAGCTCGCGACCGACCGCGGCGCCGACGCTGAACGCCGACATGGCGAGGTCGGGCGGCGCGTCGTCCATGGGCACGACCACCTGGTCGAAGCGGGCCCAGAGGCCCGCCGACCAGCGATCGATCGGAAACGAGCCGCGCAGCGCGCCGCTCACCCACATCGCGGCGCCGGGCCCGCTGACGCGCGGTCCGACGATCGCGTCGAGCAGGAGACGCGGCTGCGCGGGCGGCGCGTTCAGGCCCTGGTCGGGCTGCGCGGGCGCTCGCGGCGGTCCGGGCACGGGCGCGCTCGGCGCCGCGACGACGGGGCCAGCCGCCGGCGCCGCGGGCTCGGCGGCGAGCGGCCGCGCCAGGAGCGCCTCGCCCACGGGGACGACGTCCTCGGGCCCGTCCACTTCGCGGGTGACGGTCCGTCCGGCGGCGTCGGTCACCGAGAGGCGGCCGCCGTTGGGCCCGTCGACGACGATTGCGACGGTGCCGCCGGGACAGCTCCACGGCCGGCCCTCGCGCCCCGTCGCCGCGGCGAGCTCGACGAGCGCCTCGCGCCAGGGCGCGGGCAGCGCGGCGAGATCCCCCTCGGCGATGCGGACGGGCTCGCACGCAGCCGCCGGCCCCGCCCACAGCCACACCCCGGCGACGAGCGCCGAGGCGGGACCGGGGAGGGCGGAACGGGTGCTCACCAAAAGCTCTTCTCGCGAACCCGCCCCGACCTTCATGCAAAGTGCGCCGCCTGGCCGAAAGCGCAAGCAGCGTTTTCTTTGAAGGTCCGCTGCCCTCCCCGGCAAGAGAGGGCGAGCGGGCCGCATCGACGTGTCGCAGCCGACCATCGACGGCCCTCGCACCCGAGCTTCGCCCACGACGCGCACGCCGTGCGCGCCGGGCGGAGCATTCCAGCAACGTCACCCGAGGTTCGAAGATGACCCACCGCTCCCTCTCGCGCTGGCTCGCCGCATCGGCGACCTGTACCGCCCTGACCTTCTCCCTCCTCGCCGCGGCGAAGCTGGCCAAGGCCGGCGGCTCCACCGCAGGCTTCAAGGTGGCCGGCCCCGCCGGGCTCACGATCGAGGGGACCACCCCCGATCTCGCCCTCCGCGACGATGGGCAGAACGTCGTCGTGGTCGTGCCGCTCGGCGCGCTCACCACCGGCATCGGCCTGCGCGACAAGCACATGAAGGAGTACCTCGAGGTCCAGAGCTTCCCCCAAGGCGAGCTCACGGTCGCGCGCTCGGCGCTCAAGCTCCCCTCCGGCGGCGCGAGCTCCGGCGACGCCAAGGGCACGATGAAGCTGCACGGCAAGACCAAGGACGTCACGGTCCACTACACGGCTTCGCCGTCCGGCGACGGCTTCGACGTGAAGGGCGCGACCCACATCGACATGCGCGACTTCGGGATCAAGGTGCCCTCGTACCTCGGGGTCACGGTGAAGCCCGACGTCGACATCGACGTGCGCTTCCACGCGACGGACGCGTGAACCTCGGGTGAAGAGCCGGCGTCGCGCGCTCGACGAGCGCCGAGCAGCCGGCGAAGCGAGGGACCGCCGCCGCTCACCGAGCGCGGCGCTCGACAACGGGCGTCGACCGGCGCGACCATGGCCGGCGCGCGCCGCCGCTCGCGGCGCCGCCGGAGCCAACCGTGAGACCCTTCTCCTTCCGCTCGCGCCGCGCGGCGATCGCCGCGCTGTTGACGCTCGCTGCCCACGCCGCCGCTTGCACCGACGAGACCGTCCCCGAGCCGAAGGCCGCCGGCGGAACCGGTGGGGCCGGCGGCGAGCTCGATCTCGACGCGTACCTCTCGGCGCCGAAATCGTGCGCGTACAAGTGCCCCGTCGACGATTGCCCCGAGGCGACCTCCCCGTACGAGTGCCCGGCGATGCACGGCTGGGCCGAGATCCCCCACGCCGAGGCCTGCCCGGCGTGGGACGGGACGTACCCCGCGAGCGCCGCGGGCCAGTGCGAGGCGACCGCGCCCGCGGGCGACGCGCTCAAGCGTCCGGGGCTCGACCCCGACAGCCCGGGAACGCGCATCCTGCCGGACGGCCGCGCCACGCGGCCCGCCGGCGCCGAGTGGGTCTTCGACGAGGCCGAGCTCACGGGCACCATCACCACGTTCGTGACCGCGGTGCCGGGGACGCCGCTAATCGTCACCGTCGACACCGGCACCGACGACCACGTCGTGCGCGTGGTCGACACCAGCAAGATCGGCGGCGGCGGCAGCCCCGTGACGAGCTTCGCGCAGCCGCCGCATCCGAAGTACCTCCAGGGCAGCGCCGCGTTCGTGGCGCCCGGCCGCCTCTACGTCGCCACCCAGTACGGCGTCGTCCAAGCCTTCTCGCTCGACACCGCCACGGGCGTGATCGCCCTCGACGACGCCGCCTCGCTGACGCTGCCGCCGTCCGTGGACGCGAACGGCGATCCCGACGAGTGGTACGTGGCCAGCGTCGCGGCGAGCCCCGACGGCGCGCACCTCGTCGTCGCGGGCGTCAACGAGACCGAGGTGCTCGTCTACGACATCGATCCGGCGTCGCCGACCCATGACCAGCTGCTCGGCCAGGTCGACATCGGCGAGAAGCAGACGTTCGCGGTGGCGTTCGATCCGCAGGACCCCACCGGCAGCCGCGCGTACCTCACGGTCTGGGGCAAGAGGAAGGTCCTCGAGATCGATCTCACCGACCCGACCGCGCCCTCGGTGAGCCGCTCGTTCGCGACCGATCAGAACCCGCAGGGCATGGCGTTCCTCGACGCGCGCTGGCTCGCGGTGGCCAACGACCTCGGCGAGACGATCTCGCTCGTCGACCGCGTCTCCGGCGCGGTGACGGCCGTGCCGGTCGACTTCGAGCCCGGCCTGCACGGCCTCGACGTCTCCACCGTGGCGTTCGATCCTTCGAGCCAGCGCCTCTTCGCCACGCTCGCCGGCGTCAACGCGGTCGCCGCCTACGACGTCGACCTCGCCCAGGACCCTCCGGCGGTGACCCCGGCAGGGCGCCTCCCCACCGCCTGGTGGCCGGGGGGCCTCGTGGTCCATCCCGACGGCAGCCTCACCGTGACGTCGCTGCGCGGGCACGGCATCGGGCCCTACCTCGAGCCCAACGGCATCGGCGACGGCAACGGCAAGGCGCAGATGCGCGGCAGCGTGCAGCAGATCCCGGCGCCCACGCCCGCCGATCTCGCCGCCGGCGACGCGCAGGTCATGGCCACCGTCGCCGTCGGCGACCGCGCCGGCTACCCGACGGTGAGCTGCCCGGGCGGCGCCGCCGACTTCCCCGTCCCCGCGACGAACACCGAGGGCCCGTCGCCGAAGATCGAGCACGTGTTCTTCATCGTCCGCGAGAACAAGAGCTTCGACGCCCTCTTCGGGGACCTGCCCGGCGTCGAGGGCGACGCCGCGCTGGCGATGAAGGCCTCGAGCGAGGACATGGACCGCGTCTGGACCAACCTCCGCGAGCTGTCGCGCACGTTCACCCTCTCGGACAACTTCTACAACCTCGCCGTGCAGTCGACGCAGGGGCACACCTGGACGACCTACGGCCGCGCCAACGACTTCGACGAGCGCACCTGGACCGACGACGCGCGCCCGGTCCCGCTCAGCGGCGTCGGCACGGTGGGCCGCCCGGCCGAGGGATCGCTCTTCGAGTGGCTGCAGAAGAACGACGTCCGCTACGACCTGCTCGGCGAGATCGTCGGCAACCCCGACGCGCTGCCCCCCGACTACAACCCGATCGACATCCGCTATCCCGGCGGGCCGGCGCAGAACATCACCTACAACGATCTCGAGAAGGCCTGCTACACCGCCGCCCGAACGCGCGTCGCCTGCAACATCGCCACCTTCGTCTACATGACGCTGCCCAACGACCACACCATCGGCGTCTCGCCGGACAACCCCACGCCCGAGGTGATGTGCGCGGTCAACGACGAGGCCACGGGGCTCATCGTCGACGCCATCTCGCACAGCCCGCTCTGGGCGTCGTCGCTCATCGTCATCACCGAGGACGATCCGCAGCAGGGCGGCGACCACGTCGACTACCACCGCACCCCGCTCGTGCTCGTCTCGCCGTGGGTGAAGCGCGGCTACGTCTCTCGAACGCACATCGACGTGCCGTCGCTGCACAAGCTCTTCGCGCACGTCCTGGGCAAGCCGTACCCGAACCTGATCGTCAAGAACGCGGGGCTGCCGCTCGACATGTTCACGTCGACCCCGGACTTCACGCCCTACACGTTCACCCATCGCGCCTGGCCGCTGCAGTGCGGCGCCGCGGCCACCGCGGCCGAGCACGAGCTCACCTCGTCGTGGGACTTCTCCGAGGTCGACGAGCAGCCCGGTCTCGGCGAGCAGGTGATGCGCTGGATGCGCGGCCGCCAGCTCACCGAGCTGAGCCCGGCGATGCGCGCGACCATCGAGGCGCGCAAGGAGCGCCGAGCCCGAGGTCTGCCGCCGATCGAGGACGACGACTGATGTAGGTGGGCGGGCGACAGTGGATCACCTATGACCGCGCCGGATCGGGATGGATCCATGCCGTGGACGGTAAACCACGGGAATTCCTTGCGCATTCTCGTGGCACAGCCGCTGCTTGGGCCGGCGCCATGCGACTCCACGGCTGGCTCGGACCTCTGGCGCTCCTCCCTCTCGTCGTCGGCTGCGCCGTCTCTCCGGCGCCGAAGCCGGCGACGGCGGTCGCTGCTGCCGTGCCTCCCACGATCGAGCCGGTCGTGTCGTACGCCGCGCCCCAGGGTCCTCCCGGCGAGTATGAGATGACGCTGGCCGAGCCGGAGGCGCCGGCGCCCGCCGCGGTCCACGCGAAGGCCGCGCCCAAGCCGCAGATGTACTCGCCGGGCACGCGCAAGGGTCACCTCTTCGCGCTGCCGGGCCGCAAGTAGCTCGCGTCCCGAACGCCGCGCCTGCGGGCCGGCGCTCGAGCCCAGGCGCGGGCCGCGGGCGGGCGTTACTTCTTGGTCGGCGCCTTCAGCGAGAGCTTGATGAGCACGTCGTCGCGGATGAGGTCGTCCTTCATCCCGGCGTAGACGATCCCGAAGTCCTTGCGGTTGATCGAGAACTCGCTGGTTGCGGTGACCGCGTCGCCGGCGACGGCGATCGTCGCCGGGAACGAGATCGTCTTCTTCTGACCGTGGAGGTCGAGCTCGCCGGTCACGGTGTGCGTCGCGCCCTTGTCGCCGCCGGCCTTGATCTCGCTCGAGGTGAAGGTCGCCTTGGGGAACTTGGCGACGTCGAAGAAGTCGGGCGACTTGAGGTGGCCGTCGAGCTTCTCCGAGTCGGTCTTGGCGCTGTCGAGATCGATCTCGACCGTGACCTTGCCGCCCTCGGGCTTGCCGCCCGCGAGCGTGACCGAGCCCGAGATCTTGCCGAACTTGCCCTCGTGCTTGCCGGTGACCTTGGAGCCGACGAAGCCCACCGAGGACGCGGCCGCGTCGATCGCGAGCGCGTCGCCCGCGGGCGCCGGCGCGGCGGTGGCCGTCGAGGGGGCCGCGGCGGTGGTGGTCGGCTTCGCGGTCGTCGCGGCCGGCGCCGCGCTCGAGACCGTGGCCTTGGGCTTGTCGGACGCGGGGTCCTCGCAGCCGACGACGGCGAGCAGGAGCACGGCGGGGAGCGAAAGCGCGGCGATGCGTGAGAGCGACATGGGTGGTCTCCTCGAGTTTGGAGCCCGGAGCCTACGCACGAGGTCGCTCTCCGTCGAATCGATAATTCCGATGTCGAGCATCGGTCACGTGGATGATCGATTCGTCGTCAGCCGCCGTCGGCCTGCGTGATCACGCCGACCCAGGCGGGCTTGCCGTCGGTCGTCGTCGTCGTCAGCGGCGTGAGCGTCCCCGCGGAGCCGATCCGGAAGGTGACGATGGTGCTCGAATTCTGGTTCGCGACGAGGAGGAGGTCGCCCTCGGGGTCGATGCCGAAGTTGCGCGGCCACGCTCCGCCGGTGGGCTCGTGGCCGACGAGCGTGAGGCCGCCGGCCGCGTCCACGGCGAAGATCACCAGGCTGTCGTCGCCGCGGTTCGAGCCGTAGAGGAACTTGCCGTCCGGCCGGAGGTGGAGATCGGCGCAGTAGTTCGACGCAGCGTCGGCGCCGGCGGGCAGCGTGGGCATCGTCGCCTTGGTCGACAAGGTCCCCGAGCCCGGATCGAACGTGAAGCTGTCGACCGTGTCGCCGTCCTCGTCGATCACGTAGACGAGCGAGGCGGCCGGGTTGAATTCGAGGTGGCGCGGCCCCGCGCCCGGCGCGGTCGCGATCGAGGGCGGGGCGTTCGGCGTGAGCTGTCCGGTCGCCTCGTCGAAGAGGAACTGCGACACCGTGTCGGATCCCTTGTTGGGGACGAACGCGAAGTGGTTCGTGCCGTCGGTGCGGATCAAGTGCGGGTTTTCGCCCGGAGATTCGACGTCGACGGCGTCGCCGAGGCTGCCGTCGCCGAGGATCGGCAGCACCGCGACCGTGCCGCCGCCGTAGTTCGCGACCAGCGCCCACGCGCCCGACGCGTCGACCGATACGTAGGCGGGGCCGTCGCCCTCGGAGCTCTTGCGGTTGAGGAGGTCGAGGACGCCGGTCGACGAGGCGATGGTGAAGGCCGCGACCTCGCCGCTGCCCTCGTTCACGGCGTAGAGGTGGCGGTGCGAAGGATCGGTCGCGAGGAACGAGGGGTTCGCGCCCGCGTCCGTCTTCCCGCGAAGCTCGAGCTGGCCGGTCTGGCGATCGAGCACGTAGAGCGTGATCGTGTCGTCGTCGGCGCCCACGTAGACGTAGGGCACGGTGGCGCCGCCGCCCGCCCCGCCGGCTCCGCCCGCGCCCGCGCCGGTCGTCGTGCCTGCCCCGCCGCCGCCCGCGCCGGTGCCGGCGGCCGTCGTGCCGCCGCTCGAGGTGGTGCCCGCCGTCGTGGTTCCCCCGGACGGCGAGGCGCCGTCGTCGCCTCCACACGCGACGAGGAGGCCGCCGGCGACGAAGAAGGCTGCGCGGTTCATCGGGGAATCCTAGCCGGCTTCGCGCGCGCCTGGGCGTCGGCTCGGCTACGATGGATGGCGATGCCGGAGCTCACCAAGGGCGAGGCGCAGGTCCTCGCGGCCTGTGTCGGCAGCTTCACCGAGTCGTTCCAGCGCAGCGTCGCCGAGGTGCTCGTCGCGCAGCTCCGCGGGGCGCAGCCGCCCGAGGTGGTCGAGGTGCGCGAGCAGCTCAGCCTGCTCTCGCAGCAGCTCCAGGCCAAGCAGAAGCCGGTGCGGGTGCACGACGGCCACAACGCGCTGCTCAAGCGCATCGTCATCGACGAGCGCCGCCGCCTCGCCGAGGCGATCGACGGGCCGATGCAGAAGGTCGTCGACCCGCAGCTCATCCGGCACCTCTTGCGCGAGGTGCGCCCGCTCGAGGAGATCATGGGCGCGGCGTGGTTCTCTCCTGCCTCGGCCTGCGGCCTCGGGCGTCGTAGACCTTCGCGCCACCCGTCGGCCCTGCGGGCCGCCGGTTGGCACGGCCGGTTCCAGGACGCAGGCGCTCCGGCTCCCGCGCCTCACCGACTTCCTCTCGATCCGCTTCGCCGAGGACGCCGTGAGCTCGGAGCTGGTGCAGCGCCCGCGCGAGTACGACGAGAAGTTCCACATCCTCGAGGCGCCGGCGCTCTTCCTCCCCGACCTCTCGTACTACCGCGCCAAGTGCCGCTTCCGCGACGCGCCCATCGCCGTCGCGTACCTCGATCTCGACGACTTCAAGGCGCTCAACACCCGGTACACCGAGACCGTCGTCGACCTGAAGCTGCTCGCGCCGTTCATGGAGCTGCTCGAGGCGCACGCGTTCGCCCGCGGCCACGCCTACCGATTCGGCGGCGACGAGTACGTGGTCCTCCTGCCGAACACGAGCGAGCGCTGGGCCGTCGAGCAGCTCCGCGAGCTCCAGGCGCGCCTCGCGGCCGCGAGATTCGACGGCATCGCCAGGGCACCGACGGTCTCGATCGGCCTCTGCGCGGTCGACGTCGATTGCTTCCTGACCGAACGCGAGGTCCAGGCACGCGCCAACCTCGCCAAGAACTTCGTGAAGGCGCGGGAGAAGGGCCGGATCGCGAGCTATCGCGGTGCGCTCTTCCGCGAGGAGGACCTGGTCCTCGTGTAGGCGGAGCCCCGCTCGCGGGGGACGCCCGCCGACGGCGCTCCTCGTCCTCGCGCGCCGCGGGGGACGGCGCAACTTCGACCTCGGCCTCGCGGCGACGCCTGATCCCCGAGGCGCGGCGGCGCAGCGGTTGCGCCGGGCTGCGCCGCGGCCGACGCGGACGCGGGAGCCGAAACGATGCGGCGCTTGCCCCGAGCCCCCGCGACCACCAGGGATCCTCACTGCTTTTCGGCGCGTGCCCCTCGCGCGTCGCGGAACGACCGCGGGGGGATCGCGTGGCACCGGCCTTGTATGGCGACGGCTGGAGGTCCCATGCGCCGAATCGCCGAGAAGCTCGCCCTGGCCGCCGCCGCGCCGCTCTTCGCGCTCGCCTCGTGGGCGAGCTGCGGGGGATCGACGACGATCAACGATCAGGACGGCGGCGCAGGCGCGTCGCCCTGGGCCGACTGCGCAGGCCCCGGCGAGTGCGTCGCGCTCACGCCGGGCTGCTGCGGCGTGTGCGGCGCGCCGACGCTCTCGGATGTGGTCGGCGTGAACGAGGACGAGCTCGCCGCCTTCCACGCGGCGACGTGCACCGATCCCAACCCGATGTGCCCGGAGTGCGCCACCGCCGTCGAGCCGAACCTCGTCGCGTTCTGCAAGGCGTCGCGCTGCGCCCCGATCGACATCCGCAACGACGCCGTCTCGGCGTGCACGACCGACGACGACTGCATGCTCCGCGATCCGGATTGCTGCGAGGCGTGCGCGGTGGCTCCCTTCGATCTCGTCGCGATCGCCAAGGACAAGGCCGACGCGTACCGGAGCGAGGTCTGCCGCCCGGCCGAGAGCTGCCCTGCGTGCGCCCCCATCTACCCCACCGGCTACGCCGCGATCTGCGGCGCCGCCAAGCACTGCGCCGTCGTGTTCCACGACAAGCTCTGCCCCGCCGACCTGCCGGCGATGGGCGCCCCGTGCGACAACGAGGGCCTCGCCTGCGAGTACGGGCTCGACCCCCGGCCGGGCTGCCGGTCGCACGCGAGCTGCACGAACGCGGCTTGGCAGATCGCGGTCTCGGGCTGCCCGCCCATCCCGGGACCGGGCGTGGGCGGCTGCCCGCCCGCGGCGCCTCCCGGCGGGCTCTGCCCGACGGACGGGCTCGTCTGCGACATGGGCGCCGACGTGATCTGCGTCTGCGCACAGTGCGCGGGCGGCCCCTGCAGCATGGACCCGCACTGGGCGTGCGGAGCGCCGCCCACCACCGCCGGCTGCCCGGCGGTCGCCCCCGAGCTCGGCTCGGCGTGCGAGAGCGAAGGCGTCGTCTGCACGTACGGCGTGTGCGCGAGCGTCACATCGGCCGGCCGGCGCTGCGAGGACGGCGCCTGGCAGGACGAGCCGGTCGCCTGCCCGGTGTAGCGCCCGTGCGCGGCGGCGCGGTGGCTCTCCGCTTGCTCGTGCCCGGACGTGGAACCTCGAACGAACACCACCGGGCCGCTGTACCCTCCCTTCGAAACCCTGGCGCAGCGCTGGTCGTGGGCGCTGGCGCTGGGGATCGCGCTCATCGTGCTGGGGCTCCTCGCGCTCGGCTCGGCGACGATGTTCACGCTGGGCTCGGTCGTCGCGCTCGGGATGCTCCTGATGATCGGCGGCGTCGCGCAGGCGATCCACGGCTTCCGGACGCGCCACTGGAAGGGCGTGCTCCTCAATGCCCTCGCAGCGATCCTCTACTTCGTGGTCGGCCTGATGATGTTCGTGCACCCCGCGATGGGCGCGATGGCGCTGACCCTGCTCATCGCCTCGTTCCTCATCGTGGTGGGGTTGTTCCGCATCGCGTCCGCGCTGACGCTCCGGTTCGAGCACTGGGGGTGGCTCCTCGCCTCCGGCGCGCTCACGACGATCCTCGGCATCATCGTCTGGGCTAGCTGGCCGGTGTCGAGCCTGTGGGTGATCGGGACCTTCCTCGGCATCGAGCTGCTCGTGAACGGCGCGGCGTGGGTGTCGATGGCGCTCATGGCGCACCGCATCGGGCCGCCGCGAACGCCGGCGGCCGTCAGGCCTTGAGCGCAGGACCGGCCGCGCCGGGGATGCGGCCCGCGGCGAACGCGGCGGCCGGGTCCATGTCGCGGTGCGCGCGGTTGCCGTAGACGACCGAGGCGGCGAACGCGATCCCGCTCAGCGCGTTGAACACGGCGATGAGCGAGTCCTCGAGATCGGCGTTGGCGAGCGCGATCCCGGCGTGGATGAAGAAGAACAAGAGGCTGACGAGCTGCACCGCGCGGATCCCCAGCCGCTGGCCCCACACCGACGCCGGGAACAGCGTCAGCGTGAGCAAGAGGTGCCACCCCGCGGTGTGGATGCCCATCTTGTGGGCCCACTCGCTGTCGAGCGCCGCCGCCTTCACCAGATAGAAGTAGCTCGCGACGAAGCCGGCGGCCGATCCGAGCAGGGCGATGGTGGCGTGGATCCAGGCCGAGCGCGTGGGCCGCGCCCACACGCGGTCCTCGCGCAGGACGCGCCGACCGCCGAGCTCGACCTCGAGCCACGGCGCGCCGCCGCGCTCGACGAGCTGCATCGAGAGCGGGGCGCCCGCCGGCTCGAGCGCACCCACGACGCCGCGCTCGAGCTCCTCGCGCGAGGGCGCCTCGAGCACGGCGACGTCGCCGACGCGGAGGCGCCCGCCCCGATAGCCGTAGTCGCTCTCGAACACGGCGCGGGGGAAGCCCTCGACCGGCAGACGGAACGCGATCTCGAGGCCTCCGCTCATGGTCCGCGCCGGCAAAGCAAACGCGGCGCCAGCGGGCTCCGTCGACGCCCTGGGACTCGGGGATCGGCGAGGGTTTCCAGCGCGCGCACGGTTTGCGGGTGGGCGAAGCGGCTGCGTGGGGACCGCGGGCTCTCGGCGCCGCGCCGGCGTCGAGCGGCGATCACTCTCCCTTGGCCTGGAGCTCGCGGACGATGCGGAGCAGCGACTCGCAGCAGAAGCGCTCGACGACCGAGCCGTCCGGCGCCACCTCGAACTCGGGCGCGGTCCCGTGAACCGGACAGGCGACGCCGCTGTACTTCGACTGGAGATCGCGGAGGACGCTCTCGTCGACCTCGGTGATCTCGGGCACTCCGGGGCCTTCGGGCTCGTCGCTCATCGGGGGGATCCTGTGCAAGGCGGGGGCCACGATCGGGCCCGGTTGGCAGCGCGGGGCGTCGATCCCGTATCATGCGGCGCAGATGCTTTCACGCCCCGTCGCCTCCACCGCCTTCGCCTCGCTCGTCCTCTGCTGGACGGCCTGCTCTCCGAGCCCGCCGGCGCAGCCCCCGCCTGCGGCATCGGGCGCGCCTGACGCGATCCCGGCGATCGAGTCGCCGTCCGCGACGCCGCCGGCTGCCGGCTCGGACGCACCCAAGCCCTCCTCGCGCAAGGCCGAGAGCGTCGCGGACTGCAAGGAGATGCTCGCCTCGCTTCCCGAGGGCCCGCTGCCGGAGGCAACCGCCACCGACGGGGGCACGAGCGATCGCTACGCGCCGATGAAGGAGTTCATGAAGCTCAAGCGCGAGGGCTTCCGCTGCTGCTTCGACATCTGGGCGCGCAAGATCCCGGAGGCGAAGCTCTACGGCAAGGTGACCTTCAGCCTCGAGCTCAAGCCGGACGGGACGCTCAAGCAGGCGACGGTGAAGCCCGAGGAGGGAGCCCTGCCGGTCTCGGCCGACGTGGAGAAGTGCCTCGTCGAGGTCGCCGGCACGATCAAGTACCCGAAGTCGGCGAGCGGGATGGAGACGACGTACACGCACCGCTTCGACTTCAAGCCGCGCCGCCAGTAGCGACAGGAGCCGAGCGAGCGGACGCGGACCGACGCAATCCCGACGCCGCGGCGCGCGTCGCGACGAGCTCGTGGGGTCGGCGAGGCGACGCGCGCGACGAGCCTCGCCGGCGCGGCGGGCGGCGCCGCGTTTGCAGCGAAGGCGCCCGGACGGCGCAGTGCGCGCCGCGTAGGCACCCGAAGACGATGGTGAGCTCGACGAGGCCCGCGGAGGTGGAGCGACCGAGACCGGTGCACAGGATCGTGTGCGCCACCGATTTCTCCGCGCCGGCGAGCCGAGCCGCCGCGGTCGCTCACGCGTGGGCGCGTCAGCTCGGCGCCGAGCTGGTGCTGCTGCACGTCGATCGGGCGCGAGGTCGCACCGCGGCGACGCCGGATCTCGAGCGGCTCGCGGCCGAGCTCGGCCCCGGCGCGCGCGTGGGGACGCAGCTCCGCTGGGGCAGCCCGGCGCGCGAGATCGTCCAGTACGCCGAGTACGGCGGAGCCGACATGATCGTCCTCGGCAGCCACGGTCACGCGGGCCCTTCCGATGTCGTCCTCGGCAGCGTGGCCGAGCGGGTCGCGCGGACCGCGCCGTGCCCGGTCGTCCTCGTCCCGGAGAGGCGGGAGGCGCGCGCACCAGGCCAGCTCGCCGCGCGTTGCCTCGCCTGCGGCATGCGGTCGGAGGACCTCTTCTGTGCGCCGTGCAGGGGCCGGTTCCGCTCGCTGGGCGCGCCTCCGTCGGCGCTCGTCCCCGAACACGCCGTCGCCGGCGAGCTCACCCGAGAGCAGATCGAGCTCGTGCTCTCGACCGAGATCGTCGGCAGGCTCGGGTGCCACGCCGGCGGGCGCACCTACGTCGTGCCGCTCGGGTTCGCGCACGAGGCGGGCGCGCTCTACCTGGCGCTCGGCGACGGGCTGAAGGTGCGGATGATGCGCGAGAACCCGGCGGTGTGCTTCCAGGTGGACCACATCGTCGACCTGGCCAACTGGTACAGCGTCATCGTCTGGGGCACGTTCGAGGAGCTGCAGGGCCCCGACGCCGCGGCGGGCTTCGATCGGGTCCTCCGGCGCCTGGCCGCGCCCGACACCGAGACGCAACCGCACCCGTCGCAGCGCGGCGCCGACGATCGCCTCGGCCACCGCGCCTACGCCGGCAGCCGCTCGGGGCTCGCGGCGCGCATCCGCATCACCGAAGCGACGGGCCGGTTCGAGCAGCGCTGACCCGCTCGCTCACCTCACGCGCGTGCTCGGCGGCGGCGTCCGCGGGCGAGCGCGCCCGCGATGGCCGCTGCCGAGAGGGTCCACGCGGCCGCCGGGGTCCTCGGCGAACGCCCGGGCAGCTCGCAGCCGCACGCGCCCCCGTGGACCGCGCCCCCCGGGGCGGGGCGGCCCCCCCCCCCCCCCCCCCGCGTGGCCGGCGAGCCGCCC
>CAYJPW010000037.1:22394-24183 GCA_964372055.1 uncultured Polyangiaceae bacterium
CCGGGGGCGGGGGGGGCGGGCGCGGGCGCCGCCCCCCGGGCCGCCGCCGCCGCCCCCCACGACCGTGATCTCGAAGACGATCTCGGTGTCCGGCGGGCCGCCCTGTCCGGGATCGCCGAACCAGGCGACGCCCTCTTGCACGAGGCTGTAGTGCTCGACGTAGGTCCCCGGCTCCACGGGCGCGCGCAGGTCGAAGTCGAAGGTGTAGGTCTCGCCAGGCGCGACCGGAGCGCCGACGGCCGCCGGACGGTTCGGCCCGACCCACGTCGGCGTGGCGAACGGGCTCTCGCGATCACGCGGCTCCGTCGTGCCGACGCGCGTCGCGATGTCCCAGGTGCGACCGCCGATGTTCTTGAGCGTGAGGCTGCCGACGCTCGTCTCGCCGGCCGCCATCGTCGCGGGGTACGACTGCGAGACGAGCTCGGCGGCGTACATCTGGCCCGCGAGCATCTCGAGATCCGCCATCGTGCCGTTGAACACGTCGAGATCGACGTCGCCGGCGATGCCCGGCACCGAGCCGGTGCTCGAGTACTGCCACATCGCCCAGTCGTCCCAGGGGCTCGGCGTGTCCGGGCAGGGCGGGCCGTAGGCCGCGATCCAGAGCGGATCGCCGGCGAAGTCGGCGCTGACGACGTTGTCGTTCCAGAAGTACTTGCCGGTGTAGATGATGGGGCGCTTGCCGGTCGCGATCTCGACCTTGTCCATCCACACGTGGATCTTGGACGCGATGACGTCGGCCGGCTGGGAGCCGGTCGCCTCGACGTCGAGGGTCGCGGGGAGATCGCCGGCGCCGAGCACGCCGACGGCCGCGATCATCGTGTCGGCCTGGGCGTCGGCGCTCATCGCCGGCCGGAAGAACTGGTAGGCGCCGCGGATCATGCCCGCCGCCCTGATGCCGTCCCAGTTGGGCCCGAACTGCGGGTCGATGAAGTCGCCGTCGTTGACGCGCGCGATCGCGAACTTCCGGCCGGACGCCGCGACGGCGCCCCAGTCGATGTCGCCCTGGTAGTACGAGACGTCGATCCCTTCCTGCGTCTCGCCGGGAGCGCAGACGACGACGGGCTGCTCGAGCCGGCGCGTGTCGTCGCCGCCTTCGACCGGCCCGCAGGCGACCGCGGCCAGCGCTGCCCATGCGCCCAGCGCCGCGAGCCGCCGGTGCTCCCTGCCCTCGATGCCCACCATCGATCGACGCTCCGTTTCGCGTGACCAAGAAGAACGAGCGCGGGCCGCCCGCCGGCGCTCGAGCTCCGATGATACGCGAGAGGACCGCGCCGAGGAGCGCGCCGTCGAGGCGCGGTGCGCATTCCGCGGGTTGCGGAGTCCAGTCCGCAGGACGGCGAGTCGTTCTGCGCGAATCGCGCAAACGCCGGCATCGGGGCGCCTGGCGCGCGTCCTGCTCTCTATCGGGTCCGACCCTCACGAGGAGACTCCGATGCGATCGATCACCCTTCTCTTGTTTGCCTTCGTCCTGGGAGCCGTGCCGGCCTGCATGAACGTCGGAGCGTCCGAGGACGTCTGCGGCGCCGGCGAGTCGTGCGGGTGCAGCGGCATCGGCTCGTGCGCTCGCAGCTGCGACGGCGAAGGCTGTGCCTTCACCTGCAGCGGTCAGGGCGCGTGCAGCTTCGAGTGCCCCGACGGCGGCTGCACCGCGGTCGCGCAGGGCCAGGGCGCCACCGAGCTCGCCTGCGAGGGCGGCGGCTGCACCCTCACCTGCCAGGGTCAGGGCGCGGGGGGGCTGGGGGGGGGGGCGGACGCAGGGCCCCCGCAAAGCCCAAACCGGGGCAACGGG
>CAYJPW010000037.1:24193-73575 GCA_964372055.1 uncultured Polyangiaceae bacterium
GGGGCGCCCCCACCCCCCCCCCCCGCGGGCCGGCGCGCGGCCCGCGGGGCGCCCCCCCCCCACGACTGCCACGTCCACTGCCAAACGCAGGGAACGTGCGAGAACACGTGCACCGATCCGAGCTGCACGGTCGACTGAAGAAGTTTCGGACATTCGTCCGAGCAGCACATCTCTCGAGGGCCCGGGGTCCGACTCTCTAGGCCGGGGGTGCGGGGGCAGATGCCGCTCGCGACCGACGCGGCGGCGGGGGGCTACCGGGATCGGGGCGCGCGATCCTGGAGTCGCGCGCCGGCGTGGCCGCTACGGGCCCTGGCGCTCTTCGCGCATGCCGCCGATGGCGCGGTAGGCTCGGGCGATCGCGCTCGCCAGGGTGGCGCGGCCGCGGGGCGACTGGGGGTGCACCGCCTCCAGCCGCCCCGGCTCGCGGCGCTCGATGACGGCGAGCGCGTCGCGCACGCACGCCGCCACCACGCCCTTCGCCGACGCGAGGTTGTCGACCGAGCTCGCGACCAGCGTCGGTGCGCGGGCGCGGTCGAGCTTCTCGAGCAGGAGCCACATCGCGAGCGCGGCGGGCTCGGTCGCGCGGTGCTTGGAGGCCCAGTCGAGGACGGGCATCACGCCGGCCGGGCCCTCGATCGCGGCGCGAGCCTCGGCGCCGGCGACGAGCGTGAGCCCGTCCTCGACGACCTGGCGGCCGATGGCGAGCCGGCGCGCGACCTCGGCGCCGGTGACGTGACCCACGGCGAGCGCCACCGCGAGCTCGATCTCGCTGAGCATCCGCTCGGTCCAGCTCTCGACCTTGGCGGCGCGGGCGCGCGCCTCGGCGCGGGCGGCGGTGAGCGCGCCGGCGTGCTGGCGGAGCACGCGCGCGAGCCGGCCGCCCCCGAGGCGGCCCTTCCACTGCGGCACCGCCGAGAGCACGTAGCGGACCCGGCGCGAGTCGAGCGCCACGACCGCGAGCGCCGACCTCGGCGAGACGTTGGCGCGCAGCGTGGCCGTGAGCACCACGCGCTCGAGCAGCTCGAGCGAGCGCGCCGACGGATCGAGATCGATCTCGTCCTCGGGCAGGTCCTCGGCCCGCTTCTTCGGCTTGGGGATGCGCGCCGCGAGCTCGACCAGCTGCGCATCGTCGACCGCGGGATCGGGCCACGCGAGCTCGAGCAACGCCGCCGGCACCGCCGCGGCGCCCTTCGCCGAGCCGCAGAGCTCGCGGACGAGGCCGGGGCTCGACGCCGCGCAGCGCGCGAGGATCATCCGCTCGGCGCCGATGGGCCCGTGCGCGAGCTGCTCGAGCAGGCACGAACGGTCGACGGACGCCGAGGCGGCCAGGCCCTCGGCGGCCCAGGCGGCGAGCCGGGCCTTGCCGGTGAGGCGGTCCTCGCTCCGGGCGACGCGCGAGAGCGACTTCACCACGTCGTAGACGATCTCGGCGAGCTCGGCGTCGGCGGCGGCGTCGGGCTCCTCGGCGTCCGTCGCCGCCGAGCGGAGCGCCAGCCCCGCGGCCAAGCTCGCCCCTCGCGACGACCTCGTGCCCATGTCGACGATCGTGTCCACGAGCAGCCCGAGCTCGTTGCGCGGGAGCACGCGCGCCGCGAGGAGCGCCCCCTCGTCGTCGAGCTCCGCCGCGGTGGAGAGCGCGCGGACGACGTCGGGGGCGAGGACGCCGCCGTGCTCCATCGCGCGCAGCGCCGCCGCGAACCGCGCCGTCTCGACCACCGCCGCGCGGCTGGTCTCCGAGCCGCCGCCGTGGCCGGCATCGCCGCTCGACGGCGCGTCGGCGCCGGCGTGCGAGAGGGCGCCCGAGGCGCGGGCACGGACCTCGGGCGCGGGATCCTCGCCGGCGAGGCGCGACCGCGCCGGCGCGGCGAACCGGTTGGACGCGACGGCGCGACGCACCTGGCGCGAGCCGTCGCGTGACAGGATCTCGAGCAGCGCCGCGTCGCGCGCGCCGCCGGCGGCGGGCCGGGGGCGAAGCGGGCGAGAGTCCTGCGCCCACACCGCGCGCGGGCGCGGCGGCCCGGCGCCCGCCTCGATGAGCGCGAGCCAGAGCCGATCGTGGACCGGCGACGCCGACGGCCAGTCGACGGCGCGCTCGATCGCCGCGAGCGTGGCGCGCGGGTGGCACGCGGCGGCGAGCACGAACCACGCCTCGTCGAGGTGGCGCGCGAGCACCGCGTCGCGCACCGCGTCGGGCGCGTTCGGGTGCGCGGCGAGCAGGCGATCGAGCTCGGGCGCCGGGGAGACGTGCTCGTCCGCCGCGTCGCGATCGCGTCCGACCTCCGCGCCCTCCGCCTCGATGCGGCCGCCGATGACGTCGAGCGCCTCGGGGCCCACGGCCGGCGACCGCGCCAGCGCGAGCAGCACCGGCGCCGTCCCCTCCTCCGCCAGCGCCACGTTGAGCATGGGCGCGTTCTTCTCCGGCGTACGGGAGAGGCGGTCGATCGTAGCGCGGTCGAGCATTCGCCAACCCTCATATACCGTCCATCGCGCGAGCTGCTGCGGGTCTCGGAGATCCCCGCAGGGATGCCCTGACCGGCAGCACCGGTCGGTGGACGCGCGAACCGCGCGCCGCGGCGCGATCACGCCGGAGCGAGCCGTCAGGCGAAGACGTCGTCCACGTTGCCCGCGCGCAGCGCGCGCTGGAGCCACCGGCGGAAGCGCTCGAGCGACCGCTCGCCCTCGATGAGGCCCTGGTGTCGCTCGTCGAGGCGCAGGCCGCGGTCGTTCAGCACCGCGAGCAACGTGTCCCGGGCGTAGCGGAGCCCCTCTTCCCGCCCCTTCTCGAGCCCCTTCTCGAGGCCCTTCTCGAGCCCCTGCTCGTGGCCGAAGTCGACGAGGTCCTCGATGATCACCGGTCCCAGTCCCATCTGGTCCATCGCCTCCACCATCTCCTTGTAGCGCCCGCGTCGGGCAGCGGCAATCGCGGCCATGTGCCTCTTCGCCCAGCTCGCGCCCTCGCGCGCGAGGATTTCCGCGACCTCACGGCACAGCTCGCTCGAGGCCATCGGACCGATGTCTGCGCCGGGCGCGAAGCAGGCGGTGAGCGGATCCGCGAGCAGCAGCGTGGCGTCCACCTCGGAGAGTACGATCGAGGTGACGCGGACCCGGACGTCGCCGATCTCGATGCAATCGAGGCGCTGCTGCGCCGGCGGCAAGAGCAGCCACAGCGCGACGGTGCGCACGCGCCGCTGCGGATATCGCAGCGCCAGCGAGAGGTGATACCGGAACAGACGCGAGGGGAAGGCCGTGTCGCGGTAGCCCTGGCACTCGACGTGGAGCACGTCATCCGGCTCGACCCGGGCCACCCAGTCGGCATCGAGCGCCGGCGGCGGGGCATCGAGGTGGGGATCGTCCACCATTTCCGGCGTGACGCGCGCACCGAGGCTGAGCATTCCGGGGACGAGCACCTGCACCAGCCGCAGGATGGTGTCGGGCTCCTCGCGGGCGAGGACGCGGAAGCCGCGGTCGGAGTGGGCCACGCGGGCGCAGTTCGCACGCGACGTGCCACGCGTCGCCGCCAGGAATTTCGGCAGGATCCGGTCGCGAGAGGGTGGCGGACGCCTGGCGGAGGGTGGCGGACGCCAGCCCGTGCCGCGTGGTCTCGCGAGCTCGGAACAGCGACACGGCGGACGCGAGCCCGAGCCGGCGGCGCCCGGGCCCGCGGATCGGGGCGGGCGCGCTGCGGGGAATCACGTATATAGCGAGCGATGCTCGCGCTCACACCCCCCGAGCTGGTGGAGCTCCTCGTGACCCTGCCCGCCGAGCGGACCCCGTTCATCTGGGGCCCGCCGGGCATCGGCAAGAGCGCGCTCGTGCGCGACGCCTCCGAGCTCCTGAGCCTGCCCTGCGTCACGCTTCTGGGCACGCAGATCGCGCCCGAGGACCTCATCGGCGTGCCCCGCATCCGCAGCGTCGACGGGGGCGCGTTCGTGACCGAGTTCTGCCCGCCGCGCGCGATCCTGCGCGCCGAGCCGTTCCTCCTCTTCATCGACGAGCTCAACAGCGCCGTCCCCGACGTGCAGAAGGCGTTCTACTCGCTCATCCTCGACCGACGCCTCGGCGACTACGAGCTCCCCGCCGGCTCGCGCGTCGTCGGCGCCGGCAACCGCGTCGAGGACCGCGCCCTGGTGCGCCCGATGGCCACCGCGCTCGCCAACCGCATGGTCCACGTCGCGCTCGAGCCCGACGCCGACGCATGGCTGGGCTGGGGCGCGACCCACGGCGTCCACCCGCTCGTCCTCGCCTTCATCCGAGCGCGTCCGGATCGCCTCTTCGAGCTGCCCCCCACCGACGCGACGCCCGCGTACCCGACGCCGCGCGCCTGGCACATGCTCTCGGACGCGATCGAGAGCGTGGGCGAGCACCTCTGGGCGGCGACGGCGGCCGGATCGGTCGGCGATCGCGCCGGAGCCGAGTGGAGCGCGTTCGCCAAGCGCGCCCTCGGGGCGCCGTCGCTCGAGGCGCTCGCGGGCGGCACTGCCGCCGTCCCCCGCGATCCGGAGCTGATCTACTTCCTCGGCGCGAGCTGCCTGGCACGCCTCGCCTCGACGAGCCGCGCCGACGGGGAGCTCGTCGGCAAGGCGGTCACCGCGCTCGGCGCCGCGTCGAAGGAGGTCGCCGTCTGGACCGTCGACGCCGCGCTGGGGCGAAGGAACAAGACCGAGGCCACGGTGGCGTTCGAGGAGTACATCCGCTCGTCGGGCTCGCAGGTGCTCGTCGACGTGCTCCGCCTCGGCCGCTTCTCGCGCGAGAGCGGCGGCTGAAGAGGTCGGACATCCGTCCGATCGACGCCGCTCGACGCCCGGGGTCCACGCGTCTTCAGGTCCAGGGCGGCCGAGCCCCGGCACGCGACTGACTTCGGCGGCGCCGGCGCGCCGAAGGCGAGCGCAGGCTCGCGCTCGACGCAGTCGCTTCGCGCGGCGCATCCTGCGCGCCCTCGATCCTCGCAGGTGACCCGAACCCTTCTTGCGGGTCGGCGTCTCGATCGGATCAGCGAAGGAGAATGCCATGCCGAGCACCCTCTTCCCGAAGAACGAGCACTTGGTCGAGCGCGCGCTGCGCGTTGCCCTGGGCCTCGCCGTCCTCAGCCTCGCGTTCCTGGGACCTCGCACCGCCTGGGGCTTCGTCGGGCTCGTCCCGCTCGTCACCGGCCTCGTTGGGAGCTGCCCGATCTATACCTTGCTCGGCTTCAGCACCTGCCAGGTCCGCAAGACCGCCTCGTGACCGCCCGCTTCGCGGCCAGCGAGCGTGACGCGTTGCTCGGGATGGTCGAGGCGCATCGCGACCGGTGAGCCGGCCGACGCCGTCGGCGCCGCCTGCTCGTCAGCCGATGAGGACCTTGTCGCCGTCGAGCTTCGCCGTTCCCGAGCCCTTGATCTCGACGGGGCCCTGGCAGTCGACCTTCACGAGCGAGCTCTTCACGTGGAGGTACGTGTCTCCCATCACCGTCTTGATCCCCTTGCCGTCGATCTTGATCTTGTGGGTGAGGTTGATCTTGTCGCCCTCGTACTCGCTGGGGCTGTCGACCTTGCCCAGGTGGATGCCCTTGCTGCTCGCGTGCAGGCCGAAGCCCTGGCTCCTGCCGCCGGCGCAGTAGAGCGCCTGCGCCCCGTGCACGTAGACGTACTGGTCGGAGTTCAGCTGCGAGACCTTCTTCGAGGTGATCTTCGCCTTGTCGTGCGCGTCGATGGCGACGTCGGTCTTGGCGCCGATCGAGATCTTGCCGAAGTCGGAGCTGAGCTTGACCTGCCGGTAGCCCTTCACCGACGCGTACGAGCCGGCGAGGCCGGCGAAGACCAGGCTCTTGATGCTCGTCGTCAGCGTCGAGAACACGCTCGCCGAGAGGAGCGACGTCATCCCCACCGTGAGCTTGCCGTAGAGCGACGCGTTCTCCTCGGCCGCGATCCCGACGTCGCCCGCGGCGGCGATCTTCACGCCGCCCGCCGACGCCGGCGCGGAAGGATCGTCGCCGAAGAGCTTCTTGAGCTTGTAGATCGAGTACCCGAACTTGACGGCGTCGATCCCCCACTTCACCGCGTCGGCGACGTGGGCCTCGTCGGTCTTCCAGCCGCGCTTGCCGTCCTCGCCTTTCATGAAGTTCTTCTTGAACGCGAGCACGTAGTCGACCGCGGTCATCACCAGGTCGACGCCGCTGCCGCCGATGCGGCTGTAGTGGGCGACGGTCGACTTGCCGGTCGCGCCGGTGAACGGCTGGTCGTAGACGGGGCTCGCGTAGGTGAGCCCCGGCTGCGCGCAGATGTACATGCCGGAGCTGTTCACCGTGACGCACTTGTTGGCGTTGATGTCGACGATGCCGTTCGCGCCCGCCGCCTGGACCACGGTCCGCGTGTCGGGCCCGAGCGCCACGAGCGCGGCGTCCTTCGTCCGCGACATCAGGTACTGGTGGAGGTTCGAGTCCTGCCACGCGTTGCCGGCGGTGACGACGGTGAAGCCCTTCGTCTTCTTGGGGACGTCGCCGTTGTGGCCGACCTGCCCGGCCGTCTTCGTCTTGTCGCCCAGCACCATGAACGTCGGCCAGGGCGCGTCGAACGTCTGCCAGTGGACGTGCGTCTTGGTCTTGCCGGTGATGCCGGGCTCCTCGATGCGATCGGCGGGCCCGCCCTGGCCGAAGCTCACGACCACGCCCTCGGGCTGGGGCACGACGAACGTCACCCGGTGCGGGTCGGTCGTCGGCGTGGCCGGCCGCGGCGACGCCACGTTGGTGCCCACCTCGAGGTCGGCGGTGAGGTTGGGGTCGACGGCGCGCGAGGCCGAGAGCGGCGTGAGCGTCTGCCGGATGTCGTCGAGCTCCGCCTGCACGTTGGACATGGCGGGCGGACCGACGGGCACGGTCCGCAGCGCGGGGGTGTCGGCTGCAGTCTGGGGCGGCGGGGGCGGTGCCGGTTCGGTCATGGCGTCGTCTCCTCTCGGCTACTGCAGGTCCTCGAGCTCGATCCGGATGCCGGACGCGGTCTGGATGACCGACTGCGTCGCGTTCGAGCTCGTCGAAGGCGTCAGCGTGTGCGGGTTCGGCACCGCGCCCACGATGATGGGGCGGTCGGGGTCGCCGTCGACGTGGGCGAGCAGCACCTCCGCGCCCTTGTGCAGCGGGAAGTGCGAGCCGTACCCGGCGCCCGAGTAGTGCTGCGTCATGCGGATCCACCGCGACGCCTTGGTGCCCTTCTTCCCGCTCGCGTCGAAGGGCAGCTTCACCTTGTACCGGCCCTGATCGTCGATCTGGGCGTAGTCGCCGGCGCTGTCTGCGTCGATGTGGGCGTGCATGACGCCGGTGATCCGAGGCCACGGCGTCAGGCGCTCCGGCCGGTACGCCACCTCGAACGGGATGGCCTCGAAGCGCGCCAGGTAGCGCTGCGGCGAGTCGCCCAGATCGTCGCGGTCGGGGCTCACCGGGAAGCCGACGCGGTGGTCGATCGCGGTGATCAGGTACTTGCCGTCGTTGGCGCCGTCGTGGTGGTTCTCGAGATCGAAGCGGTGCCCGACGCGGAAGCGCGAGCAGTCGGTCCGGCCGGTGTAGCGGCGGCGATCGGTGAGGATCCGCTCGGCGCGGGCCGTCGCGACCGCCTTGCCCTGGTCGACGTCCTTGAAGTGCTCGCCGTAGTAAAAGACGCTCCCGAACCCGCGCGAGTCGACCGACGCCGTCGCCACGAGCGGCATGTGGGGCGTGCGGTAGTTGTAGTCGAACACCGCGACGGACGCGGGGATCCGCCGCTGCACGAGGTTCCACGACCACACCGTGGCGGCGCCGCCGGTGGAGAGGTTGTTGCGCTCGCGGTAGCTGATCGTCTTCGGGTCCTCGATCGTGGTCGCGTCGTCGTTGGTGTCGGCGATGATCAGCTTCTCGCCCGACGCGCCGTGCTCGAACCAGTAGAAGTACCCCTCGTGCTCCAGCCAGCGCTGGATGAAGTCCCAGTCGCTCTCCTGGTACTGCACCACGTACTCGCGGTCCGGCACTTTGCCCGAGATGAGGATGTCGAAGTCCGTCCCGGCCTGCAGGCCGTAGAGCTTGAGGACCTCCTCCACCATCTTCGGGACCGTCGTCTCCTGGTAGACGCGGTTGCTGCGCGCCAGCGTGAGCAGCCAGACCGTGGGCACGAGGCGCGCGATGTAGCGGGCCCCGACGGTCCTGGCGGAGTCGATGAGCTCGATGCGCTCGAGCAGCCCGTGGACGACGTCGCCGGGACGGGGGCCGAGCGAGATCGCGCAGGGCGCCCGGAGCAGGTCGTCGAGCTGATCGTCGGTGAACGGGCCGGCGGCGCGGGAGATGAGGATGTCGAACTCGAAGAGCCTCGACAGCTTCTCCCGCCCCCACACGCCGCGGAGGCGGATGTCGTCGTCGGGCAGCGCGCCCGACACGAACGCGATCTCGATGCCTTCGAGGTTCTTTTCGTCCGCCATCCCGCCCTCCTCAGCCGACGATCACCTTGGTCTGCGACGGCACGGCGTGGGTGCCGACCGGCACGTTGACGTTGCCGCTGCCGTTGTGGGCCGTCGTCGCCGTGTGCGTGACCGCGCCCTTGCCCTGCAGCTTCACCTTGCTGCTGTGGGTCTTGAAGACGATCTTGTCCATGTTCTTCTGCGACATCAGGCCCTTCGGCGTCGGCAGGTTGGAGACGCCCGGCTCGTCGCCGTGGCTCGAGGGCATCTCGGAGTCCTCGACGCAGGCGCCCTTGTTCTGGACCTGCACCTTTTCGGTGCACTTGTCGGCGCTGTTGAGCATCCCCGTGTTGGGGAAGGGCGTGGGGATGCCGCCGGGCCCCGCGGGCGGGGGCGGGGCGGGGATGTGACAGGTGTCGGGCGTCGCCAGACACGTGCCGCCGGACTTGGTCGCCGCAGGAAACATCGCGCCCTCCTCAGCCCAGCAGGATCTTCTTGCCGTCGATGCTCGTCTCTTCCTTCGAGTCGAGCACCGTGCGGCGCGTCGAGAGGGAGTAGAGGTCGCTCACCAGCGTCCGCGCGCGCCCCGCTCGCGTCTGGAGCAGGCCGCTCACCTCGCGGAAGGCGTCGCGCGCCTTCTCGACGATCTTCGAGGCCGCGAGCTCGTAGCGCCCCACGTTCTGGGCGAGGAGCTCGGCGGTGGTGGTGATCGAGCGCGCCAGCACCGTGGCCTGCCCGGTCACGAGGCGGCTCGTCTTCGCCTGGACGTCGATCCGCGCGGCGCGCACCTCGGCGCCGGCGGGCTCGAGGCGCACCTGCGGCGCGGCGTCGGGCGCGCCCGCGGCCAGATCGACGCGGCGCCCCGCGCGGTGCTCGAGGTCGCGGGCGGCGTGGATGGAGACGTCGGTCCCCGCGTCGAGCACCACGCGGCCGTTCGGCGCCGAGAGCTTGAGGTCGCGCCCGGGGGCGGAGATCTCGGCGGTGCCGTCGACGTAGCGCACGAGCAGCCGGCCCTCGCGATCCCTGAGCTCGAGCGCCTCGCCGGCGATCGCCGCGGTGGTCCCGTCGGCGAGGGCGAGCACCCTCGGCTCCGGCTCCGAAGTTCGACGCGCCGCGGGCGCCCTCACCGACTTGATGCTCCTCGCTGCCATGCGCCTCATGCCTTCGCGTCGAACGCCTCCGCCGCGGCCAGCTCCGGGTCGGTGTCGTTCAGGTGCTTCGTGTTCGCGCCCGCCAGTTTAACGCCGTCCTTCGTGATCCGGTGCACATTCGCCTGCTCGAGGTCGGCGTCGCGCAGGTCGGCGAGGTCGAGCTGCGCGTGTGAGAGGTTCGAGTACCTCAGGCTCGCGCCCTGAAACGAGGTGCCGCGCAGGTCGGCGCGGACGAAGCGGGCGCGCGCGAGGTCCGCCTTCTCGGCGCGCGCCTTGCGCATCACCACCTCGGCGAACGACGCGTTCGGCAGCGCGGCCTCGCGGAGATCGGCGCCGTCGAGATCCGCCCCGCGTAGATCGGCGGCGGCGCCCCGGAGCCGCTGCATCTTCGCGCCCACGAGGCGCGCGCGCGTGAAGCTGCACCCGCCGGCGGCGACCCCGGCGAGGTTGGCGGCCTCGAGGTTCGCGCCCGCGAGGGTGGAGTCGGTCAGATCGCAGCCGCTGAAGTCGACGCCGGGCGCGATCAGGTCGTCGAGCAGCGTCTGCGTGATCGCGGCGCCCGTCACCCGAGCCTGGGTGAGGTCGAGCCCGGGCAGGTTCTGCTTGTGGATCTTGGCGCCGCGGAGATCCGCGCCCGAGAGCGTGCTCCTGCTCAGCTTCGCCTTGCTGAGATCGGCGCCCGCGAGGTTCGCCGAGGAGAGGTCGGCCTCGTCGAGATCCGTGCCGTCGAACGTCGCCCCGGTGAAGTCGGCGCCGGCGAGGCGCGCGCCGGCGAGGCGCGTGGCGGTGAGCTTCGCGCCGGCGAAGCTCGACCCCGAGAGCTCGGCCTCGCCCAGATCCGCGCCCGTCAGATCGAGCCCGGCGAAGCTCGCGGCGCCGAAGCGCGCGCCCGCGAGCTTCGCGCCTCGCAGGGCGACGCCCTCGAGGCTGAGCCCCTCGAGGTCGGCGCCTTGCCAGGAGACCCCGTGGAGCCGCGCGCCGGCGAGCCGCGCGCCGCGGAGGCGGACGCCGCCGAGGTTGGCGCCCGAGAGGTCGGCGCCGGAGAGCGACGCGCCCGTGAGGTCTGCGTTCTCGAGATCGGCGCCGGCGAGATCGCACCGGTCGAGCTTGGCGCCCGAGAGCGACGCACCCGAGAGCGTCGCCCCGGCGGCGTCGGCGCCCGAGAGGTCGGCACCCTCGAGCCCGGCGCCGGTGAGCTCGGCGCGCCGGAGCACGGTGCGGCGCAGGTCGGCCGCGCCGAACTGGGCTCCGGTGACGACGGCCTCGCTGAGGTCCGCGGGGATGCCGAGGGCGCGGAAGTCGAGCTGGATCGCGGTCGCCCGCGTCAGCTCGGAGCCGGTGAGATCGGCGCCCTCGAGATCCGCCTCGCTGAGATCGACCTCGTGGAGCGAGGCGCTGCGCAGGATGGCGCCGCGCAGGCTCGCCTGGGGGAGCACGACCCCGTCGAGGTTCGCGTTCGAGAGATCGGTCCTTTCGAGCTTGGCGCCGGTGAGGACGCCGGCGGTGAACGTGGCGCCGCGCGCGTCGGCCCGATCGAGCACCGCCTTCATCAGCATCGAGCCGGCGAAGCGCGAATCGGTGAGCACGGCGCCGTCGAGGCGAGCTTCGAGGAGCACGGCGTCGTCGAAGCTCGCGCGCGACAGGTCGCACCCCGGCGCGCCCGGCTCGGCGTGGGCGTCGAGCTTCGTCGCCACCGAGCCGCTCAGATCCGCGCCCTGGAAGTCGACGAGCACCAGCCGCGCGCCCGCCCAGATCGAGCCCTTGAGCACGGCGCCGCGCGCGCGGACGTTCCTCCAGACCGTGTCGGCGAAGTCGAGCGACTCCCCCTTGAAGCCGTCGAGGACGATCCCCTCGATGGTCTCGCCGGCGAAGCTCCCGCCGGACGCGGCCCGCGCCTCGAACTCCTCGCGCGTGGTGATCACGGCGGCCGCCTCATCACGAGCGTCGACTTGGTGATGATTGCTTGCTCGAGCTTGGCGTCCTGGATCTTGGCCTTCCACATGCCGGCCGAGTGGAGGTTCGCGCCGCGCAGGTCGGCGATGGTGAGATCGGCGCGCTCGAGCGACGCCATCATCAGGTTGGCCTTCACCAGGATCGCCCCGGTGAGCCGCGCTCGGCGCAGCCGCGCCTCGGTGAGATCCGCCGAAGAGAAGTTGGTCTTGAGGCAGGTGGCGCGGAGGAAGCTCGATCCCTCGAGGTTCGCGGCGGCGAACGTCGCTTCGGTGAGCGTCGCCTTCTCCCAGACCGAGCCCGGCGCCTCGATCTCCTTGAACGAGCCCTGCGGAAACGAGGCCCCCTCGGCGCGGCCGTTCGGCATCTTCGCGCGGTCGAAGACGGCGCGCGCGCCGCGGACGTCGTAGAGCCTCACGTCGGGCAGCGATGCGCCGGCGAGCGACGCGCCCGCGAGCGAGGCGCTCGAGAAGTCGGCGCCGGGGAGCTCCGCGCCGTCGAACATGCCGCCGTCCCAGCATCCGCCGGCGAAGACGGCGTGCTCGCCCTTCGCGCCGGCGAACGTCGCGCCGCCCCCGCGCGCCGACGAGAGGTCGGCGCGCGCCAGCGTGGCGCGGTCGAGCTTGGCCTTCTCGAGCACCGCCCCGGTGAGGTCGGCGCCGGAGAGATCGGCCCCGGTGAAGTCCGCCTCGGTGAGATTCGCCTCGCCGAGCTGCGCGCCCGCGAGCACGGCGCCGGCGAAGCTCGAGCCGCGGAGGTTGGCGCGCAGCAGGATGGTCCCCGAGAGGTCCCGGCCGCTGAAGTCGAGGTCGTGGAGCTCGCCGTCGGCGAGGTCGAGGCCGCCGAGCGGCTCGCCGGCGTGGAGCCGCGCGATCGTCTCGGCGCGCAGATCGCGGGCGACCTCGCCGGCGTCCGCGTCCGCGGGCTCGTCGGGCTCGGGGCGCAGCGCGGCAAGCACCTCGGCGACCTCGTCGTCCGACGCGCCCGCCTCGCGGAGGCTCGCCGCGAGCGCCGCCGGATCCGGGGGCGGAGGCATCGCCGGCGCGGCGGCGTCGGGGTCGTCGAGCCCGGCCGCGCGCAGCTGCTCCGCGAGCGCCTTCTCGCGCGCGTCGAGCTCCGCCTCGAGCTTCGCCGCTTCCTCGTCGGGCTCTTCCTCCACGGGCGGCTCGACGTCGTTGGCCGGCTCTGCGTCATCGGGGCCCTCGGCCACCGTCTCCTTCGGGATCGCCGCGGCGAGGTAGCGCAGCCGCGCCTCCTCCAGGCTCGCGCTCGGGCCGGCGAGGTCCTCGGCGAGCACGAACACGTGCTGGATCTCGGGAGCGTCCTCGTCGCTCACCTCGAGCTGTCCGCGCCACACCAGGTTCACCTTCAGCTCGTCGGCGTCGAAGGCGGCGGTGTCGAGCCGCAGCAGCACCTCCTCGAAGCCCCCTCCGGCCTCCTTGGTGCGCTGCACGAACGCGCGCGCGCGCACGGCCGGCAGCTCGCCGCGGAGCGACGGGTGCTCCGGGCTCATCCCGACGAGCTCGAACGCCTCGTCGCCGGCGAGGTAGTCGAGCTGCTGGCCCGCGGGCGCCGATTGGAAGTGCGTCCAGTCGAAGTCCTCGGGGAAGTAGGGCCAGCGCGCCTTGAACCAGGCCCGATCGTACGTGCCGAGCTTGGACCACCGCTCCTTCCAGGTCACCGGGATGGGCGCGAAGCCGGCGGGCGGGGGCGCGTCGCCGGGAGATTTCACGAGCTCCCCGGGCAGCTCGACGTTGGGCAGCCGCGCGAGGCCGTCGGCTCCCACGGCGGCCTTGCGGCCCACGCCGGCGGGGTTCGCGTCGTACTGCGGCCCGCCGAAGGCGCGCTCGTAGACGAGCGGCAGGCGCTGGAACGGCTCGGGATCGCTCGGCGCGAGGGCGATGATCGATCGTTGCCATTGCCGATCGCCGAGCACGTAGAGCGTGCGATCGAAGCCCTTCTTGCCCGCGCCGAACCGGAAAGAGACCTGCATCGCCGGCGACGAGCCGCCCGGCGCGTACGCGTGCCCGGTCACGGTGACGTCCGCCTTCGGCTTGAAGAAGGCGAAGTCCGACGCGTACGCGAGGCTCTTCTCCGGATCGTCGTCGACGTGCATGTCGCCGAGCGGGAGATCCGACTCGGCGCGGGGGCGCGCGCGGCCGTTCGGCACCAGATCGAACGTGCCCTTGACGATCACCGTGAGCGAGTCGTTGGGCGGGCGGATCTGCCAGGGGACGGTGGCCGCCGTGAGCGCCGACGCGTTGACGATCTTCGCGACCTCGCCGGTGCGAGGCGGCGGCTCGCGCTCGCGCGGCGCGTCGGCGGGCGCGGCGCCGGCCACGGCTCGCGGCGCCGAGTGGAAGAAGCGGGCCGCGTCCGAGCCGCCGGCACGAGGCGGCGGCGCGGGCGGCGGGAGGTGGTATGGCGCCGCAGGCGCGGGTGGCGCAGGCGGCTTGGGCTCGAGCGACCGCGAATGCGGATCGCGCTTGGGCTCGAGCGACCGCGAATGCGGATCGCGCTTGGGCTCGAGCGTGCGCGTGTGCTCCTCGTCGTCGCGCAACGGCGGCGCCGGCGGCGGCTGGCGCGGGGACCATGGCGCGCCCGGCAACGGCGGCGCGGCGACGGGCTCGGGACGCGCGGCGTTTTGGGACGCCTGGAACGGCGTCGCCGGCGCCGCCGTGCGCTTTCGCTCGAGCTCGTCCGACGAGAGCATCTGGGTGTGCGTCAGCGGATCGTCGATCTCGAAGGCAGGCGGCTTCGGCGGCGGGGCGGCGGGCTGCGGCGCGTGAACGAACGGGGCCGCCGGCCGCTCCGCCGCGGCCCGTGCGTCGTCGGAGCCGAGCGTGATCGTCTGCCCGAGCTCCACGCGCGTCACCGTGGTCTGGTCGTCGAGCATCGGCGCCGCGGGGGCCTCGACGGCGGCCGGCTCGGGCCAGGGCACCGCGTGCGGGCCGATCTCGATGCCCGCGAAGATCTTCAGCGCGGCGAGCGCCGCCTCGTCCGCGACCGGGAAGTGGCCCCGCCACACGACGCTGCAGCACTGCCGATCGGCGTCGATGGTGAGCGTGTCGGCGACCATCGCCAGCACCTGCGCCGGCCCCGCACCGTGCGGCCCCACCTCGTGCACGTGAGCGAGCGCCCGCGCGCCGGGCAGCTGCGTCTCCAGCCGCGGGAGCGCCGGGTGCAGGCCGTCGAGCGTGATCCACTCGTCGGCGAGGAGCCGCTCGAGCTGCTGGTCGAGCGGCGCCGCCTGGAGGTAGCGCCAGTCGAAGTCGTCGGCGATCTCGGCCACCGTCTCCTCGAGCTTCTTGCGAACGCCGGCGCCGGCGAGGCTCTTGCGGGCCTGCCAGTAGCGCGAGATGGGGCCGAAGCCCGCGGGCCGGCTGGGGTCGACGGGATCGACGACGTTGGGCAGGGCCGAGCCGGGCGCCGCGCCGACGCCGACGGGGTTCGCCTCGACGCCGGCGCCTCCGAAGGCCCGCTCGTAGAGGATCGGCATGCGCTGGAACGGCGTCGCGTGCGCCGGCGCGGAAGGCGACCTGTCGCCGTAGACGTGCAGCGTCTTGTCGAGCAGGAGCTCTTCGCGCATGAGGGCGATGCGCACCGCCATCGCCGGAACGGGGCGCCCGCCGGGGGCGTACGCGTGACCCGAGAGCGTCACGCCGGCGTTCGGGAGGTACGGCGCCGTCTCGCTCGCCGCCTCGAGGCTGCGCGACGGGAGCTTGTCGTGGTGGCTGTCCTTCCGGATGATCTCGACGGGTGCGATCAGGCGCGCGGGGCCGTCGTGCACCAGGCCGAAGGTCGCCTTGAGGACGACGGTGACGCGGAGCACCCCGCCCATGCGCCACAGCACCGAGCCGCACGCGGCCGGCGAGAGCGGGACGACTTCGACGGGCCACGGCCGCGGCACCGGACGACGGTATCACGGCGCCCCGCGCGCCGGCGCACGACCGAGCAGCTCGGAGGCGACGAGGAGCCCGAACAGAGAGGCGAGCACCGACGCGAGGTGGAAGTTCCAGGCCGACATCATCACCAGCATCGCGGCGCCGCCGACGACGAGCGCCGCCCTGCTCGGGAGCAGCGGGCAGAGGGCCATGAGGATCTCGCCGCCGATCGCCGTCCGCGAGAACACGGTCGCGAGCGCACGCACCGTACCCGGCTCGAGCTCGGCGCGGAGCAGCGGGTATGGCCACCCGTCGTTGTCGCGGAAGTAGAGGCGGTAGAAGGCCTCGCCGCTCCAGTGCTCCGCCGTGAGCTTGCCGACCGCGCCGCCGAGGAACATCAGCCCGACGACGCACTGCGCGAGCGCCCTCGCGTGCACGGCGAACGCGGGATCGGCTCGGCCCGCGCCGCGCACGAACCAGAGCAGCCAGAGCGCCGTCCAGAACGAGGTCACGAACGTCGCGTCGTTGCACGTCTCGAGGTGCAGGCACTCGAAGAGCGAGACGGCGACGAGCAGCACCGCGGTCGCCCGCGCCAGCGCGCGCGCCGGCGTCCCCAGGGCGAACGTCGCCAGGGCGGGAGCGACGTACGCGGCCACCGCGAGCCGCGGATCGCGGAGCACGGCCGGGAACGCGTCGTAGGCGATGGGGCGCGCGAGCGCGTCGTTGAAGTTCTCGATGAACCCGGGCGCGTTGCAGAACCAGCCCACGAGCCACGCCCCGAGCACGACCTGGAACACCGTGGCGTGCCGCGGCGTCACGGCAGCAGCTCGCGGCGCTCGATGACGAGGCGGTGCGGCTCGGCGCGGACCCGGAAGCCGGTGGTCTCGGAGTAGCCGCGGTAGCTCGAGCGGAGGTAGACGAAGCGCGTCTCGTTGGGGGCGGCGAGCTGCCGCCGGCGGGCGTCGAAGCGCGCTCTGCGCGCCGGGTAGTGGTTGACCCAGAACGCTTCGCGCGCGAAGCGCTCCTCCGCGGCGGCGCGGGGCGAGCGCTCGAACAAGGGCCCGTTGCCGATCCAGCAGATGTGCGCGAAGGAGTACATCTTGGGCACGAGCTGCAGGCCAGCCCAGCGAGCGAGCGAACGCGGACGGAAGTGGTGCGACGCGATGAGCTCGGACTGCAGCGCACGCGACGCGGGCGTCGCCAGGATCACGAGCGCCACCGCGGCGATCGCGGCGAAGAGCGCGGCGGTCCCGCGCTCCCTTCGCCGCGCCGGGTCTCGAGGGTCGAGGTCCGCGACGCGCCGGAGCGCGGCGAGGGCGCGGTAGAGCGGCAGTCCGGCGAGCCAGCGAGGCATTCGGCGGCAGCGTAGCCGGCGGGCGCGGGGGTCGCAGCTTCCCGTGCTCGCTTCACGAGTCCTGCGGGCTCGAGCACACTCCGAGCCGGCCTGATTCGAGGCCACCCGGTTGCGGGCTTGTCCACGGTGAAGAGATGGAGTGTCATCGAACGCCCATGTCCCTGAACCCAGGCCGGCGCGTCGTCGTCTCCGAGCTCGCCGAGGATCCCCTCCAGGCGATCGAACAGCACATGGCGATCGAACCGATGGCGCCGCCCGATCCATCGACGCTCTCCGCTCGCGACGTGATCGTCGCGATCAAGAGCGCCTCGGTGGGCTGGGTCGACCTTCTCATGACCAGCGGCCAGTACCAGCACCTGCCGCGGCCGCCGTACTGCCCAGGGCTCGAGTACGCCGGCGTCGTCGCGTGGAAGGGCGCCGAGGCGGGTGACGGGATCGGGGTCGGAGACGCCGTGCTCGTCGACGGCTTCCTCGCCGGGCCGAGGTCGCTCGGCGCGTACCAGGCGTGGGGCGGGTTCGCCTCGTACGCGGTCGCGCCCGCCGAGGCGGTGCGGCGGATCCCGGGCGGGCTCTCGTTCGATCAGGCCTGCAACCTGCTCGGCAACTACGAGACCGCCTACCACTGCCTGGTGACGCGCGGCCGGCTCCAATCCGGCGAGACGGTGCTCGTCCACGGCGCCTCGGGGTCCACGGGGCTCGCCGCGGTGCACCTCGCGAAGCTCCTCGGCGCGACCGTGATCGCGACCGGGCGCTCGGATGCGAAGCTGCACGTCGTCAAAGAGCAGGGCGCCGATCACGTGATCAACATCCGGCCCGCCGAGGGCGCGTCCGGGGTGCGCTCGATCAAGGACGAGGTCAAGGCGCTGACCGGCGGCCGCGGCGTCGACGTGGTCTACGACGGCGTCGGCGGCGACATCTCGATCGAGAGCCTGCGCTGCGTCCGCTTCGGCGCGCGCTTCCTCATCGTCGGCTGGGCGTCGACGCCGTCGGTCTCGCGCGGCAAGGGTCAGCGCGGGGCGCCCAACGCGAACGTGCTCCCGACGAACCTGATCATGATGAAGGGCCTCGACGTGCTCGGCTGCCCCACGGTCATCTCCACCGTCAACGATCCGAGCCTACGCCCGCCCCGCCTCGAGCAGATCCTGCGCTGGGCGGAGTCGGGCCGGCTGCGACCGTACGTCTCGCACACGTTCCCGCTCGACGATTTCAAGACGGCGATGCGCGCCAAATGGAACGGCGAGGTGATCGGCGGCTGCGTGCTGCATCCGTAGCGCGGCGGCTCGGACGGCGGCAGGACGGATCCGTCGCATGCTACCTTGCGTGCGATGATCGAGTGTCCGAGGTGCACGACTCCGCTGTCGGTTCGCACGGCGTCCCCGGGGCCGGAAGCCGCGCCGGTGAGCGCCGACGTCTGCGACGCGTGCGGGGGGATCTGGCTCGACGGCGCCGAGCTCGCGCAGGTCTCGCCGTCGCTCGGCGGCCTCCCCTTCCGCGCTGCCGAGATCGCCGAGATCGCGATCGGCAGCGATCTCGCGTGTCCCCGGTGCAGCGCCGGCATGCGCTCGTTCGACCTACTCGACGTGCCGATCGACGCGTGCCGCGAGTGTCAGGGGGTTTGGCTCGATGGCGGGGAGTACGAGGCGATGAAGCGCGCCGAGACGGGCGAGGCAACAGGCGCGGCGCCTGCCCCGGCGCCGGCGGCGCTCAGGTGCTCGAGCTGCGGCGCCGAGATCGCGCGCGACAAGAGCTACTTCAGCGACCAGGGGCTCGTCTGCGCCGGCTGCCACCTGGCGACGACCCCCGAGCAGATGCGCGAGCGCGCCGTGCGCAGCGGCGCCGCGGCGACCTGGGATCGCGCGGTCGAGGCGCACGCCGCCCTCCAGGCGGAGCGTCGGGCGGACCAGGATCTCCGGTCGGAGCTGCGGGCTCTGCGGAGCGAGGTCCGCCGACTCCAGTGGCGCAGCTGAGCGGATAGCAGCGCGATCCCCGGTCGAGCTCGCCGAGCACGCGAAGGAGGACGGTGATCGGCCCGGGCGGGCTCGGGGGATCGGGCGTCGGCGATGCCCGACGCTGTCGTCGATGCGCCATACCGACGCGTCACGCGACGACCGGACGCTGGCGCCGGCGCCAGCCGCGCTCGCGCCTGCGGAGCAGCGCGCCGGCGGCGAGCGCGAGCCCCACGATCCCGCCCAGCCCGCGCGGAGGCCTCTTTCCGGTGCTCCACAGCGTGGTGACCGCGTCGAGATCGCAGTTGCGGCTCCCCGAGGTCGAGAGCCAGCTCGACACCGGCGACTGGGGCACCGCAGGCTGCAGGGTGAGATCGGCGGAGAGGCCCGCGCGCGGGAGCGCGGCCTCGAGGCGCGTCACCCAGACGTCGCCCGGACGCATCCCGGTGAGCGCCACCGCGAGGTCGTCCCAGCCGCCGCAGACCAGGTTCGACGGGGGCTGCGATCCGGCGGGGCACGACGCCCCTTCGCACACCTCGCCGCCCTCGAGCGCGCCCACGGCCGAGCCGCATGCCGCGGTCGAGGAGTGATCGGCCGCCGCGGCGGTCGCGAAGTAGAGCGCGCCCAGGCTACCGGCCGGCTCGCCCGTCGCGGGCGCGTCGAAGATCACCGGCGCGCCGTCCTGATCGGCGATCGTCGCCTGGAAGGCGCGATCGATCGCGAACGTGGTGAGGAAGCCGCGGCCGTCGCCGGCGGCGAGCGAAGCGGCGCGCACGTCGGCGTAGTTGGATCCGCCGGCGTCGAAGTCCCAGACGAGCTGGGCCGGATCGACCGGCGCGGCCTCCGGGTAGCTCGACGGCGCGTAGCGGCCCTCGCCGATGACCCAGAGGGTCACGGGGATCTTCGCCGGCGCGCCGGCGAGCATCATCCGCATGGGGATCACGGGCGCGGCGCCGGGCGTGACCACGCGCACGGGGCTCATCTGCTGGGTGGAGAGCCCGGGCTTGAGCCGCAGCGCGGCGAAATCCAGCCCCTCGGCCGCGTAGGCGTCGAGCACTGGGACCATCTCGGCCGGGACCGCGAAGCCGTGGTCGGTGAGCCAGGTCTGCACGGCCTGCCCGCTGGCCGAAGAGAGGATGACGCTGTCGTAGGGGCCGACCGACGTCTGGCTCACCACCTGCACGCCCTGCTCGCCGCCGAAGCTGCGCATGCCGCCGCCGTCCTCGGCCGCGGAGCCGCACCCGAGCCCGCAGCCGCTCGAGCCGGAGTCGCTCGAGGAGCACGCGTCGGTGGTGCGAACGTGCGTCGTCGTCACCGCCTCGAGGGCGTCGAACCAGGCGTCGTGCGCCTCCTCGACGACGGCGCCGGCCCCGACGGGCAAGACCCACGCGAAATCGCTCGGCGGGCCGGCGTACTGGATCTGGCTCCAGAGCACCGTCTGCGTCGGCGAGACCGAGAGCGCCATGCGCTGGGAGGCGATGGTGAACTCCTCGCCTGCCGGCGGCGCGGGCGCGAACCCGCCGCCGCACGCGGCCGCGTCGCGCGGCGCCGCGAGCGCGAGGGCGGAGGCGAGCGGGAGCGCGAGGTAGCGGAGCGAAGGCATGCGTCGATTGTAGCCGACGGCGCGGCGCCGGGCTCAGCGTTGCTCGCGCGGCAGCTCGTCGATCCAGGCGTCGTCGCGCTCCGGCTCGGGCGCGGCCCCCCCGGCGTCCGACGCGCCGGCCTGGGAGCTCGAGCCCGCGACGCCGGCGGCCACGCGGGGCCAGGCGCCGGCGGCGCGCGCGGCGAGCTCGGCGCAGCTCTCGACGCGCAGGAGCGCCGCGCGCGCGCCGGCGGCGCTGGCCATCATCTTTCTCCGCTTCTCCGAGCGCTTGCGCTCGCGATCGCGGTGACCATCGTGCGTTGCGCGCGACATCACGCGCGCGGCGCCGTCGGCGAGCACCTCGGCGGCCGTCGTCACGCCCTCGCGCGCGATCGGACGAAGGAGCAGCTCGCGCGACCAAGCGCCCCGCCCGGCGGGCGCGTCGCCCTCCTCCTTGGCGCGACGGTAGCGCTTCTCGATGCGCCCCACGGCGGCCGCCACCGCCGCGCGCGCCGCCTTGCGCCGGTCGTCGGCTCCGGGCGCGTCGTCCCCCGAGCCTGCGAGCACCCGCTCGGTGAGCTCGTCGAGCAGCCGCCGCGTCACGGCGCGGAGGACCGGAGCCCGCCGCGTGAAGAGGAGCGGCGGCACGTTCTCCCACGCGCGCACCTGGCTCCGCGAGAAGAAGGCGAGCCGCGCGACGATCCGGATCGCCTGCGCGCCGCGCTCGGCGCCGGCGGCGCCCGTGGGGAAGCTCTCGACGAGCCGGCGCAGCAGCGGCAGGCCCCGGCGCATCGCGCGCCGCGAGGTCCCGGCGCACCAGCCGCGATGCAGCGTCGCCAGCTGCTCGTTGACGAGATCGACCAGGATCGCGTCGGCGACGAGCGACGCCAGGTCGCGCGCCGAGAGCGGCTCGCACGTGTCGCCCCCGGCGTCCGGAGGAGGCTCGGCCTCCTCTTCGGCCTCGGCGCCCGTGGCCGCGAGCGCGGCGTGGGATCGCGTCAGGTGCTCGAGCCGCCGCAGCTTCTCGTCGAAGGGCAGGGAGAGCAGCAGCCCGAGCGTGTGCGGCCGGCCCAGGACGTGCGCCGGCTCGTGCAGCGCGGCGTCCGGCACCTCGACGGCGACGACGCCTGCGGGCGCCGCGTCGAGGGTGCGCCGCACCTCGACGCGGCCCATCCTCCAGCGCTTCGCGAGGAGGTAGTCCTTGCGCAGCTCGGGCTCGAGATCGAAGACGACCACGTGCCGCCGATCGGGGTGCCGCCGCGTGAGCTCGGCCTCGAGCGCGCGCGCCCGCGCCTCGATCGCGGCCTCGCTCGGCTTGCCCCACCAGAGCCAGGACCATTTCTCGACCGCGATGACGTGGGGCGGTCCCCCGAGCGCGAGCGCGCGATCTCCCTCCTCCGCCAGCGCCGCGAGGTACGCCGACGGCGAAGCCGCCGGCGCCGGCGCGCCGTCCGCGACCTCGACCGGAACGAGGAACCGCTCGAGCTCGGGGGCATCGCCGGCGAGGAGCGCGTGACCGCCGCTCGACGCGAGATCGAAGAGCTGCCCGCCGGAGACGTAGTGCGAGGGCCGCCGCCGGCCCTCGGGCGTGTCGATCGCGTTGTTGAGGACGACCAGCGACTTGCCGGCCAGCCGCGCGCCGAGCGAGGACCCGTCCGCCGCCGGCGCCTCGAGGTCGAGGCCGCCCTCGAGCGACAGGTCGAAGACGCCGAGCCGTATCCCAATCGCCGCGCCGAGCCGCTCCCACGCGCCGAGCTCCTCGGCGGTGGTCTGGTGGTTGACGACGAGGAGCGCGTCGCACGCCTCGCTCGCGGCGAACGGCCGCGCCACGCGCACGTCGACGGCGCGGTACTGGATGGGCCGCGCACGGGCCGGCTCGGCGAGGGCGCCGAGCTCGAGGGACAGCCACATCCGGGCCGCGCGGTACGGCGGCGCACCGTCGGGGAGCGCGACGGTCGCCTCGATGTCCACCGACTCGCCCGGGCCGAGCACGGGGATCTCGCGCGCGAACCCGGCGCTCAGGGCGACGCGCGCGCCGGCGTCGTCGAAGAAGAGCACGTCGTCGTCGCCGAGCTCGCTCTCGTGGAGGAAGAGGCGGAAGCCCAGCGTGCGCCCGACCGCCGAGCGCGCGCCGACGGGTCGCTCGGAGACGTTGGTGATGCGAAAGCGCAGGCGCGAGGCTTCGCCCGGCGCGAGCGCGCGCAGCGTCTCGAGCGGCGAGACCTCGACGGGGAAGCGGACGGTGAAGCGGCCGAGCTCGACGCTGGCCGCGGTCTCGTACTCGCCGAACGCCCGGCGCGCGTCGGGGACGACCGCGACGTGCCGCACCGTCTCCTCTTGCGCGAGCGCGTCGGTCGGCTGCGACGGGTGGAACGCGCCGAGCGTGAAGGTGAGCTCCTCGGTCTCGAAGACGTGGCGCTGCCCGGGCGCGAGCGACCGGGGCAGGACCAGGTGTCCGGGGTCGGCCGCGATCCAGCCGCCGTCGCGGAGCATCAGCCGGATCTCGCGGTGCGAGGGCGTGGGCATGCCGCCCACGTTCGCGACGGCGATCTTGGTGACGTGGATCTTCTCCTCGGGCTCGTAGATGCCGTCGCGGTTGTCGCTGTGGTGCTCGAAGCCGACCAGGCGAAGGTCGTAACGGGAGGGGTACTCGTCGGTGCGCCCGCCGCCCGAGACGCGGATGGCGAAGCGGCCGCCGCGCCCGGGCTTGCCCGCCGAGAGCTCGGCGTTCCCGGAGGCGCCGTCGCGGCCGCGCCGGCCCGAGGAGCCGCCCGAATTCGAGTGGTGGGTGGTGCGGGTCTGGCTGTTGCCCTGCGCGTCGGTGTAGCTCTCGGTCTCGGTCCACGAGTAGGAGCTGCCGCCCGAGCCGCCCGAGCCGCCGCTGCCCCCGCTTCCGTTCCGGCCCGGCGGGCCGCCCTCGCCGCCGGCGACGGCGTGGCGCGTGAGCATCAAGAGGTGCGTGTCCTCGGGCGCGACCTCGACCACGATGCTCCCGCCGCGACCACCGGCGGCGCCGCTCGTCCCATCGCCGCCGCGGCCGCCGTCGCCGCCCGGGCCGCCGTTTCCGCCCGACGAATAGCGCGTCGCGTCGCTCCCGCTCGAGCCGCGCGCGCCGTCGCCGCCGCGGCCGCCCGAGCCGCCGCCGCCTCCCGCGCCGCCGCAAGCGACGAGCGTGACGTGCCCCGCGTCCCCGAGCGCGATCGCGTGATCGAGCGCGTGCGGCTCGCCGTCGGCGCCGTGGACCGATCCTCCGACGATCACGCGACCGGCGTCGTCCGGGTCGGGCCGCAAGAGCACGTGCACGCTGCCGGCGTGCTGGCCAGGCTCGGCGGCGCCCGCGTGCCCGCCGTCGCCGCCGTCGGATCCGGAGCCGACCCCGTCGGCGCCGTGGCGCCCGGGGGCGCCGCCTTGCCCGGCCCGGCCGGAGACGTCGAGCCGGATCAGATCCGCGACGGCGGCGTCGGACCCGCGGTCGCGCTCCTCGTCGGCCCCGATTCGGTAAGGCACGCCGGCATCGTCGCAAACGCTCGAGGGTTTGTCGCCCGGTCCGCGAGCGTCCTCCCGACCGACGTCTCCGCCGTGGTTCGCGCCGGTTTGCTCCGCGTCCCGCCGGGATGCAGAGTCGAGAAGAATTCCGGGAACCCTTCGGGCGCTGCCGACTCGTTTGGGTGCCTGGAACACCTGGCTCGACCCCGACCCTTTGCGAAGCAAGCCCGATGACACAGCCCACGCACGAGGAGCCGAAGCCGGACGCTCTCGATGATCAGGAGGTGATCGCCCGGGTCCGCCGCGGCGAGACCGCGCTCTTCGAGGTGCTGATGCGCCGCCACAACCAGCGGCTGTTCCGGGCGTGCCGGGCGATCCTCAAGGACGACGGCGAGGCCGAGGACGTGATGCAGGAGGCGTACGTGCGGGCGTACGCGCACCTCGGCGACTTCGCCGGCCGAGCGTCGTTCTCGACCTGGCTCATCCGCATCGCCATGCACGAGGCGTTCGCGCGCCTCCGCCGGCAGAGGAGGCTCGACCCCATGATCGACGAGTCCGACGAAGCGCCGTCGCATCCGACGTCGCGCGAGGCGCGCGACCCCGAGCGGGCCGCTTCGGACCGGGAGCTCGCGCGGGTGCTCGAGGCGGCGATCGACACCTTGCCCGACGGCTTCCGCGCCGTCTTCATGCTGCGCGCCGTCGAGGAAATGAGCGTCACCGAGACCGCGGAGTGCCTCGGGATCGCCGAGGAGACGGTGAAGACACGGCTGTTCCGGGCGCGCGGCCGCCTCCAGAGCGAGATCGAGTCGCGCATCGACGCGTCGCTCCACGGAGTCCACCGCTTCTACCTCGAGCGCTGCGACCGGCTCGTCGAAGCCGTGCTGCGCAGGCTCGGGGCGACCCCATGATCGACGCCGGGAGTCCTTCGGTGGCCGCTTCCTCCGCCACGGCCGGGTTCAGGAGACAGCACGCCGATCTCGCGGGCCTCGCGGCAGCCGTCCTCTCGGTTCTCGACGACCCCAAGCTGGCGGGCGACTCCCGCGCGGTCCGACGCTCGCTCGCGGTCCTGGCGGGCAAGCTCAAGGTCCACGCGGCGATGGAGGACCAGGCCCTCTATCCACGGCTCTACGGCCACGCCGATCCGGCGATCCGCGATCTGGCCCGCCGCTTCCGCGCGGAGTTCGGCGGCGTCTATGCGTCTTTTCTGGCGTTCCTCGCGGAGTGGGACGCACCCGCCATCGAGGGCCGCCCCTCCGAGTTCCGCACCGCCGCGCGCGCGGCGATGTCCGCGCTGGGGACGCGCGTCCGCCTCGAGAACGACGAGCTCTACGACGCGGTGGACGAGGCGGAGCAGCGCGGCTGAGCGCGACGCGGCTCGCATCTTGAATGCCGTATCGGGCAGGTCCGCCGGCTCGGGCGAGAGGCGAGCACATGGCCGAAGCAACGGCGGCAGCGCCCGGTTCCAGGAAGCTCGTGGTCGTCGAGGACGATCCGGAGACGCGTGAGCTCGAGCTCTTCCTCTTGGCGTCCGAGGGCTACCAGGTGGTCGGGGTGCCCGACGGAGACGTCGCCGCGGAGGTCGTGAAGCGCGAGGCGGCCGATCTCGTCGTGCTCGATCTGATGCTGCCGAGCAAGGACGGCCTCGAGGTGCTCGCCGAGCTCGGGCGCGAAGCGGCGACCTCGAGCACGCCGGTGATCGTGGTCTCGGCGTACGTGAATCGCATGGGAGGGCGCGACAAGCTCCGGGCGGTGCCGCAGGTGAAGCGCATCCTCGACAAGCCGTTCGACATCACCGAGCTCCTGGACGCCGTCGCGCACGAGCTCGGCTCCCAATCCTGAGAGGCGCCGACGCATGCCCCGGCGGTCTTCCGCAGTTTCTGTCGACGGCGCGCGCGAGCGGCCGGCGCAGCGCGATCCGAGCACGGCCGAGCCGGCCCCGCCGCCACGCGCGCTCGGTGGCGCCCGGACGGCCGAGGTGGTCGCGACCCCGGCGCCGCCGACGCTGCAGGACATCCGCGACGCGACGCTGGTGAAGGAAGGGGACGTCTTCCTGCTCGCCGACCTCGAGGGCAACGTCCCCGCGGGCAACGAGGACGGCTTCGGGCTCTACCTCCGCGACACGCGCTTCCTCAGCACCTACGATCTCGAGGTGCAGGGGCTGCGGCCGACGATCCTGCTCTCGTCGGGGCGCTGGCACTTCCTCGGCGCGTACGTGCTGACCAACCCCAACCTCGTCACCGACGAGGGCGAGCGCGTGGCCGCGCAGACGGTCCAGATCCGCCGCTACCGTGTCGCGCGCGGGCGGCGGGTGTCGGAGTCGCTGACGTTCCAGAACTTCAACGTCTTCGCGTTGGCCATCGAGCTCACCATGCACCTCGACGCCGACTTCGCCGACATGTTCGAGGTCCGCGGCCGCGTGACGTCGGGCGTCGGCCCGCGGCGCGTGGTCCACGAGATCGAAGGCGCGGCGCTCACATTCTACCACGACGGCAGCGACGGCACGCGCCGGACGACCCGCGTCAGCTTCGATCCGGCGCCGGCGAGCCTCTCGGATGGCGCGGCGCGCTATCGCCTCGAGCTCTCGGCGCGCGGCTCGCATCGCGTCACGATCGAGATCGAGATGACCGAGGCCGCCGGCGGCGGCGAGGAGCCCCAGCTCGCGCGGCACGCGCGCGGGACGCCGAGCACGACCGCTCCGGGCTGGCTCGACGGCGGCGCGCGCCTGACGACCAGCAACGATCGCTTCAACCACATCGTCGCGCAGGCCCGCGCCGACCTCGCCGCGCTCGTGAGCGGCGACGCCGAGCGGACCTTCGTGGCCGCCGGCATCCCCTGGTACGCGGCGTTGTTCGGCCGCGACAGCCTCATCACCGCGCTCGAGAGCGTCTGGATCGCGCCGGCTCTCGCGAAGCACACGCTCGTCCTGCTCGCGCGCGAGCAGGGACGTCGCGACGACCCCTCGCGCGACGAGGAGCCCGGCAAGATCCTCCACGAGAGCCGCCGCGGGGAGCTCGCGCGCGCCGGGCTCGTCCCGTACGACCCTTACTTCGGCACCATCGACGCGACCCCGCTCTGGATCGTCGTGCTCGACGAGTACTTCCGGGCGACGGGGGATCTCGCGCTCGTCCGCCAGCTGCGCCCGAACCTCGATGCCGCGCTCGACTGGATCGACGTCTATGGCGACCTCGACGACGATGGCTTCGTCGAGTATCGCGCGCGCTCGCCGACCGGCCTCTTGCACCAGGGTTGGAAGGACTCGTGGGACGCGATCGTGCACTCGGACGGATCCTTGGCGGAGCCGCCGATCGCGCTGGTGGAGGTGCAGGCGTACGTCTATGCGGCGAAGCGCGCCGCGGCCACGCTCTTCCGCGCCCTCGGCGATCCCGGCCTCGCGGCGCGCATGGATGCCGAGGCGGAGCGGCTGCGCGACGCGTTCGAGGCGACCTTCTGGATGCCGTCCGAGGGCTTCTATTGCATGGCGCTCGACCGCGAAAAGCGGCAGGTCGCGGCGATCGCGTCGAACCCGGGGCAGGCGCTCTGGTCGGGCATCGTCGCGCCGGAGCGCGCGGCGCGGGTCGCCGAGCGGCTCATGTCCGAGGACCTCTTCTCGGGCTGGGGCGTCCGCACGCTCTCCAACCGCGAGGTCCGCTACAACCCGGTCGGCTACCACCTCGGCACGGTGTGGCCGCACGACAACGCGCTCATCGCGCTCGGCCTCAAGCGCTACGGCCTCGACGCGCCGGTGCTCGAGATCGCGAGCGGCCTCTTCGACGCCGCGCTGCACTTCCCTTCGTGCCGCATGCCCGAGCTGTTCTGCGGGTTCGCGCGCGGTGCGTTCGGCGTCCCGGTGCGCTACCCGGTCGCGTGCAGCCCGCAGGCGTGGGCGGCGGGGTCGTGGAGCATGTTGTTGCAGACGATGCTCGGCGTCCGCCGCACGACGGACGCGCGCGAGCTCTCGATCGCGCGCCCGGCGCTCCCCTCGTGGCTCGAGTGGGTCGAGGTCGAGCGCCTGCCCATGGCCGCGGGCCAGGTCGACCTCCGCTACGAGCGCGTCGCGGGCCGCACCGCCGTCGACGTGGTCGCGATGCGCGGCGACGTGCGCGTGGCGCTCTCGGATCGCTGGCCCGAGTAGCCGGGCTCGCTCGATCGGGGCGTGCGGCCCGATCCGCGTCTCGACCGCTTGGCGGTCCGCACGCCGCCGATTAGGAAACGCTCCGACGCCTCCTCGATGGCAGGTCCCTCGCCGCACGCGGCGTTGCGCAGCGGAGCCCGGATGACCGCGGAACGCGAGCTGAGACGGGAGATCGGTCGCATCCCCCCCGGGGCGCACCTGTGCCTCGTCTACGACACCGCCGAGGAGCAGCTCGCGGCCGTCGTGCCCTACATCGAGGACGGCCTCGCCCGGCGCGACCGATGCGTCTACATCGTCGACGAGCGCAGCGTCGACGAGATCGAGCTCGCGCTCGCGAGCGCGGGTGTCGACCTCGACCGGGAGCGCCGCCGCGGCGCGCTCGTCATCCTCACCAAGCGCGACGCGTACCTCCGGTCGGGCATCTTCGATCCGGAGGCGATGATCGCCTTCCTCCGGGAGGCGATCGAGCGGGCCGCCGCCGACGGCTTCGCCGGGCTCAGCATCACCGGCGAGATGACGTGGGCGCTCGGGCCCGAGACGGGCAACGACCGGCTCATCGAGTACGAGAACAAGCTCAACCGCCTCCTCCCGACGACGGGGGCTCGCGCCGTCTGCCAGTACAATCGCCGGCTCTTCCCGCCCGCCATCATCCGCGACGTCCTGCGGACCCATCCGGTCGCGATCGTCGGGAGCTTGGTCTGCCCCAACGTCTTCTACGAGCCACCGGACATGCTGCTGGGGCGGCGATCGATCGCGGAGGAGACGACGTGGCGGATTCAGCAGCTCAAGTCGGCCCGCGCGACCGCGCGGGCGCTCGAGCGGACCGAGGAGGCGCAGCGGCTGCTCGGGGACGCGACGTCGATCCTGGTCTCTTCGCTCGACCACGAGAGCACGCTGCCGGCCGTCGCGCGCCTCCTCGTGCAGGGGCTCGCGGACTTCTGCGCCTTCGACCTGCGCGGGCGGGACGGCCTCGGCGATTTCGTCGCCCTCGCGCACGCCGATCCGAGCAAGGAGCCGCTCGCCCGCGCCTGGCGACGCCGCTCGCCGCCCGGCCGCGAGGACGAGCACGGCGTGGGGCGGGTGCTGCGAACCGGCCGCCCCGAGGTCCTCGATTCGACCTCGAACGGCGGGGCGGCCCCGCTGCGCGCGGCCGCTGCCGGCGAGCTCGCCGAGCTCGGCTGGACGTTCGCGCTCATCGAGCCGCTCTCGATCCGCGGCGAGACGCTGGGCGCCCTGACGCTCGCCACCGGCCGCGAGTCGGAGCGGCGGCTCGCGGAGGAGGACCGCGCCCTGGTCGAGGAGCTCGCGCGCCGCGCCGCGACCGCGGTCGACAACGCGCGCCTCTACCGCCGGGCGAACGACGCGATCACGGCGCGCGACGATTTCCTGGCCGTCGCCGCCCACGAGCTCCGCACGCCCCTCACTCGCCTCCAGCTCCAGATCCAGCTCCTCCAGCGGCAGGGGCGCGAGCTCGTGAAGGAGCCCGAAGCCGTGCAGCGCTTCCAGAAGCAGCTCGCCGTGCTCCTCCGGCAGACGGTGCGGCTGGGCCAGCTCGTGGGCGAGCTGCTCGACGTGCCCCGCGTCGCGGCGGGGCGGCTGACGCTCAACGCCGAGGACGTCGATCTCTCGCAGCTCGTCGCGGGGGTGCTCGCCGACTACGAGCCCCAGGCGGCGTCGGCGCGCTGCGAGCTGGTGCGGGATCTCGAGCCGGGGATCGTCGGGAGATGGGACCGCGCGCGCCTCGAGCAGGTGGTCTCGAGCCTCGTCTCGAACGCGCTCAAGTACGGCGCCGGGAAGCCGGTCACGGTGCGGACCAGCGGCCGCGACGGCGCCGCGACGCTCGTCGTCGCCGACCAGGGCATCGGCATCGCGCCCGAGGATCAGCAGCGCATCTTCGGCGAGTTCGAGCGCGCGGTGTCCCTGTCGCACTACGGCGGGCTCGGGCTCGGGCTCTTCCTCGCCAAGCGGGTGCTCGATGCCATGGGCGGCCGTGTCGAGGTGACCTCGGCTCCCGGGCGCGGCGCGACGTTCACCGTCACCTTGCCGCGCAACGCGGAGGTGGTCGTGACGCGCCGAGGTGGCGCGCTCGGCGCGTCCGCCGACCGACGCTAGTTTCCGCCCGCTCCGCCGCTCCCGCCGGTGCCTGGGCCGCCGCCGGAGCCGCCGGCTCCACCGCCGCCGCCCGAGCCGCCGGCTCCACCGCCGCCGCCCGAGCCGCCCGCGCCGCCGGCGCCCCCGGTCCCGCCTTGCGGCGGCTCGCAGAGACGGATCTGCTGGCCGCTGGGCATCTGCAGCGGGAGGCACTGCGCCTGGTCGGGGCACCCGTGCGCCGGATCGGAGGGATCGCAGAACGGCGTGCAGACCTTGGACGACTCGGGATAGCCGTTCGCGGTGAAGCACGCGAGGCCGTCGCCGCATTCGGGCGATCCGACGAACCCGACGCACGACTCGCCCACCGCGCCGGGCCCGCTGTTCAGGCACGCGAACGTCGCACCGGTGGTGTCGGTCGCCCAGCAGGTCTGACCGGCGGGGCAGCTCCAGGGATCGGCGTTGCACATCGCCGCGTCGTTGCCGCCGGTCCCGGAGGTCTCGTCGTCACCGCCGCAACCCACGTTCACGAGGGTCGCGACGACGGCCGCCGCTCCCAACACCGCCGAAAACCGGATCCAACGCATGACGCTCCTCCGGCGCGACCATCGCACCCGCCACCCCAGCTGTCCACCGCCGGCACGAAACCGACCCGAGGGTGACGGCGATCAACGCATGAACCGAAATGCGGACATCGAGAGGCCGCGCTGCGCCGCCGTGTGAACGAGCTCGCCGACGTTCTCGGGGCCTTTGTCGACGCTCGCGGCCCCGGCGATGACGAGCAGGGGCAGGAAGTGGTCGTCGGTCGGATGGACCTTCCACGCGTGCTCGTGCCGGCGGAACTGCGCGAGCCCGCGGCTGCGCGCGTACGGTGCGGCCCGCGTCACGAGCTCGGTGACCCACGCGTCGAAGCGTCGGCTCCACTCGGGCAGGGCGTCTGCGCCGGCGGGCCGGCCCGGCTCGGCGCCTCGGGTGACGCCGCCGCTTCCGACGATGAGCACGCCCTCGTGGCGCAGCGGCTCGAGCGCGCGGCCGACGGCGAGGTGGAGCTCGGGATCGCCGCCGGCGTGGAGGGAGAGCTGGACGACGGGCACGTCGTGCTCGGGGAACATGAGCGACAGCGGCACCCACGCGCCGTGGTCGAGGCCGCGGTCGCCGTCGATGCTCGCGTCGAATCCGGCGCCGAGGAGCAGCTCGAGGATGCGGCGCGCCACGAGCGGGCTCCCGGGCACGGGGTAGGTGAGCCCGGACAGCGCCTCGATCGCGGCGTGGCGGGGCTCGAGGATCGTCGGCGGCCGCTCTGCGCCCGTCACGCGCAGGCGTGGGGCGACGTAGTGGGCCGAGATGCAGAGCACGGCGCGCGGAGCGCGGGCGCGCAGGGAGGGACCGAGCCGCCGCAACCAACGGTTCGTCGGGTCGCCGTCGTCCAAGGTGGCGGCGATGTCGCCGTGGGCGATGAACAACGCCGGCTGCTTGGGAGCGGAGGGCGACGCCATCCGGGCAGGGTCACACGACCGTGCGCCCGTCGCCAACCCGAGGCGGTTGTGATCTCATCCGGACATGCGGGCGACCTTCGCCATCGGCGCCATGGCGGCGCTCTGCGGCTGCGCCGACGGCGACGCGCTCTTCGCGGCGACGCCGCCGCTCCGCGACGAGGCCGGCTTCGTCGCGATCGAACGGGTCGGCTACGCGATCCACCACGACGGCTACCGCACCGAGCTGACCTCGTCCGAGGCCCGGCTCTGGTACGCCTTCCAGCCCGCGGACGAGGCGCCGGAGCAGAAGCCGCTCGCGGTGCTGTGGAACGGCGGCCCGGGCGCGTCGACCGGGATCCTCTTCGGCCTCGGCACCGCGAAGCGCACCTTCGATCCGGCGCGGACCGGCGGCGCGGAGGTCGCCGACAACCCGGCGCGCTGGTCGCGCTTCGCGAACCTCCTCTACATCGACGCGCGCGGCACCGGATTTTCGTACGGCCTCGCTCCGGGCGCGAGCGCAGAGGAGGCGCGACGCGACGAGCTCGGGGCGAGGAGCTTCAACCCGCTGGTCGACGCCGCCGACTTCGTCCGGGTGATCCTCCGCTTCCTCGCGGCGCACCCGGCGCTCCGGAGGAGCGAGGTGATCCTCGTCGGCGAGAGCTACGGCGGCATCCGCGCGTCGATCGTGCTCGACATGCTCCTGTCGCACGAGCGCTACCGCGGCGGCGACCGGGGCTACGAGGACCCCGCGCTGGCCTCCGAGATCGAGGCGCACCTGGACGCGCTCCTCGGCGACGGCGCGGGCCGGGCGGCGACGCCGGCCGAGGTCGCGAGGCAGTTCGGGAGGCTCGTCCTCCTCCAGCCGCGCCTCTCGTCGCCCGACCAGGACGCCGCGGCGGGCCCGCTGCTCGAGGCCGCGGACAGCCCGCTCTTCGCGATCGCCGCCGAGACGGGCGCCCCGTTCGTGACGTGCGCCGAGAAGCCGCCGCCGTGCGACGCGTACCAGAACGCGATGGCCTTCCTCGACGCCGTCGGTCGCGACGCCTACGACGTGCGGGCGCCTGCCGGCAGCACGCTCGCCGCCTACGACGCCGTCGAGCCGCGCTTCACCTCGCTGGGCACGCTGGCCGCGGCGCTCGGGACCGATCCCGCCGCGATCCCCGAGCTCTACGCCGATCGACGCGCCGACGCCTGGCGAACGATCGAGCCGGCGACGGACGCCGAGCCGCTGGGGTCGACGTTCGGCGAGCTCGCCCCCTGGGACCGGTACTACCGCGTGGCGCTGTTCGACGAGATCGGACCGGCGTTCTACGGCGCCGAGGCCAAGGCGCTCGGGATCGAGCGGACCTCCCCGCGCTGGGGCGAGCTGTTCCTCGAGGACGCCCGGTGGATCGACGTGCTCGTCACCGACGCGGCGAACGACACGGTCGTCTACTCGCGCGCAATCCCCGGAGCGCTGGCGCGCTACGACGCCGTCGTCGCGGGCGCCGAGCGCGAGGACGGCCCCGCCGGCGAGGCTCGCCCGGGTCGCATCCGGCTCTCCTACCGCGACGGGACCGAGCGGCGAATCCGGTTCCCGCGCTACGAGGACGCCGGCCACTCGGTGACGCTGCACGCGCCGCTCGAGCTCGCCAGCGACGTGGCCGCGTGGATCTCGGCCTCGCCCTGACCCGACGGAGCGGCGGCGAGCCGCCTCCTTCAGCGCCGCGGCCGCCTCCCGAGGGTGAGCGGCGCCAGATCGCGGCCCTTGCGGACGAACACGAGCTCGCAAGCCTGCACGCAGTCGCCGCAGGTGAGGCAATGGTTCCGCTCCGGAAAGCCGTCGAGGGCGATCCCGCCGAGCCCCTCGAGCGGCCGCGTCAGATCGCGCGGCTCGAGGCCGACGGGGCAGACGGCCGAGCAGTTGTCGCAGGCCTGGCACATCTCGCTGAGCGCGTCGAAGTGGATGCCGAAGGCGTGCTTCGTCTGGACGGCGGAGTAGTAGACGCCGATCGGGCAGGTCTCCTTGCAGAACCGCCAGCGCCACCGGCGGCCGTGGAGGTGAATCGCCGCGGTCACGGCGGCGAGCGCGGCGAGGGTCCGGCCCACGGCGCTCGCGCTGCCTTCCACGAGCACCCGCGGGCTCACCCACCAGAGCAAGAGCGACGCCGCGAGCAGGAGCGCGAACCCGATGGCGCGCGCGCGGGCACGCCATCGTCCCTTGCCGCTCCCGACCGCGAGATCCACCGCGTCGCCGAGCCGCGAGGCGTGCCCGACCGGGCAGCCCCACCCGCAGAAGAGCCGTCCGAACGCCGCGTTGAGGACGAAGGTGACGAAGTAACAGGCGCCGATCCCCGCCGCGACCGCGGCCAGCCCGTGGATGCCGTCCGTCGGCTGGCCGAGCCAGCGGTGATGGCCGCCCCACACGTCGAACCTCGCCAGGCCGAGGGTCGGGATCGCGATCAGCACCGCGAGCGTGAGCGCCATCGTCACGCTGCGGAGGGCGCGGTACCGGTGGGGCCGAGCGCCCAGCGCACGCAGGAGCCGCAGGCGGGGCGGGAGCTCTCGCATCGAGACCAGCCGTGCGATGCGGCTCGCGTGCCAGATCGCCGGGCGCAAAACCGCGCGACTCCCCGAGGGCGCAAGATGCATGGATTGCGCCCTCGGCGCGCAGGACGCGTCGTTGTCGTCGAGCCCGCTTCGCCCCCGAGTCGACCGCGCCTCGGGCACTGCCCGCGGGGAGACGCGGGTGAGGGCCGGACGCGGAGGGCGCGCGAGCGCCCTTGCGCCACGGCACGGGCCGGGCAAAGAGCCGCGGATGACGATCGCCTCCACCTCCGTCGGCTCGTTCATGAGCGCCCCGGTGCACTGGGTGCGCGACTCGGCGCGGCTCGGCGAGGTCGAGGAGGTCCTCGCCGAGCGGCGGATCTCGTGCGTCGCGGTCCTCGACGATCACCAGCACCTCGTCGGCGTCATCTCCCGGTTCGACCTGCTCCGCGTGGGACGGCTCCGCGCGCGGACGGCGCGCGGGGACGCGCTCCTCGATCTGCCCGACCAGCGGGCGCGCAAGGTGATGCACACGGGCGTCGTCACCGTCGCGCCGACCGCGACGCTGAGCGAGGCGGCGGCGCTCATGGTGGAGCACCGCATCCACCGCGTCTTCGTGGTCGAGGGCGGGCGGCTCACCGGCGTGCTCAGCACCAAGGACCTGATGCGCGCGGTGATGATCGGGCGAATCGACGCGCCGCTCTCGGCGTTCATGTCGTCGCCGGTCGTGTGCGCCGAGGTCAGCGACACCATCGCCCAGGCGACCGACGCCCTCGCCGAAGCCCACGTCCAGGGGCTCGTCGTCGTCGACGGCGAGTGGCCCGTGGGCCTGTTCACGCAGACCGAGGCACTCGGCGCGAGCACGCTGCCGCCGGACGCGCCGGTGGAGGTGGTGATGAGCTGTGCGCTCCTCTGCCTGCCGGTGAACACGCCGCTCTTCCGCGCCGCCGGGCTCGCCGCCGGTACGCGCGCGCGCCGCATCCTCGCCGTCGACCACCGCGAGCTCCGGGGCATCCTCACCGGGCTCGATCTCACGCGGGCCCTCCTGTCGTGAGCGGTGGCCGGCGCTCGGGCCGGTGTCAGCCCGCGCGCCCGAGGCGCTGCTGGAACGCGTCCTTGTCGATGGCCTTCTCGAGCCCCGCTTCGGCGCTGATGGCGCCGCTCCTCACCAGGCGCTCGAGCGCCAGATCCATCGTCTGCATGCCGGCCGCCTGACCGGCCTGCATCACGTTCGCGATCTGGAACGTCTTGCCCTCGCGGATCATGGCCGAGAGCGCCACGCTCCCGAGCAGGATCTCGTGGGCGGCGACGCGGCCTTTGCCGTCGGCGGTGCGCACCAGCTGCTGGGCGACGATCCCGACGAGGCTCTCGGCGAGCATGCCCCGCACCTGCGGCTGCTCCTCGGCAGGGAACGCGTTGAGGATGCGGTCGATCGTCGCCGCCGCGCCGTTGGTGTGCACCGTCCCGAGCACGAGCACGCCGAAGCTCGCGAGCTGGAGCGCGAGCTTCATCGTCTCGTTGGTGCGCAGCTCGCCGACCAGGATCACGTCCGCGTCCTCGCGGCCGGCGGCGCGGATGGCGGTCGCGAACGACGAGGCGTGCGGACCGACCTCGCGGTGGGTGACCTGCGCCTTGATGGGCGCGTGGACGAACTCGATCGGGTCCTCGATGGTGAGGATGTGGCAGGCGCGGTTCCGGTTGATGTGGTCGATCATCGCGGCGAGCGTGGTCGACTTGCCCGAGCCGGTGGGGCCGGTCACCAGCACGAGGCCCGCCCGCCGCTCGGCGAGCCGCCGGATCGCGTCGGAGCACCCGAGCTCGGCGAGCGAGAGCACCCGCGCCGGGATGATCCGGAAGACGGCGGCGAGCCCGGTCGTCTTGTGGAAGTAGTTCGCCCGGAAGCGGGCCTTGTCGCCGTAGCCGTAGGCGAAGTCGAGGTCGAGCTCCTCGAGGATGCGGCTTTGCTGCGAGGGCGTGGCGATCTCGAAGAGGAGGTCCTGCATCTCGCCGATGTCGATCGCGTCGGCGCGGACGGGCACGAGCTCGCCGCGGGCGCGGATCATGGGCGGGTAGCCGACCGCGAGGTGCAGATCGCTGCCGCCCTTCTGGAGGAGCACGTCGAAGAGCCCGTCGATCCGCGCCACCTCAGGATCCTTTCTTGCCGAAGAACGATCCCGCCATCTGGAACAGGCCCCTCGGCGCGGCGGACAGCTCGGCGGAGGGCGCCGGGTGGACCGCGACGGCCGGCGGCGCGCGGCGGCCGCCGAGGAGCTCGTCGAGCTCCTCGGGCGCGTCCGCGACGGCCAGCGCCGCCGCCGCCGTGACCTGACCCGAGCGCACGCGGTCGGCGAGCGAGTCGTTGAGGCGGACGATGCCGAGCGCCTTGCCGCGCTGCTGCAGGCTCGGGATCTGGAACGTCTTGTTGTCGCGGATGAGGTTCCAGAGCGGGAGCGATCCGGGCAAGAGCTCCACGGCCGGCAGCATGCGCGAGCCGTCCGCCGAGGGGACGAGCCGCTGGCTCACCACGAGGCGGAGGCCGCCCGCGAGCGTGGCGCGGACCTGCGCCTGATCGGCGGGCGGGAAGAGATCGATGAGGCGGTCGATCGTCTTGGCCGCGCTCGGGGTGTTCATCGTCCCGAGGACGAGGTGGCCCGTCTCGCTCGCCGAGAGCGCCATCCGCACCGTCTCGGTGTCGCGCAGCTCGCCGACCACGATGACGTCCGGGTCCTCGCGGAGCGAAGCCTTGAGCGCCGCCGCGAAGGAGCGCGTGTGCGTGCCCACCTCGCGCTGGCTCATCATCGCCTGCTTGCGCGGGTGGACGTGCTCGACGGGATCCTCGACGGTGATCACGTGGTGCCGGGTCCCGGCGTTGAGCAGGTCGACGATCGCGGCCAGCGTGCACGTCTTGCCGTGCCCCGTCGGGCCGGTCACCACGATGAGACCTTGGTGATGGCGGGTGGCGAGGCCGATCTCCTCCGGCAGACCGAGCGACGCGAGCGTCGGGATCGCGGGGGCGACGAGGCGGAAGCTGCCCATCATCCCGGTGCGCTGCCGGCTGACGTTGACGCGGAAGCGCCCCGCCGCCGGGGTCTCCAGCGCGAAATCGCATGAGCCCTCTTCCTCGAGCGCCGCGGCGAGGCGCGGCGGCACGATCTCGAGCAGCATCGCCTCGACCGCATCGGCGGCGAGGGCCTGGCCGGCGGGGGCGAGCACGCCGCGGACGCGGAGGAGAGGAGGCCGCCCGGCGACGACGTGAACGTCGCTCGCGTGCTCGTGCCGTCCGGCGAGGAGCAGCCGCGTGAGCGCCGGGCCCGCCGCCCCGACATCGCGCACGGCGGGCGCCTGCCGCCCTCCGGCGAGCGCGCGCTCGGCTCCGGCCGCGCTCCGGAAGGACGGCTGCGTCTGGGCCGCGGAGCGGAGCGGGCGCGTCGGGCCCTCGAGCTCGAGGGTGATGGGCTCCACCGACAAGCGAGGCTCGGACGGCGGCCTTCGCGGCGGAGCGTGGGAGGCCTTGCGGTTGGCCGTGCTCGACGACCTCCCGCGCGGCGCGGCGGTGGTCCGCCCTCGCGGGTTGCCGGTGGCGGGAACCGGCGTGTGAGCGCGAGGTCGCTTGGTCGGCGCCCGCGCAGCGTGCCCGGCGCCGCCTCCGGCGGTCGCCTCGTGCGCCTTCGCGCCTTCGCGCGGCGGCGGCACCAGCGTGGCCTCGACGTCGACGCCGCGCATCACGGCGGAGACGGAGACGACCCCGATGCCCTCGAGGCGCGTCCTCCACTGCGTCGGTCGGGCCGAGAGATCCTCGATGTAACGGCTCCCGCCCGCGGCGATGAGGAGCTCGAAGACGGCGTCGACGTCGAGCGCCGCATGGCCCGCGGGCTCGAAGGTGTCGCCGACGCGGACGCGCGGCCGTTTGCCGCTGGTGACGGCGAGCTCGACCACTTCGGGACGGGAGAGCTGCGCGAGGATCGCGGGGAGTTTTTTCATGAGGGCACGCCCGAGACACAACCGGGCGAACGTAGACTAGCCGAGGCGCGCTCGCGGCGGGTCATCGAAGCGCGCCTCGACGCGCAGACAAAGCGCCTCGGCAGAACCTGCGCGTGCTCGGCCTCGACGCCGTCTGCTCCTCGCTCGTTCGAGCGGTGGCACGACGGTTGAATCTGGGGCGGCCATGAGCTCGAGCGCTGCCGGCAACGAGGTGAAGCGGCGGGTCAGGGTGCTGCGAATCGTGCGGGCCGATCGCACCGAATCCGTGCGGGAAACGGTTCGCTGCCCGAACCGCGACCAGTCCATTTCCCTCGAAACCTGCAGGCCCTGCGAGCTGCTGCGTGGGATCGAGATTGGCCCTCACGACGGTGGGCCGATGCTCTGCTGCCTCGAGGTGGTCTCCCGTTCCCCCGGTGACGCGCGATCCACCTCGGTCGGGGAGGTGATGTCGCCCAAGGTGGTCGCCGTGGCCGCGGATGTCGGCGCCGATGCGGCGCGGCGTGCGCTGCTCGAGCGGTCGGCGGGTGTGGTGCCGGTCGTCGACGCTGGGGGCGTGCCCATCGGCGTCGTCTCGATGCGATCGCTGCTCGCGCGCCGGCCCCTGCGTCGTCGTCCGTTGCGCGCGGCCGACGTCATGACGCCGGTCTGCTCACCGCTCTTCGAAGGCGCGCCGGTGGCCGAGGCGGCGCGGCGGATGGCGCTCGAGCAGGTCGATGGGCTGCCTGTGGTCGACGCAGCAGGCGCGCTCGTGGGCGTGCTGACCGCGGCCGACGTGGCTACCTGGAACGCCATCGGCGCGCAGCCGCTCGCCTGCGCAGGCTGAACGCGAGGATCGACCTCACACGGGCTCGACGCGCACGCGCACGTCGATGCCCTCGCGGACGCTCTGCGTCACCACGCAGAAGTCCTCGAACGTTCCGAGGCAGCGCGCGAGCTCGGCGCTGTCGGCGGGCACCTTGGGCCGGATGGTCACGTCGACCGTCCCGACGCGGAGGCGCTTGTTCTCGTTGCGCACCAGGTCGACCTTGACCTCCGAGGTGAGCCCGTCGACGGCGACCCCTGCCCGCTTCATGCAGAAGAGAAGGCTCGCCGAGAGGCAGTCGCCGATCGCCGCGGCGAGGATGCGCGCCGGGTTGGGGGCGGTGTCCTTCCCGAGCGGCGGCGGCTCATCCATCGTCAACGCCGCGTAGCGGTCCTTGTCGAAGCGCACGCGCAGCTCGTAGCCGTCGACCTGCTCGATCTCCAACGCGAACTGTCCCACCGTGCTCATCGCTCCTCCTCCTTGTCATCGGCCCTACACGGTGGCGCGCCGGGCGCGGCGCGCCACCGCTTGTAGAGGCCCGCGCCGACGAGCGCGGGAGTGGCCACGATACAGATGGGGCAGACGGCGCCAAGCAGCGCGGCCGAGATCGCGCCGAACGCGCCGATGCCGAGCCCGGTCGCGATGAGCTCGGTGCCCTGGTCGCGCTCGCCCTCAGCCACCGGTTGCCCCCTCGAGCGGCCCGCTCGCCGCGCGCTCCTCCTCGTCCACGCGGCGCCGCACCTCGATCATGTCGAGCTTCCGGACTGCGTCGACGAGCCGCTCGAGCGCGGCCCCGGGCATGACGCCCGCCTGCTCGAAGACGAGGATGCCGTCGCGGAACACCATCAGCGTCGGGATGGCCCGGATGCCGAGGCCGCCGGCGAGCTCGCGCTCCGCCTCGGTGTCGACCTTGCCCCAGGTGATGTCGGGGTGCTTCTTGGCCGCGGCCTCGAAGATGGGGCCGAACGTGCGGCAGGGGCCGCACCACTCTGCCCAGAAGTCGAGGAAGACAATCCCTTCCCGCTCGACCTGGCTCGCAAACGTCGTCCCCTTGATCTCGGTCGTGTGCATCGAGGCCTCCGACCGTGAGAGCTTCGCCGCCCGTGGGAGGGTTCGACCTGGCCGACGGGGCCCGGCCAGGAACCGGTTCGGGCCCGCCGCGGCTCCAACGATGGAGACCGCTCGGGTGAGCCGGTCAGGAGGAAGAGCATGATCCGTCGGCGACCGTCTCGAGCGTTGCGATCGATGGCTCCGGCGCAAGCCGCGGCGGCCGTCATCACGGTCGCGATGGCGCTGGCCGGCTGCAAGGGCGACCTGTCCGGATCTCCCGGCGCGTCGGCGGCGGCATCGGCCTCGGCGAAGGCGACCGGAGAAGAGGCCGCGCTGGCCAGCGCCGACGCCGCCGCCAAGCGGCTGGGCTCGACGCTGCGGCAACGCCTCGGCGACGCGATGAACGAGGGCGGTCGCACGAACGCGATGAAGGTGTGCGCGGACGAGGCGCAGGGCCTCGTCGCCACGATCCGCTCCGAGTCCGGCGCCCGCGTGGGCCGCTCCTCGCTCCGGCTGCGGAGCGAGGCGGATCGCGCGCCGCCGTGGGTGGCCGAGTGGCTCGCCGCGCAGGGGGAGCGATCGGCGGCCGGCGTCACCGGGATCCGCGCGGTCGCCGACACGCCGGGCGGGCGCGTGGCCAGGGTCCTGAAGCCGCTCGAGGTCGAGCCGACGTGCCTAGGCTGCCACGGCGACCCCGCGGGGATTCCGGCGGAGGTCCGCGCGGTGCTGACGGAGCGCTACCCGACCGACAAGGCGACCGGGTACCGCATCGGCGATCTCCGGGGCGCGCTCTGGGCCGAGGTCGACGTCCTCTGATCCGAACCTCACGCCGGCGGAGCGTCGTCGTAGCGGGCCCTGAGCTCGGAGAGCGCGCCCGCGATCGCGTCCCGGCTGCGCGCGGCGAGCGCGCCCGCGTCGGCCTCGCCGAGCCCGGCGGTCGGGATCGGGGGCAGCACCTTGGCGCAGGCGCGCGCGCGATGAAACCAACGCGATCCCTTCGGCCGCATCCGGCGGGTGCCGGCGATCGCGACCGGAAGCACCGGGGCGCCCGTGCGGATCGCGAGGTGGAAGGCGCCCTCCTTGAAGGGCAACAGCTCCCCGCTCTTCGACCGCGTCCCCTCCGGGAACATCATCACCGAGATGCCGCCCGCGATCGCGCGCTCGCAGTCGTGCATCATCGCCCGCACGCTGTCGCCCTCGCCTCGCCGCAGGGGGATGTCGCCGCCGAAGCGCATCGCCCAGCCGGTGAGCGGCTGGTGGAACAGCTCCTCCTTCGCCACCCAGCGCATGTCCCAGGGCAGCCACGAGAGGAGGAAGGGATCGGCGGTGGACTCGTGATTGGCCACGACCACGTACGGGCGCCCGCCGATGTCGGCCGGCGGCTCGCCCTCGATGTCGAACTTCCAGAGCGGGGTGAGCTGGCCGGTGACGCGCCCGAGGCGTCGCAGCCACCGCCCGGGCGCGCGCTGCGTCGGATCGCCGCGGTGGAGGCGGTGCGACACCGCCATCACCGGCAGGAACGCGGCGACGCAGACGCCGAACTCGAGGTACGTGTACAGGCCCTCCGCGACGTGTCTCATGCTGCGCTCGTGCGCGGCGCGCGCGCGCCGACCCGCCGACCCTAGCCGCGCGCCCGCCAGGCGAACGTCACGATCTCATAAGCTCGCGGCCGACACGCCGCCCGCCTACCCCCGCAAACGTTGCGGCTTCTCGGCGACGAGGTCGACGAGCGCCGACATGCCCGCGTGGGCGCGGCCTTCGTCGAGCGGCGCCTCGTGCTCCTCGAGGTGCACGACGGTGAGCCCGGCGAGCTCGGCGCGGAGATCGGCCGCCGTGTAGAGGTTGTCGGCGCAGGGCGGGCCGCCGGTCTTGTGCTCGAGCTGCTTCGGTGTGTAGCCCTGGAGCACGAGGAGGCCGCCCGGCGCGAGCGCCCGCACGACGCGCGTGTGGAGCCGCCGCCGCTCCTCGGAGCCGAGGAACTGGATGAAGATGGCGACGATCGCGTCCCACCGCTCGTCGCCGAGGTCCCATCGCGTCACATCGGCGATCTCGGTGTGCACGGTCACACCGCGCGACTCGGCGAGGCGCCGCGCCTTGGCCACGGCGATCGCCGAGGCTTCGACCGAGGTGACGTCGAGCCCTTGCCCGGCGAGCCAGACGCCGTTGCGCCCCTCACCGTCGGCGAGCGCGAGCACGCGGCGCCCCGCCCCGCGCGTGAGCCGCTCCCGCTGGGATGCGAGGAACCGGTTCGGCTCGGTGCCGAAGAGGTAGTCGTCGGTCGAATAGCGCTCGTCCCAGAAGCTCGCCATGACCGCCAACATGGCGTCGCCGGGCGGTCGCGGCAAGCGCCCTGCGCGGTCGACTGGACGTGCGGCGCGCGCGGCGTACGCTCCGCGCATGCTCGGATCGGAAGGACGCGCGCCGGCGCGCTGGCTCCTGGCCATGGCGCTCGCGTGCGCGCTCGGCGCCGCCGGCTGCGTCGAGAAGCCCACGATGCGGCTCCACCACGCCGAAGTCTCGGGCGTGCGCATCACCTTCCCGCCCAGCCTCGGCGTGCTGATGACCATCGTGGTCGAGGTGCACAACCCCAACGTCTACGATGTGGCGGTCCGCGCCGTGCGAGGCCGCGTGCTCCTCGCGAACCGGTTCGAGCTCCCGGTCGACTTCCGCGCCGACGGCGACGGCGTCTGGCTCCCGTCGGAGCGGACCACGGCGGTGCGCGTCCCCGTCAGCGTCCCCGTCGATGTCGCGATCGCCGTCGTGCGCGCGTCCTACGCGTCACCCGTGGTGCCCTACCGCTTCACCGGGAGGGCCGACGTGACGGCCACGCGGACCTTCCAGCTGGAGAAGGACGACTACTCGGTGGACGAGCAGGGGAGCGTCTCGCGGCAGCAGATCGACGCGGCCATCCGGGGCGCCTTCTGAGCCGAGGTTCTGCGACGAGGCGAGCGCCGCGCCCGGTCGCGAGCGCCGCTACTGCGGCGGCGGCTCGCTGCAGATGCCGTTGATGCACTTGTCGAGCGGGTCGCAGCAGTCGGCGCTCGTCGTGCAGACGTTGCCGGTGCCCGAGCAGCCGGAGGGATCGGGGTCGTCGCAGACGCCGCCGACGCAGTTCTTGTTGCAGCACTCCGAGCCGGTGCTGCACCCCTCGCCGACCTGCTTGCAGGGATCGAGCGCCCAGTAGCCGCGCATGTTGAGCGTGGCGAGGTCCTGGCCGGTCACCCAGAACGCGGGGTGGCTGGGATCCGCGCCGGGCGCCGGATCCTGATCGATCGCCGTCACCCAGAGCTGCTTGACCTCGTCCTTCGTCCCGGTGAGGCGGTTGCCGTAGGTGCGGCGGCTGGTGAACACCACCCACGCGAAGCCGCCGGAGTTGAGCGGCGCGAACGTCGGCTCGTAGTTGTAGTTGCGATCGCGATCGCCGGCCGCGAACGGATAGGCGTCGCCGTTCGTCTCGCCGAGGCGGACCTCGAGGCCGGGCTGGGTGGTGCTCGCGAGATAGAGCGCGCCCGGTCCGAAGCGGGTGTCGAGCGAATTGGGGTACTGACCGCGGTGGTAGACGATCCACTTGGCGTCGGGCGAGACGCTCGGGAACGCGATCGCGTTCCAGCTCGGATCGCCGCCCATGTCGACGAGCGAGACCTGGTTGGCGACCGTCGTGTTCGCCGCGTCGAAGTCGTACGCGGCGAGGCCGTGGGTGTTGTGATCGACGTAGGCGAGCTTGGTCCCGTCCGGCGCGAACGCGGGCATGTCGAGGAAGACGCCGTCGAGGCCGGTGCCGCCCAGCTTCTGGCCGGTGAGCGCGTCGAACATGCCGTCGCTGCCGCCGGGCGGCCCCGGGAGCGGCGCGTTGTTCTCGACGAGGACCTTGCCGTTCGGCGAGATCGCCGGCATCGCCCAGTTGCGCACCGGCTTCCCGACGTTGCCGATGTTCAGCACCGGGGTGTTCGTGAGCAGGTCCCACGTCGAGACCGCGATGTCGCCGCCGATGATCAGGGTCGACCCGTTCGACGAGACCGCGTGGCAGGTGCTGCAGCCCGTCTGCCCGCCCGCGGCGAGGAAGTCCTCGGGCGCGGCGGCGCCGGGCTTGATGCGGAGCACGCGGCCCAGGCTGTTGGCCCAGTAGTAGACGGACCCGCGCAGGCTGCCGTTGGCGATCGTCCAGGTGTGATCGGCGACGACGGTGGCCGCCGCGGCGCCCGGCACCAGGCGCGCCACCTTGACGTTGACCGCGCCGCCGTCGCCGCTCTCGGTCAGCTGCTGCCACGAGATCGGGTCGAGCGTCACGCGCGAGGGCGGGTCGGCCTGGGTGAAGAGCTCGATGTCGACGTGCTTGCCGACGAAGTGGAGGTAGTAGAGGTCGCCGGCGCCGCCGTTGTTCCACATCATCTCGGGCGCCGCGAGGCCCTTCGGGAACACGGTCTCGTCGTACGGGTAGGCCCAGACGATGCCCGGATCGGGATCGACGGCGGCCTTGAGCGTGGCCTGATCCGTCGGGCTGACGCTGTAGGGGTTGAGCAGCTTCTTGATGTTGACCGTGACGAGCGCCTGCGCCTTGTCGGCGTTGTACGTCGCCTCGAGCGTCACCTGACCGCCCTGCACGCCGGTCGCGGTGACGACACCCGATCCGTCGACCGTGGCGATCGAGTCGAAATCGACCACCCACATGGGGTCGACCGGGAGCGCTCCGTAAGCCGCGTCGAAGTCGACCGGCGTCGAGACGCCGTCGACCACGTCGATGATGGCGGACGGCGGCGTGATCGTGAACGGATCGAGCACGCCCCCGCCGGTGCCGAAGAGATTGCCGCCGGAGCCTCCGGCCCCCGTGCTCGTCGAGCCCGAAGCCCCCGTGCCCGTGCCGGCGCCCGATCCGGCGGGCGCCTGGTCGTTCCCGGCGCTGCACGCGATCGGAGCGGCGGCGGCGAGGCCTAGGGCGGCGAGGAGGGCGAGCGCGGGGGAGCGGCGAGGTGTAAGCACGCCCTCAGGATAGGCGACTTTTTTGCGCGCTAGTCGGTGATGATGAACTCGACGCGCCGATTCTTGGCCCGGCTCGCCTCGTCGTCGCCGCTCTCGAGCGGTTTGTCCGGACCGTACCCCTCGGAGGTGAGCCGGTCCGGGGCCACGCCCTTGCCGATGAGGTAGCGGCGCACCGAGTCGGCCCTCGACTTGCTGAGGCGCACGTTCATCTCGCGCGGGCCGGTGTCGTCGGTGTGCCCCTCGACGCGGAGGCGCTTGATCTCGGGGTTGGCCTTGAGGGTGAGCGCGACCTGGTCGAGCAGCGAGTACGACTCCGGATCGATCTGCGCCGAGCCCGAGCGGAAGCGGACGTTGTCGAGGACGCGGACCTTGCCCTCCTCGTAGATGACGCGCGGATCGCCGGTGTCGGGGCAGCCGTCGTCGTCGGCGACCCCGTTGATCGTCTCCTTCACGGTCGGGCACTCGTCGTCGGCGTTGGGCACGCCGTCGTGATCGTCGTCGGCGTCCTCCTCGGGGCAGCCGTCGCCGTCGCGGTCGCCGTCGCGGTCCTCTCGCTCCTCGGGGCACTTGTCCTCGTCGTCGCCGACGCCGTCGTGGTCCCTGTCGTGGGAGGTCGGGGCGTAGCGGACCCCGGCGAAGGCGCGGAACACCGGGATGCCGTAGCCGGGCACGAGCCCGAAGCCCGGGCCGGCGGTGATCTGCCACTCTTCGTCGGGATCGATCTTCACGTAGAGCAACCCCTCGAGCGGGATCTCCTCCGCGTCGGCGGCGGCGAGCCCGACCCCGCCGTTCACGTCGGCGCCGATCTCGACCGGGCCTTCGACGCCGCCGAAGCGGTAGCCGAGCGCCGCGGCGTAGGTGAATTCGCTGGCCGCGTCGACGTTGAGGAACGTGGTGCCCTCGCGCAGCGCGGCGCCGGCGTTGGCGCCGACGCGGAGGCCGCCCGGCGCGAAGCGGTGGTCGAGCACGATGCGCGGCCAGAAGACGACGTTGCGCGCGCCTCCGGCGAAGTCGCCGGCGTGGGTCGGCGCGCGGAGCTCGGCGAGGAGGGCGAGGCCGATGCTGTCGCGGTCGTCGAGGATCTGGAGCTTCGGGACGAGGCGCACGTCGCCGAGACCGGCGAACGACGGTGACGCGTCGCCCGTCTGGACGAGGAAGAACGGCAGGTCGAGGCCGATCGCGAAGGGACCGGCGATCGTGGCGGAGCCGTAGAGGTCGAGCCCCATCCTCCCGCTCACGAACTGCGCCTGCAGATCGCCCGCCGTGTCGACGACGACGAGCGGGTTGCGCGCGTAGTTGAGGAAGAGGCCGAGCTCGAAGCGGTCCGAGGCGTCGCGGACGGCGGAGCCCTCGGTCTCGACGAAGCCGTCGTGGGTGACCGCGGGCTTGAAGCGCTCGACGTCGATGTTCGTCGCCTGCGCCCGGGCGGCCTGGGTGGCGAACGTGGCGGCCGCGGCGAGCGAGAGGGCGATGGCGCACCGCGCGGCGCCGGTTGTCCGGCGCATCAGCGGCGCCCTCCGCGACCGCCCGCGAGGCGATCGGGGGATGGCGGCGCGCGACGGCGACGGCGCGCCGCGAGCACGAGCGCGGCGCCGAGCAGCGACGCCAGCGCGATGCTCTCGCGCCCAGCGACGCCGCTCGCGGTGCAGGTGAAGGCGCCGCCGCGGACCTCGTCGCCCGGCGCGAGCGCGATGCCGCCGCCGCCTGCGCCGCCGGCGCCGCCGGTGTCGACGACGCAGCGACCGGTGGGCGCGCACCTCTGGCCGGCGCCGCACTCGGCGCCGCCCGGGGTGCACGCGACGCAGGTGCCCCCGACGCAGACGAGATCGCCGCAGGCGGCGTTGTCGGTGCAGGAGCCGCCGGGCCGCGGGACGCAGACGCCGTTGGCCGAGCACTGCTCGTCGGGCGGGCAGTCGGCGTCGCCGGTGCACGACACGGGGATGATGCACTGGCCGGCGACGCAGATGCCGCCGCCGGGGCACTCGGCGTCGGTGGTGCAGCCCTGGCTGGGGACGACGAGATCGGGGACCCCGTCGGCGTTGGCGTCGGCGGGGGTGCAGGGCGCGAGCTGGCCGACCTCGAGATCGCCGGCGCCGGCGGCGGAGTCGTTGACGGATCGGAAGAAGAGGTCCGCGGCGCAGGCCTGGGTGAGCCCGACGAGCGCGAGGTCGACCGAGCCCTGGAGGTAGCCGTGGTCGACGCCGTCGATCTGGATGGGATCCCGCCCCTGACCCGTCTCGCCGACGGCCTGCGCCGCCGTCGGCGCGGTGCCGATCCACTGCATCTGGGGCGCGGAGTACTCCCAGATCTGGGCGACCGAGCCGTTGCCGCGGAGCTCGATCACGTACTCGTAGCCCCCGGCGCTCGGATCGGTCGTGAGCTTGGCGTCGATCGTGGCGGCCGACGCGGGCGCGCCCGTCAGGGGATCGCCGTCCGCGTCGATGAAGACGAAGACCTTCACGTTGCCGCCGACCGCGTTGGGATCGGCGACGTAGGCGCGCACCCAGAAGCGCTGCGGGTCCGTGGCCGCGTAGGCGGTGCGCACGTCGATGGACTGCTCGGGCTGCTTGAAGGTCGCGCCGTCGCCGGCGAGGTCCTCGGAGCCATAGGGCCAGCCGGTCTCGCCGGTGGCGTCGATCGCCACGATCTCGCCGAGGTTCGGGGCCGTGCGCCCGCCGACCCACGTCTGGGCGGAAGCGGGGAGCGCGGCGAGGAGCGCGGCGGCGGCGCCGGCGAGCGACGCGAAGAGGATGGTAGGCCTCGAGCTCATGTGGACCTCAGGGTAGGTGATGCGACGACTCCGACGCCAGACGCTTGGCGCCGGAGCCGCGACCTGAAGCACCTGCCGATCCACGGCGCGCGCGCGGCACGACCCGAGCGATTTCAGGCTCCGGAGGCCGGCGTGGTCACATGAGCGATCACGCGCGCCGACCAGCCGCAGCGCGCGTGGCCGGCGCGACGCGGCCCATGCCGGGACCGATCGGTTTGGAGCCGGCCGCGGCGGAGGCGACGCCGAGACGACCGATTCGAAAGACGGTGAGCCAGAGGACGAGCGCCATAGCGCCGGCGTAGACGAGCCGCGCCCAGCCGGCGCGGGTGTCGCTCCCCGCGAGCACGCCGTGGAGCGTCGCCGCCGCGAACGCCGCGAACGAGAGGTAGTGGAGCGCGCGCCAGAGCCGCTGGCCGAGCCGCTTGCGGAGCGCGAAGCTCGCATGAACCGCGAGCGCCGCGTAGCCGCCGGCGATCCCGAGCGCCACCGCGACCGACCGGTGCGATGCCGCAAACGGCACGGCGATGTCGACGAGATCGAAGCGCACGTGGCCGTCGCCGAGCAGGGCGAGCGCGTGGCCGGCGGTGAGCACGAGCGCTGTCCCCGAGAGCGCCCGGTGCGCGTCGAGCGACCGCGCCCGCGGCAGCGCCCGATCGGCGGCGCCGGTCGAGAGGGCGAGGCCGAAGAGCACGCTCGCCGCGAGGGTCACGTACGCCGTGACGCCGAGGGCGCGGGACACGAGCCAGAACGCGCGCGTCTCCGGCCGCGGGACCGCGGCGACGACGAGGTCGAGGCGCGCCGCCGTCGTGAGAACGAGGAGCGCGGCGATCAGCCCGGCGCCCACGCTCCAGAGGATCACCCTACGCATCGTCGATCACCTCCAAGTCCCCTCGCAGGAGCACGCGGCCGTCCTCGCGCACCAGGACGCCGCCGGTCGCGGCGCGCTCGATCAGCAGCCCGCCCTCGCGGCTCCCGAGCACGAACGCCGCCTTCGCGAGCACCTCGGCGTCCTCGCACGTCGGCGCGAGCACGGTGACCTGGGCGAGATCGGTGCGCGCGGGGCGCGAGGTGCGTGGATCGATCAAGTGATGCTGCGGCTCGCCCGCCGCGCGCCAGCGGCGCCGGTTGACGGCGCTCGTGGCGACGCCGCCGCCGCGCACCCGCAGCGTGAGCAGCGTGCGCGCAGGATCGGACGGGTCCTCGACGTCGACCACCCAGCCGTCACCCGACGGACCGCCGGGAGAGAGCGCGATATCGCCGCCGGCGTCGACGGCGCTCGTCGCGGGGAGCACCTCGAGCGCGCGATCCGCGCTCCACCCCTTCACCAGCCCGCCGAGATCGAGGCGCACGCCGGGCGGCAGGGTCACCGCGCCGTCTTCGAGCGTCACGTCGAGGAAGCTCGGGCGGCCGAGCGGGGCGGCTGCCGGCGCCTCGCGGTCGAGCGCCCCCGGCGCGAATGGCGCGTCGTAGCCGGCGGCGCAGAGGGCGTCGTGGATCGTGGGATCGAAGAGGCCGGCGGTGCGCTCGACGTGGCGGCGGGCGCTCGTGAGCACGCGGACCATCGAGGCGGAGGCCCGGAAGCGAGCGCCGCCGCGATTGAGGCGCCCGAGCTCGCTTCCCGCACGGAAGCGGCTGAACCGGCGCTCGATCCTCGCGAACAGGAGGGCGGCGCGGCGGGCGAGCTCTGCCTCGCCTTCCGGGTCGGCGCCGGCGACGGTGACCGAGACGCGGGTCCCCATGGCGTCGAACGAGCAGGTCACGAGCTCCTCGTGCGCAGTCGGATCGGGGCGGCGCGCGGCGGCGCCGCGGGGCCGCGCGCGACGGCGGTCCGCGG
>CAYJPW010000038.1:0-28921 GCA_964372055.1 uncultured Polyangiaceae bacterium
GTCATGCGGCAACCGCGTGAAAACTCGGTGCAAAAAGGGATCTGCACCCAAGCCACTCAACAAGACGTTGCCGCCGGAGTCGATGGCGAGGGCCGCCGGTGCCTGGACGCTCGGCCCCCCGAACTTCTCGCTCCAGACGTGAGCGCCCGCGGGGCTGAGCTTCACCACGAAGACGTCGAAGTTGTCCCCCACGAGAGGCCCGCCGCCGAAGTCCACCGTTCCCGCGAGAATGCCGACGACCACCAGGTTGCCCGCGCTGTCGGCGCCGAGCCCAGCGACGTACTGCTCCGCTGCGTCCCCATGACGCTGGCTCCACACGGGATTGCCGCCGGGATCGAACGTGGCGACGAAAGCGTCCGTGTTGCCCGCGCTCGACAGCGGCGCAGCGCCGAACTGGATCGTTCCCTCGAACTCGCCGGCCATCGCAATGGTTCCAGTGGAATCGACCGTGACTTGCTCCGCGTGCAAGCCACCCTGCGCAGCCGTCCCATTAAAGACCTTCTCCCACACGATCGCGCCACCCGAGCTGCGACGTTGCAAGAAGAGTCCGCTCGTCTGTGCCGGACCGAAGATGTCGCCGGCAACGATGGCGTCACCGTTCGAATCCACGGCGACGTCGTACGCGTGCGTGTGCGCCACGCCGTATGCGATCTCGAAAGCAACCAACGGCTCACCCGCAGCCGACAACAACACCAAACAGCCTTGTTGTTGAGGTCCGGCGTTCAGCGTGGTCGCCCCGAATGCGACCTGGTCGGCAAAGTAGCCCGCGACGATCGGCGCGCCCGCCGGGTCCAGCGCGATGGCTTCACCCGATTCGTTGCCGGGTCCGCCGAAGGATTTGCTCCACAGCAGTTGTCCGAGCGCATCGTACTTTGCCACGAAAATGTCGGCGTTGCCGGCGCTCACCATGGGACCTGCCCCGAGGTCGAGCGTCCCGAGGAAGAGCCCCGTCACGTAGACGTTGCCCCAAGCGTCCACGGCCGCATCGTTCGCGTCGTGGACACCGATACCGGACCCCATCTTGCTCCAGAGGCACTGACCGCACGCGACTCCGTCGCAGTCCTCGTCGGCGACCTCCGCGCAGTTCTCGGGCGCGGGTAGGATCTCGCCGGAGCACGGCTCCCACGACTTGCCGTCGGGTGCGCACGAGATCGAGCCGCCCTTGCAGACCCCGATGCCTTCGGTCCCGGGCGGGCCGGTGTAGCACGAGAGCATCGCACCTGGGGAACAGACGCAGCCTTCATCGGCTTCGTTCACGGCGCCGTCGCAATCTTCGTCGAGCGCAAGGGCGCAGTCTTCCGATTGCGGAGTCACCTGCCCGACGCAAGGGCCGTACGCGCTGCCGTCCGCCGCGCACGTACTGATGCCGCCCACGCAGACACCGATGCGCCTCGAGGCGGGCGGGCCGTCGTAGCAGTCCAACGTTTCGCCGGGTGTGCAGACCTGGTTGACGCCGCCAGCGCCGCCCTCGCCTGCGCCGCCGCCGATACCGCCTGCACCACCGGCCCCCCCGTTCCCGGCCGAGCCACCGGCGTCGGCCCCTGCTCCCGCACCATGCTCGGAACCTTCGGCGCCCTCACAAGCCGAAATCGCGGCAACGCATGCGCTCCCGGTGGCAGCCCACGTGAGCCCCACTCGTGCCGCGACAGGGGCGCTCGCCAGAAACCTAGTCAGCCACACAGGCATCCTCCTCGTCCGCGACTCTGGAGCAGCCGTGAGGGGCAAGGAGGCCCGCCACCGCCGGCTCCCACGATGCGAACAGGCGCCACGGTTCGTCTCGTTCGTCCGATAGTATTCGGCGGTGGATGATTGACGATGGTGGTCGCGAACGTCAAGAAGCTCTACCCAGTGCGGCGCCTCGACGCGCTGAACGTCGAGTTGTCCGCCGAGGAGCGCGAGGCGCGGCAGCTCCTCGAAGAGTACATCGCGAGCCGCGAGAAGCAGGAGGAGCGCGAAGGGGTCGCCTCGCACTTCGTCCACCAGCTCCTGCGCAAGCGTCTCGCGTCGTCGCCCGCCGCGTTCGCGTCGGCGCTGGCGCGGCACACCGCGACGATCGAGGGCAAGGGCGAGGCGCGGCGCACCTGGGGTCTCGACGAGCGCATCCTTCGGCGCGCGATCGCCAAGAGCCGCGAGCAGCTCTGAAGGCGAAGGCGCTTGCTGCATCGCGGTGGTCGGCGCGCGACTACCCACTCGGAGCCGCCATCGTCCGGGTGGCGAACGATCCCGGATCGTGCGTCGTGGCCGTGTCTCTCGACGGTGCCGAGCACATCGCCGCCGAGGTCGCGATGGCCACCGGCATCGCGCAGACGTACCTCCTGTCCCGCGATCGATGACCACGGTCGCCCTCCAGGCGCGCCTGCCCTGGCGCCCCCGATCGCAACCAAGCTACCCTGCCCCGCCGTGCCGCCCCCCGCCCGCGCCTTCCCCCGCACCCTCCCCGCGCTCCTCCTCCTCGCCGGCGCGTGGCTCTCACCGTCGCCGGCGTTCGCCACGCTGACCGACTCCGAGAAAGCCCAGATCCGCGACTTCTACGCGAACGGCGAGGCCTCGACCGCGCCCCGCGTCCGCGCCCTCCTGGCGCGCCCCGATCTGACGCCCGCCGAGATCGCCGACGCCTTCTCGGACGCCACCCGGCGCGTTCCCTTCGACGAGCGCCGCCAGCTCTTCGTCAAGGATCTCCTCTTCGGCCCCGCGACCGAGGCGAGCCGCTCCGAGCTCGTGCCGCCGGTCGTGATCGCGCTCCTCGCCCGCAGCGCCGAGGTCGCCGGCGCGCCGGCGGGCGAGGCCGCGCGCGCCGACGAGCTGCTCCGCATCCACCGCTTCGTCGGGCGCGAGATCGCGAGCGCGGGCAAGCCGCCGGCGGGCGGGCACGACGCCGCCGCGGCGATCCGCGACGACGCCCTCGCCGCGGTGGCGGCGGCGTACAAGGCGCACCTCGCGCTGCCGGTGCTCGACCGCGCGCGGCTCACCGGGGCGCTCACCATCGCGCGCGCGCAGGCCGAGCTGACGCTCGTCGAGCTCGCGGCCGGCATTCACCCGCGCGGGGACGTCGCCGCGTGGATCGGCGCCGACGCGCAGGAGGGCGCCGCGCTCGAGAGGACCGGCGTGTTCGTCGCGGGCCTCGCCGGCGCCCCGCCGGGCAAGGCCGCGGCGGTGGTGCGGATGCTCGAGACCGTGGAGCCGCTCCGCCGCGGCGCGTCGGCGCTCTGGGTGGGCAAGCCTTGGCCGAAGGGGCTCTCGGCGCGGCGCGGCCTGCTCGTCGCGCAAGCGCCGCTCGGGGGGACGCGGCGCGCCGATCCCTCGCGCCTCTGGTCGTCGTCGGTCGAGCCGAGCACGCCCGACGCGGCGCTCGCCGAGATCGCGTTCGTGATCGCGCGGGCCGGGGCCGTCGAGCTCGCCGCCTCGGACGGGGCGTTCGCGGCCGCGCAGCGCGACGCGCTCGAGCGGGCGCGCGCGGGAGGCGACGCGGCGTTCCTCCCCGTGGGCGCGCTGGCCGAGGCGCTCGATCGCGACGAGACCGGCGGCACCAACGTCGCCGTCGCGCCCGACGGGCTCACCGCGCACGCCGCGCGGCTCCTCTTGCTCGACGCGCCGCGCGCGCTCTCGGTCGCCCTGGTCCGCTCGCTCGGTGGACGCAACGAGCCGTTCGAGCAGCTCGCGCTCGCGCTCGGCCTGCTCGCGACCGGCGCCGACGGCAAGCTCAAGGAAGCCGTCGTGCTCGGCCGCGCCGGCGACGCCGGCGGCATCGCCCCCGTCGAGGTGACCGGCATCCGCGGCACCGCCGCCGCGATCGAGCGCTTCACGATCGACGGGCACGAGATCGCGATCACGCGCGGCGCCGGCGTGACCGGCGTCACGCGCGACGGCAAGGTCCCCACCCTGGCGACGACGCCGTTCGCGCGCGTCCCGACCACGGGCGGCGAGACCTGGACGCGCGCGACCAAGGGCGGCAAGAGCCCCGGCGAGACCATCAAGCGCCTCTTCGGGCGGCCCGAGGTCGGCCTCGCCGACGACGGGCGCATCCTGGTGCGGAGCGTCGGCGCCGGCCGCGGGCGCGATGCCGTCGTGATCGAGCGCGCCGAGAAGGAGCTCACGGTGGAGCTCGACGCCGAGGTGACCGGCGCGCCCGCCGCGATCGTGCTGCGCGCCGCCAAGAGCCCCACCGGCTACTCCGGCGTGGCGATCGTCCTCGAGCCCGACGGCGGCAAGGCCACGGTCGTCGCGCTCGACGGCGCGGGCGCGAAGATCCCGCTCGGCGCGCCGCTCCTCCCGGGCAAGCCTGGCCCGAGGGGCCTGCACGTGAAGGCGCGCTGCCTCGAGGGCAAGGTCGACGTCACGGTGGGCGCGCAATCGCTGAGCGCGCCGCTCCCCGACGCGGCCGCCAACCTCTCGACGAAGTGCGACGTCGCCTTCGCGCCGGGCGATCGCGGCGAGCTCACGGTCCGCCGGCTCAAGATCGGCGCGGCGGGCAAGCGCTGACGCGGACGGCGCGCGCTCGCTCGGGACGCGAGGCCCGCGTCCGGAGCGCTCTCCCATCGGCCGAGGCGCACGCGCGGGCGCGGCGCCCGGTGGCACCTCGGTTGCTCGTGCCCCACCCCAGCGCGGGCTGTGCGGCGCCGGATCACGGAGCCGTCCGGCGTCCGCGACGACGGCGCGTTCGCGCGGGAGGTTCGATAGATGAGGCTCGAAGCCATCGCGGCGATCGGCGCGATCCTGATCGCCGGTTGCGCCGGCGGCAGTGACACCGACACCGGCGGGAACACCGAGGACGGGACGCTCACCATCCGCTGGACGATCGAGGGCACGAAGGACGGCGGCGCCTGCGGGAAGTTCGGCGCGACGGATCTCGAGCTCGTCGTCTACGACGACAAGGGCAACTTCGTCGCCGAGGCGGGCGCGCCCTGCGGGCAGTTCGCGATCACGGTCGCCCTGACGCCCGGCGCGTACGAGGCGAACGTCACCCTGGTCGACAGCAAGGACGTGGCGAAGAGCCTGACCTTGCCGCTGCAGAAGGTCGACGTCACCAAGGGCGAGGACAAGCTCGTCACGGTCGACTTCCCCACCGCGTCGCAGCTCTGACCGGCGCAGGACGGACGCCTCCGGCCGCGCCGCAAAGAAGAAGACGCCGCAGGTCGACGGGACCTGCGGCGTCACGGGAGAGAGAGAATCGTTCGAGAAGCTTCGTTCCGAATCAGCCGCTCGTCACGGGTCGACGAAGATCGGCGCGAAGCTGCGGTCGGCGAAGACGATGCCGCCCGCGCCGGCGACGAGGCGGATCGTCGGGATGACGAGCTCGCTCGCGCTCACGTTCGTCTGCGACACCTCGGAGTTCGCCGACTGCTTGATCTTGTCGAAGCTGACCTGGACGAGGAACTTGCGCGAGCTCAACGACTGGAGCTGATCGAACGAGGTCGAGCTCTCGCTGGACAGCTGGAGGTCGTTGAGGTTCTCCGTCTCGGCCTCGGTCTCGAACGCGGACTCGGACGCGAGGCGGCTCGCCGCCGTCTGCCGGAGCAGGTTCGAGGCCTCGTTGCGGGTGAGCGAGTCGACGCTCGTCTCGAACGCGGTCTCCTCGGCCTGGCTCAGCGCCGTGCTCTCGGAGGCCTCGAACGACTCGCTCGTCTGGACGCTCTGGTTCGAGACCAGGCGTGAGCTCGCCGCGTCGCGCACCGACGCGTCGGCGCTGTTCGCCGCGCTGGCGCTGATGTCGCTCGCGGCCGACTGATCCACGCTCGCCTCGTCGCGGGCCGAGATGGCGCGCTTGGCGGCGCTCGCGGCGGCGATGTCGGTGCTCACGTTCTCGGTCGCCGAGCGCACCCGGCCGAGCACCGGGTGGAGGCTGTCGGCGAACACCGAGGCGCTCGCGTCGAAGGACGCCGAGCGCGAGGCCCGCTCCTTCGCCTTCGCCGTGAGCGCGTTCGCCTGCGCCGCGCTCGCGTCGAGCGAGGCGCTCCGGCTCTGATCGACGGCGTTCTCGGCCGACTGGTCGGCCGTCGCCACGTGATCCGCGGTCACGACGCGGCTGACGTCGCTCGACGTCTCCACGTTCGAGCGCAGCGCCTGGTTGGTCGTGCGCTCGAAGCTCGCCGAGCTCGAGCCGCTCGTCGCCGCGCTGGTGCGCAGCCGCGAGAGCGTGTCGGCCGACGAGAGCGCCTCGAGGCTCGCGGTGTCGAGCGCCGACGTGGCCGCGCTCGCCGCGTTGAACGTGCGGCTCGCCACCAGCGTGCGCTGGTCGAGCGAGTCGACGGCGAAGAGCGACACCTCGACGTTGGACTCGGCGAGGTCCGCCGAGTCGATCGAGATGAAGTCGAGGCTCGACAGGCTCGACATGACCTGGAAGAGCGCGCTCACGCGACCCGACTCGGAGATCGTGAGCCCGCCGAGCTGCGAGATCATGGCGCCTTGCGCCTCGGTGGTGACCTCGGTCGGGAGGGCGAGGTCGTCGGCGCCGCCGGCCGCGCCGGGATCCGCGCTGCAGCCGGTCGAGAGCGCGGCCGCCATGAGGCCGAGCAGCGTGCCGTTCCGCCAGTTTCTGGTCTTCATGTCTCGTACTCCTCCGAGCGCGCCGTGGTGTTGTGAGAGGCCCGACGGCGCCGCGAGCCTCGACGATGGGTTCAGCAACGGTCGTACCGGACGAGCGCGGCGCCGTTCCGCACGCTCGGCGCCCCGGACCTGCTCACGAGCGCGCGCGATCCACCCGCGCAGCCGCGTCGCGTGCGTGATCGGCCGACGCGGCGCGCGGCGCCGCGTCGAACACGACGATCGATGCAATGGAATGGACGACGGCGATCGCCTCGATGCCATTGGATTCAATGGCGAGGCGATCGCAATGAGGTGCGCCGGCGAGTGGGCGCGACCGGGGAACCGGCGGCGTCAGCGGCGACGCGACCGGCGGGTGCGCGGGCCGGCGTGGCCGGGCATCGCGTCGCGAGCGACGGCGAATGCGGTCCGTGCCTGGGCTCGAGCTCCACCGCGCATCGCGTTCCTCCTCCGGCGGCGAGGCGCCCCGGCGTGGGTCCGTCCTCTCCGACAGAGACCCTTTCGCAACGGATGTGCCCGGTACAGTTTCGGGCCGGCTAGAACGCTCCGGCGCCGCTTCGCACAGACGCGACGTTCGCCGGAAACGTTCGCACAGCCGGCGTCCGTCGCGCGCGTGAGCCGGGCCGCGATCCCCGCGCGGGGCGGAAGCGCCGCGAGCTTCGTCGCCGACGTGCCCGCGAACCGCCCTCGACGGCCAGGGCCGCCGTAGGTGCTATCGAGGCGCGCGCGCCAGGTTCGTCTCGAGCCGCGCGCCGAGCCGCGCGAGCGCGCGCCCGTCGTCGCCGCCGGACGCGCGGGCTGCCTCGGCGAGCCAGCCGACGCTCGCCGGGTGCTCGACCATCAGCAGCGCGCGCGCGATCGCCTCCCGGGCGGCGCCGCCGTGGCGGCGATAGGCGTCCACCAGCGCCCGCGCCGCGGCGCGCCGGATCGCGTCGGCCTCGGCGTCGGGGACGGTGCCGTCCGCCCGGAGCGCCCAGCTCGAGCCCACATACCCGAGCGCCCGCGCCACCTTCGCGGCGGTCTCCTCGTCGAGCGGCTCGGCCATGATCGCGGCCAGCCTCTGGACCGACGCAGCGACGCGGCAGCGCCCGAGGCCGGCGACGGCGGCGGCGCGGAGCGGATCGCCCGCGTCGGCGCGCGACGCCAGCAGCGCTCGATCGACCGGGCGGCAGAGCGCCCCCAGCCCCTCGGCGGCGCGCTCGGCGAGCACCGGATCCGTGGCGCCGGCGAACGCGGCCGCGAGCACCGGGGCGGCGCGCGGATCGCGCAGCGCGCCGATCGCCTGGAGCAGCCCCTCGCCGAGCGCGCGCCACTCGGCGTCGCCGAGCCGGCCGCGCTCGGCGCTCACCGCCGCGAGCTCGAGCATCGGCACGAGCGCGCCGCGACCGAGCCCCATGAACGCCGCCGCGGTCGAGGGCCGGTGGTTCCGCGATTGGTCGACGCCGGTCTCGAGCGCCGCGCCCACCGCGCGCACGGCGGCGAACGCCGAGGCGTCGCGGGCGCGCTCCCTCCCGATGGCGGCGAGGAGCGCACCGCGCGCCCCGGGGGCGAGCTTGTCCGGTCCGATCACGGCACCTTCCGCCCGCGCGTCTCCTGCCGCCACGACGACGGCGAGCGCCGCGAGCCAACCCGACCAAGCGTGCGCGCGCTTCATCGTCACTTCACCGCCTCCCACCCCATGGGCTCGCCCGCCTTGGGCGGCGCCGACCAGTTGCTGGCGCAATGCACGTCGCCGAAGACGACGTGGTACGCCCACGAGTCGGCGAAATGCACGTCGAGGCCCTCCCCGTCGGCGCCGAGTCGCGCGGCCGGATCGACGAGCGCCTGCTGCAGGTACGTGGCGAGCGCGTCCTTGCCGTCGATGATCGGCCCCACCGGCTCGGCGAAGATCGCCACCGTCCCCTGCTGGACGACGCGCGTGTTCACCGTGTCGGGCAGGTAGGCGATCTTGCCGCCGTCGATCTCCTGGTAGAGCACCGGCACGTGGACGAACTCGTCCTCGGAGAGGCCGACCTCCTCCATGAGGTGATCGTGCATCAGATCGATCGCGGCCTGCGCCTCCTGGTTCCACGCCATGAGGACCGGATCGGCGAGGAGGTCGGAGAGCGTCCGCTCCCAGTCCCCGCCGTCGGTGCCGGTCCGGCCGGGGAACACCGGCGCGGATCCGTGGCCGGCCGCCTGCCAGCCCTCGAGCAGATCGCGGCAGAGCGAGGGCGTGTTCTCGAGCAGCTTCCAGCCTCTCGGAGTATCGGCGCGCACCGCGGCGTAGACCTCGTCGACGTGCCCGACGAGGAGCCAGTCGGTGTCGACGTAGACGGGCGGCTGCGCCTGGGCGGCGTAGAACCTCCGGGTCGACGCGAGGATCCCCGAGCCGAGCAGCATCCGGCCCGCCGGCGCCGCCGCGTAGGGCGGCAGCATCTCGTGGTTGCCGTGCGAGTCGAACGTGGAGCCGTGGTTCAGCTCCGAGGCGACGTCGAAGAAGACGGCGACCCCCCGGTCCGGGCCGAGCATGCGCGAGCGGAGGAACGTGAGCGGCAGGTGCGCCTCCTTGTCGTCGCGCCCCCACGGGCGCGGGTTGTAGACGGCCATGCCGTGCACCTGGCCGTCGGGCCCGCTGGGGATGCCGGTCGACCCCGTCTGGAAGAAGTCCTCGAACCAGATGTCGCCCCAGCCGTGGGTGTAATCGTTGGGGAACGTGTTCGTCCCGACGCCGACCTGATCGAGCGCCTGCCGGACCGAGCTCACGTAATCGTCGGACCATTCCGAGAAGTAGACGGTGTCGAACGCGCGCAGGTTGTGGTTCATGAGCCAGGGCGCGACGCGGAGCTCGACGTCGTCGCTCCCGACCGCGCGGCCGCCGTCCGAGACCGTGAGGGTGAGCCGGACCTTGCCCTGCCAGGCGTCGTCGTGGCCGCGCACGAAGTCGAGCGCCTCGATGCCCAGCTCCACGCCCGAACGGAGCTCCTTGGCGGTCAGCGTCATCGGGCTCTCGAACGGAGACCACCCGGCGCCGTCGCGGCGGAACACCCGCACGTAGGGGCTGACGGCCGGATCGAGCGCGAGCTCGCCGAGCGCCGAGAGCGGCGCCGCCGGCCACGGCTCGGTCGCGACGCGCGCGAGATCGAGCTCGTCGTTCGCGCCGTTGACCACGCCGTCCGCGTCGTCCTCGAGCCCGTCCTCGTCGTCGTCGTCGGCGTTCACGAGGAACATCGCGCCGGCCTGAGGGGTCCAGCTCTCCTCGCCGTCGTCCTCGGTCGGATCGCCGACGTCGAGCCGACCATTCCGGTTGCGATCCGAGATCAGGTTCACGACCGCGGCCGACGGGCCGTCGTCGTCGGAGCAGCCCGACCCGAACGGCCCGACCAAGCACGCGAGCAGCGCGACCCGCGCGATCATCCGCCGGCGTGCGTCCGAGGCACGCCCACCCGTGTTGCTCTTCATCGCTGGGCCCCCCCGGCCCCGACGCGCAGCGCGTGCACCATAGCACCCGCGCGACGGCGCACCGCCCGCGCGCCTCGCGGCTGCAGACCCGCGCCCGTCGCCGGCGCGCGGGCGCACGTCTCGGGCGACATCCTGGTACGCTCGGCGTCCGATGGGGCCCGGGGACGTCGTCGCCGACCGGTTCGAGATCGAGCGACTCACCGGATCGGGTGGCATGGGTCGCGTGTACCTGGCGCGCGACCGCCGGACGGGCGCCCCCGTCGCCCTCAAGGTGCTCGGCGTCGAGGAGCCGGAGCTCGTCGAGCGCTTCTCGCGCGAGGCCCAGGTCCTCGCCGAGCTCGATCACCCGGCGATCGTGGGTTACGTCGCGCACGGCCTGATGCCGTCGGGGGCCCCGTGGCTCGCGATGGAGTGGCTCGACGGCGAGACCCTCGCCGATCGCCTCTCGCGCGAGGGCCTGCTCGTGGCCGAGTCGGTGGCGATGGGCAAGCGCGTGGCGGAGGCGCTCGGCGTCCTGCACCGCCGCGGGATCGTCCACCGCGATCTCAAGCCGGGCAACGTGTTCCTCCCGGGCGGCTCGCTCGCCGAGGCGAAGCTGCTCGATTTCGGGATCGTGCGGCGCGGCGACGTGCCCGGCGAGCTCACCAAGACCGGCGTGATGATCGGCACGCCCGGGTACATGGCGCCCGAGCAGGCGCGGGGCGAGCGTGACCTCGACGCCACCGCCGACGTGTTCGCGCTCGGCTGCGTGCTCTTCAAGTGCCTCACGGGCCGGCGCGCGTTCGACGGCGACGACGCGATGACCGTGCTCCTCAAGATCGTGCTCGAGGACCCGCCGCGGGTGCGCGATCTCAACCCGGAGGTGCCGGAGGAGCTCGCGAGCCTCGTTCACCGCATGCTCGCCAAGGCGCGGTCGCAGCGCCCGGCGGACGGCGGCGAGGTGGCCGCGGCGCTCGGCTCGCTCGCGCCGCTCACCGGCGGACGCGTGGCGCCGGCGAGCATCCCGGGCCCGTCCCTCACCACCATCGAGCGCCGCGTGATGTGCTTGATCCTCGCGCGCCTGCGCCGGGGCGAGCTCGTCGCCTCGGTGTTCTCGCGCCCGCCGCCCGCCGGCGACATCGGCAGCGTCCCCCCGGCGTCCGGTCCGGGCCTCGCCGATCTCCACGCCATCGTCGAGCCGTTCGGCGGCAACCTCGACGTGCTCGCCGGCGGCGTCACCGCGGTGGCGATCAGCGGCCAGGGCACGCCCACCGATCTCGCGGCGCGCGCGGCCCGCTGCGCGCTCAGGATGCGCGAGGTGATGCCGGACGCGCCGATGGCGCTCGTGGCGGGGCGAGCCGACGTGTCGGCGCGATCGCCGATGAGCGAGGCGATCGATCGCGGCGTGCGCCTCCTCGCGCGCAGCGGCGGCGCCAACCTCCGCCTCGACGAGGTCACCGCGGGCCTGCTCGACGCCCGCTTCGAGGTCGGCGGCGACGGCGGAGGCCTCACCCTGCGCGCCGAGCGCGACGTCGCCGAGGCGACGCGGACGCTGCTCGGCCGGCCCACGCCGTGCGTGGGGCGCGAGCAGGAGCTCGGCATCCTCGAGGCGGTGCACGCGGCGTGCGTCGCCGAGCCGATCGCGCGGGCGGTCCTCGTGACCGGCGCCGCCGGCGTGGGCAAGTCGCGGCTGCGTTACGAGTTCCTCAAGCGCGCGCAGCAGCGCGAGCCGTCGCTGCAGGTCTTGATCGGCCGCGGCGATCCCATGAGCATCGGCTCGCCGTTCGGGATGCTCGCCGCCGCGCTCCGCCGCGCCCTCGGGCTGCGCGAAGGCGAGCCCGCCGGCATCCGCCAGCAGCGGCTCCAGGGGCGGGTCGGGCGGCACCTCGCCGGCCCCGACCGCGAGCGGGTCGCCGAGTTCATCGCCGAGCTCGCCGGCATCCCCTCGAGCGGCGAGCCGAGCGTGCAGCTCCGCGCCGCCCGCAAGGACCCGACGCGCATGGGGCACCAGATGCGCCGCGCGTTCGAGGACCTCCTCCACGCCGAGTGCTCGGCGGGCCCGCTCGTGCTCGTCCTCGAGGACCTGCACTGGGGCGATCTGCCGACCGTAAACTTCGTCGACTCGGCGCTGCGGCACCTGCGCGAGCTGCCGTTCCTCGTGCTGGCGCTGGCGCGGCCCGAGGTTCACGAGACGTTCCCCAAGCTCTGGAGCGAGCGCGAGGTGCAGACCGTCCGCCTCGGCCAGCTCACGCGCAAGTCGAGCGAGAAGCTCGTGCGCGAGGTGCTCGGCGACGGGGCGGAGGCGCGCACGGTGTCGCTCCTCGTCGAGCGATCGGCGGGGAACGCGTTCTACCTCGAGGAGCTCATCCGCTCGGTCGCCGAGGGCAAGGGCGACGCGCTTCCGGAGACCATCGTCGCCATGGCCGAGTCGCGGCTGGCGCGCCTCGATCCCGAGGCGCGCCGCGTGCTCCGCGCCGCCAGCGTCTTCGGCCAGCTCTTCTGGACGAGCGGCGTGGCGGCGCTCCTCGGGCGGCACGGGTCGACGTCGGGCGCGGCCCCGAACGTCGGCGCGCCCGAGACGGCCGCGTGGCTCGACAGCCTGGTGACCCAGGAGGTGATCTCGCGGCGCGGGCGCGGCGGCGCGGGCGGCGAGGAGGAGTTCGTCTTCCGGCACGCCTTGGTGCGCGAGGCCGCGTACGCGATGCTGACCGAGGCCGACCGCACGCTCGGCCACCGCCTCGCCGCCGAGTGGCTCGAGCAGACCGCCCTCGCCGAGCCGATGGCGCTCGCCGAGCATTTCGAGCGCGGCGGCGAGCCCGGCCGCGCCATCGGCTGGTTCCGGCGCGCGGCGGCGCAGGCGCTCGAGGGCAACGACTTCGCCGCCGTCCTCGCGCGCGTCCAGCGCGCCATCGACTGCGGCGCGACCGGCGAGACGCTCGGCGCGCTCTACCTGCTCGAGGCCGAGGCGCACCGCTGGCGCGGCGAGCTCGCCGAGACCGAGCGCTCGGCGGCGATGGCGATGGAACGCCTGGCGCTCGGCGGCGAGGCGTGGTGCAGCGCGGCGACCGAGCTCGCGATCTCGACGGCGACGCTGGGCCACCACGATCGCCTGGCGGAGCTCGCCGCCGAGCTCGGGCGTCGCGCGCCCGCCGAGGGCGCGAGCGGCCCCTACGCGACCGTGTCGGCGAGCGTCGCGGTGCGCCTCTTCTACTCCGGCCGTCGCGAGCTCGCGGACGACCTCTTCCTCCGGCTCGAGCAGGCCGAGATCGACGCGCAGGACGACCCGGCCGCGCTCGCCGAGATCCATCAGGCGCGCGGCTACCGGGCGCACTTCGAGGGCGACCTCAGCCGGCTGCTCCGCTGCGCCGCGCTCGCGCAGGCCTCGTTCGAGCGCGCCGGCGAGCTGCGCAACGCGGTCCAGCAGCACGTCAACGCCGGCTACGCCGCGCTCGAGCTCGGTGATCACGCGAGCGCCGAAGCCGCGCTCCGGAGCGCGCTCGCCGAAGCCGAGCGCCTCGGCCTGCCCGCCGTCGCCGGGCTCGCCAAGCACAACCTCGGCCTGGCGCTCGCGCGGCGCGGGGCGCTCGCCCAGGCGCGCGCCTGCGAGCAGGAAGCGATCGCGTCGGCGTCGAGCTACGGGCACCTCCGCATGGTCTGCGGCGCGCGCCTCTACCTGGCGCTCATCCTCTGCGAGGAGGGCTCGCTCGACGCCGCCGAGGCCGAGGTCACGGCGGCGCTCGAGGCCTCGAGCGCGGCGCCGCTGCTCCGGCCCAAGGCGCTCGCGGCGCTCGCCCGCATCCTGCTCGTCCGCGGCGACGTCGCCGCCGCGCTCGCGCGCGCGCGCGAGGCCGTCACCGCGCTCGAGGCGCTCGAGACCATCGAAGAGGGAGAGTCGCTGGTGCGGCTCGTGTACGCCGAGGCGCTCCACGCGGGTGGCGACGCGGGCGCGGCCGCCGCGGCGATCGCGACCGCGCGCGACCGGCTCCTCGAGCGCGCGGCCAAGATCAGCGAGCCCGAGGGACGCGCGAGCTTCCTCGCGGGCGTGCCCGACAACGCCCGCACCCTCGAGCTCGCGGCCGCCTGGACGGCGACGCGCAAGGCAGCGACCTGATCGGAGGAGGGGGTCCTCGCCGAGACGGCGTGACGCGCGCCGCCGCTCCCGATCGCGGCGCGGGGGCTGCATGGATCGTGCGGCGCGCGACGGGGGCACGTGCGCTCGAGGGTGCCCCGATGAAGCGAGCGCGCCTCCTCCTCGCGAGCCTCTGCGCCGCCGCGGTGACGGCGGGCGCAGGCGTCGCCCAGGCCCAGCCCGGGAGGGGCGGCCTGGGCCTCGGTGCCTTCGAGACGCTCGCGCCGCCGCGCCCGCTCGGGAGGACGCCGGTCGGCCGCGTGCTCGCCGGGGCGGCGCGCCTCGCGGACGAGCAGCGGTCTGGCGCCGTGGCCCCGCGCGCCACGCCGCCCTGGAACACGAGCTCGGCGGCGATCCCGTGGCTCCCCGACGTCCGGGTGGGCCTGCCCGCGCCGGGCGAGGACGTGGTCGCCGGGCCGAACCGCCCGGTCGGGGTCGGCATCGTCATCCAGACGACGAACACCCAGGTGGCCGGCGCGACCGGCAACCCGGGCATGCTCCTCGGGGGCCAGATCACCGGTCCGTGGATGATCCCCTGAGATCCGCGCGCGCGACGTAGTTGCCGTTCGGGGGGGCGGGTTGAGCGATACTGACGTCACCCATGGCGCTGTCCTCGGGCGACGTGATCGCCGGCCGCTTCGAGATCGAGCGGCTCGCCGGATACGGCGGGATGGGCGCGGTGTACCTGGCGCGCGACCTCGCGGCGGACAGCGCCGTCGCGCTCAAGATCCTCCAGAGGACGTCGCTCGACGAGCGGCTCGCGCGCGAGGCGCAGCTGCTCGCCGAGCTCCGCCACCCGCGCATCGTCCGTTACGTGGCGCACGGGCGCGCCGAGAGCGGCGAGCACTACCTCGCCATGGAGTGGCTCGAGGGCGAGGACCTGGCGCAGCGCCTCGAGCGCGAAGCGCTCTCGCTCGCCGAGACGCTCACGCTCGCCACCGCGGTCGCCGAGGGCCTCGGCGCCGCGCACGCGCGCGGGATCATCCACCGCGACGTCAAGCCGTCGAACATCTTCCTGGTCGATCGCCAGGTGGACCGCCTCAAGCTCCTCGACTTCGGCGTGGCGCGGGGGCGCGGCGAGCACAAGGCGACCCGCACCGGCGTGACCCTCGGCACGCCGGGGTACATGGCGCCCGAGCAGGCGCGCGGCAGCCGCGACGTCGACGCGCGCGCCGACGTCTTCTCGCTCGGGTGCGTGCTCTTCGAGTGCCTCACCGGGCGCGCGGCGTTCGTGGGCGAGCAGGTGATGGCGCTCCTCGCCAAGATCCTGCTCGAGTCCCCGCCGCGCGCGAGCGAGCTCCACCCCGGCGTGCCGCCCGCGCTCGACGAGCTCGTCGCGCGGATGATGTCGAAGGACGTCGAGGCGCGGCCGCGCGACGGCCGCGAGGTCGCCGCAGCCCTCGCGTCGACCTCGCGATCGCTCCTCGGCGGCAGCATCCCCCCGCCCCCGTCGGTCGCCGCGAAGGGCAAGCCGGCTCTGACCACCGGCGAGCAGCGCCTGCTCAGCGTGATCATCGTCGGCGCCCGGCCGACGCCGCACGACGCGCGGGCGCTCGCCTCGGCGCCGACAATGTCGAGCGAGGCGGGCGAGGAGCTCGCCCCGCTCGTCGCCGAGCTCTCGGCCAACGGCGGCCGCCTCGAGCCGCTCGCCGACGGCTCGACGATGGTGACGCTCGCCGCCACCAAGGGCGCGATGGTGCTCGCGCACCAGGCGTGCCGCTGCGCGCTCACCCTCCGCGCGGCGTCGCCCGGGGTTCCCATCGCGGTGGCGATGGGGCGCGGCGTGCTCGCCGATCGCTGGCCGGCTGGCGAGGTGATCGAGCGCGCCGCGCGCTTGCTCGGCGTCGCCGGCGCGCGGTCTCCGGCGCCCATCCTGGTCGACGACGTCGTCGCCGGCCTGCTCGGTGGGCGCTTCGACGTCGATCAAGGCCTGCGGGGCAACGAGCTCACCGGCGAGCGCGCGTCCGACGAGACGCGGCGCGTCCTCGGCAAGTCGCCGCCCTGCGTCGGGCGCGAGGGCGATCTCGAGCGCCTCCTCGCGACCTTCGAGTCGTGCGTCGAGGAGCCGCGCGCGAGCGGCGTCCTCGTCACCGGCGCCGCCGGCCAGGGCAAATCGCGCCTGCGCCACGAGCTCCTCCAGCGCATCCTCGCGCGCGGCGAGCCGGTCGAGATCTGGAGCGGCCAGGGCGAGCCGATGGCGGGCGGCTCGCCCTTCGGGATGCTGGGCCCGCTCCTGCGACGGGCCGCCGGCATCCGCGAGGCCGAGCCGTCCGACGTACGCCAGCGCAAGCTCGCGGCGCGCGTCGCCCGCCACGTCCCCGAGGAGCGGCGCGCCCGCGTCGCCGAGTTCCTCGGCGAGCTCATCGGCGCGCCCTTTCCGGACCCGAGCGTCGAGCTCCGCGCCGCGCGGCAGGACGCGATGCTGATGGCCGATCAGATGCGCCGCGCCTGGGACGACTTCGTCCTCGCCGAGACCGGCGCCGCGCCGGTGCTCGTCGTCCTCGAGGACCTGCACTGGGCCGATCTGCCGAGCGTGAAGTTCGTCGACAGCGCGCTGCGCGTGGCCTCCGAGCGGCCGCTCATGGTGCTCGCTCTGGCGCGCCCCGACGTGCAAGAGGTCTTCCCCGACCTCTGGGTGGGCCGGCGGCTCCACCAGATCCGCCTCCCGCCGCTGGGGAAGCGCGCCGCCGAGAAGCTCGTCCGCGAGGTGATGGGCGACGCGCTGGCACCCGAGAAGGTGGCGCGCCTCGTCGAGCGCGCCGGCGGCAACCCGCTCTTCCTCGAGGAGCTGATGCGCGCCATGGCCGAGGGGCACGAGGAGCTGCCCGGCACCGTCCTCGCGATCACGCAGGCGCGCATCGAGCGCCTCGACGGCGAGGCGCGCCGCATCCTGCGGGCCGCGAGCGTCTTCGGAAAGAGCTTCTGGCGCGGCGCCGTCGCGGCGCTGCTCGGGGGCGAGCACGGCGCGGTCGATCTCGACGCCTGGCTCGCCGAGCTCGAGTCGGGCGAGATCATCTACCCGGTGCTCGAGCCCAAGTTCCCGGGCGAGCGCGAGTACGCCTTCCGCCACGCGCTCGTGCGCGAGGCGGCGTACGGGATGCTCACCGACGAGGACCGCGCGCTCGGGCACCGCCTCGCGGGCGGCTGGCTCGTCGACGCCGGCGAGAGCGACGCCGGCGTGCTCGCGCGGCACTTCGAGAAGGGCGGCGTGCCGGGGCGCACCATCGCCTGGTACCGCCTCGCCGCCGAGCAGGCGCTCGCAGCCAACGATCTCGCGGCGGCGCTCACCCACGCGCAGCGCGGGGTCGACTTCGGCGCCGCCGCCGAGCAGCTCGGCGCGCTCCGCCTCCTCCAAGCCGAGGCCCACAACTGGCGCGCCGAGAGCGCCGAGGCGGAGCGGAGCGCCGACGAGGCGCTGGCGCTGCTGCCGCCGGGCGGCGTGCGCTGGAACCACGCCGCGGGCGAGCTGGCGAGCGCGCTCGGCAAGCTCTCGAGCTACGACCGCCTCACCGGCCTCGCCGGCATGCTCCTCGACACCCCGCCGAGCCCGATGGCCGTCGGCGTGCACGTGATCTCGCTGGCGCGCACCCTCATCAGCCTCCTCCAGGGCGGGCGCTACCAGCTCGCCGATCGCCTCCTCGAGCGCACCCTCGGTCTCGAGGAGGACGCCGTCGAGGCCGAGCCGGCCGCGCGTCCGTGGGTCCTGCGGGCGAGGGCCTCGCGCGTGCTCTTCCACGGCGACCCGGCGGCGTACCTCCGCTGCATGGAGCAGGTCGCCGCCATGACCGAGGCGATCGGGGATCGACGGAGCGCGTGCATGCCCCGCGTCAACATCGGCTACGGCTACACGCGCATCGGCGACTTCGTGAAGGCGGAGGCGGCGCTGCGCGAGGCGCTCGACGCCGGCGCGACGATGGGGCTCTACAGCGTCATCCCGTTCGCGAAGGTGAACCTCCAGCTCGCGCTCGCCGGCCAGGGGCGGATCGAGGAGGCGCGCACGCTCGGGCCCGAGGCGATCCGCGTGGCGAGCGACGCGGGCAACCCGCGGCTCGAGGGCTACGCCCGCATCTACTACGCGACGACCTTGATCCTCGCCGGCGCCTTCGCCGAGGCGGAGGCCGAGGCGGCGCAGGCGGTGCGCACGCTGCGCGACGTGCTGCCCGGCCGCGCCTACGCGCTCGGGACGCTCGCCCGGGCGCGCCTCGCCGGGGGCGATCCCGACGCGGCGCTCGAGGCGGCGCGCGAGGCGATGCAGCTGCTCGATCAGCTCGGCGATCTCGAGACGGGCGAGGCGACGATCCGCGCCGCCTACGCCGAGGCGCTCGCGGCCTCGGGCGACACCGCGGGCGCGCGGCTCGCCGCGGCGGCCGCGCGCCAGCGGCTCCTCGCGCGCGCCGCGCGGATCGACGACGCCGACGCGCGCCAGAGCTTCCTCTTCAAGGTGCCCGAGCACGCGAAGGTGTTCGAGCTCGCGGCAGCCATCGCGACCTCTTGAGGCGCGCCCCCGGCCCGGCGCGGGGCGGCCTCGTTCGCTAGTCGAACTGGATCGACCAGAAGTCGCAGACCTCGCGATACCCGATCGCCTGGTAGATGGCGTTCGAGGTCGGGTTGGCGAGATCGGCGTTGAGGGAGCAGAACGTCCGGCCGCCGTCGAGGAGCCGGCGGCTCAGCGCGGCGACGCAGGCCGAGGCGTACCCGCGACGGCGCCGCTCCTCGGGCGTGTAGACCATGTTGATGCGGACGCCGTGCGGCGTCGCGCCCGTGCACGCCGCCATCGACGCCGGGCCGCCGTCGTCCCAGAGGAAGAGCGCGCCGGCCGCGGTCTGGGCCTTCACTTGACGCTCGAAGACGCCGACCTCGTGCGGCATCATGCCGGCGTCGCGCGCGAAGGCGCCGCCCCACGGCACGAGGAGCGCTTCGTCCTCCGGGCGCGCCGCGCGGAAGAACCCGGGCGGCGGTCGCGGCGGCGGGACGACGTCGGTGATCGCGTAGACGCGCATGCGCGCGTGGACGCGCGTCGCGCAGCCCCTCGCGCGCGACCAGAGCGCGGCGAACGCCTGCGCCGTGCTCTCCTCCGCGTTGACGCCGGGGACCTCGGCCCCGCGCGCGACGAGCCACTCGACCAGCGCCTCGAGCGCCGCCTCGGGCGCCCGCGAGATCACGAGGTTGAACGGCGGCGTGCGGACCGCGACGGCGACGAGGCCGGTCTCCTCGTGCTCGATCGTCGCGAGGAGCGCGCTCGCCGGCGTGCGCGCGCAGAGGATGCCGAGCACGAGCCCGTTCTCGGCCTCGCTCGCCTCGAGGAGCCCGCCGGCCCGCGCGAGGACGGCGGCGCCGGTCGGGTGTTCGACGACGCGCATGGTCGGGACGTACCAGAGCCGGGCGCGCTCGGCGACCCTCGGTGACGACCTGGGCGCCCGCCACGCATGCCTGGTACCATCGAGCCGTGGTCCCACCCCGCTCGTGGCTCCTCTTGGCGATCGTGCCCGGCGTGTGGATCGGGTGCTCGCTCTCCACCGAGGGCATCGTCGAGTCGAGCGGCGCGTCGACGTCGGGCGGCCCGGCCGGCACCGGCGGCGCCGGGACCACCGCCACGACCACCGGCGTCTCGACCGGCGGCACCGGCGCGGCGACGACGGGCTCCACGAGCGGCGCCACGACCTCGAGCTCGGGAGGCGGCGCCGCGACGACGTCGAGCTCGAGCGGCGACACCACCAGCACATCGTCGACCACCTCCACCAGCACCACGACCGGCGGCATCGTCTGCAGCCCGGCGCCGACCTGCGCCGGCTGCAACAGCACGAGCTGCGCGGGCGACGGCTGCTCGTGCAGCTTCAACTGCCTTCAGAACGCTTGCACCTTCATCTGCCCAGGCGGCACGAGCTGCGACATCCAGTGCACGCAGTCGAGCTGCTCGATCCTGTGCGAGGCGGGCGCCACCTGCACGTTCAAGTGCAGCTCGGCGAGCTGCAGCTGCGAGGGCGGGGGCGATTGCATCCAGACGTGACGCGCTACGGCTCGGCTACCTCGTCACGAACGTCACCGGGATGACGATGGTCGCGCCGCCGCCGGCGGGTGGAGCGAACGTCGAGGCGAACACGACGTCGACGGTGCACCACAGCACGCCATCCGAGAGCCCGTGGTGGCCGTAGGCGGCGGCGCGGAGGACCTCGCCTTGCGCCCCGATGCGGGCGTTGATCCGCACCTCGCCGGCCATCTGGGGATCGTCGCGTAGGCCGCGGTTGAAACAAGCCCGAAAGGGCTTGGCCATTCCCCCGACGACGGCGCCAGCGTTCGAGACCTCGGCGGGCTCCTTCGCGCAGCGCTGCGAGGCCGGTGAAGCTCGGGGCGCCCGCGGCGGCGGCGCCCCAGGGCGGACCCGCTCGATGAGACGAATTCGCTGTGCGAGCGAACGCGCCGCTTCCTCCTGACCCGTCGTCCGATAGAGATCGACGAGCGCGAGGCCCGTGTCCCCGAGCGTGTAGCTCATGGAGCCCGGAGTCCATCGCTCCGCCACCGCAACGGCGCGCTCGCCGAACGTCTGCGCTCCGGCGACGTCGGCGTTCGACCAGCGACGGGTCGCGAGGCGCCCCAGCACCCCAATGAGCTCGCGATGCTGCGTGGAAGCGAGCGGCTCGAGCAGGCCGACCGCTCGGAGGAGGTGCTGCTCGGCCGCCCGATCGTCGCCCGCCATCCCACCGCGCTTCGGCGAGCTCACGCTCCGGCGGAACGAGCTCGAGGCTCGCCGGCCCCTGCTGTCGCTCGATGTCCGCAAGGGCGCGAGCGAGGAGCGGCTCGGCCTCTTGCCACCGGCACTGGGCGAGCAGGACCTTCGCGAGCGCGATCCGCGCCTTCGACGTGTCGGCGTGCGCCGGCCCGGCCACGGCCTCGCGGATGGCGAGCGCGCGGCGCCGCAGCGCCTCGATGGTTGGGCCCTGTCGCGTCTTGACCTGGAGATCGGCGAGGCGGTCCAACGTGTCGGCGACCTCGACGTGCACGACGCCGAGCCGGCCTTCGCGCGCCGCGAGCGCGCGGAGGAGAGCCTGCTCGGCCTTCGGTCCTTCGCCCAACGCGACATGGATGTCCGCGATGAGATCGAGCGAGCGGCAGGTGAGCGCATCGGCCGGCCCGAGGGCGCGTTCGCGGATCTGGTACGACTCCCACGCCGCACGCATCGCCTCTTCGTGGCGGAAACGTGCGAGCAGCGCACGCGCCTCCTGCTCGAGCTTCATCGCGCGCACGGCCGGCGCCGGCGCGCCGAACGAGGAAGACGAGCCCGGGGCGGGCGCCGCAGGCGCGACCGGTGGCCAGGCGGCAGCGCCGGGTGCCACCGAAGGCGCCGGCGGCGACGCGCAGCCCGTGTGCAGCGCCGCGATGCCGGCGATGAGACAAGGCGACGCCTTCACCGCGCCAGTCTATTCGACCGCCCGCGCGCGGGCGGCGTTTCCTACTCCGCCAAGCGCTTCAGCAGCTCTTTGGTCAGGTTCTTCTGGTGCGACTCGAGCGTGCCGCCGCCGATCTCGAGCAGCTTGGCGTCGCGGTAGAAGCGCTCCACCTTGTACTCGGTGCAGTAGCCCCAGCCTCCGAGCACCTGCATGGCGTTGTCGGCGACCTCCTTGCCGACGGGCGCCGCGAAGAGCTTGGCGGCGTCGGTGCCGAGGCGGTTGCGCTTGTCGTGGCGGGTCTCGCGGGCGACGGTGTAGACGAGGGCGCGCGCCGCCTCGGTCTTCGCGAAGCTCTCGGCGATGTAGCGCTGGATCTGGCCGTGCTCGCCGATGGGCTTGCCGAAGCTGTGCCGCTCGGCCGCGTACTTGATCATGATGTCGAGGCAACGGTCGGCGATGCCGAGGCTCATCGCGGCCAGCGTGAGCCGCTCGATCTCGAGGTTGCGCATCATGTTGGAGATGCCGCCGCCCTCGCGCCCGAGGACGTTGGCGGCGGGGACGACGCAGTCGTCGAACATGAGCTCGCTCATCGTGCTCGCGCGCATGCCCATCTTCGGCGTCTTCTCGTCGGTGGCGAAGCCGGGGAAGCCGCGCTCGACCACGAACGAGGTGACCTTGCCCTCGACCAGGGCGTAGACGATGAAGACGTGCGCCTCGGGGGCGTTGGTGATGAGCGCCTTGCGGCCCTTGAGGATGTAGCGATCGCCGTCCTTGCGCGCGGTGGTGCGCATCCCGAGCACGTCGGTGCCGCTCGTGGGCTCCGTCATCCCCATGGCGCCGATCCATTCGCCGGTGAGCACCTTGGGCAGGTAGCGCGCCTTCTGCTCGTCGTTCGACGCGAAGAAGAAGTTGTTCACGAAGAGCATCGCGTGCGCGAGGTACGCGAGGGTGAAGCCGGGATCGCTCTTCGAGAGCTCGTGGTGGACGAGCACCGCCGCCGTCGTGTCCATGCCCGCGCCGCCGTGCTCGGCCGGGATGGTGATGCCGAGGAGGCCGAGCTCGCCGCAGCGGCGGAGCAGGTCGACGTTGAGCGTGGCCGTCCGGTCGTGCTCGTCGGCCTGCGGCTCGACGAGGTCGCGCACGAAATCGCGCATCGTCTGGCGCAGGAGGAGGTGCTCCTCGGTGGGGTTCTGGAGGTCGAAGGACGCGTCGCTCATCGGGGGAGAAGGCTAGCACGCGCGGGCCCCCGGCCGCGCGCGACGGCCGTGTCCGCCGGCCGCGCCTGGACTACGCTCGGCGGGTGATCCTCGACTCCCTGGCGTACGGCCGCGACGCGCTCGGCCCCGGCGGCGCGACCACCGTCCGCTGGCTGGGCACGGCCGGCTTCGCCGTCGAGCACGGCGGGCACACGCTCCTCCTCGACCCGTACCTGACGAGGGCTTCGCTGGCGCGGTGCCTCGTCTCGCGGCTCACGCCCGACCTCCCGACCATCGCGCGTCACGTCCCCGCCGCCGACGCCATCGTGGTCGGGCACACGCATTTCGATCACGTGCTCGACGTGCCGGCGATCGCGGCGCGCACCGGGGCGACGGTGTTCGGCTCGCGCTCGGCCGCGGCCCTGTGCCGCGCCGCCGGGCTGCCCGAGGCGCGCGTCGTCGACGCCGAGCGGAGCGCCGGATCGCCGCCGCTCGAGGCCGAGGTCGGGCCGTTTCGCCTCCGGTTCCTGCCGAGCGCGCACTCGCCCCTGCTCCTCGGGCGCGTCCCCTTCCCCGGCGACATCGAGGGCTGCGAAGACGTCCCGATGCGCGCCGAGCGCTACCGCTGCGGCGCCGTCTTCCGGGTCGAGATCGAGGTCGGCGGCAAGCGCATCGCCCACGTCGGCAGCGCCGAGCTCCTCGACGGCGTCGCCGGCGCCCGCGATCTCGATCTGGTGCTGCTCTGCGCCGCCGGCTGGACCACCTCGCGGAGCTTCCCGGAGCGAGCGGTGCGTGCGCTCTCGCCGCGCGCCGTGCTCCTCTCCCACTGGGACGACTTCTTCCGCCCGATCGACCGCCCGGCACGCGCGCTACCGCGCGTCCAGCTCGAACGCCTCGCCGACCGCCTCCGGGCCGCGAGCCGCGACCTGAAGGTGGGCGCGCTCCCGCTGCTCGGCGACCTCCGCATCTGACGCGCGCGCGCGGCCGGCATACACCGGCGCGCCGGTACCGGGGTTGCAGCCACGCCCGACGGAGGTGCCGATGAACTCTCGAAAGAGCTCGCTCGTGGTCGCCGCCGCCGCCGCGGCGCTGGTGGGGGGATGGAGCGCGACCAGCCAGGCGCAGACGTACGGGCCCAGCCTCGCGCAGCCGACGGCCGAGAGGCCGGTCGAGGAGGTTCGACCGAACCGACCGCTGCTCACGACCGGCGCGCTCACGATCGCCGCGAGCTACATCCCCGCCGTGGCGATCGCGGCCACGAGCGATCACAAGGGCGACAAGTACCTCTACGTCCCCGTCGCCGGGCCCTGGCTCAACCTCGCCAACCGTCGCTGCGGCCCGGGCGAGACCGCACGCTGCGGCTCGACGCCGCTGGAAACGGCCGCGCTCGTCGGAACCGGCCTCGCCCACATCGCCGGCGTCGCCCAGGTGGTGGGCGCCTTCGTGATCCCGGAGCGCCGCACCGTCGTGGGCTCGCGCGTGCAGATTTCGCCCGCCGTCGTCGGCGGTGGTTACGGCATCGCGGCGGTCGGGAGCTTCTGACCGTTGCTGCTGGTGGAGCTCGTCGCCGGGCGCGTCACTGGTAGGTGGCCTGGGCGCCGACGTTGCTGCTCAGCGACGACACCGTGATGGCCCAGCCGGAGACGTCGAGGATCTCCTGGTCACGGTTGAAGAAGGAGATCGAGCCGCCGGCGCCCGGCGGGATCGCTTGGAGCGCGGCCGAGGGGACCGTGCCGGTCTGGGCGCCGGCGGCGTAGGGGCAGGTGATCGCGACCGAGTGGCTCGTCGGTCCGGTCATCTCCACGCGGGTGAGGATCACGGTCGCGTCGCCGGCGCTCCCGCCGGTCCACGAGAGCACGAGATCGTTCGCGCGATCGATGACGACCCCGGCGGGGTCGAGCGCGGGCGAGGTGAGCGCGATCTCGGCGACGCCCGTGACCTGTGCGGAGAACGCCGGGACGACGTCGCCGGCGGCGTCGATGTCGAGGGTCGCGCCCTCGTTCCAGAGCTGCGTCGTCACGGCCGAGGTGTACGTGGCGTCGGCGTTGGGCGTGAGCGATTGCGCCTGGATCGTGCCCTGAACCCCGACGACGCCGGCGCTCTGCTGCGTCACCGGCGTCGGCGTGGTGGTTGTCTCGTAGGTGCAGTCGTCGACGGTGCACGCGCCGACCTGCGTCGTCGTGCAGTCGGCGGGCGTGCCCTCCGCCTCGTAGAAGGTGGCGGAGAAGATGCCCGTCCAGACGCCGCCGTTCTGCTGCTGCAGCACCGTCACGCCGCCGAATTTGTTGCCGGCGGCTTTCCCGCCGCCTGTGCCGCCACTGCCGGTCGCCCCGCCGCTGCCGGTCGCCCCCCCGCTGCCGGTTCCGGCCCCACCGCCGCCGGTCCCGGTGCCGTTGGGCGGCACGTCGCCGTTGTTGCAGCCGGCCGCGCCGATCACCGCGACGAGGACCACGAGAGCTGCCCGACGTGCACCCGACATACCTCGAGCCTCCTCTCGACCAGTCATGGAATACGTGCGGGGGTCGCCCGCTCTCCCCTGCGCGCGCCTTGCTGGTGCGCCGCTCCGATCTGCCGCCCTGGCGGTGGCCGCATCCTCAGCCGCATCTCGGCCCAAGCGCACGCGGCCTCCGACGAAGCGCCCCGGCGCCCGCCGTGACGATTACCTGATCATCGATAGGTCCGACGGGATCTGCAGGCCACCGTAGTCTCCATCCGGACCAGTTGGCCGCCTCGCGACCGCCACATGGTATGTGCCGAGGACCAGGACCTGATTGTCCGCAGCGAACGGCATGTACACGCCGATTCCCTGAAACCGGTGGCGGAACTCCGAGATGCCTACCTGCCGCCAAACGCCATCGCGACGCTCGAACGAGACGGCGCCAGCGCCGTCTCGGGGACAACCGAGGCGCTCGACGCTCACCACCGCGCGATCTCCGTCCAGCGCAACCCCGTGGCCCCACGTGACATGGCACCCCTGCGCGGCCGGGACGCTCCCGTCGAGCTCCGCTCGGAGCGCCTCATCGGGATGGAGCTTCGCTCCCACGCCCACTGGCCTGTCGGCTCGCGCGCGAACACGTGCACGCCGCCGTACGTGAACGAAACCACAGCTCGGTCGGCACCGAGGTCGAGCGCGCCGACGAAGCGGCGCGCAGAGGGTTCCGGCGCCGAGAGCTCCGCGACTCGCGACCATCCTTCGGGACCGAGCTCGAGCACCGTCGGGGCTGGAAGCGGGGCGAGGAGACGGTCCCGGTGCAACGCTGGTGGCGCGATCCCACCGCGGCTCCTTTCGTGGTGCTCGACATTCCAGCGCCCCTGCTCCCGCCGATAGATCCGTAGCATGACGTCCGGACCCGGAAGGCTGGACATGACCGCGATCCGCTCGCCGTCCGCGGCGAGCTGGCTCCACAGGGAGAGTCGTTGCGGCTCGTCATCGACCAGCATCGCATCGTGCTCCCAGCAGTCTCTGTTCCTGGGCTGGCACTCGTCCCTGCGGCGGTAGACGTGAATCTCCTCGGTGCCCAAGGCCTCGAGGCGACAGCGGAGATCGCCGCAGACGCTCGGCTCCGTCGTGAACGAAGTCACCGCGAGGTACCTGCCCGACAGGGCAAGCGAGTTGCCGAAGCTGACGTTCGCGCCCTGCTGCGGCGCGCGAAGAACCTGCGGCACCCAGTCGCTCCCGTCGGGCTCGAACACCGCGATGCGATCGGATTCGTGAAAGAGGTGAGAGACGAAGCGACCGCCGCCTACCGCGATGGGCGCGACTGGCCCCGCGTACGGGGCGCGCCGGGCCCACGCAGCCAAACCGAGCGAAACGACGACCGCGCCCGCGAGCCCGACGAGCAGAGCCTTCTTCGGCGCCTCGACGATCCCGAGCGCGATCCGGGCCAGGCGCACGGTGATGGGGCGAGGGCGATTCATCGGGCTCCTTCGGCCGCGAAGCGAGTCTACCCGAGATCCACCGAGGGTCCGACCTCGCGGCTCAGCGCTCGACCTTGACGAGCCGTCCGAACACCCCGCCCCGCCCGATCCAGCCATTCAGCCGCCCTCGGTTGTTCCCGATGAGGAGCCGCTCTCCGTCGATCGCTTTCACGAGGTGCAGATACTCGGCGCGACCGACCTTGCAGAGCACGACATCACCGACCTCGAGCGTGGCGGCGTCGACCGGCTCGACCGTGCAGAGCTGACCCGACTCGATCTTCGGAGACATCGAGTCGCCCCGCGGCCGGAACGCGACCGTCTCCCCCGCCCCGAGCTTCGCGATGTACGCCGCCGCCCAACCCATGCGGCTCCCACCGACGGCTCCAGTCGGCGACCCTGACGCTCCGCACCGCGGCGCCTGCGTTCCGACCCCGAACATTCTCGAACCGCTCGCTCACGCACGCGGCGTCGCCCGCATGCGGCTGCGCTCGACGCGCCACGCCGACGCGAGCCAGGGCCCGGCCGCGGCGAGCCACAGCGCGATCGACGCACCGGCCAGCATGAACACCGCGCGGTAGCCGCCCACGGGATCGCCAACGCTCTTGAAGATCGCCGAGGTGATGCCCGCGGCGGCGGGGCCGATCAGCATCCCGGCGCAGCTCGCGGCGTTCACGAGCGACATCGCGCGACCGCGCTCCTCGGCGCCGGCGAGCGTGGCCGAGTAGCAGAGCGTCGGGGCGAAGATCATCGCCGACGCGAGCCCCATGGTCAGCATCAGCGCCGGCAGCCACGCCGTCGCCGCGACCGGGATCGCCACGAGCGCCAGCGCGTACGCCGCGGCGCCGACCGCCAGCACCGCCGAGCGCGGCACCCGGTCGGTGATGCGGCCCGCCGGGTACGTCGCGAGGGCGAACGGCAGCGTCAGCAGCGTGAAGAGGCCGCCGACCGCGCGATCGCTGAGGCCGTGGACGTTGTGCGCGAACAGCGAGAACGTGACCACGATGCAGCCGACGGTGAAGCGGCCGACGAACGCCGAGGTGATCGGCACGAGCAGCGACGGCTCGCGCCGCAAGAGGCGATAGAGGCCGCCGGCGCTCGCGTCGCTCGCGCCACGCTCCACGCGCGATCCTGCGCCGCGCGCGGCGACCATGGCGACGCCCACAGCCAGCGCCGCGCCCGCCCAGAACGGCGCGCGCACGTCGATCGCGAGCACGAGGCCGCCGAGCGCGCTGCCGAGGGCGACCGCCATCATCAGCGCACCGCCGGCGAGGCCCATCGTCCGGCCGCTGCCCGAACGGCGCGCGAGCGCGGCGGCCTCCGCCATGAGCAGCGTCGCCGCCCCGATGTGGGCGCCGCCCTCGAGCAGGCGCAGCCCGAGGACCAGCGGCGTCGAGCGCAGCGAGGCGATCGCCAGCAGGAGGACGGCGTCGACGATCGCGAGGAGCGCGACGGCCCGCCGCGGGCGGGAGAGCCGGTCCACGTAGCGGCCGAGCAGCGGCGCGGCGATCGCACCGCCGAGCATGTTGATCGCCATGAACGCGTGCATCGCGCGCTCGTCGCCGCCGTGGTGCGCCGCGAACATCGGCCGGATCGCCGGCGCGAGGAGCGTGGCCGGAAGCATCTGGGCGAAGATCAGGGCGGGCAGGCCCGCGGCCTCGGCGACGCTCGCGGCGGCGCCTCCTCGGCTCTCGCCGGCGCTCGACGTGACGGGGGGACGGCTGGGGCACCTGGATCCCGGGCTCGCGAGTTGGGCCATCGGGATCGACCACGGCAACATGCGGGCCAGCGGCGGCAGCTGCAATCGCAGGGAATTCCGGGGCAGCGCAGACGGGCGGCGGCGCGTCCGACATGTCCGCGGACGGACATGTCCGGCCGACCGAGGTCCCGGCCGCCGGTGCCGCGGTTCGGCATCGCGACCTGCTTCGGGCTTGACTGCGATCAAGTGCGCCGGCCGACCGCCATACGACACTCCGGCGCGTGTTGGGGCGACGCCCTCGCGTCATGGAGCGAGGCGGTACGCGCCAGGAACCGGGGATGCCATGGGATCACGACGCTCCTGGATGCGCACCGCGCGCCTCGCGGCGCTCGGTGCCGCGCTCGCGGCGTGCGGCGGCGAGGACGAGACGCTCTTCACCGGGACCGGCACGAGCGGCGCCGGCGGATCGTCCAGCTCGGGGACGGCCACCACCACCGGCGGCTCGACGTCGAGCTCCGGCGACACCGGGGGCGCCGGCGGCGCGGGCGGCTCCGGCGCGGGCGCCGGCGGCGCCGCCGCGAGCGCGAGCGCGAGCGCCAGCACCACGAAGCGCTCCAGCTGGCGCAGCGGCGGCGGG
>CAYJPW010000038.1:28931-73384 GCA_964372055.1 uncultured Polyangiaceae bacterium
CGGGCGGGCCCCCGGGGGGGGGGGGGGGGGGGGGGGGGCGGGGGGGGGGGGGGGGGGGGCCCCGCCTCGAGCTCGAGCTCGAGCAGCGGGACGACGACGAGCTCCAGCTCGAGCAGCGGCGGCGGCGGCGGTCTCGTGGCGATCGTCGACCTGCGCGCCGACGTGAACCGGAACGGCACCGTCGATCTCGCGGATCCCTCCGAGGACCAGGGCGAGGACACCTTCGACGCGTCGCACGGCGCGGTGTTCCTTGCGAACCTCGACGACGACGAGGGCGCGTGCCCGACCCAGAACCAGACCGACGCGCAGCTCGCGGCGTGCAACGACGCCGCCGACGGCGTCATCAACGGCCCGGACGACCTCCTCGATCTCGCGCGCCTACGGACGGTCCCCTGGCCGGACGCGCCCGCCGACGCCTCGGCGACGATCGCGCTCGGCAGCCCGGGCGCATCGCACGTGAGGCTGTTCAAGCAGAGCGGCGCCGCGTTCGAGGTGTTCGATCCGGCCGTCGACGTCCTCTCGGCCGCCGAGCTCCAGGCCGGCGTCGAGCTCGCCATCGAGGGCAAGGACATCGTCCGCGACGCGAACGCGTGGGACGGCTACGTCGACGTGACGCTCGACGTCGCCGGCGGCACGGGGCCCGACGCACAGCCCGTGGCCGGAGGCGCCGACACGGTGCGGATGCGCGTCGCGCCGGTGATCTTCCGCCACCACCTCGATCCGGCGCAGCGGATCTACGTCACCAACATCAACAGCCAGAGCTCGCTCGCGTTCCGGACCGATCTCGCCGCCGCGGTCCAGGCCGCGGGCGTGCCCAATCCGGTGCAGGATCTCTTCGTTGGCGATCAGTGGACGCAGGACTTCTTCGAGACGGCGTACACCGCGATGCCGGGCCCGAACGGGACCAAGCGCGTCATCCACGTCAACTTCCGGTCGGCGAACTACACGAACAACGGGCTCAGGACGGCGGGCCGCGTCGTCTTCACCGTGCTGCGCGGCAAGGACGTCGCCGGCGCGGTCCAGTACGACCCGAGCCACCCGAACTCGATGGACACGCTCAACTCGTTCGGCAACCTCGAGACCATCCCGCCGCACACCCACGCGGGGCAGAGCTACCCGCTCGGCCGCGTGCTCCGGGGCTCGACGGCGTCGTACTACCCGGACCCGAGCTTCGATCTCATGGTCCAGAGCCAGGGCGTCCAGCCGAGCGTCTACATCGACACCGAGTGGCTGACCGTCAGCCACGTCGACGAGACCACGAGCTTCGTCAAGGCGCCGACGCCGCGCGGCTGGGCGCTGGTGCTGGCCGACGCGACGCTCGGCGTCGACGAGCTCGAGGCCGCCGTGGCCGCCGGGTACGGCAGCGCCGCCATGTTCGTCGGCAAGTTCTGGTCGAACAACGTCTCGGCGCAGGTCTCGATCAACCAGGTGCTCGCCGATCCCGACGTGATGAACACGACCTCGTGGGCCGCGGCCGAGATCGACGGGCAGCTCCAGGTCATCCAGGCCGAGACCGGCCTCGGCGACCCGGAGGTCATCCGGATCGGCTCGCTGTTCCACCCCGCCTACGGGTACGCCGTCGCCTACGAGCCCGGCATGGTCAACGGCGTCATCCTCGCCGACGGCCACTACGGCTCGCCGAACCCGTGGGGACCGACCGTCGACGGATCCGACCTCTTCAAGAAGAACCTCGTCGACGCGTTCGCGCCGCTGGGGATCACCGTGCACTGGATCGAGAACTGGAACCTCTACCACCGGCTGCTCGGCGAGGTGCACTGCGGGACGAACACGACGCGCGCCATCCCGGCGAACGTGTCGTGGTGGGAGAGCGGGCTATGAGCACTCGAACGAGCAGCATCCTGCAGAGGACCCTCGCTGCGGCGGCGTTCGCCCTCGCGATGCTCCCCGCCGCGGCGCGCGCCGACGGCGTCGTCATCGGCCCCGCCGACCTGCCCGCCGCGGAGCGCGCGCGGCTCACGGCCGAGATCGCGCGCGCCAGAGCGGCCTCCCCGGCGGCGTTCGACGCGGTCGCCAGGACGCGCGCCGAGCTCGCCGACATCGACGCCCAGAAGCGCGGGCGCATCGCGCCGATCGGGGCGATGCTCAAGGCGATCGGGCCCGAGGCGCTCTACGCGCTGCTCGAGCAGATCGCGATCGACGCCGCCCCGCGCGGCGGACTGCCCGACTCGGCGTGGACGGCGTGGCGCGCGGGCCTGATCGAGGCCGCCGGCATGCTGCGCGATCCCGCCGCCGAGCCGGTGCTCGTCGCCGTGCTCGACAGCCGCGAGACCGAGCCGCTCGTCGTCCGCGCGGCGGCGGAGGCGCTCGGGCGCATCGGGACCGATCAGGGCGCTGCCAAGCTCGTCGCGATGGCGAAGACCGCCGGGCCCAAGCGCGGCGCCGTCCTGGCGGGGATGGGCGGCTGCCGCAGGGCCGCCTGCGCCGAGGCGCTCGCGGCGGCGATCGGCGCGCACCCCGGCGACGACGTCGCCAAGGCGATCGTACGCGCGCTCGGCGACGCCGGCTCCGCGCGCGCCTGGAAGACGCCGATCGTCGCCAAGAGCGGCGAGGAGGCGAAGACCCGCGCCGAGGCGGCGGAGGCGCTGGTGGGCGCGTTCGTCGCCTACGACGGCCAGGTGCGCCGGACGGCCTCGAACGCGCTCATGGTCGTCGACCACCCCTCCACGCCGGCGCTCATCCAGGCGAAGAAGAAGGGCGCTTCCCCCGAGGTGGCGGCGGCGCTCGACGAGCTCGCCAAGCGCTTCGCGCGCAACCCGACGCGTTGACTGAAGAGGCGTCGGGCTCGGACGAATGTCCGACACCTCTTCAGTCGCCGCCCGCCGCGACCTTGCCGGCGGCGTCGCTGCAGCAGCGCACGCCCGTCGAGTAGTCGAGGTAGGGGCGCGGGTGCGCGGTGATCAGCGCCTCGCAGCCGGCGCGGGTGGAGCGCGAGTAGAAGCCGCCGGCGAAGCCGCCGCCGGGCTCGTCCACCCACTCGTCGATGTTCCCGACGAGGTCGTAGACCGCGTCGGACCCCCAGCGCGAGCGGCACTCGGGCGTGGCGCCCGTCGCCCGCAGCAGGGGCCCGCCTCGCGCGGCGACGCGATCGAGCCGCGGATCGAGGTGGCCGATGGACGCGTTGCCGTGGAGCATCGCCGCGGGGTGGTCCTCGCGGAAGACGTTGCAGGCGCCGTCGACGTAGTCGTCGCCGTAGGGGAAGAGCGTGTCGTCCTCCCCGCGGCACGCCATGGTGAACTCCTCGACCGAGCAGAGCCGCTTCCCGGCGGCGGCGCACGCGGCCGCGGCGGTGACGCCGGTGACGTAGCCGCTCGGCTGCACGCCGGCGCGGCTCTGCGCGACCGGCGAGGGCCGCGCGCCCCGCATCCACGCCGGCAGCTCGGGGAGCGGGAAGGCGCGGGCGTGCACGCCGCCGACGCGGAACCGCCCCGTCGACCACTCGCCCAGCGCGAGGTCGAGGAACGAGGGCGTGGCCGACCAATCGGGCGCGATCGGCTGGCCGCTCTCGGCGTCGAGCAACGTCGACTCGTAGCGATCGATGCAGAAGGCGCGCGCGACCGAGACCATGTCGGCCGGGCACGCCGGCGGATCCGTCGAGGCCGCGCCGGCGCGCGCGGACGCCGGCGTGGCGGCGGACGCGGGATCGGCGGCGCTCTTCGCCGTCTCGATCGGCGGAAGGACGGCGAGGACCGCGACCTCGGCGCGCGCGTCGATGCCGCGCACCCGGCTGCCGAACCAGCGCGCCGTGCCGTCGCCGGCGAGGACCGCGTCGCCGACCACGCAGGTCCCGCGCTCGGCGAGGCCGTCGACGCGGACGAAGCGGCCCGGCTCGGGCCCGGGCACCGCGCCGTGCGCCGGCGCGCCGTCGATGCAGGACTCGTCGGCGACCTGCTCGGGCCACGCCGCGCGCCCGAGCTCTCGCCCGTCGTCGTCGAGCCAGACGGCGCGGCGCCGCTCGCGATCGCTGAGCACGGCGCCGCCGCCCGGGAGCGCGACCAGGCGCACGGCGAGCTCGCCGGCGCGCACCGCGAGCGAGGTGTCGCGCACCGGGCCGAGCTCGCCCCCGGAGCCGACGACGAAGACGACGACGCGCGTAGGATCGGCCGCGCTCACGCCGGCCACGATCGCGCCGCCGGCGCGCCGCTCGACCGCGTCGAAGCCTGCGCGCACCGGCGACGGGTGCGGCGCGGCCGCGTTGGGGAGCGCGACGGTCGCGCCCTCGGCGTCGAGCGCCGTGGCGAGGAGCGAGGGGCCGCGCACCTCGAGAAGGAGGCCGCGCTCGCGCCCGCCGACGAGGGCGGTCGCGTCGGGGTGGGCGCGCCCCTCGAGCCCTGGCGCGCGCCGGCCGTCGGGCACGCGGACCACGTCGCCGCGCGCGGCCCACCAGACGTCGCCGATCTTCGCCGCCCGTCTCCGATCGACGCCGGGGATCTCGGGCTCGATCAGCGCGCGCGGCGCGCCTGCCGGCACCGGCCCGAGCTCGGCGACGCGCCCCACCGCGTCGAGCCGGTAGAACGAGCCGCCCGCGAGCGCCACGCCCTCGCCGTCGGCCGAGAGCGCGCCCCAGGCGATGGGCGCGCGCTGCGCGACCAGAGGCGCTGGCTCGTCGCGCGGGGCGCCGTCGGCGCGCGCGGCCGATCGCAGCGCGCCGCCTTTCCAGTAGTAGGCGCGATCGCCCGCCCAGGCGACGAGGCCCGGATCGTTCTTGATCTGGCCGGGCACCCGCCGCGGCTCGTCCGCGAGGAGCTGCTCGAGCGCCGCGGCCTCGGCGGCCGCGACCGGATCGGCAGCGGCGATCCTCGCCGGATCGGCCGCGCACGCCGCGCCGCCGGGCGCGAGCGGGCTCGCCGCCGGCGCGATCTTCGCCGCCTGGCAGCCGCCGCCCTTGCCGGCGATGTCGACGAACGCGGTCGCCGAGCCGGTGCCGACGAGGCGCGGCCACTTGTGCCCGTCGATCGATCCCCAGGCGAGGTCGTCCTCGACGATCGTGCGCCGCGTCGACGGGTCGAACGATCCGTCGGCGCGCAGCGAGCCCGTCGCGATCCGCGCCGTCCCGAGCGGTGCGTCCTTCTTCTTGCGCGAGCCCCACTCGTACCACAGGAGATCCACGCCTCCGGCCCGGCCGACGGCGTCGATGATGGTCATCCCCTCCTGGGGCCGCTCGAAGCGCAGGCCGGTGCTCGCGGCGGCGTCGTCGATCCGCCCGTCGCGCGTCGCCCAGCGCACGCGCACGTCGACCTTCGCCTTCGGCGCCGGCGGGCGCGGAGGCGACGACGCGCTCGCCTTCTTCTTCTTCTTCGCGGGCCGGTGGCGCAGCTTGGGCGTGCCCTTCGGCTTGGGCTTCGCCTTCGGCTTCGTCGCCTTCGGCTTCGGCGGCGCCGATGCAGCGGGGGGCTCCGGCGGCCGCTCCACGTTGGTCTCGACGAGCGCGATCCGCTCGCCGGTCCAGGCGATCGCGGCGGGCTCGATCTCGGCGCAGCCGCGCGCGTCGGGCTCGGCGGCGCCGGCGCCGTAGGTGGCGATGCAGACGCGCGCGCCGTCGGAGGTCACGACCGTGTAGCGGCCGTCCTGTCCGTCGAAGGCGGCGGCGAGCCGCTCGCCGGTGACGCGGACCACCGGACCCCAGCTCGGCGCCGCGCCCGCGGCGTCGAGCCTGCGCCACGCGGTCACGGGATCGCCGGCGTGCGAGGAGACGGCGAGGAGCGAGCGCCCGCCCTGGATGGGCTCGAGCCAAGCCTCGAGCGGCACCGCCACCGGCGTTCCCAGCGGCGCGCGTCCGGGGAGCACGCCCTCCGGCGCGACCGCGGGCGCACTCGCGGCGGAAGCCGCCGTTCGGGGCGGGCCCTCGCTCCGTCCTCGCGCCGGCGCGCCGGGTGCTCCCCCGGCGCACGCCGGCGCGGCGAGCGCCGCGACGAGCGCCATGACGAGACCGCGATCGGGATCAGAAGGTGCCGACGGCATTCAAGGAGGCGAAATCCCGGTGGGCGGGGGCACCGCTCGCGATGACCTTCCCGCTCTCGTCACGAACATCGGTGTTGTTGACGACCGTGAGGATGACGCCCGAGATGCCTAGCACGCCGCCTCCGACGAGGCCCGCCGTGCTGATGATGGTCGCGACGCGGTTCGCGTCGGCGGAGTCCTTCTCGTTCGACGCGAGCGAGATGCCGAGGAACACGCCGCCCGCCGCGGCGAGGAGGAAGCCGAAGACGGCCATGTAGCTGCCGAGCCGCTTGGCGCTCTCGTTCCCCGGCGCGACGTCGAGGCCCATGCGGCCGGGGCGCACCGGGAACGCCTCGCTCGGCGTGACCCCCTCGCCCGCGACGCGATAGACGCCGCCCGTCGCCACCTGCGTCTGGCACGGCGTGATGCACACGCGCTCCCAGTCGCTCTCCCAGTAAGGGCCGTACGCATTCGACGCGCCCCACGCCGGGGGGGCCTGTCCGAGCGGCGCGCGTCCCGTGCCGATCTGCGGCTGCTCGAGCGATCCGACGCGGCGCTCGAGCGCGACCTTCGCGTTCGTCGTCGTGATCCAGACGTAGCTCGTCGGGCGCGGCGCCGCGCCGGGCGCTCCGCTCGGCGGCGGCGGCGCCGTCGGCCCGGGAGGCGACGTCACCGGCGGCGGTGGAGCCGGAGGAACGACCGGCGCTTGCGCGACCGCGATCGACGTCTGGGAGAAGAGCAACGCGATCGCCGCCGCGGCCGGGCCTCTGCGCGCAAGCATCGGTCCGATGGTCGGCGGACGGAGCGCGAACGTCAACGGCGAGCGCGGTCCGCCTCGGGCAGAGCGCGCGTGCAGCAGAGCGAGGCACGGCGGCTGCAGCGCGGCACCGTGGCTGATCGGCCCGTGCCGCGTGCGCGGATCGACGCTCCCCGCCGACCAGGCTGAGCTCGCCGGCGGGGTGGAATCCCGAGGCTCGCGCCTCCGGAGCGTCTGAGGAGGAACCCGATGATTCGACCGAACTCCGTCGTCCGCTGGACCCTCGGCCCCATCGCGCTCGTTGCGCTCGTGGCCGGCTGCTCGCGCGAGAGACCGGCGCGCCAGCCCGCGCCGTCTCCGGCGTTCGAGTCCAGCGTGAGGGAATCGCGCACGCCGCCCCGCGCGGAGCCCGGCATGGGGATGCCGGGGGCCCAGCCGGCGCAGCCCGCGCAACCGGCTCAGCCCGAGACGCCGCCGCCCGGCATGGGGCAGGAGCCCGGCGCGGCCGCGCAGCCCGGACCCATGGGCGCCCCGGGCGCGCAGCCCGGGATGGGCGCGCCCGGCGCAGAGCCTGGGGGCATGGCACCGATGGTGCCCCCGACGGGCGAGGCCGCGGGCGTGAACGAGCGCGAGCTGTGCGACACGCTCACGCGCGACTCGCGGGCGACGGTCGAGGACGTGCAGGGCGGCGTCGCCCTCGTGCTCCGGCCGCAGCAGGGCGGCGACATGGACACGGTGCGCGAGCACGCGCGCAAGATGGAGTCCGCCATGACGAGCGCGGGACAGCAGCAGGGCGGCCCCACGGGCGCCGAGACGTGCCCGCTCTTCGACCTCGCGCGCCAGGGCGCGAAGACGAGCATGAGCGACACGCCGCGCGGCGTGCGCCTGATGATCACGACGCAGGACCCGACGCAGGTGAAGGCGCTGCGCAAGCAGGTCCGCGACTTCGTGAAGCCGGCCGCCCAGAAGAAGGGCCAGGGCGGCGGCCCGCGCCAGCAGCCCGGCGAGAAGGGCCAGCAGGGCGGTGAGAAGGGCCAGCAGCCCGGTGAAAAGGAGAAGGGCGGCACCCAGCAGCCCTGAGCGATCCCGCTCACACGATCGCGATCCCCGACCGTCGCGCGCCCGCTTGCATGCGCGCGACGGCGGGGCTCCGGCGCGCAGAAGGTGCGCGCCAGCCCCATCGCACACCACGCATCTCGACCCAGCCCTGTACCCGAGCTAGCCTCTTCCCTACAGGAAGACCGCCATGAGCAAGAAGCTGGACGACGAGCTCGCCGCCGCCATCGGCTCGAGCGGTACCACGGCCGATGCGGCCGCACGCGACGGGCGGACGTCGGCGCCCCCCACGGCGGCGCCGGTGGCCTCGCGGAAAGAGCCGCAGAAGAAGAACACCGCGCTCCTGGTGGTGCTCCTGGCGATGGTGGCCGCGGTCGTGGCCCTCTTCTTCGTCGGCATCAAGCAGGCGGCCATCTACGCGAGCCCCGTCGACGAGCTCGCGGCGGCCCCCCCGGCGATGATCGGGCGCAAGGTCCGCATCGAGGGCGAGCTCAGCCCGGGCTCCCTCGTGAAGCGCGACCAGCCCTGCGAGTACCGCTTCAAGATCCGCGGCAGCAAGAAGGAGATCGAGCTGCCGATCCGCTACGCCCAGTGCGTCATCCCCGACACGTTCCGCGACGTTCCCGAGGGCGGCGTCACCGTCACCGTCGAGGGCGCGCTCGCCAAGAGCGGCGACTTCGAGGCCACGCTGGTGATGGCGAAGTGCACCTCGAAGTACGATCCGAAGACCCACGAGATCAAGGACAAGAAGCCCGGCGCGGCGCCCCTCGAGGGCGAGGCCGCGCTCGTTCGCTGACGCTCTCGACGCGGGTGTTTTACAGGGAGTCGGGGAGACGGGGAGGATTCCCATTCGGTCGATTCGCGTGCACGCCGTGCCGCGGTTCGACTCTCTGTTGCCCGGCTCCTGGGGCGGCGGGGGCAACGCGCGTCGCGGACGTCAGACCTTCGGGATGGTGCTCTTGGTGAAGCCGTCGATCGACGGGGCGCCCATGCGCCCGGCGTCGAACGGGACACGGAGCTGGCCGGCGCGCAGGGGGTAGAGAAGGTAGGAGCGGCGCTTCCACTGCTCGACCGCCTCGGCGAATCCGTCCGCGGGTGCGCCCGGCGGTGGCGGGTTGGGCATCGGATCGCCGGCGACGCGGCCCTCGCCCGCGAACGGTCGCACCGCGTCGGCGAATCGAGCGCGGTCGACGCCTGTCGAGCCCTCGGGCTGCGTGGCCCCGGAGAGCGATCCGTCGGGCTGGACCGTGACCCTGCCTGCCCGGCCCGCTTGCCACTCGATCGCGATCGCCGCGACGCCTTGCGAACGGTCGCCGCCGAGCTCGTACATCGCCCACATGGACGTCGTCCGCACCGGCGGCGGGAGCGGCAGCCGCGCCGCGTCCGCGACCTTCTGCGGCTCGAGCTCGTCGAGCTCTCCGAGCCGGCGGAGCAGATCGGCGAACGCGGCGAGCAGCGGGGTCACCGGCGCATTGTCGTCGGCGCCTCGCGCGCCGGCAAGCGCGCGGAGGGCGACGCCATCGCTCCGCGCGCGGTCCCCGGTCGGCGCCGCGCGCGCGCGCCTACCGCGGAGCTTCCGGCTGCTCGCCCTCGGCGGGCGGCGCCTCGGGAGCCGGCTGCGGCGGCGCGGCGGGCTCCTCCTGGCGCGGCGCCGGCTGCTCCTCAGGCGGCTGCTCGCGTGTCGGGGGGGGAGGCGGAGGCGGCGGCGGCGGCGGGGCGGGCACCTCGTGCTCCTTCTCGCGCTCCTTCTCCCGATCGTCGCCGGCGGGCGCCATCGCGGGCGGAGGCGGCGCGACGGGCTTGTCGTCCTTCACGGCCTCGGAGGGGCCGAGCGGCAGCTGGATGCCGCCCGCCTTCCTGCTCCCCGTGAACGGCGCGTCGCCGGCCTTGCGCTTGCCGGCAGCGGCGGGCGAGTCGGACGACGAGGGATCGAAGCGGAGCCGCTTCAGCGGCCCGTGCACGTGCCAGCCGTAGAAGCCGTCGGCGCGCTTCGCCTTCTTGATCTTGGGGTCGGCGAGGTCGAGCAGCGCCGGCGCGTTCGACCCCGGCGCCCCGAGCAGCGACCGGGTGACGTCGTTCTTGTTGCGGTAGGCGTCGGTGAACTTGAAGCGGAGGTAGAGGTCGGCGTTCGAGTCGTTCCACGGCTCGCGGACGGCGACCTTGCCGTCGCCGACGAGCTCGAGGTCGCCCGCCGCGGCGAGCTTGGTCACCTTGAGCACGCCGTCCTTCGCCTCGGCGGAGATGGTGAGGTCTCCGAGCTTGGCCTCGGGCAGCGCGAGCTGGCCCTTGATCTTCGTCTTGCCGTCGCCGACCGAGACGTCGGCGACGGTGAGCTCGAAGGTGCCGTTGGCCTTGTTGAACTTGCCGTCGGCGGCGCTGAGCTCGAGCTCTCCGGTCGCGGTGCCCCGCACCGGCAGGCCGATGGTGGCGGTGATGGGCTCGATCTTGGCGAGGTCGATCTTCTCGAGCTGGAGCTCGACGGTGCCGCTCCCGCCGACCGGCACGGTGCCGGTCACCTCGCCGCCGAAGACGCTCGCCCAGAAGTCGACGCGCACCCTCCCGATGAGGAGCGGCAAGACGCGCACGCGGGCGTGGGCGTCGTCGACCGTGATCACGGTCTCCTTCGGCGCCTTGTCGTCGGCGCCCTTCGCGTCGTCGGGCGACGGCGGCAGGATGAGGCGCGCCCCCTGGACCTCGACCCCGGTGAACCAGTACGAGTCGACCGTGTCGATCTCGAGCCGCTGTCCGCTCGGCGTGCCCTTCTTGCTCTGGGCCCGCTCGAACTCGGCGATGAGCCGGTCCTTGAGCCGCTCGAACGGGAAGGTGAGATACCCGAAGAGCGCCAGGCAGAAGAGGTAGAACGCCGGGTAGGCGACCCACTTCGCGATCGTGACGAGGCGAGCCTTCATCAGGGCACCTCCTCTTTCTCTTCTTCCTTGTCGGGCGCCGGCGCCGCCGAGCCTGCGCCGGCGGGCGCCTCCTTGGCGCCGTCGCCGCCCTTGCGGTCGAAGGCGGAGACGCCGAGCTCCACCTCGTACGAGTCGGGCTCGCCGGCGCGGGGCTTGATGTTGAGGCGGCTGATCGAAACCGGCAGGCCGCTCTGCTCGATCTTCTCGAGCATCTTCACGAGCCCGAGCATCCCGATCTTGTGCATCTTGACCACCGTGAGCCGCTCGCTGTAGCGCTTGCCGTGCGGGATCTCGGGCTTGTCCTGCGCCTCGGGCACGGCCAGACCGTGGAGCTTCGCCGCCTCCTCGATGAACCCGGCGAGCGCCGGCGCCGGCTTCGCGTAGCGCGCCACCAGCGCGTCGTGGCGCGACTTCTTCTCGGCGATCTGCGCGCGCGACTCGTAGATCTTCTGCGTCACGTCGCGGAGCCGCTGGTTGGCCTCGCGGCGCTCGGACAGGGCGCTGTGGATCCCGAAGGGCACGAGGAGGAACACGAAGGCGGCGAAGATGGCGCCGAGCACCGTGAGGAGGCGCCGCTCGCGCGGCTCGAGCTTGAGGTAGCGGTCGTACAGGCTCACTTGCCGCCCTCCTGCTTGCCGTCCGGCTTGGCGCCCGACGCCGCCGGCGAGGCCGAGTCGGCTGCGTCCGCACCCGGCTTCTTCTTGCTCTTCTCCTGGCACTTGATGTCGAACTCGAGGACGTACTTCTGCTTGCCCTCGGCGAACTGGCTGGTGCGCGGCACCTTCACGTCCTTGAAGCAGCGATGCTCCTTCATCGTGTCGGCGATCGGCTGCGCGTCGGGGATGCTCGGCACGGTGCCGAGGATGGTCACGTGCCCGCGGTTGACGTCGAGCTCGACGACGTCGTGCACCACCTCCTTGGGCACGGCTTTGGAGAGCTGCACCATGACGTCGAAGGCGTCCGCCCGCGGGAGCGGGTCCTCGTCGCCGGCGCCGGGGCCCTGCTCGAGGAGCTTCTCGGCGGCGTCGGGATCGGTGACCTCCTCGCCGAGGATGTCGTGCGACGCCGCCGCGAGCTGGGCGGTGAGCGTCTCGTGCTCCGCGTCGAGCGTGCGCAGCTCGGCGATGATCGAGAAGCCGAAGCTGACGGCGATGACCGCGCCGAGGCCGGCGAGGAGCGGCACCTTCTCCTGGAGGAAGGGGTAGCTCCGCTGCGCCTCGAGCGCACCCTGGCGGAGGTTCAACGCGCGCGAGCGGCTCGACAGCCCCAGGGCCAGGCCGATCGCCTTGGCGAAGCGGGGCAGCATCGCCGCCTGCTCGGGCGTCAGGGCCTCGAACCGCGGCTGGGGCAAAGGCAGGATGCTCACGCCGAGCTCGCCCGAGAGGAAGACCTCGGCGCCCTGGACGCTCGCGCCCCCGCCGACGAGGTACATCCCCGCGAGCGGGGCGCCTCCGAGCGCGCGCCACGAGGCGATGGTCTGCCGGAGCTCGCGCGCCAGCGCGGGTGCGCCGCCCGGCAGGCCGATGGTGCCGCGCGAGAGCGTGCGCGCGAAGAGCGGCTCGCCGCCGATCATCACCATGAAGTCGGACGTGCTCTCGCCGAGGTCGAGGATCGCGATCGGCGCGCCCTCACCCGCAGGCGGCGCCCCGAGGGGCAGCACCTGCGCCGCGCCCGGGAACGCCGGCGACTCGAGCTCGGGCATGACGGCGGTGAGGTTCGAGAGCGGCAGCGCGCCCGTCCCGACGCGCTCCGGCTCCTGCCCGACGGCGTCGCGGACCAGCGCGATCCGCTGGCGCACGTCGTCGGCGCGCGCGACCGCCGCGAAGATCGGCAGCGTGGCCGAGCCGGGGGGACGCTTGCCGACGCGGTAGTCGAAGACGGCGTCGTCCATCTCGAAGGGGACCGTCGCCTCGAGCTCGAAGGTGACGACGTTCTGGATCTCCTTCTGCGCCGCCGCGGGCAGGTCGAGGCGCCGGAAGAACGTCTTCTCCCCCGAGAGCGCGATCGCCGCGGCGTCGGGCTTGACGCCCGCCGCGACCGCGGCGCGCACGGCCTCCGCCTCGCCGCCGGACGCCGCGACGTCGGCCTCGCCCAGCGCCTCGAGGACGACGCGCCGGTACGAGGTACGCAGCAGCGCGGTGCGCACGACCGTCCTCGTCGCGTCGATGCCCAGGAGAATCGTCATGGTGTGCTTCCTCGCTCCTCGTTACTCGACCCGCCAGTAGATCACGGTCCCGGCGGGGTTCGCCGCGAGCGCCGACGCGATCGCCTCCGGGGTCGCCTCGTCGGGCTTGGCGTTGTTGCCGGCCTGGTCGCGCGTCGGGTTGCCCGCGGTCGTCGGCGTCGTCGGCTGGCCTCCGAAGATCTGCGGCATCGCGCCGCCGAGCTCCTCGGCGTGGCTCGTGTCGATGACCGCGTGGATGCGGACCCGCGTGGTCCGGCGGTTCCCGGGCACCACGCCCTCGGCGTAGATCGAGAACATCTTGCTCTCGGTGGCGAGCATCTTCTTGAGCTCGTTCTTCGACTTGAACTGCACCGGCTTCACGCCGAGCGTCGTGAGCACCGGGCCGATCATCCCCTTGCCCTCCATCGCGCTCACGAAGTCGTTCGGCGTCGCGAACACCGGCGCGCCCGGGACGATGCTCTTGGCCAGCGTCACGCCCATCACGAACGCCTGCATCTGCGTGGGATCGTGGCAGAGGTCGTCGGTGGCCTCGACGGCGTTGCCGCAGACGACGGCGAGCAGGGTGAGCGCGTTGGCCGTGTTGGGGTTCACCGTCCCCTTGCCGTACACGGTGAGGATCCGCTTGTGCGGGTCGGCCGGATCGGGGTCGACGAACGTCGACCAGAAGTCCTCGCTCATCCCGCGCACGAGGCGGATCTCGTCGATCGAGTCGAACGGCGCGTTCTTGCGCCGGTAGTCGAGGCCGAGCTGCTGGTAGAAATTGTCCTCGGCGCCGGTCGAGGCGCCGGTCGCCTTCGGATCGCAGGGGAAGAGCGTCTCGTTGTCGTCGACCCAGTCGACCAGCGCCCCGCAGATGGTGGCGCGGTCGGAGAACTGGTCGTCGCCGTCGCGCCCGGTGAAGAGCGTGTCGTACTGCTGCGGCGCCGTCAGCCCGATGAGCTGGGTGCCGAGCCGGTTCTGCGAGAGCGTGTCGCGCGCGCCGTTGTTGAGGTTGATCTTGGACTCCTCGTCCACGATCTTGAGCTCGAAGTGCCCCCCGCCGGACAGGCCCAGGTTCTTGCCGGTCGTGGTGTCGAGCCCCGACATCGCCGCGAAGGCCGCCGCGCCGGTCGCGTCGTTGAAGGGGCCGAGCACCATGTCGGAGAACTCCCAGACCGGCAGCTGCGGCGGCTTCTTCTTCATCAGCATGAAGAGCGGCGCGATCGAGCGGCGGATGGTGGGCTCGGTGGCGATGAGCAGGCGCGCCAGGTTCACGGCGCTGCGGGCGTGGTACTCGGCCTTGAGCGCGTCGCGCTCGGCCAGTGCGGCGGAGAGCTCGGACGACGTCTCCTCCTGGAGCTCGACCAGGAACACGGTGAGCACGGTGAGCGCGCCGAGCACCATGATCAGCGCCACGCCGCGCTCATCGGCCCGCCCCTTCCGGCGCCGCACCCGACGGGGCGCGCTCATTGCGGAGCTCCGAAGGCGAGCGGCAGCTGCATGGCGATCGGCGTCTTGGTCACCAGCTTGAGCGGTTGATCCCCGATGCCGCCCTTGAGCACGAGCGTGATCTTGATCTGCGACGGGAGCCGCCCCAGCTGCGCCGCCGGCTGGCTCGCGTCCCACGAGTCGACCCACTCGCCGGTGAGCGGATCGAGGTACTTGAGATCGAAGCTCTCGATGTCCTCGGCGACCACGGCGACGACGCCGCCCCGCTGCGGCTCGAGATCGAGCGTCTTCGCCTCGCGCCGCGCCAGATCCATTTTGTCGCTGTTCTCGGGATCGCGCGACGCGAAGTAGCTGAGCTCGTTCTGATCCGACTCGTGGCTGTTCTTGCCGAGGCGCCGGTGCGAAAACGAGTTGAAGTCGAGCCGATCGAAGGGCGTCGAGTCGGCGCCGACGAACGTCGTCGCGCGGACCGACTGCGCCGCGACCATCGGCTGGTGCATGCTGAGGAAGGCCGACTGGAGCTCGCGCGAGAGGCGCGTGAGCGCGCCGCGCCCCTGGTGGTAGCGGTCGTTGATCCGGGTGATCCCGGCGCGCGACTTGCTCATCCCGTCGAACGCGCCGTAGATGAGCGTGCCGATGAGCGCGAGGATGGTGACCGACACCAGCACCTCGAGCAGGGTCAGGCCCCGGGATCCGGCGCGCGACCTCACTTGATCCTCATCGGCGGGTTCTTGGGCGGCGACTTGCCCTTGTCGGTGGAGCCCTCCGCCTGATCCGCGATCTGGCCCGCCTGATCGATGGCGTCGCCCGGGACCTCGCCGACGATGCCGCCCTGCTGCGGGCTCGTGTACCACTCGACGAGCTCGAGGTTGTAGTCCTTGGCGCCCTCGGTCCACGTGAGCGTCACGGTGATCCGCCGCGCGCTCGCCTCGAACAGGTTCTTGAGGTCCGGGTAGACCATCTCGAGGACCATCTGGGTCATGCCCGCGGCGGCGCCCGCCGCGCCCGCCGCCGGATCGCCGCCCCCGCCGAGGAGCGACTGCGCGATGTCGCCCACGCCGGCGTCGGCCGAGAAGGGCTGGTTGCCCTGCTCGACCTGCGAGAGCGCGCCCAGCGGCCCGAGCTGCCCCGAGCCGACGTCGGTGTCCAGGTCGAGCTCGCCCAGCTTGGGCGCGGGGAACTCGGGCTTCTCGATCTTCCAGGCGCAGCGCACGTTGGGCGTCTCGTCGCCCTCGCAGCACGGGCCGCTCTCGTTCTCGTCGAGCTCCTGGAAGCCGTCCTTGGCGAGGTGCTCCTCGAGCTCGGACACCTTGCAGCGCGCGAGGCCCGTGGCGACGCTGATCTGGCGCGCGTGTGCCGACGCCGCGAACGCCCCCGCCTGCGCCGAGAGGATGGCGGTGAGGCCGAGACCGAGGATCGCGACGGCGACCATGACCTCGAGCAGCGTGAAGCCACGCGCTCCGGAGGACCGACGAGCGGCGGCGCGGGAAAGAGCCCTCACGGCGACTCCTCCTCGCGGTCCGACTCCTCGGCGTCGGTCCGCGGGCGCGGCATCGCGACCTTGCCCTTCTTGATCACCGTCTTGCCGGTGAGCGGGGAGACGACGACGGTCATCACGTCCTCGTCCGGATGCTCGTCGCCTTCCGAGCTCCCCTTGACGAGCTGGATGGCGGCGCGCTCGGTCTGTCCGCCCGGCCAGAAGTAGAGGTACGCGCGCCCCGAGTCCTCGGCCTCCTCGTTGTGCGCCGTCTCGACGGCGAGGAAGCGGATGCCCGACTCGAGGGCCTTGCCCGGCTGCCCCTCCTCGGGCGTCCAGCCGAAGGCCCGCGTCGGCTCGAACGTCGGGCGCGGCGGCTGCGGCCCCTTGAGCAGGCTCTCGCCCGCCTCGATGGCCTCGCGCTCCGCCTCGGTCGCCGCGGCGGCGCCGCCCGTCTTCTCGCCCTTCACGAGGAGGAGCGGCGACGAGCTCTCCTCGAGCATGACGGTGCGCCCGTCGAAGTCGAACACGAGGCGCACCGTCTTCGAGGTGGCGTTGGCGTGGCCGTAGGCGATGCGGACGGCGCCGGCGATCAGCACCGCCGAGCGCCGGAGCTTCGCCTGCTCGCGCACCCCGAAGCCCATGACCGCCGCGCCCGTCACCACCGCGATGAGCGCGACCGTGATCAGGACCTCGATGAGCGTCATGGCGCGCTCGCCCCGTCGGCGCGCCGGCGCGCCCCCGGGGGGCGCGGGGCCACCGCGCGCCGGCGCCCCGGCGGCGGGCGCGGGGCACCGGCGCGCTTGCGCGCCGACGGCGGACGAGGGCCACCGGCGCGCTTGCGCGCGGACGGCGGACGAGGGCCGGCGGGGGCCGAGCCCCGCGAGCCACCCGCGATCCGCCGCGCGCCCCATGGTCACAGCTCGGCGATCTTCTTCACGTCGGAGGGCTTCATGTCGTCCCGGATGTCGTCGGGCGTGCCCTCCTTGCGATCGTTGCCGGCCGAGATGACGTGGATCTCGCCCTCGGCGCAGTGGATCTTGTACGGCGTGCCGAAGGGATCATCCGTCTTCTGGCGGTCGATGCTCTTCGAGTTCACGAGGTCCTGGATCGTCGGGCAGGTGTCCGACGTGCTGTTGAGGTTCTGGTAGAGATCGGCCGCGCTCTTGATCACGCCCGCGCCCAGCACCGCGGCCTTGACCTTGGCCTCCTTGAACTTGGGGAACACGAGCAGCGTCGCGCCGCCGGCGATGACGGCCATGATCGCCACGACGATCAGCACCTCGACGAGCGTCACGCCTCGCTTCGCCGCGCGCGCCATCCTCCGAATCTTTGCCCTGAGCACCTTCGCCTCCATGTCCGTTCACTCCACGCGGTCCAGCCCGCCGATCTCTCCGTCCGGTCCGTCACTCATCAAATCGTAGCCGCCCGGGTCCTGCCGTCCGGGGCAGGTGAGCCTGAGCGGGTGCCCCCACGCGTCCGCCGCGGGCGAGCCGAGATAGCCCTCTGCCTCGAGAACCGCCAACGTGGGCGGGCACTTCCGCTCGTGGTCGGCGCGGTAGGCGTCGATGGCGGCATGGACGACCGCGAGCGTGGCGCGCGTCGAGCGGATCCCGACCAGGCGCCGCTCGCGCGCCCCGAGGAGAAGCAAGACCATCGCCATCCCGGCGGCCACGGCGAACGGCCGGGCTCGGGAGACGCCGCGACCACGCCAGAACCCGCCCCCCCGCTCCCACGGGAAGAAGATGGTCTGATCTCCAGGTCTCTTGCGCGGCATCGGATCACCCGGCGAAGCTCGACATCTGGATGAGCGGCATCAGGATCGACATCGCGATGAAGCCGACCGCGCCGCCCATGATCACGATCATCATCGGCTCGAGGAGGCTCGTGAGCATCTGCACGCGCGTCTCGACCGCGGCGTCGTACGCGTCCGACACGCTCTCGAGCATCTCCTCGAGCTGACCGCTCTTCTCGCCGATGGCGATCATGTGGGTGACGATCGGGGGGAAGCGCTTGCTGCGCTTGAGGGGCTCGGCGATGCTCTGGCCCTCGCGGATCGATCCGATCGCGTCGCTGATCACCTTCTCGAGCACCGCGTTGCCGAGGACGTTGCGCACGATGTCCATGGCGGCGAGCAGCGCCACGCCGGACGCGAGCAGCGTCGCCAGCGTCCGGGCGAAGCGCGCGACCGAGAGCATCTGGATGAGCTTGCCGAAGACCGGCAGCGCCAGCAGGAACCCGTCCCAGCGCAGCCGCCCCGCCGGCGTCCGCACCCAGCGACGGAACAGGTAGAAGCCGAGCCCGCCGAGGCTCAACACCAGCCACCAGTACCCGGCCGCGAAGTCGGAGACCGCGATGAGCAGCGCCGTGTACCAGGGGAGCGCCTGGTCCATCGACTGGAAGATCTGGGTGACGTTGGGCACGACCGCGATCATCAGGATCGAGATCAGCGTGGTGCCGATGATCAGCATCAGCACCGGGTAGGCGAGCGCGGCGGTGACCTTGCCGCGGAGCTTCGCCTGCGACTCCATGAACGCGGTGAGGCGCTCGAGCACCGCCTCGAGCGTGCCCGACGCCTCGCCGGCGCGGACCATGTTCACGTAGAGCGGCGGGAACATCTTGGGGTGCGCCTCGAGCGCCTTGGCGAAGCTGATGCCCTCGCGGACCTGCTCGCGCACCGCGGTGAGCGCCCGCTGCAGCGCCGGCTTCTCGACCTGCTCGATGAGCGCCGAGAGCGCCTCGAAGAGCGGGATCCCCGCCTTGATCAGCGTCGCCAGCTGACGCGTCATCACCGCGATGTCGGCGGCCGAGGCGCGCTCGAAGATGGCGCCGAAGTTGATGTTGCGCTTGGCCTTGTCCTCGGCGGCCTTGCCCTCGGTCACCGTGGTGAGGAGGATGCCGTCCTTGCGGAGCGTGCCGCGGAGCGCCTTCGCGTTCTCGGCGTCCCGAACGCCTTTGACCGGCTTGCCGGTCCCGATGAGGATGCCTCGGTACTCGAAGACGGCCACGTCGCACCCCCTAGAGCACCGAACAGGTTGGAACCCGAGCAGATTCGCGCGAGTTCGAGCGCGAGGCGCGCGCCCGAGGAGCGAGCACCGCAAGACTACTCCCAGTCATCTGAGGAGCGCAGCGACGAGGCCGTGTGGATCGTGCCGAAATCGCGCGCATATGCCGGGAATTCAACATGATCGGTGCTCTAGTCGTCGACGATGACGTCTTCTTGCGTCGCGGCGAGGACCTCTTCCACCGTGGTCAGGCCCTTGAGCACCTTGCGGGCGCCGTCGTCGCGGAGCGTGTCCATGCCCTGCGAGATGGCGACGCGCTTGATGGTCTGCGCGTCGGCGCTCTTGAGGATGAGCGGGCCGACAGCGTCGTCGATGACGAGCAGCTCGTAGATGCCGCGGCGGCCGACGAAGCCCTTGCCCATGCAGGCGTCGCACCCGCCCGGCTTGAAGAAGACCGGGTCGTGCATGCTCTCGCCGACGTACTCGTGCTTGAGCCCGTGCACCGTGTAGCGGTGCGAGATCTGCCGGCGCGCCTTCCAGGCGAGGCGCTCGCGATCGAGGCCGAGCTGCTGGAGCTCGTACTCCTTGGGCTGGTAGGCGACCTTGCAGCTCGGGCAGAGCATGCGCACGAGGCGCTGGGCGAGGATGCCGATCACGCTCGACCTCACCAGGAACGGCTCGATCTCCATCTCGACCAGGCGGGTCACGGCGCCGGCGGCGTCGTTGGTGTGGATCGTCGAGAGCACGAGGTGACCGGTGAGCGACGCGTGGATGGCGATCTCGGCCGTCTCGCGGTCGCGGATCTCGCCGACCATGATCACGTCCGGATCCTGGCGGAGGAAGGCGCGCAGGGCGCTCGCGAAGGTGAGCCCGATCCCGGGGTGCACGTGCACCTGGTGGATGCCGCCGATCTCGTACTCGACCGGATCCTCGGCGGTGAGGATGTTGCGGCTCGGCTCGTTGATCTTGTTGAGGCAGGCGTAGAGCGTCGTCGTCTTGCCGCTGCCGGTCGGGCCGGTGACCAGGATGATGCCGTCGGGCCGCTCGACGAGCTGGCCCATCAGGGCGAACTCGCGCGGCGCGAACCCGAGATCGTCGAGCCCGAGCAGGACCGACGCCTTGTGCAGGATGCGCATCACGATCCGCTCGAAGCCGCGGCTCGTGGGCACGGTCGAGACGCGGATGTCGACGCTCTTGCCGGCGATCTTCAGGGTGATGCGCCCGTCCTGCGGCAGCCGCTTCTCGGCGATGTTGAGCGACGCCATGATCTTCACGCGCGCGATGATCGGCGACATGAACTGCTTCGAGGCGCGCTTGGCGATGTAGAGCTCGCCGTCGATGCGGTACCGCACCACGACGTCGCGCTCCTCGGGCTCGATGTGGATGTCGCTGGCGCGCTCGCGGACCGCCTGCGCGAAGAGCCCGTTGACCCAGGCGATGATGGGCGCGTCGTCGTCCGAGTCGATGATGTCGACGAGGCCGTCCTCCTCGAGCGCGTGATCGCCCTCGAGCTTGGCCCCGCCGTCTTCCTTCTTCTCCCAGACGCGGTTGATGCTGTTGAGGACGTTCTCGCTCGTGGCGACGGCGATCTCGACCGGCTTGCCGAAGATGGCGCGCACGTCGTCGATGGCGCCGGTGTCGAGCGGATCGGCGACGACGCAGTAGACGGCGACGTCGTCCTCCGAGAGCGGGAGGATCTTGTGCTGCTTCGCGTAGGTGATGGGCAGCTTCTCGGCGAGCGCGAGCGAGACCGCGTCGACGTCGATGCGCGCCATGTACCCGAGCCCGCACTCGTCGGCGAGCGCCATGGCGATCTTCGCCTCGTCGGCGATGTTCGCCGAGACGACGAGATCGGTGAGCGCCTGCCCGCGCTCGCGCACCGTCTCGAAGAGGCCCTCGAGCCGCTCCGCGGGCACGACCCCGCGACGGACCAGGATCTCGCCGAGGTATTGGGGCGACGCGCTGCTCATCGCTACTCCATCCGGTCGACGGGCTTGGGCGCCGGGACGCGGAGCTTGCCGCGCGCGCCGGGCACGACCGGCGTGTTGCCCGGCGAGGCCGGCGCGCCCGTCGCCGCCGGCGGCGCGCCCGCGTCGTCGCCGCCGCCGCGGCCGGCGCTGAGGCTCGGGAGCGCGATCGGCTGGCCCGGCTCGTGGGTGCGCGGTCCCTTGGGCCGGGCCTCCTCCTCGAGCCGCGCCTTCTCCTCCTGCGCGAGGATCGACTGCCGGATGTCCTCGAGCAGCCCGTTCGAGCGGTTGAAATCGCGCGGGGGCTCCCACGCGGTGTCCTCGTTGAAGATGAAGTAGCGGTCGAGGAACTCCTGCCGCTCCTGCATCTTGCGCTCGAAGATGGCGCGCAGGTCGTCCTGATCGCGGATCACGTAGGGGGTGAGCACGAGGAGGAGGTTGGTCTTGGTCGTCTTCTTCTGCGACTGGCGGAAGAGGAAGCCGAGCACCGGGATGTCGCCGAGGATCGGGATCTTGGTCTGGCCGTTGACGACCGCGTCGCGCACGAGGCCGCCGATCACCACCGTCTGCTGATCGCGGACGATCAGCGTGGTGTTGGCGGTGCGCTTGTTGATCGGCACCGCGCCGAGCGCGCCCGTGGGCGAGCCGGCGTCCGAGATCTCCTCGGTGAGCTCGAGGCGGACCTGGTCCGAGTCGTTGACGTGGGGGATGACCTTGATCTTGGTGCCGACGTCCTGGCGCGGCGCCTGGAAGCCGAGCCCGCCGCCGAGGAGGCTGGCGAGGCCGGCGGCGCCCGCACCGCCCGCCGCGCCGGCGCCCGCCGCCCCGGCGAGCCCGGCCAGCGATCCGGCGCCGCCGACGTTGGTCTGCAGCGGGATGTTCTGCCCGATCGAGATCTCCGCGGGGATGTTGTCGGTCGCCAGGATGTGCGGGGTGGCGAGCACGTTGGAGTCGCCGTCCTTGGCGAGCGCGTGCATGACGACGCCGAGCGCCGGGATGGAGACGCCGGTGCCGAAGATGTTGGTCGATCCGTCGATCTCGGGCCCGCGGAGCCCGAGCGCGAGCGCCTCGAGGTTCGCCGGCACGCCGAGGATCGACTGGCCGGGGTTGTTGCCGCCGTAGAAGAGGCCCTGGTCGCCGCCGCCGAAGTCGATGGGCGCGCCGGCGTGGTAGCCGAGGCCGACGTCGGTCGATCGATCGACGTTCACGTCCATGATCACCGCCTCGATGAAGACCTGGCGGCGCGGCATGTCGAGCTTGTCGATCACCCCGCGCAGCGCGGCGTAGTCGCGGAGCGACGAGGTCGTCACGAGCGAGTTCGTGGCCTCGTCGCAGGTCACCTTGACGGCGCCCTCGAAGATGTCGTCCGTGGTGCCGGGCACGGGCGGCGCCGTCTGCCCCGCGCCGCGCGGCTTGGCCCCGCCGGCCGCGCCGGCGCCGCCGCCCCCGCCGAGGATCTGGTTCAGCGTCGTCGCGAGCTCCTTGCAGGCGGCGTGCTGGAGCGGCAGGACGTGGATCTCGCCCTCGCCCGTCTGCGGCACGTCCATCCGCTTCACGAGCTCGAGCAGGCGCAGGTAGTCGGCCTGTGACGCGGTGATGACGAGCGAGTTGGTGCGGTCGTCGGCGATGATCTTGCCTCCGCCGGGGCCCGCGGCCGCGCCCTTGCCGCCCTTGCCGCCGCTCTTGAGGTCGAGGATCTCGTTGAGCTTGGTCGCGACCTCGGTGGCCGAGCCGTAGTGCACCGGCTCGAACCAGAGCTGCTCGCCGGCGCCGCCGACGTCGACCTCCTCGATGATCCGGAGCATGCGCTGGATGTTGGATCCGGTCTCGGTGATGATGAGGAGGTTGCCCTGCGGGTAGACGGTGATGTCGCCGTCCTTCGACTTGAACTTGTTGAGGACGTTGGCCGCCTCGGTCGCGTCGACGTTGTTGAGGCGGTAGAGCCGCGTCACGTAGCGATCCTCGGCGGGCACCGGCGTCGCCGTGCCGATGATCGGCGTCGTCTGCGTGACCACGCCCGGCGTCTCGATGATCTTGAGGAAGCGGCCGTGCGGGATGACCGTCATCCCGTTCGTCTCGAGGATCGAGAGGAAGGCGCTGTACGCCTCGGCCACGGTCACCTTCTCGGGCGAGTAGACCGTCGCCTTGATCTGGCGGAGCTTGCCGCCGTAGATGAAGCGGCGGCCGGTGATGTTGCTGATCGCCTTCACGAGCTCGGGCAGATCGGCGTCGTCGAGGTTGAACGAGACGAGGAAGTTGGCGTTCTTGGGCTTGAACTCGATCTCCTTCACGCCCTGCTTCACGATGGACATCGGGTCTTGGTCCGGCGGCTGCCCGGGCTGCTGCCCGACCTGCCCTGGCTGCTTCGGCGGGCCTTGCTGGCCCACCTGCCCCGGCGGCCCCGGCTGTCCGGGCTGCCCCGGCTTCACCCCCGGACCCGCCGGACCGACCGGCGTGACGGTGCCGCCGGTGCCCGGTCGCGGCGTCTTGATGACCGGCGGCGTCCGCGGCGACTGCGCCTCGGCGGTGCCGGCCAGGCCCGCGAGCGTGAGCAGCGCGGCGGGGATCGTCAGCCAGCGCGCCAGCGTGCGTCGCGGAGCCGAGGTCGGAGCATTTCGAGAGATCGTCATCGGGTCCATTCGTCGGCTACTCGTCCACGGCGGGCGCTTGACCGGGCGCGCCCGAGGCGCTGAGGCCCTTGTTCCGAGCCTTGCGCGGCTTGATGCCGGCCTTCACGGGCGCCGCGGCGACGCCGTCGTCGGCGGCCGCGGCAGCTGCCTCGTCGTCGCCGCCCTTGGCAGAGGAGGCGCCGTGCGCGGGCAAGAGGCCCTTCGCGAGGCTGACCAGCGCGAACGAGAGCAGCGTCACCACGGCGAGCGAGCCGACGACGAAGCTGACCACGTGCACCAGCGTGCGACGGAGCAAGCTCCCCTCGTTGAATCCAGCGAACCGCACGATTGCCACGTCGATTCCCCTACTTGATGTTGAAGTCGAGGTTCTGCTTCTTGCCGCGGCGGTTGACGTTGACCGTGAGGTGGTCCGCCGTCCGCAGCCGCGCGTACGCCTCGAGCGCCTTCTCCGGGCTCGACATGTCGAAGCCGTTGATGGTCTCGAGCCGATCGCCGTTCTCGAGCCCGAGCGTGCCGAGCAGCGAGTCCGGCCGGATGCCGAAGAGCCGGATGCCGACGACCTTGTCGCCCTCCTTCTCCGGCACGATGCGCGCCGAGCGCATGAGCTCGGCCTGGTTCTCGAGGATGGAGTCGACGACCGAGCGCTCGACGTTGAACTCGTTGTCGCTGACCTTGTGGATCTTCGACGCGATCTCGGGCGGCACCTTCCTGCTGCCTCGCTTGCCGGTCGAGGTGGGCTCGGGCGTCGCCGCGGGCGCGGCCGCCTTGGGCGTCGTCTTGCCGCCGACCTCCATCTGGCAGCGCGATCCGCCCATCGTCATCCAGACGCGATCCCAGCCGATGAAATACACCGTGTGCCCCTGCACTTCGTCCCCCTGGCGGCGCAGCGTGGCCTTCCCGTCCGGGCCGGCGATCGCCGCGAACGACCACGCCGGGTCGTCCGAGGAAGTGATGAGCAGGACGCGCGCCACGTCGCAGGGCGGATCGGCGTACGGGTCCTTGTTGTCGGGGACGGAGGGGGGCGGGACGTTGATCTGCATGTCGGACCCATCGAGCGGCCCGGTGACCGAGTCGAACGGGTTGCGCGCGATGATCGACTGCGCGCTCGTCGAGTGATCCGAGCTCGCCGGCGCGGCCGCCGGCAGCTTGGGGACGTGCGGGGCGGCCGCGACGGCCGAAGGCTCGAGCGCCACCGACGAGGCCACGAGCTGCCCCATCCCGCTGGCCTGGAAATACGCCGCGACCGCGATCAGCAGGCACACGACCGCCGGGAAGTACCGCTTGAGGATCGCGTCGACACCCATTCGCCGGCTCCCTCTAAGCGAGCCTCATGCCAGGCGTCAACTCCCGAAAACGTTGAGAAATTCGGCGGCTTGGAGGAACGGAAACCGCCAACCTGGCGCGGACGCGAGCCCCCACCGGGGCTTCGCTGCCAAACTGACAAACCAACTTCGTCGCTCCGCGCGGGGGCCTCCCCTCCAGACGGGCAATTGACCTGCCCGGAGCGAAGCGGAGGGCGGGTGTCCGGTCGGCGAAAGCCGGCCGGCAATTGCCCGGGGGGCCTGGGGGCGGAGCCCCCAACTTGGGAGACCTCACACCTCGCCGAGCTCGCCCAGCTTGCGGTAGATCGTCCGGGTCGAGATCCCGAGGAGCTGGGCCGCCACGCTCTTGTCGCCCTTGGCGTGGCGGAGCGTCTCGCGGATGAGGCGGCGCTCCACCTCGTCGAGCGGCGTGCCCACCGAGAACGTCAGGGTCGAAGGCTCGCCGCCCTCGGCGTGGCGGATGTGGTCGGGGAGATCGTCGGCGGTGAGCCGGTCGGAGCGGCAGAGCACCACGGCGCGCTCGATCACGTTCTCGAGCTCGCGCACGTTGCCCGGCCAGGAGTAATCGACGAGGAGCTGGAGCACGTCGCGCGGCGCCTCGAGGCGGGCGCGGTTGTTCTTGGCGCAGTAGACGCCGAGGAAGTGGTCGACGAGCAGCGGAACGTCCTCGCGCCGGGCGCGCAGCGGCGGCGCCGTGATCGCGATCACGTTGAGCCGGTAGAACAGGTCCTCGCGGAAGCGCCCGGCGGCGACCTCGGCGCGGAGGTCCTTGTTGGTCGCGGCGACGATGCGCACGTCGGCGCGGACCGTGTCGCCGCCGACCGGCTCGTACTCGCCCTCCTGGAGCACGCGGAGGAGCTTCACCTGGACCGACGGCGACAGCTCGCCGATCTCGTCTAGGAAGAGGGTGCCGCCGGCGGCCTTGGCGAAGCGACCCTCGCGCCGCGCCAGCGCCCCGGTGAAGGCGCCGCGCTCGTGGCCGAAGAGCTCGCCCTCGAGGATCGTCTCGGGGATGGCCGAGCAGTTGACCGCGACGAACGGCGCGCGCGAGCGCGAGCTGTGGTCGTGGATGAAGCGGGCCACGAGCTCCTTGCCGGTGCCGCTCTCGCCGAGCACGAGGACCGTCGCGCTCGAGGGCGCCGCCTGCGTCGCGACGTCGAGCACGCGCCGCAGCGCCGGGCTCGATCCCACGATCTCTCGCTTGGTGAGGAGCTTGATCTCCTGCTTGAGCGAGCGGTTCTCGGCGACGAGCGACTGCCGCTCCGCCGCCTTGCGGACGCTCTTCACGATCGTCATCCGCTTCAGCGGCTTCTCGACGAAGTCGTAGGCGCCCTCGCGCATCGCCTGGACCGCCGTCTCGACCGTCCCGTAGGCGGTCATCATCACCACCTCGACGTCGGGCGAGACCTGCTTGATGGCGCGGAGCAGCTCGAGGCCGCTCACGCCGGGCATCATCAGATCGGTGAGCACCACCTCGACGCGGTGGCTGCGGACGATGTCGAGCGCGGGCTTGGCGCCGTCGGCGGTGAGCACGCGCATGCCGTCGCGCTGGAAGATCTTCTCGATCGAGGCGAGGTTCGACGGCTCGTCGTCGACGACGAGGACCGTCGGCGCGTCCGGCCCTGCCTGCTCCGCCGCCCCTGGCGTGCTCGGCTCTGCCAGCTCGTCAGACATGGCGACATCCTGTCAGCGACCGGACGAATTGTCCAGAGCGAGACAGAATGGCACCGAGAGGAAGGCGCCTTGGGTGCACAAGCGCTGGAAAACACGCTGTGATTTGTCGGAGAATTTCACAGGGAGCCGGGGAGACAGGGAGGATTTCCTGCGGTCGATCCAGGCCCACGCCTCGCCTGGCGTGCCCCCGGACCGACCGAAGGGGACCTCCCCGACTTCCCGTCTCCCCTGTGGACCCCCGCTGGCCGCTTTGCAGCACGCTTCCTAGCGGATGAGCTTCGACAGCCGGCGGAACTCGTCGGTGCCGGCGCGGCGCAACCAGTCGAAGACCACCGTCTCGGTCGTGGTCAGGGTCGCTCCCGCGGTTCGGCAGAGCTCGAGGCCGGCGGCGCGGTGATCGTCGCGACGCGAGGCCACCCCGTCGATGGGCACGTGCACCTCGACGCCGCGCGCGCAGAGCTCGCGCACCGTCTGGTAGACGCAGACGTGGGTCTCCATCCCGATCACGATGGCCGCGCGCGCGGCGCGCGATCCCAGCGCCCGCTGCACGTCGGGCTCGTCGCACGCCGAGAAGTGCATCTTCGCGATGCGCGGCGCCTTCACGCGCTCGAGGCGCTCGGCGATCGTCGGGATGGTGGCGCCGAGCCCCTGCGGGTACTGCTCGGTCGCGATGACGCGCGCGCCCAGGGCCTCGGCCGCCTCGATGAGGATCGTCGCGGCGCGCGTGAGCTCGGCGAGCTGCGTCGCGGGCATCGCCGCGGCGAGCTTCTCCTGGACGTCGACGACGAGGACGGTGCACTCCTTGGGATCGAGTCTCTGCATGCGCGTCACGCGGCCCGGCGGAAGCTCCTCAGGAATTTGAGCAGATCGCTGCGGAGATCGAAGCGCAAGAGCGCCCTGCCCACCTCGGCCCCGCCCTCGTCCTTGATCGAGCCCGGGAGCACGGTCATCGACTCGGCGAGCTCGGTGGTGGAGACCGTCTTCATCCCCTCGAACGAGTAGGTGGCGCCGTCGTTCGCGGTGAAGCGGAATGCATAGGGCAGCGTGCGGGTGCGGAGGACGTCGAGCCCCAGCGATCCCCGCAGGTGCTTGTGGTCGGCGAAGCCCTCGGCGTCGATCTCGCCCTCGATCTCCATCTCGGGGTGGCGCAGGAAGCCGAGCCAGCTCGTGGCGGCGGCGCGCGCGCGGATCGTGAACGACATGGGGCGGTCCTCGCCGAGCCGCGCGCTCGATCCCGAGCGCGAGCCGCTCGCGCGGTCGCTCGGGGCGTCCGCCGGACCGAGCTCGCGCAAGAGCTGGAAGCTGCCCGCCATCGTCTCGCGGAACTCGAAGCTCACGCGCCCCCGCTCGGCGATAGGCCCGGCCTGGCCGTCGCCTCGTCGAAGTCCTCGGGCGGCAGGACGAGCCGCTCGACGCGGCGCCCCTCGGCGAGCGCCGTCACGATCTCGGGGACGTCGGCCAGGGTGACGCGGCCGTAGAAGTAGCCGTCGGGCTCGACCGCGATCGCCGGGCCGGCCCAGCAGACGTCGAGGCAGCTCGAGGTGCAGGCGCGCGCCTCGACCTTGGCCATGCCGCGCGACGCGAGCTGCTCCTTGAGCGCGCCGTGGATCTCGACCGAGCCTCGCCCTGCGCACGATCCTTTGGGCACGCCGACGGGCCTGCTGTTGACGCAGACGAAGAGGTACCGCTTGCGCTGGGGCACGCCGAGAGCGTGCGTTTACGACGGCTGCGGGTCAAGTCGGCTCTGCGCCGCCGGCCGCGGGCGTGGCGAGGCGCGCTGCGACCGAGCCCGCTCAGGGCCCGGTGCCGAGGTGATCGAAGCGGACCAGCGCCTCGGCGCCGGGGGGTGTTCGGTAGAGGACCGCGTAGCCCGAGCCGTCGGCCGAGACGGCGCCGACGTCGCCGATGTCGGTGGGATCGTCGAGGCACACCCAGGAGCCGAGCGGGACCATCGCCGCGTCGAACGGGCGGAACTCGGGCTCGAGCGTCGAGCGCGCCGCGACGACGCCGATCTCGCTGCCCTGGACCGCGATGTCCCAGCCGAAGTAGGCGCCCTCGAGCTTGTGCGCCGAGCCGACGACCTGACCGGCGTCGTCGAGGAGGAGCACGTAGGGCGCGAACTCGGGCTGACCGCCGGTCATGAGCAAGGCGAATCCGCTCGGCGTCGAGACCAGCTTCACGACCTGATGGGGGAAGTCGCTCGTCGTGATCTCGACGGGCGCGCCGGTGACGCCGGTCGCCGTCGCGAGCGCGATCGAGGTCCGGTAGGCGCCGCCCTGGATGTCGCCGGTCCACGCGACGGCGAAGCCCGCGGCCGTTCGCGCCGCGGCGAGGTGCACGAGGGTGCCGTAGGCGCCGGCGCCGAGCTCGAACGTGGGGCCGGCGAGCGCGCCGCCCGCGTCGACGCCGCGCGCGTGGATGGCCGCGCCGCGCGCCCACACCACGAGCGACGCACCGGCGCCGCCCGCGATGGCGAGGCTGTCGGGCGTCTGCCCGTCGATCGCGAGGGCCTGACCCACCGCCGCGCCGTTCTCGTCGTAGCGCTGGTAGGTGATCGAGGCGTCGCTGGCGACGAGCCCCACCGTCGCGCCCTCGGACGCGAAGAGGTTGTAGTTGGGGCCGGCCTTGAGCGGCAGCGCGCTCGCCCCCGTCCCGTCGGCGTTCATCGTGTAGAGCCCGCCTGTCTGCCATCCGCCGGCCGCGCGGCGGGCGCCGACCGTCTCGAGGCGGTCGAAGAAGGGCGGCGCGGTCGCGGCGGAGTACGCCTCGACCGTGGTGCCGCCCTTCGGCACGCAGGCGGTGTCGGGGATGGGATCGATCGGGATGGGCCCGAGCTCACCGCCCGCGGAGCCGCCGCCGCCGCCCGAGCCCGTGGTCGACCCTCCCACGCCGGTGGTCGTTCCGGTGGTGCTGGCGCCGCCGGAGCCCGTGCCCGTCGTTCCCGTGCCGCCGTCGCCGCCCTGGCCCCCCGCCCCCGTCGAGGTGGAGGTGCCCGAGGTGAGCTGCTGGCCGGGCGGCGCCGTCGTGTCGTCGCCGCCTCCGCAGGCCAGGAGAGAGAGAGGGGTCGCGGCGATCAGCGCCGCGAGGGAAGTCCGTGTCATTCGGTCGCCGGGCAAGAGTAAGTGAGCTCCCAGCTGTTCAGCGTAGGCGCGGCCTTCTTGTCCGTCGAGGGGTTCATGTTCGCGACGATCTCGAGGAACTCGTTCGTGGCCTTGGGGGGCCCGCCGAGCTTCGCGTAGAGATCGACCGGGCAGGGCGACGGGCCGGCGATCGGGCAGACCTGCGTGTCGGGCGATGCCTTCGCCGTCGCCAGGCTCGTGTTCGGCGGGGCGAGGCCCGCCGCCGTGGTCGCCGTGCGCGCCTCGAAGACGATGTTCGAGTCGGACGGCGTGAGCGTGTTGTAGGCGAAGTAGCCCCACTGCACGTGGGTGCCCGCCGGGCAGGCGCCCTGGTAGATCTGCGTGTACGTGACGGGCTGGTAGGTGATCGGGCAGCCGGCGACGAAGTTGATCTCCGAGCCCGGGCTGCCCTGCGCGGCGCTGCACAGCGCCGGGCACAGCGTGATCTTGGTCGGCGTGGTGTTGTTGTCGAAGTACCACTGGTTGCCGCTGGTGCAGCCGGCGGCGTTCGCGACCTGCGTCGTCGCCTGGGCCGAGCCCATGTTCGGCGTGTACGTCACCGTGACGTTGTTCGGGTCGATGTTGGCCGCGTTCGGGATGGCGAGATCGCAGGAGATCGAGCTGCCCTTGATCGCGTCCATCGCCGCCTGGAGCTGGGTCTGCACCGTCGCGGCGTTCTGGCTGGTGATGAAGAACGCGCTGCCCGTCCCGCCCGCCGCCGCGAGGCTGTTGAGGCTCGCCTGGTTCGAGCCGAAGAGCCCGATGACGTAGGTGCGCACGCCCTGGCTGGCGAGCGCCGACGCCGCGGCCGGCGTGATCAGGTTCCACGCGGTGTTGCAGCCGGTGGGATCGCCGTCGGTGATGATGACGACGACCTCCTGCCCGCCGGGGTTCGCGATGGAGTAGTTGGTCGCCCACTGGCAGGGGCCCTTCACCGCCGAGTAGAGCGGCGTCCCGGCGCCGCCGGTGCCCGCGGCGTTGATGGCGTTGACCAGGAGCGTCTCCTGCGGATCGCCCACGCCGGTGACGGCGGTGAGCGTGCCGAGCGGGACCTGCGGGGTGCCACACGCGTTGACGGTCGCGACGTTGCAGCTCGAGTCGGTGCACCCGTTGCCGAAGAACCGGAGCGCGATGTTGAGCCCGGCGGAGGCCGGGTTCTGGAGGAAGCCCTTCATCGCCGTCTTGGCCGGCGTCCAGAGGCCGCTCGAGACCATCGACTGCGAGTTGTCGAACATGATGAACATGTTGACCGGCGAGAGGGTGCTGCTCGCGCTCGTCGACGAGCACGAGGCCTGCTGGCAGGTGCCGCCGTTCGAGTAGACCGTCCAGTTGTTCGCGCACGTGCACTCGGCGACCGGCGCCGTCGACCCGGGCGGGCTCGGCGGGTTCACCATCAGCCCCTGCGTCCCGCCGAGGACGCCGGCCGGGCAGCTCACGTTGATGCACTCGCCCGGCTGGATCGGGACGTTGGTGACGCACTCGCCGGCGAGCGTGCCCTGGATGCTGCCGGAGGCGCAGACGCCGAGGTTGCCCTGCAGGATGGCGCTGTTGCCGTTGAGGACCGTGATCTTCACGCCGGCGGGCGCGACGGTGTTGCCGCGGTTGCACACCGGGACGTTGTTGCTGCAGGTCGCGCCGAGGGTGAGGTCGGCGCCGGCGCAGAGCGGGTTGGTCTGGCCGGGGAGCCAGGGGACGCAGAAGCCGGTCGCCGTGTTGCAGTAGTGATCGAACTGGCAGCTGGCGTCGCTGGTGCAGGGCCCGTTGGGCGGGTGGTTCGGATCCTTGAGCCCCTTGTTCTCGAAGCCGCCTGGGAGCCCGCTCAGGCTTCCCGTGGTGTACGAGCCGCCGAGCACCGAGCCGTCCGGCTTGATGCCCGCGTCGGGATCCTCGTCGAACACCTGGCAGGAGGGGTCGCACGGGTTGTTGACGCAGGCGCCGGCGTCGCTCAGCGCGAGCGGCTTCATCGGCGGCGCGTAGCTCGGGTCGAGCTGATCGGCGTTGGCCTCGTGGTTCCCCTCGGCGCCGGAGGCGCCCGAGGCCTCCGGCATCGGACGCGCCACGACCGAGCCCTCGCACGGGCCCCACTCGCCGTCCTTGCAGGTCTCGACGCCGTCGAGGCAGCTGACGACGCCGTTCTGCGTGCCGATCGGGACGTGGCAGTCGCGCGTCTGACCCGTCCAGCAGGGGCCGGGATCGCCGCCCGCCGAGCCGCCGCCGGGACCGCCGGAGCTGGTGAGCGCGGGGCCGAGCGGCTGGTCGTCGTTCGCGCCGCAGGAGATGGCGAGGGAGATGGCGCCGACGACGGCCGCGGTGATGCCGAGCCTCGCGAGCCAGCGCCCGAGACCGGAGGTCGAGGAAGGGAATCGAGCTCCTCCGCTTCGCTCCGGGGCTTCGATTGGACGCGCCATCTGGATTACCTCCGGACCTCTCCCCGAAAGAACAGCAGGGCCTTGGGCGACAAAGCAAGCCTCGTGCCCCTCCCGGCCAACCCCCGGCCAGGGCAAAAGCGCGGCAGGGCGGAGCGTCCGCAGTCCGCGGCGCACAAAAAAATTCCGCGCCTCGCAACCGTTTCACAGCGAGACTCGGGGCCGATGTAGGCCGCGGCCGCGCTTGTGGGATCAGGGCTCACTTGCGGGCGGGTCCGCGCACCGCGAGCGCGTGTTATGGGCGCGGCTGCTGTCACCGGCCTGACGGCCGGTGTTCTGAAGGTTCACTCCGGGAGCTTGGGGCGGTCGAAGGGCTCGGCAGGCGCCTCGAGCGCCTTGAGGAACGCCATGAGATCGCCCTTCTCCTTCGCGCTGAGCTTCTTCGGCTTCATCTTCTCGTCGAGGTTCGGGTTCTTCTCCTTGATGCCGCCTCCGAGCATGAAGTCGACCGCCTCGTCGAGCGTCGCCGCGCGCCCGTCGTGGAAGTACGGGCCCGTCGCGCCGATCGAGCGGAGCGTCGGCGTCTTGAACTTGCCGCCGTCCTTCGCGTCCTTCGAGATCTTGCCGCGGCCGGTGTCGGGCTCGGGCTTGTCGTAGCCGATGCCCGTGTTGTGGAACGCGTTGTCGGTGTAGAGCGGCGGCGCGTGGCACGCGGCGCAGCCGGCCTTGTCGCGGAAGAGCGCGAAGCCGCGGACCGCGTCCTCGCCGACGGCCTTCTTGTCGCCCTTCTCGTACTTGTCCCACGGCGAGTCGCCGCTGCGGAGCGTGCGCACGAACGCGGCGAGCGACTTGACGATCGTGTCGGGCGACGCGTCCGCCTTGTAGATCGTCTGGAACTGGACCTTGTACCCGGGGACCTTGCCGATCGCGGCGGCGACGGCGGCCTGGTCCTCGGCGCCCATCTGCCCCTTCCACGCGGCGACGATCTGCTTGTCGAGCGTCTCGGCGCGGCCGTCCCAGTAGTAGAGCTCGTTGTAACCGACGTTGTAGAGCGTCGGCGAGTGGCGGGTGTTGACGCCGCCGCCGACCTTCGTCGAGAGGGGCTTCGCGTCGGTCCAACCCTTCTCGGGCAGGTGGCAGGCCTCGCAGGAGGCCGAGCCGTCCTTGGAGAGACGCTTGTCGAAGAAGAGCTGTTTGCCGAGCGCCACCTTCTCCGGCGTGAGCTCGTCGCCGGCCGCGACCTTGAGCTCGGGCAGAGGGTTGGGCGTGGACGCCAGCGGCGCCGCCTTCGGCATGGGCGGGAGCGGCGCGGCGGCGGACGCCGTGATCGCCGCGGCCGACGTGGATCCCTGCGCGGCCGGCTTGGCCGAGGAGTCCGTCTTGGGCGGCGGCGCGGCGTCTTCGCACGCCGCGACCGTGAGGGAACCGATGCACACGAGCACGCACGCGACATTTCGAGGATCCATGCCTGGCCTTTCGGAGCCTCGCGCTTCCGCGCCGCGCGAGGACGACGCATACAAGTCAACCCGGCGGTTGAGGTCAAGCGTTCGCCTCCGAGCGCCGGCCCGGGCGGGCGCGATGGGCTATCATCGCTCCCGCGAGACGTGCACCCGCAAGCGATCGCCGGCTTCCTTTGTGCGTGGCTGCTCGCGTACGTCGCGATCGGCGCGTATTGCATCGCGGCGTACCTGCGCCGCGGGCGCAAGACCGACTACCTCCTCTTCGGGCTGCTCACGTTCGCGCTCGCCGTGCTCAACGCGGGCGAGGCCTGGCACTACGTCGCCGAGAACCCGCTCGAGGTCCCGCAGGCGCTGACGCTCGCGACCGCCGGGCGGATCGCGGCGACGGTCTTGCTCTTCCACTTCGTCCTCGACTACGCCGAGATCCGCTGGCGAAGGTACGTGATCGGCGTCCTCTATGGCGTCGCGGCGGTGTTCTCGGTCGCCAACCTGCTCGGCCTGTTCTTCGAGTTCGAGAACGCGCACCACCACCCCATCGCGCTGTTCGGAACCTCGCTCAGCGACGTCTTCGTCCCGGATCGGGCGGCGGCCGCGTTGTTCTCGGTCCTCGCGATCGCGGCGGTGCTCGCGGCGGCCGCCATCCTCGCCCGGACCTTCGTGAGCGGCCGCCGCGAGGCGCTGGCGCTGTTCCTCGGGAGCGTCGTCCTCGCGGTCGGCTCGCTCCACGACGGCCTCCGCGGCGCGGGGCTGGTTCACGGGCCGGTGCTCGGGCCTTACGGGTACGAGGCCTTCGTGCTCGGGGTCATCCTCACGCTGCAGGCGCGTTACACGGCGATGCGCGACAAGCTCGAGGCCAAGACGGTGGAGCTCAAGCAGCGCTCGCAGGAGCTCGGCCGATCCTACGAGGAGCTCCGCGAGGCGCAGTCCGAGCTCGTCCGCAAGGAGCAGCTCGCCGCGGTGGGCGAGCTCGCCGCCGTGATCGCGCACGAGGTGCGCAACCCGCTGGCGATCATCAACAACGCCGTCGCCACGCTGCGGCGCGAGGGGCTCGGCGTCGACGACCGCCAGACGCTGCACGGGATCCTCGAGGAGGAGTCGTCACGGCTCAACCGCCTGGTGGGCGATCTGCTCCGCTACGCGCGGCCCGTGAGCCTCGAGCGGCAGCTGCTCTCGGTGCGCGATCTGGTCGAGCGGGCGCTCTCGCTCGCGCAGACGCGGACCGACATCACGGTGGAGCTGGTCGAGCCCGACCCGGTCCCCCGCATCTGGGGTGACCCGAACCTCTTGCGCCAGGTGATCGAGAACCTGACCACGAACGCGCTCCAGGCGATGTCGAGCGGCGGCGCGCTCACCGCGACGCTGGTGCGGCAGACGGTCGACGGCGCCGAGGGCGTCGAGCTCATGCTCGAGGACACCGGCGAGGGCATGGACACGACGGTGCGCAACCGCGCGCTCGATCCGTTCTTCACCACGCGGCCGAGCGGGACCGGGCTCGGCCTCGCCATCGTGGTGCGCATCGTCGACGCGCACGGCGGCAGGCTGCACATCCGGAGCGCGGCGGGCGCGGGCACGATCCTCCACGTGTTCCTGCCCGTGGCGTCCGACGGCGCGCCCGCGGTGCGGCGCGGGCGCAACTCCGAGCCGCGGATCTCGCAGAGCTCGCTGCCGCCGATGCCGGTCGAGCTCCGGCGCGTCATGGGCGGGCGGCGCTCCTGACTTCCCCTCGTCGGCCCGCCGGCCTATGCGGGACCGAGGACGCCCCAGTGGATCGCCGCGCCGCCCTCGTCGCCGCCGACAAGCGCCACGTCTGGCACCCGTACACGCCGATGCAGCGGTACATCGACGAGGTGGACCCGCTCGTGGTCGAGCGCGCGGCGGGCGCGCGTCTCTTCGACGTCGACGGGCGGAGCTACCTCGACGCCAACTCGAGCTGGTGGGTGGCGACGCTCGGGCACAATCATCCGCGTCTGGTCGCGGCGCTCGCGCGCCAGGCGTCGCGCCTCTGCCACACCTCGATGGCGGGGGTGACCCACGAGCCGGGAGCGCTCCTCGCCGAGGAGCTCTGCGCGATCGCGCCTCCCGGCCTCGAGCGCGTGTTCTACAGCGACGACGGCTCCACCGCGGTCGAGGTCGCCCTCAAGCTCGCCCTGCAGCTCTGGCAGAACGAGGGCCGGCCGGCGCGCCGCCGCTTCGTGGCGCTCGAGGGCGCGTTCCACGGCGAGACCATCGGCGCGGCGAGCCTCGGCGGCGTCGAGGTCTTCCGCCGTCCCTTCGCCGGCGTCCTGCTCGACTGCATCCACGTGCCGCCGCCCGGCGATCCCGCCGCGGCGTTCGCGGCGCTCGAGCGCGCCGTCGAAGGCGCCGCCCAGGAGATCGCCGCGGTGGTGCTCGAGCCGCTGGTGCAAGGCGCCGCCGGGATGCGCGTGTACGGGCCCGAGTACCTGCGCCGCGCGCGCGCCCTCTGCGATCGGCACGACGTGCTCCTGGTCATCGACGAGGTGTTCACCGGGTACGGCCGCACCGGCGCGATGTGGGCGTCCGAGTCCGCCGGGGTGCGGCCGGATCTGCTGTGCACGGCGAAGGGGTTCACCGCGGGCGTGCTCCCGATGTCGGCCACGCTCGCCACGCGCCGGGTCTTCGACGCGTTCCTCGGGCCGCCCGAGCGCGCCTTCTATTACGGCCACTCGTACTGCGGCAACCCGCTCGGCGCGGCGGTCGCGCGCGAGGTCCTCGCGGTCTACCGCGAGGAGGGCGTGCTCGAGGGCATCGCGCCGCGGGCGGCGCGCATCGCCGACGCGTTCGGCGCGCTCGCACCCATTCCCGGCGTGGCGCGCCCGCGCGCCCTCGGGATGATCGGCGCGGTCGATCTCGCGCCGGCCGCGAGCTACCTCGGCGAGGTCGGCTGGCGCGTCTACGAGCAGGCGCGCCGGCGCGGCGCCTACCTGCGGCCGCTCGGCGACGTGGTGTACGTCGCGCCGCCGCTGAACATCCCGCTCGCCGATCTCGACGAGCTCCTCGCCATCGTGCGCGAGAGCGTCGCTGCGGCGCTCTGACGGCCGGCCGCGCGCCCTGCCTCAGGGATTGCGCACGCAGTCGACGTTCGTGTACGTCGAGCCCATCTCGACCACCTCGAAGTCGGTGACTTCGAGGCCGGCGAACGAGCTGGCGTCGATCCCGACATCCGACCACTTGGCGGTGGTGAAGCGATCGTCGGCGAAGGTGAGCGCGATCTGGCCGGCGTCGGCGAGGAACATGCCGTACTTCTGCATCGCCTTGGCCACGACCCGCGCGCCGTCCGAAGGCAACGAGGCGAGGTCGAAGCCGGCCTTGAGGCGGAACCGTACGCCGTAGGGCGGCGCGTTGGCGCCGCCCGAGGTGGCGCCGGTGGTGTGCGTTCCGGGGTGCACGTAGACGCCGTCGCGGATCCTGCTGTTGGGGAGGATGAAGCGGAGCGCGTGGCCGACGTCCTGCGCGGCGACCTCGTCGGCGGTGACGAGCATGGCGGCGATGGGGAAGCCGCCCGCGTCGGCGCTGGTGCAGCCGTCGCCGCGGAGGTTCGCGGGGTAGTCCTCGGCGAGATCCCAGACGACGCCGCAGCCGCCGTAGAAGGTGGCCGAGGGCGGCGCGAAGGCGCGCCACATCTCGTAGAGCTTCTTCTGCAGCGGATCGACCACGATGAGGTGGCAGTCGCCGTCGCCCTCGCACGCGTAGCCCTGCTCGCCCTCGATGGCGCCGCCGGCGGGCACGGGGAACGGCACGTGGTCGCAGTCGGGCGAGTAGAAGTCTCCGGTCGGATCGAAGGGAACGTACGGGGTCGAGGCGTCGGCCGTGAGGACGCCGATGCCGAAGTCGATCTTCATCACCCCGGTGCCCCAGCCTCCCTGCGCCGCGAGCCACTGGATGATCGCGTCGGACTGGGGATCGGCGGGCGCCTGGCTCACCGGGTCGGTCCAGGGGCTCGGCGCCTCGAAGAGCCCGCCCGGGGCTGCGCTCCCGCCGGAGCCCGTCGCCCCGCCGCCGCTCGTGGAGCTCGAGGTCGACGACGTGGAGGAGGAGGAGGAGGACGAGGTCGACCCGCCTGAACCGGTGGCTCCGCTGGACGACGAGGAGGTCGAGCTCGACGACGTGGCCCCGCCCGCGCCGGTCGCATCGCCGCCTGCACCGCCCGCGCCGCCGGTGCTCTTCGGCGAGGCCCCTCCGTCCGCGCCGCAACCGAGGAGCGCGCACGCGCCGAGCACCACCACCGCCGCCGTTCCGTCCATCGTTCGCATCCCGACCTCCCTCGCTCGGCGCTCGACGTCGTGGACGAGAGCCGTGCGGGCTGGACGCTATCCGTCCGCGGCTCGGCGCTGCAAATCGCGCCGCACTCGAGGGTGTGCGGACGCACGCCGCCGCCCGTACGGCATCGCCCGGCGCCGCCGCGGCGTGGGGCGGCGGACGAGGCGCCGACACCAAAGCCCGTCGCCGGCGCCGCCGCGCTCGTCACCCTCGTGCCCGGCGCGCCTGTTGCCCTGCTCGGGGCTCGATGGCGATCCGCGAGCACACTCCGCGCGCGCCCCGGTGCTTTGGGCGTGCGATCGCGCTCGGGGCCTCGCTCGCGCTCGCCGCGCCCGCCGCCGCGGGCGTCGCCGGCTGCCAGCGCGGCGAGCAGCGGCTCGAGAGCGTGGCCGGCGTCCGGGCCACGAACGACCTCTTCGCCGGCATCCCGCAGCAGGGCATCGCGCTCGGCGATCCGGCCGCGCCGGTGACGCTCGTCGAGTTCGTCGACCTGCAGTGCCCTTACTGCCGCGAGTTCGCGCTCGAGGTGCTGCCGGTGCTCGTCGAGCGCTACGTCCGCCCGGGCAAGCTGCGCATCGAGCTCAAGCCGCTCGCCTTCATCGGGGAGGACTCGGTCGAAGCGGCGCGGCTGGCGCTGGCGATGGCGGAGCAGGACAAGATGTGGCAGCTCACCGAGCTGTTCTTCCACAACCAGGGCGAGGAGGGATCCGGGTACGCGAACGACGCGTTCCTCCGCCGGCTCGCCGCCGCCGTGCCCGGCGCCGACGTGCGCCGCGCCATGCGCGACCGCGACTCCGAGGCGGTGCAGCGCGAGCTCGACCAGGCGCGGACCGAGGCGGATCGGAGCGGCGTCGAGGGCACCCCGGCGTTCCTGCTGGGCAGGACGGGCGAGGCGCTCGCGCCGCTCCGCGTCGAGAAGCTCACCCCGGAGGCGTTCACCAAGCCGATCGACGAGCTCGCCGGCGCGCGCTGAAGTGTCGGACGAGACGCCGGGCCTGGGTCAGCCGCCCGAGGCGCGCTGCGCCGTCGCGCTCGGGCGTTCGCCGTGGAGGTGGCCGACGAGGACCGCGCAGAGCGCGCCCCCGCGCGCGACATTGACGACCCGGTCCGAAGAGGCGCGGCCGAGCACGGCGACGCCGTGCCGCGTGGGCGCGAAGCCCAGAACGAGGAACAGCGAGGCCGGCCGGGCGCGGCGCCGATCGCTCGCCGGCGAGCGCGCCGCGGGCAGCTCGCGGATCGCGGGGAGCGGGGCGAGCCGCTGCACCACCCAGCGCTCCGGTCCGGCGAGCGCCCGCTCGAGCGCGGCGTCCCAGGCGGCGGCCGACGCGCTCCGCCCGAGCACGACGTCGGCGCCGCCGTACGAGCGGTTGGGCTTGAGCACCAGCGTCTCGCGCGCGCGGCGCACGTAGGCGCAGAGATCGCCGCTCGCGCCGTTCGGCAGCGTGGTGCGCCGCCCGCCGATGAGCCGGGTCCAGGGCACGTGCCGCCGGAAGGCGTCGCGCTCGTCGGCGTCGAAGTGGCGCTCGGCCAGCTCGGGGTCGGTGAAGAGCTCGAAGCAGGCCTTCTGGTCGAGCTCGGCGGCGATCGAGGAGACGACCCGGTTCTCGCAGAGGAGCGCCCGCATCGGGGCGACGTCGACGCCGCCGCGGGCGAGCTCGAGGAGGTCCGAGACGGCGTAGTCGCGGTAGGCGACGTCGACGCGCGCGCCCTCGTGCAGGACCTCGCCGCCTCGCAGGGTGAGCTCGGAAGGATCGGCGTGCGACGAGCGCATGCCGTAGCGGTCGAAGAGGTAGCGCGCCAAGACCTCCTGCTCGTCCGGCCCGCTCCGCTCGTACTTGGGCTCGACGAGGCAGAGATGCTCGGCGCGCAGGCCGAGCCCTTCGACGTGATCGAGCACCTCCTGGAGGAGGAGGTCGCGCATGTCGTGGCCGCGCTCGAGATCGAGCGCGGGGTCGTCGGCGACGAGGAGCGGGACGACGATCTCCTCGATCATCTGCTCGCAGGTGGGCGCCTTGTGGAGCCCGCCGATCCCGCTCATGTTGGGCTCGAGGAAGACCAGCGTCTCGCGCCAGCGCGCGGTGGCGAAATCGGTCACCGCGTCGAGCCGGCCGAACACCGGGTTGTGGCGGCGATGGCTGGGTCCCCAGCACTCGACGAGCCAGCGCTCCTCGTCGGGCGGGAGGCGGAGGACGTCGCGCACCCGCGGATCGCCGAGGTACGCGTCGGGCAGCCGCTTGAGCGCGCCGTGGACCTGCAGCGACACCGCGTGCACGTAGTCGAGCTGCTCGCGCGTCGCGACGATCGGTCGGACCAGCACCCGAACCGGCTCCGCGGCGCCGTGGCGCACGTACACGACGCGCCGCTCCAGGGCCGCGCGCTCGAGCCGGGCGGTCACCTCGCGCAGCGAGGCGTCGGGCAGGTGCTCGAGGGCGCGCCCGACGCGGCGCGCCAGCAGGGCCGCCGACCGTCCCGCGACCTCGGCCGGGCTCTGCATGAGCTGGTCTCCGTGCGACCCGCCCGCCGCGGGCGCGGGGTTCAGGGCCGCGGCGGCGGCGTCGGGCCTCCGGTCACGTACCCCGGCCGCGCGCCGCTCGGCGCGAGCGAGACGACGAAGATCGCGATCGCGACGAGGATGTTGTTCCAGAGCGTCCCCGTGGTCGCCCGCGGCAGCGCGAACGCCGAGATGAACAGCCACACGGCGAGGGCGGTGTTGAGGTAGCGCGCCTGCGGCACGCGCATCGCGATGAGCGCGAAGACCACGCAGAGCACGCCGAGGATCCACGTGTTGGTCATCTGCTCGTACGTGTGCGGCCAAAGGAAGGCCGAGATGAAGAGCCAAACGCCGAGGAGCACGTTGATGAGCCGCGCGTTGGGCATGATGCCCCTCCTTTCACCGAACCGAGGCCGCTGGACCTCCCGGTGTCCCTCGAGCCGGGATCCGATCCGGTCAAGGGACGCCTCGCGCTCGCGGCCGCGCGTCAGAACACGCTCAGCTTGACGTACCGCTTCGGGTTGGCGCGGACGTCGCTCGCGAGCTTGCCGAGCTCGGCCGAGGCCTGCTGCAGGCTGCGCGCGGCGGCGTCGGCGTTGCGGTAGAGCGTGTCGTCGACGAGCGCGCGGCCGAGGGTGCCCTCGCCGCGCTCGAGGCGCCCCATCACCGCCTCGACCGAGCGCGACGAGCGGCCGAGCGAGCCGACGGTTCGCTCCACCTCGGGCGTGAGCTTCTCGAGCCGGGCGGTCATGGCGTCGAGGCGCGCCACCGAGCGCGCGAGCTCCGGGCCCGTCGCTCCCTCGAGGTTCTTCGCCGAGCGGCGCAGGCTCTTGGTGAGCGCGCCGAGCTCGCGTCGTTGCTCGGCCGCGCCGGCCGAGAGCTCCTTGAGCATCTCGGCGAGCTCGACGCTGCTCGTCTCCACGCCTTCGACGGTGCGCTTGGAGAGCAGCGACTGCATGCGCTGCACGAGCTCGTCCGACTCGGTGGCGACACGACCGGCGACGTCGGGGAGCGACTCGCGCGTCGTCCCGGGGATCGAGGCGCCGGAGGCGATCGGCTCGCGCGCGACGCCCGGGATCACCTCGGCCGCCATCCCGCCGAGCAGCCCGCTCGAGCGCACCTCGACGCGCGAGTCGCGCGGGATCTCGTACTCGCCCTCGATCTCGAGGCGGATCTCGACGCCCTCGCGGCCGATGCGGAAGCCGCGGACCCGGCCGATGTGGACGCCGCGGAGCTCGACCGGATCGCCGCGCCGGATGCCGCCGGCCTGGTCCACGACCGTCGTGATCGGGTAGCGGCCTCGCAGCGCGGAGGCGTCGGTCAGGTTGAACAGCACCCAGAGCACCGCCGCGATGCCGACGAGCACCAGGACGCCGGCCCAGAGCTCGCGATCGCGACGGCGCCGGGGCGCGCGGATGGGCTCGACGCCGCCGGCGTGCGGATCGCCGCGGGGCGGCTCGCCCCCGCCGGACGTCACCGAGGCGATGGGCGGCGGTCGCTTGCGCCTCACGCCTCCGCCTCCTCCAGGATCTTGGGCGAGACCGCGGCGGCGGCGCGCCGGTCGACGAAGGCGCGGACGAGCGGATCGGCGCTGGCGCGGAAGGCCTCCGGCGTCCCGACGAACCGGATCCGCCCCTGCGTCAGGAGCGCGACGTGGTTCGAGATCTCGAGGGCGCCCTCGACGTCGTGCGTGACCACGATCGAGGTGACCCCGGGGCGGCGCGCGATGGCGGCGATGAGCGCGTTGACGAGCGCGGCGTTGACGGGGTCGAGGCCGCTCACCGGCTCGTCGTAGAGCAGGATCTCGGGCTCGCCGACGAGGGCGCGCGCGAGCCCGACGCGCTTGCGCATCCCGCCGGAGAGCTCGGAGGGCAGCTTGCCGAGCACCACCGCGGGGTCGAGGTTCACGTCCTCGAGGGCGCGGCGCACCCTGCGCGCCACCTCCGCGCCCCCGAGCGCGCGCGCCGCCCGGTGGAGGCCCTCGGCCACGTTCTCCTCGACGGTCATCGAGTCGAAGAGCGCCGCCGACTGGAAGACGTAGCCGATGCGTCGCCGCGCGGCCGCGAGCGCGCGGCGGGATTCGAGCACCGAGCTGCCGTCCACGAGCACGTCGCCGCGATCCGGGATAACGAGCCCGTTCGTCGTCTTGAGGAGCACGCTCTTGCCGGCGCCCGAGGGGCCGACGACGCTGAGGAGCTCGCCCGAGCGCACGTGGAGGTTCACGCCCGCGAGCACCGGCACGTCGAAGGCTTTGTGGATGTCGCGGTACTCGATCATGGCTCAGCCGAGCAGGAGCGGCGGGAAGAGGGCGTCGATCGCGAGCACGGCGACGATCATGAAGACGACCGACGAGGTCGTGCTCCGGCCGACGCCCTCGGCGCCGCCCCGCGTGAGGAGCCCCATGTGCGACGAGAGGAGCGGCAGCACCAGCCCGAACGCGAGCCCCTTGAGGATCGAGTAGAAGAAGTCCCAGTCGTGCCAGAACAGGCGCGCTCCGTAGAGGAACCCCTCCGAGCCGAGGTCGAGCGTGGAGCGGGCCGCGATCATGCCGGCGAAGACGCCGATGGCGTCGGCGATCACCACCAGGATGGGCGTGACCACGACGCCCGCGACGATGCGCGGCGCGGCGAGGACGGCGATCGGATCGCGGCCGAGCGATTCGAGCGCGTCGATCTGCTCCGAGACGCGCATGGTGCCGAGCTCGGCGGTGATGCGCGCGCCCACCCGCCCGATGAGCACGAAGGCCGTCATCACCGGCCCGAGCTCGAGGACGACGCTCGAGGTCACGACGCTGCCGAGGACGTAGAGCGGGACCGATCCGGTGAACTGGTAGCCGCCCTGCTGGCTGGTGACGATGCCGGAGAGCGCCGCGGTGACGAGGACCAGCGGCAGGCTCTGGACGCCCATCGCGTAGACCTGATCGACGACGCCGCGCAGCGAGACGCGGCCGGTGACCAGCACCCTCGCGGTGTGGCCGAGCATGAGGCCGACCCCGCCCGCGTGGCGCGTGGCGGCGCACCCCGCCCGCCCGGCGCGCCGGATGAGGCGCGCCGGCAGCCGGCCCGCGAAGCCCACGACCGAGCTCATCGCGTCGCCCCGCGCGCGCGATGCTCGGGGCGGGGTGACGAACGCATGCGCACCTCCCCGAGCGCGGCAAGAAGAGCGCCTCGGCCACTTCGACCCGCGCCGCGCGCCGTCGGCGGCCGCTCGCCGACACGAGCTTGCACGGGGCACGCGCGGTCCCAGGGAGTCCGAGGGGCCAAGGAGGGATCATGCGCTGCGAAGAGATCATGAAACGTGAGCTGGAGTGCGCCTCGCCGAGCGACACCGTCCAGGCGGCCGCGACGAAGATGCGGGACGCGAACGTCGGCTTCCTCCCGGTGTGCGACGCGTCGCGGATCGTGCAGGGGACGATCACCGATCGCGATCTCGCCCTCCGGGTGCTCGCGCACGGCCGGCCGGCCAGCACCGAGGTCGCCGACGTGATGTCACGCGAGGTGATTGCCTGCCGGCCGAGCGACGACATCCGGCGCGCGGAGGAGCTGATGGGCGCGCACCAGAAGTCCCGCATCATGTGCATCGACGAGGACGGCAAGCTGATGGGCGTAATCAGCCTCTCCGACCTGGCGCACGCCGAGGACGACCGGAACGCCGCGAGCACGATGCGCGAGGTCACCAAGCGCGAGAAGCGCGCGGCGTAGTCGGGCGGCGGCGCGCCGGCGTGCGGGGCGCGCTCAGCTCTCCATGTCGGGCGCGAGGCGCACGTCGCGGAGCTCCGCGCCGAGCAGCTCGACGGCGGCGCTCACGAGCGGGTGCTCGGCCACGGCGCGGCGGGCGGTGTCGAGGCGCGCCTTGCGGTCGGCGGCCTCGAGCTGCGCGATGGTCACGTGCGCCCCTCGCTGGATCCCGGCGTCGAGCGACACCTCGGCCGCGTCGCCGAGGTGGCCGCGCGCCGCCGCGGTCAGGAGCGCGACGGCGCCGGGCTCGGTCGCTTGCGCGGCGAGGAAGGAGCCGGCCTCGTAGCCGAGCACCACGCGCTCGGCGTCGCAGCGCAGGAGCGCGGCGTGCTCGAGCACCGACGCGAGCGCGGGGCGCTGGGCGCGCACGCGGCCGAGCACGGCGCGGAACGCCGCGAGGTCGGCCGCAGGCGGCATCAGTGCGGTCGGGGGCGGCATCGTGTCGCGCGCAGGCGCGTGGGCCTCGCGCGCGCCGGCTCCGTCGCTCGCACGAGCGCCGGCGGCGCCGGGAGGCTGCGCGGCCAGCGCCGTGGGACGGGCGACCGGCTGTGTGGGGGCGGCGAAGGCGACGAAGCTGCCCGCCGGGGATCGCGCGGTCGCGGGGGGAGCGAACGCGACCGACGCGGATGGAGGC
>CAYJPW010000039.1:0-35729 GCA_964372055.1 uncultured Polyangiaceae bacterium
GCCAAGCCGGCCGCCACCGCGGGCCCGCGCGCCAGCCGCGACGAGTACGAGGACGCGCGCGCCAAGGGGCTCGCCGGGCTCGGTCCCCTCGCCCTCAAGTACCCGGAGGATCCGGCCGTGCTGAAGGCGCTCGTCCTCGCCCACGCCGCCTCCCGCTCGTACACCCAGGCGGTGGGCTCGGCGCGGCGCCTCTTCGAGGTGTCCCCCGACTCGACCGCCGACACCGACGTGCGCCAGGTGCTCCTGATGGCCGCGAGCGGCCCGGTCGACGCGTCGAAGATGGCGTTCGAGACGATGGCCACGTCGATGGGCGCCCGCGGCCCCGATCTCATCTACGAGCTGTCGATCGCGCCCGGGGTCGGCAAGTTCACGAAGGACCGCGCCAACGCCGCGCTCAAGGACCCCGAGGTCCTCAAGCTCGCGACGCCGGCGCTCCTGATCGCGAACGAGCTCCGCCTCACGCCGGCCTGCTCGCGGAAGCCGCTGTTCGCGAAGGCGGCGCGCGAGGGCGACGCGCGCGCGCTCCACTACCTGCGCCCGCTCCTGGCCACGACGGGCTGCGGCTTCTTCGGCCGGAGCGACTGCTTCGGCTGCCTCGGCGGGCGGACCGAGCTGCGGGCGGCGATCGACGCCATCGAGAAGCGCTGATGGGGACCGGTGGGCGCAGCAGGATTCGAACCTGCGACTTCGTCCGTGTGAAGGACGCACTCTACCGCTGAGTTATGCGCCCGAGACCGCTCGCGCGGCCGCGGAGTGGGAGGGCTTGTTACCCCAGGGCGCTCCGTCCGGCAAGGGGCGAAGCAGCCCGGAAGCGGCCGCTCACGCCGAGGGGCCGCAGCGCGAGCGCGTGGGTCAGAAGCGGGCCGGACCCGGAATGGCGCCGGTCTGCTTCTTGTCCTGCCCCTTGCCCGCCTTGTCGTCCTTGGCGGGCTCGGTCAGCTCGGACCGGGGCGCCTCGACGGCGGACGGGTGGACGAGCGGCGAGCTCGCCTCCTCGCCCGGGGCCGGGAACTTGGAGTCGGGCTTCAGCGAGAAGAGGAAGTCGCGCACGATCTCGGCCTGACGCTCGCTCGTGATGCCCTCGAAGCCTGCCACCTTGTTCCAGGCGGGCGCCGGGGAGAGGAACGGATCGCTCTCCGACGGCCAGAGCGCGTCCTTGGGGCGGTCGGTCGTGGCCCAGAAGGCGGTCATCTTCGTGTAGGGCAGCCAGTTCTGCGGCTTGAGGAGCCACGCCTTGACCCACTCCGGCCGGAGCCGGCGGTGCACCTCGTTGAGGTTCGGGGCCATCTTGGCGAGCTCGGTCTGGCCGCGCTGGACCGGGAACTCGCCGGCGTAGTGGCACGACAGGCAGTTGGCCGCGTCGGCGGCGTTCATGTGCGTGAGCGCGTAGAGCCGCTGCTCCTCCGTCTGGTCGGCGGGCCTCGGCTGGAGGTACGGGTAGTCCTGGCCGTCCCAGCTCGCGAAATAGCGGACCACCGCCGTGACCTGCTCGTTCGAGAGGTTGAAGGTCGGCATGCGCAGCGCGCGTTTGTCGTCGGGCACGGCGCTGCCCCACGCCCACTCGGGGTGGAGCCACGGGCGGATGCCGTGGGCGCCCGGATCGCGGAGGAACGTGAACAGCCACTCGGGCTGCACCCTCATCCCCTCGCCGCCGAGGTAGGGCGCGCGCGACTGCACGTCGGCCGAGAGCGCCGCCTGACGCCAGCCGTCGATGTCGGCGCCGCTCTCCTCGATGAGGTGGCAGCCGCGGCAGTTGTAGTCGTCGACGATCTGGCGCCCCTCGATGGCGGCGCTGTACATCGGGCTCTTGGCCGGATCGTAGCCGGCCTTGGGGCGCTGCGAGACGAGGCCCTTCAGGAACACGACGAGCGATCGGATCTCGCGGGGCGACAGGTCGAAGTCGCCCATGCGGAGCTCGATCCGGTCGCGGCGATAGATGCGCGGCGAGTCGAGCTTGAGGGTGGCGAACGTCTCCGTCGTCTGGAGGTGGTGATCGGCGATCGCGTAGCCGAAGTCGAGGGTGGTGATGTCCTTCTTGGCGAAGCTGCCGAGCTCGGGCGCGACGGGCGCGCTCTTCTCGTAGCCGCTGATGTTGTGGCACCCGAAGCAGCCGTAGTAGCCGATGAGCTTCTCGCCGCACTCGACCCGGGTCATGAGGACGCCGCCGGCGTTCGCGCAGGGGACCTTCTCGTTGCGCTTGGCCGCGTCGGTGACGAGCGCGACGTCGTCCTTTTCGACGTGGGCGGGCGCCTGCGGCTCGGCCTTGAGCGAGGCGATGTACTTGCCGACGCTGGCGGCCTCCTCGCGGCTGAGGCGGAGGTTCGGCATCTTGGTGCCGTGCCAGTAGCGGCTCGGGTCCTCGACCCAGTAGGCGATCCAGTCGGCGCTGGTCTTGCCGCCGAGGTTGGCGAGCGTGGGCGCGACGTCGCGCTCGCGGCTCCGCCAGGGCTCGGGGAGCTTGTCGGCGTCGGTGTCGTGCTCGACGCGCGCGTGGCAGCCCTGGCAGCCGTACGCCTCGAAGACCAGCTTGCCCTTCTCGGCGGTGGCCCCGGGCACGTCGGCGTAGCCCTGGATCTTCGCCTTGAGCGGCTGCGCGTCCTTGGCGGCGCCCGGCCGGGTCGCGGGGTTGTCGCTCCGCTCGACGAGGTACGAGGCGATGGCGACGGTCTCGTCGCGCATCGTCTGCTCCCACTTCTGGTACTCGGGCGCGGTCTCGGGCAGCGGGCGCTTCGACGCGGGGTCGAGCGGCTTCGGCCAGAGGTTCGGCATGCTCGTCTTGGCGCGCCAGCCCCGCGGGTAGCGGATCCAGGTCAGGATCCACTCGGGCGAGACCTTGGCGGTCACGTTGTCGAGCGCGGGGCCGGCGTTCCGATCCCAGGGGTAGTTGTCGAGGATGTGGCAGCCGGTGCAGTTCAGGTTCCGGAAGAGCGCACGCCCCTCGTCGAAGGTGGGGACGGGATCGATCGCCTTGGCGGGATCCGCGGCGACCGCCGGGAGGTCGTCCGAGCCGTCGTGCGCCTTCCTGTACGCGACCGGGTCCTTCTTCCGGGCGGCCTCGGCCTTCTCGTACTCGAGCTTGGCGGTGACGTACTTCGCCTTCGAGCCGCGGGGCTTGAGGTCGACGTCGCTCTGGTGGCAGCGCAGGCACCCCGCCTCGACCTCGGGCAAGCCCTCGATGAACCGGTTGCGCATCTCGTCCGGGATCTGCAGGCCCTGCGATCCGCGAGGCGGGTGGTACGCGCCGTTCTTGTCGAACGACGCCATGCTCGGGGCGCGCACCGGCACCGAGGGCGGCGCCGGCGCGACCTGGAGCGGCTGCTTGGTCTGGGTCTCGTCGATGCCCTCGAACCCGAGCATCATCGCGAGCTCCGGCTCGGGGAACTTGACCGCGAAGACGGGCAGCTCCTTCGCCGGGATGTGCTGGGCCGGGTCGTTCTGCTCGAGGCCGATCTCGACGCGGTTGTCGACCTTGCGGACGACGGCGTGCCACTTCGCCTTGAGGTCGGCGTCCCCCTCGACGAGCTTCGCGACGCTCTCCTGCAGCGTCCCGAAGAGCTCCTCCTCGTTCGCGTACTCGACGGGGACCTCAACGTCCTTGTCGTGCGCCTCGGGGCTCTTCGCGGGGAGCTTCACCGTCTCCCACTTGCCCTTGTTGATCTTGACGGCGAGATCGTCGTTGCGATCGTCGACGACGATGCGGGTCATCTCGCCGATCGGGAGTAGCGGCTCCTCCCAGTAATGGTCGCCTTGGAAGTGCCAGCGCTCCTCGCCGTGGTGCTTCTCGAGGTGCCAGCCCGAGTGCGAGAGCATGTCGGTGGCGCGGCCCTGGCCCTGGTGGCAGGTCGTGCAGCCGAACTTCTCGATCGGGTGCGCGGCGAGGAGCGTGCTCCGGTTCGGGTGGGTGCGGAACTGACGCGCGATCGAGGCCGACGCGTACGTCGAGCTGTCGGCGCCCATGTGGCAGGTGTGGCAGCGATCGACCTGCTCGATGTCGACCTCGCGGTCGTACTCGATCCAGTGCATCACCACCTGCTGGATCTGGAACGGACCGACCAGCGAGCGGATCAGGTTCTCGGGGTTGAACTTGGGGTTGGCGCGGTCGTCGGCCTTGCTGGCGCGGAGCTCGGCGTCGGCGAGCGGGCGGCGCCGCTTCGTGATCTCGACCTCGATCGCCTTGAGCTCGGCGTCGACGGGCTCGAGCTCGAGCCAGTTGATGCAGTTGCGCGTCTCCTCGTGGCCTTTGCAGACCTTGGCGCGCTCCTGCTTGCGCTCCTCGGCGCGCTTCTCGGGATCCTTCTGGCTGAGCGGCGGCTCGGCCGGGCCCTCGATGCGCGCCATGGCGGCGACGGCCGCGTCGACGCGCTCCTGGTGCTTGACCTCGACCTTGAGCCGCTCGATGACGGCGGACTCGGCCTCCTTGGACTTGAGGAGCGCCTTCCGGACCGGGGCGGGCGCGTCGCCGAGCGCCTGCCCGATCCCGGCGACGTGCGCCTCCATCCGGGCGATCTCGGTCTTGAGGTGGTGGATCTTGGGCGAGCTGTCGCCCTCGGCGGGCGCCTGCGGGTCGGCGTAGATCGGATCGACCTTCGCCTGGGGCACGCCCTGCTCGGCGTACGCGTGCCGCACCTCGTTCATCGCGGCGTCGCGCTCGTACTCGGCGAGGTTGCGGTAGTAGTAGGCCTCGTCCAGATCGCTCGACCCGAAGGTCTTGCCCATCTCGGCGGTGGCGAACTCGTGGTTCAGCTTGTCGAGCTTGACGCGCGCCTCGTGGTAGGCGCCGCTCTTCATGCTCTCCTCGAGCTTGGCCTTGCGCTCGACCTGCGGCGCGAGCGAGGGCTCGATCTCCTTGTTCCACTCGTCTTCGGCGCGGGCGCGGCTCTGCTTCGACTGCTCCAGCTCCATCTCGAAGAAGGCCTGCTGGTGCTTTTGCCACGGAACGCGGGTGTAGAACTCGGCGTACACGGCCCAGACCGACGACGCGGCGAAGATGCCGCCGATCGCCAGCCACGTGAGGGGGTACGTCCGCTTCTCGTCTCGGATGAATCGCGCCACCGTCGGTCACTCCTGACCACGCTCCGGCCCGGCGGCCTCGGCGTTCGACTGGGACCCGCTACACGTTGAAGTTGTAGGGCCCGACGAAGATGTACTTCACGTTGAAGAAGACGCGGAGGACGACCTTCACGCAGGTGCCCACCATGCACATGAAGAAGAAGGCCGTGATCCAGTAGCGGACCGCGCCGAGCTGCTGGAGCACCTGGCTCTTCTTGAAGCGCGCCTTCCAGTAGATGGCCGGGATCCCGAAGAGGAAGAACCCGGTCGCGCCGGCCCCGAAGCCCAGCGCCGGCCAGTAGCTCGTGATGCCGAACTTCTCGGGCAGGTCCTGGTTGGTGATGGCCACCGTCTTGTGCACGTCCCAGTACTGGCCGGGCAGGAACATGTACCAGCCGGGACCGCGGATGAACGTCCCCATGATGATGAGGACGATCCACATCACCAGGAAGCCGAAGAGGAACGTCGAGATCGCGAACCAGCGATCACGGAAGCAGTAGTACCCGTTCCCCTTCGGGTTGATGTCGATGTACGGGATCACCATCAGCCCGACGATGATCATCCCCGGCAGCACGACGCCCGCGAACCAGGGGTCGAAGTAGACGAGGATCTCCTGGAGCCCGAGGAAGTACCAGGGCGCCTTCGACGGGTTCGGCGTCTTCGTCGGGTTGGCAGGCTCCTCGAGCGGCGCGTCGACGACGATCGACCAGACGGTCATGAACGCCATCACCGCCGTGCCCACCAGCATCTCCAGCCGCACCAGATACGGCCAGGTGTGCACCTTGTCGGGCACCAGCTTCGTGAGGCGCTCCGCCTCCACCACCCGCTCCTTGGCCTTGGTGGTCGCTACCTCGGGAACCGCGGGAATCGATTGAGCCATCGTTTCGCCTTGTCTACTTCAGCCTTCGGTCCGTCGTTCCAGCCAACCCGTCGTCCCGCACCCACCGCCCCCCAGCGCCACCCTCGCCCGCCTTGTCCTCCGCCCGCCATCTCTCGGCGCCAACGCGAGCAAGCGGATGGGGCTGGGGCCCCATCCGCCCTGTCACAAAGGCCCGGAGATGCCGCCGTCCTTCCGGACGCGCCAGAAGTGCACGATCATCAGCACCGCCGCGACGAGCGGGATGAAGATGCAGTGGAGCACGTAGAAGCGCAGCAGCGTCGCCGGCCCGATGAGGCGGCCGGCGGTGAGCAGCGCGCGCGCGTCGTAGCGGGCGTCGACGCCGACCAGGTCGGCGAAGGGGCCCTCGTGACCGAGGACCGGCGTCGCGCGGCCCATGTTGGTGCCGACGGTGACGGCCCAGATCGAGAGCTGGTCCCACGGGAGCAGGTAGCCCGTGAAGGAGAGCATCAGCGTCATGACCAGGAGGTTCACGCCGATGACCCAGTTGAACTCGCGCGGCGGCTTGTACGAGCCCGTCATGAAGACGCGGAACATGTGGAGCCACACCGCGATGACCATCGCGTGCGCGCCCCAGCGATGCATGTTCCGCATGATCATCCCGAAGGGGACGTCGAACTGCAGGTACTTCATGTCGTGGTACGCGTACTCGCCGGTCGGCCGGTAGTAGAACATCAGGATGATGCCGGTGACCGTCAGGATCAGGAAGAGGAGGAACGTGATCCCGCCCATGCACCAGGTGAACCGGAGCCGCAGCGCGTGGCGGCGGATCTTGGTCGGGTGCAGGTGGAGGAAGACGTTCGACGAGACCTGAAGGACGCGGTTCCGGTACGTGTCCTGGTACTCGTGCCGGAACATCGACTTCCAGACGTACGAGCTCTTGACCGTATCGAACCAGCTCCGCTTTTGCTCCGCCACGAATTCCTCCGAGATTGCCTAGTGCTGCGAGGCGCCGAGTTCTGGGCCGATCAGGCGAACGGCAGGTAGGCGCCCGGCTTGTCGAAGTCGCCCTTCTCGATCCGGTAAGCGACCGACTTGTCGACGACGATCTCGCCGTTGTCGGCGAGGGAGAGCTTGAACCGCTCCATGGGGCGAGGAGCAGGGCCCTCGAAGTTGGTGCCGTTCACCTTCCAGCCGCTCGCGAAGCCGCGGTAGCCGGAGCCGTGGCACGGGCACTTGTACTTGTCCTCGGTGCCCAGGTAGCGGGGCGTGCAGCCGAGGTGGGTGCAGACCGCGCTCACCGAGATGAAGCGGTCGTCGTAGCGGATGATCCAGAGCCGCAGCGCCTTGATCCACTTTTCGCTCGTGGAGTTCGGCGAGTACTCGGTGGGGCGGCCGAGCTTGAACTGCGACGGCGGCTCGAAGAGCACCCGCGGGTACATGAACCGCACGAACGCGAGCGACCCGATGCCGATCGAGTTCAGGACCGCGCCCCACCCGAGAAAGCCGAGGATGTCTCGGCGGGTGGGCGCGATGCGCCAGATGTGTCCTTCGGGATTGGTGCCGTCTTCGCCCTTGCCGGCCACGGGAGCTACCTTTCACGCGCCTTGCGCGCGCGTTTTCTACCAAACCGGGCAAGCGCGCGTCAACGCGCGCTGTCCCCCGATATCGCGAAACTTTTACCGAAGCCGCCCCCCCTCGTAGGCCCCGGCGCCTGGTAGGATCCCGCCCGCGAGGCCTCTCGGCGCGGGTGGGCGGTGGCTGCGGGTCGCCGCGACGACCGCGCGGAAACGTGCTGGATGTAGGGTGATCACCTGGCCAGGCAAGGCTCGGCGCAGGCCGACCGGGCTGAGCGGCCGCGGGGGACCGCGCCTGAGCGCGAGCGAGCTAGCACTTGGCTCGGGCGATGGCCTGGCGGATCGCGTCGACCCCCGCCTCGATGTCCTCCTCGGAGCAGGCATACGAGAAGCGGAGGTAGCCGGGAGCACTGAACGGCGTCCCCGGGACCGTCGCGACGTGGGCCTCTTCGAGGAGCCACATGGCCACGTCCTCGTCGCTGGCGAGCGGGCGGCCCTTCCACTCGAGGCCGAAGAGGCCGCGGACGTCGGCGAAGGCGTAGAAGGCGCCCTCGGGCATCCGGCAGGTCACGCCGGGCAGCGAGCGCAGCCCCTGGACCATGCGGTTGCGGCGGCGGGCGAAGGCGGCGCGCATGGCGTGGATCGCGTCGCGTGGGCCGTCGAGCGCGGCGACGGCGGCGGCCTGCGACACCGCGGCGGCGTTGGTCGTGCTCTGGCTCTGGACGAGATCGAAGGCCTTCGTGAGCGCCGGCGGGGCGATGCTCCAGCCGATGCGCCACCCCGTCATCGCGTACGTCTTGCTGACGCCGTCGACGACGATGATGCGGTCGCGCAGGTCCTCGGCGATGGCCGGGAGCGAGACGTGCTCGAAGCCGTCGTAGGTCAGGTCGCCGTAGATCTCGTCGACGACGATCCAGCAGTCGTGCTTGCGGAGGACCTCGACCAGAGCGGCCAGATCGGCCGCGGGGTACGCCGAGCCCGTCGGGTTCGAGGGCGTGCAGAGGACGACGGCCTTGGTGCGGGGGGAGAGCGCGGCCTCGAGCGCGGCCGGGCGGAGGAGGAAGCCGTCGTCGACGCTCGTCTCGGGGAGGATGGCCGTCGCGCCGAAGAGGCGCACCTGCTCGGGGTAGCTCACCCAGCAGGGCGCCGGGATCACCACCTCGTCGCCCGGCTGGAAGAGCGCGACGGCGATGTTGAAGAGAGCGTGCTTCGCCCCGCAGGTGACGGCGATCTGGTTCGGAGACGGGCGCCAGCCGCGATCGCGCTCGGTCGCGGAGCAGATCGCGCTCTTCAGCTCGGCCGTGCCCAGGACCGGCGTGTAGTGCGTCGCGCCCGCGTCGAGCGCCGCCTTCGCCGCGGTCCGGATGTGGACGGGGGTGTCGAAGTCCGGCTCGCCCAGGCTGAAGGGGAAGACCTTGTGGCCCTCGCCGCGGAGGCGTGCAGCGTGCGCAGCCATCGCGAGCGTCGCGCTCGGGGCCACCGCGGACAACCGATCGGCGAAGCTACACGGCATCGTCGGCCCGAGGCATAGGCGCAAGCCCCACTCGGCGCAAGCGCGACGTCGCGTCACGCCGGCGAGATCGAGGGGCGGGGACGCCCGCGGCGGAGCAACGGCTATGCTCCCGTCATGGCCGAACGAGTCGCCGAGCGCGAGGCGCTGTTCCAGCGCGGGATCGAGGCGTATCGGAGCGGCCTCCACTACGAGGCGCACGAGCTCTGGGAGGAGCTCTGGCAGGACGAGGAGGACGACGACAACCGGCGCTTCCTCCAGGCGCTCATCATGGTCGCGAGCGCGCTGCACAAGCTCGCCAACGACGTCGGGCCCAAGGGCTCGCTCCGGCTGCTCGATGGGGCGGCGCGCCGGCTCGAAGGGCTGCCCGACGTGCACGGGGGCGTCGCGCTCGCCAGGTTCCGCGACGCGATCGCGCCGCTCCGGGAGCACGCGGAGGGGATGATCGCCGCAGGGCGAAAGGGTCTCGACGCGGCGCGGGTGCCGCCTCTCGAGACCGGGCGGAATGCGACTTCGCGGTCGCTCGAGCGCTCGACCCATCCGGAGTCGCCGTCGATCGCGCTCGCCTGGCGCGGACGCGACGCGGGCGCGGACGCCCCGGCCGCTTCGGGGCACGAGACGTTCCACCGAGGCGTCGCCGCCTACCACCGCGGCGACTACTACGAGGCGCACGAGCACTGGGAGGAGATCTGGCGCGACCAGCCCGACGGCGTCGAGCGGAGCTTCCTGCAGGGGCTCATCCAGGTCGCCGCGGCGATGCACAAGCTCTTGGCGATGAAGGGCGCGTCCGGCGCGCTGCGGCTGCTCGAGCGGGCGCGCGCCCGGCTCTCGGCGGTGCCGGAGGGAACGGGTGGGCTCGCGATCGCGCGCCTCGTCGACGACTGCGATCGCGCGCACGCCGCGATCGCGCGGCTCGCCGCCGAGGGACGCACCGATCTCGATCCTGCCCTCGTCCCCCGCATCACGGCGTCGGCGCCGCGCGGCGGCGCCGCCCCCTCGTGAGGTCGATGCGCGCGCCCAGCCTCGGTCCGGCTCTGGCCGCGGCGCTCGCCGCGACGGCCTGCGGCGGCGCCGCCCCCTCCGCCGACGGGGCGGCACGCGGCGCTGCTCCGGGCGGCTCGGCGTGCCCTGCCCTGCCCCCCGGTGCTCGCGCGCTCCGCGCTCCCGGCTCGCTCCTCGTCCAGGACAGCCACACGAAGGCGATCCAGGCGCTGGCGCTCAGCTCCGACGGGCGGAGGCTCGCCACGGGCGGGGCCGACGCGAGCGTGCGCGTCTGGGACACGGCGAGCGGGATGCTGCTGCGCCGCGTCGGCAGCGGGGGCGTGTGGATCGGGATCTCGACCGGCGTCTCGCTCGACGCGGCCGGCGACACCCTCGCGTACGGCAGCCACGACGGGACCGGCGTCACGGTAGCGAGCGCCGACCTCGCCGGCGGCGGCGCGGCACGCACCGTGAGCCCGGACGGCGCGTTCCGGCTCGCGCCCGACGGGCGCACCCTCGCCGTCGGGCTCCGTGGTCTGCGCAAGCTGGATCCCCGAACCGGCGCCGCGCTCGCCGAGATCGGAGCCTCCGGGCCGGAGCCCTCGCGCACCATCGCGAGCCCGATCCAGGCCATCGCGTTCGATGCCTCGGGCGAGCGCGTCGTCGCGGCCGCCGGCGCCGAGATCGCGCTCGTCGACGCCGCCTCGTGGTCCGTCTCGCGCCGGCTCGCTCACCCGGCGTTCGCGTCGATGGCCGACAACGCCCAGTGGCTCGGGGTCGACGGCGCCCTCCTGGCGATGCGGACCGTCGTGGGCGCGGTGCACCTGATCCCGCTCGACGGCTCGGGGGCGCCGAAGCGCCTGCCGGGTGCTTTCTCCGACGCCGCGATCGCCGGCGGCCGCGTGTTCACGGTCGACCAGACGACGCACGCGCTCGCGGTGTGGGACGCGGCGAGCGGGGATCCCGCGCCCGGCGCGAGGCCCGGCCTCGAGCTCGCCGTGATCGATCGCATCGCCGTGAGCGCCGACGGGACGACGCTCGCCGCGCTGCCCCTCGATCGGACCGCGTTCGGGCAGGCGATCCGGATCGTCGACGCGAAGACGCTCCGCCCGCTGCGCCTGATCGAAGGGAGGAGCAGCGGCGTCGCGGCGCTCGCGATGCGCCCGGACGGCGGCGAGGTCGTCGTCGGGGGCGCGCTCGGCGGGCTGGCGCGCTGGCGCCTCGGCGACGGCGAGATGGAGGGCGTCGCGCCGGCCGAAGAGGCCGGCGAGATCGTCGGCCTGTCGTACCCCGACCGAGGCGATCTCGTCGCCTCGTCCGCCGGGAGCTGGTGGGTCCGCGTACGCGACGCGGCGAGCTTCCGGATCGTGCGCCAATGGAACGCGCACGACGGGCAGCGGCTCAGCTCCGCCGTGTTCGTTCCCGGAACGCACGACCTGATCACCACCGCGTGGGACGGCGGCATCCGTCGCTGGGACCTCTCGGGCGCGCCGGCGCCGCCGGCGAAGAAGCGCTTCTTCCGCTTCGACGAGGTCGCGCGGCCCCCGGGCGGTGAAGTGGGGAAGGTCGACTTCCGCATCGAGCAAGCCTCGCTCTCGCCGGACGGCAAGCTGCTGGCGCTGGGCGGGCCGGCCGGCAAGCTCGCGGTCGTCGGCGCCGCCGACGGCGCAGTCCGTTGGCAGGCGTCCTCGCCGGCGTCGACGGCGGCGCCGCGCCGGTGGATCGGCTGGACGGCCGACGGGGCCGAGGTGCTCTGCTCGGCGTTCGAGGTCCTGCCGCCGGAGGGCGATCCGGCGGGCTCGCGCCGCGACCGGCCCACCCTCCGATCGTTCGACGCGGCGACCGGGGCGGCGCGGGCCGACCTCCGGCCCGCGACGGCGGGACCGATCGCCGCCCGCGGCGACCTCGTGGCCCTCGGCGGGCACGCGCCGCGGCTCCTCGGCTGGCCGGGCGGCCAGCTGCGCGCGACGATCCCGCTCGACCAGCCGGTCGCCGCGATCGCGGCGCACCCGACGCGGCCGCTCTTCTTGTTCGGCGCCGAGGACGGCGCGACGGCGGTCGTGACCCTGGCGGGCAAGGTGCTCGCCCTCCTGCGCGCGACGCCGGACGGCGAGTTCGTCGCGGCCACCCCCGAGGGCGCCTACCGCTCGAGCCTCGACGGGGCGCGCAGCGTCGGATGGACCTTCCCCTCCCCGCTCGAGGCCTTCTCGTTCGAGCAGTTCGCCTCGCGCTTCGAGCGCCCGGACCTGATCGCGCGGCGGCTCGCGGGCGACGACGTCCCCGCGCCGGCGGCGGTGGCGCGACCGCCGCGCGTTCGGGTCGAGCCGGTGCCGCGCGTCGTGGGCGCGCGCAGCGTGGTCTTGAGAGCGGACGTCGCCTCCCCGTTGCGCGTCGACCGCCTCCGCGTCTTCGTGAACGGGCGCTCGGTGGTGGAGCGCGCGGTGTGCGCGGCCGAAGCGCGCGTCGAGGTGGAGGTGCCGCTCGCCGCGGGGCGGAACCGCGTGACCGTCACGGCCTACGACGCCGACGGGTTCGCGAGCAACCCGGCGATCGTCGACGTCTCGGCGAGCGTGCCGGGGCGGCCGGAGCTCTGGACCGTGGCCGTCGGCGTGAGCCGCTACCCGAAGCTCGGCGCCGACCAGCAGCTCGAGTTCGCCGACGACGACGCGCGCGCGATCGCCGCGGCGCTCGCCAAGCAGGCCGGGCTCGATCGGCCCTTCGCCGGGGTCCACGCCAAGACGCTCGTCGACGGTGAGGCGACGGTCGCCGCCGTGGAGGAGGCGCTGCGCGGCCTCGCGGCGATGCGACCGGACGATCTCGCCGTGGTGTTCCTCGCCGGCCACGGCGCGCTCCTGCCGGGAGGCGAGATGGTGCTGCTCACGCCGGGCGCGACGCTCACCACGGACGGCGCGCGCCGCGACGGCGTGGGCTGGAGCCGCATCCGCGCGGCGCTCGAGCGCGCCCGCGGGCGCGTGTTGGTGCTGCTCGACGCCTGCCACTCCGGCCACGTCACGACCGAGGCGATCGCACCGAACGAGGCGCTCGCCGCCGAGCTCGCAGCGAAGCAGCGCAGCGGCGTGCTCGTCCTCGCGGCGTCGCGAGGCTCGCAGCTCAGCTACGAGTCGGGCGCGCCCGGCGCCGAGGGCATTCGCGGGCAGGACGCGGCCTGGGACGGACGGCGCCCGGGCGCGGCGCCGCTCGCCCGCGGGCACGGGCTCTTCACCGGCGCGCTGCTCGAGGCCCTCGAGGGCCGCGCGCCCGACCACGACGAGAGCGGCGCCATCGAGATCGGCGAGCTCACCGGCTACGTCACCGAGCGCGTCCGGACCGCGTCGAACGGGATGCAGACGCCCTGGGTCGCGCGCCGCGAGATGTTCGGTGACTTCATGATCGCGCCTGCGGCTTTGCGGCCGCCCTGAAGCTGCGCGGCGCGCGCAGCCGTGGGGCTATGCCCGGTCGCGCAGCTGCGGCACGCCCGAGGCCTTGGCGCAGTGGGCGCAGCAGAAGAAGCGGCCGCCCTGCTCCATGCCGTGCCCGATGACCATGCAGCTGCAGTGGGCACAGCGCGGGGCGAGCTTCTGGATGGCGCACTCGAAGCTGTCGAAGGTGTGCCGATCGCCCTGGATCACGATCTCGAACGCCTTGTCGTAGTCGTTGCCGCACGTCTCACACGGGATCGCCATCGCTCGCTCCTCCGGGGGCCGGCGCGGACGGAGCCGCAGCCGATACGGCCCACTCCGCCCGCCGGGCACCTCCGGGACCGGCTTGCGAGCGACGTGCCCGCCGCCCGCGCCCGCCGCGCTGGCCCGCCGATTGCTCGGGGTGTGTCCCGCGAGGAGGCGACTGTGGCTCGACCGATCTGGAGCGGCGCGCTCAGCTTCGGGCTGGTGAACGTGCCCGTGCGGCTGTTCACCGCGGTGCGGCACAAGGAGGTGCGCTTCCACATGATGCACGACGCCGACGGCGCACGCATCCAGCTCCGCCGAGTCTGCTCGGCCGAGGGCGAGGAGGTGCCGTACGCGCACATCGTCAAGGGCCTCGAGATCGCGCGGGGGCGGTACGTCGTGATCACCCCGGAGGAGCTCGCGGCGCTCGATCCAGCGCGCTCGCGCACCATCGACATCCAGGACTTCGTCGCCCTCGGCGACATCGACCCGATCCACTACGAGAGCACCTACCACGTGCTCCCGGACGAGGGCTCGGAGCGGCCCTACGCGCTTCTCCGCACCGCCATGGAGCGCCAGAAGAGGGTGGCGATCGCGAAATTCGTGATGCGCACGCGCGAGTACCTGTGCGCCGTGAGGCCGTTCGACTCGACGCTGGTCCTCTCGACGATGAGCTACGCCGACGAGATCGTCGACGCGGGCGAGCTCGGGACCCCCGCGCGCGCCAAGCCCAACGAGCGCGAGCTCGCCCTCGCCGAGCAGCTCATCCAGTCGCTCGCGACCGACTTCCAACCCGAGCGCTACCGCGACGAGCACCGCGAGCGCGTCCTCGAGCTGGTGAGGCGCAAGGCGGAGGGGGAGCCGCTCGCGCTTCCTCCTCCGCCGGAGCGCCCGGAGGTCGCCGATCTGTTCGACGCGCTGAAGCGGAGCCTCGAGGGCGCGCGCCGGCGCCCGAGCGAGCGCGCGGAGCGGCCCGAGCGGCGGGCACCGCGCGCCGCCGCGCGGGCCAAGGCGACGCCGCGACGGGCGACGGGGCGAAGGCGCAGCGCCGCGTGAGCTCGGCGGTGGACCCCGCACCCAAACGGCGGCGCCTGCCGACCCGCCTCGCCCTCGGCGGCGGTCTCGCGGTCGCCGGCGTCATCGCGATGGTCGCGCTCGTCGAGCGCGCCGGCGTCGCCGCCGTCGGCGACACGCTCGGGCGCGCGACCCGGTGGATCCCGCTGCTCATCCTCCTCGAGGGGATCCGCATCCTCTGCGACGCCGGCGCGACGCTGGCGATCGCGCGCAGGAGCGAGGCGTCGGCCTCCGCCGGCAGGCGGCTCCCGCCCGCGACGGTGGCCCGTGCGCAGCTGGCCGCCTACCCCGTCGCGACCTTCACGCCCGCGGGGCGCGCCGCCTCGGAGGCGGTCAAGGCGGTCCTGTTCACGCCGTGGCTCGGCGGCGCGAGCGCCGCGGCGGTCGCGACCGTCAGTCAGTCGCTGTCGCTCGCGGCGACGAGCGCCGTCTCGGCCGCCGCGGCCGTGGCCACCTGGACGATGCTCGGCGCGGCGCCGATCACGGCCGCGATCGCCGCGCACGCGGTGGTGTCGCTCGGCGCCGCGGTGTTCGTGCGCTGGGCCGGTCGCAGCGTCGGGGCGAGCTGGCTCGGGCGGCGGATCGGTATCCTGGCCTCCGGTTACCGCGAGAGGCTCGCCGAGCTGCCGGGCGTCCCGTCGCTGCCGCTCGCCTTGTTCACGCTCCAGCGCGCGCTGCTCGTCGTCGAGTACGCGCTGCTGCTCGCCGCCTCGGGCATCGCCACCGGCGCCGGGCCGGCGCTCGTGGCGAGCGGCGTCTACGCGCTCGGCGCCGCGGCCGGTGAGCTCGTCCCGGCGCAGCTCGGCGCGACCGACTCGGCGTTCGCGCTCGCGGCGCCCGTCCTGGGCGCGAGCCTGCCCGCCGCGATGTCGGTGGCGCTGCTCGCTCATCTGCTGCAGGGCGCGTGGGCCGTCTTCGGCGCCGTCGCCGTCTTGCTCTGGGGAGGGCGGCCGCCGGGCGCCACCGCGATCGCCGGCGAGGAGCGTGCACGGGCTGCGCGCGCGCCGGGAGGCTCCTGATCCGCCGGCGTCCAGGGCGACGGAGGAGAGCGAGCGGACGGCGCGCGCGGCGGGCACGGCGCTCGCTTGACGCCGCGGCATGAGCAACGACGCTCGGCGGATCAGGGCGCTGTCGCGCGGGGTGCTGGCCTTGGGCGCGGCCGCGCTCTGCCTCGGCGGCTTCGTCGGCGCCGAGGGCCCCTCCCTCGCGCGCGCGGCGGACCCGACCACCGTCTCGGTCCCGCACGGCGACGGATACGCCCGCGGTCGATCGACCATCGCCGTCGACGCGCCGATCGACCGTGTGCGCGAGACGATCCTCGATTTCGCGCATTACCCGGATTTCATGCCCCACTACAGCCGCTGCAAGATCCTCGGCCGCACGGCGAGCGGAGCGCGCGACGTCTACATGGAAGTCTCGGCCCTGCACGGCGCCGTGCGGATGTGGGCGAGGGTCGAGGTCCCCAAGCCGAGCTCGGTCGACGGCTTCGAGACGTACGAGACGCGCTTCGTCGACGGGAACGTGAGGGAGCTCAAGGCCATCTGGCGTCTGAAGAGCGTGGGAGAGGGGCGCACCGAGCTCTCGCTCGAGGTGTTCCTGAACCCGGGGCTGCCGCTCCCGAAGCGCCTCGTCAACCAGGAGAACCTCGACGGCTCGGCGGCCGCCGTGATGGCCGCCAAGAAGCGCATCGAGCGGCGTTGACGGCGGCCCGCCCGGGATTCGCGCCGCTCGGGTAGAGTGGCGCCGATGGGGTCGATGCCGCCCGGAGACGCGCTCGGCGAGCTCATCGGGACCGAGGTCCCGTCCGATCTCGCGCCCGGTGTCGTGTACCGCATCGTCTCGCGCGTCGGCGAGGGCGCCATGTCGGTCGCGTTCCTCGCCCTGCGCCGCGGCCCCGAGGGCGAAACACCCGTCGTCATCAAGGTGCTCCGCCCCTGGTTCGTCGAGAAGGCGGGCCCCACGGCGGGCCTCATCGTCAAGAAGGAGTCGGTGGCGCTGGGGCGGCTCAACGAGCGCGTCCCTCCGACGCCGTTCGTGGTGCGGCTGATCGACACCGGCAGCCTCGCCCGCTCCGAGCGCGCCGGCGGCGCTCGCGCGCGCTCCGGCGCGCTGGCGCTGCCCTGGATCGTCCTCGAGTACGTGCACGGGGGCGCCGAGGGCACGACGCTCACCGAGCGCGTCGCTCACAGCCTCCGCTGCACCGGCGCGGCGTTCGACCCGCTCCGTGCGGCGCACGCCGTCGAGTGCCTCGCGAGCGGTCTCATGGCGGTGCACGAGGTGGGCGTCATCCACCGCGATCTCAAGCCGGACAACGTGCTCTGCTGCGGGTTCGACGACGACGAGATCTTCAAGATCGCCGACTTCGGCGTGGCGCGGCCCGCGGGCGTCGCCGGCACGTTCGGCGGCATGGTCGTGGGCACGCTCGGCTACGCGGCGCCGGAGCTGGCGACGTTGGACCAGGCCTCCATCGGTCCCTGGAGCGACGTCTTCAGCCTGGGCTGCGTCGCCTACTTCCTCCTCACCGGCGAGGATCTCTTCGACGTCTCCTCCCCCGCCGCCGCGATCATCGCCGCCGTCGATCCGGCGCGCCGCAGCATCACCGACGCGCGCGGCCTCGCGCCCGAGCTTCGCGCCAACGAGCAGGCGTGCCGCGCCATCGATTTCGGCATCGCCTGCGCCACCTCCGGGAAGACGGAGGTGCGGCCCCACCGCGCCGACGCGTTCGCGGCGATGCTGGTGCCGTGGCTCTCGCAGCAGCCCGCGCGGCACAGCCTCGCCGCGCGCAGGCTCGACCGCGGTCGCGAGCACGACGACGACGCCACCGAGCTCGTGGGCTGGTCGTGGACGGCGCAGCGCGCGCCCGCCGGGATGGTCGTGCGGAGCGCGGCGTGGGACGGCGACGGCCGCTGCATGGCGGCGACCAGCCGCGGGCTCGCCTTCTGGACCGGCGCCGGCTGGACCGACGTGCCCCTCCGGGGGTTCCCGCGCCCGGACGACCTCCGCTTCGTCCGCCGCATCGGTGCCGGTCGCTGGCTCGTCGGCAGCGGCGACGGCGCGCTCGCGACGGTGACCAGCGAGGGCACCGGCGAGGTCCGCAGCCTCCCCGGCCGAGGCATGCGCTTCGAGCTCATGAGCGGCGAGCTCGAGGATCTCGCCGTGCTCCTCGGGAGCACTCCCGACGGGACGCCGGTCCTGTGCACGATGACGAGCGGCCGCTGGCTCAAGCCGCTCCCGCTCGCCGACGTCGCCGCGGTCACCGGGCTCGCCCGCGTGGAGGACGCGCGCTGGCTCGTCGCCGGCCGCGATCGGGAGGGCAAGGGCTTCGCCGGGCTCTATTCCCCGCTCGACTGGGAGATCGTGCGCCTGCCGACGCCGGACGTGAGGGTGTTCCTGGGCTGCGCCGGCCAGTGGCACCGTCGCGTCGGGCTCGCGACCGGCGCCGAGGGCGCGGTCGTCTGGTGGCGCGGCGGCCGGGTCACCTGCGAGACGATCGCGACCGGCGCCGATCTCTCGGCCGCCGGCGTCGACGCCGCGGGCCGCGGGTGGGCGGCGAGCGCCGGGCGCATCTGGCTGCACCGCACCGTCGACGGCGCGCCCGGTGCCATGGCGCCGCCGGACGCCGAAGGTGGAGCGACGACGCAGGGTGAGGCGGGCACGCCGGGGCGCTGGGACGCGATCTTCACCGATCCGGCCGCGACCGCGCCGATCGTCTCGCTCTTCACCGATCTCGGCGTGGTGATCGCGATGGCGGCCGACGGCGGCATCCTCGACGGCCGGGCGCAGGGCGGCGAGGACCGCGACCCGCCGACGCAGCGCTTCCGGGCGATCTGAGGCGCGACGCGGCGGCTACTTGCCGCCCGGCGCGGTGAGCTCGACGGCCGGCTTCTTCTCGTCCTGCTTGATCGAGTAGCGCACCAGGGCCCGGAGGACGTCGTTGCGCTGCACGTTCCCGAGGACGAGCTTCATGTCCTCGTAGATCGAGGGATCGACGAGGAGCGCGCCGACGGTGCCCTTCCCCGCCTTCACGTTGGCGACGATGGTGCGCAGATCCGCCGTGATCGCGTTGACGTTGGCGAGCGTCTCGGCGCCGTCGCCCTTGCCGCCGTAGACCACGTCGTGCGCCAGGCTGTCGCTCTCGCGCACCCCCTTGAGCGTGAGGGCGACCTCCTCCGCGGCGTTGCCGAACTGCTCCACCTGCTTCTGCGGGCCGTCGCCGTAGAGGACGTCGTGCGCGAAGCCGGGACCCGATTTGACCCGGCCCACGACGCCGCGCACGTCGCGCAGGGTGAGCTCGAGCTCGCTCGTGGCGCGATCGAGGTTGGCGAGCGTGCGCGAGATGCGATCGGCTTCCTCTTTGTCGGTGAGGAACCGGTGCGGGTAGCCCTCGCCCTGCGCCACCTGCGACAGGACCACGTTGAGGGAGGAGACGCTGCTCTTGAGGTCCTTCTGGAGCTTGTCGTCGGCGAGCGTGTCGGTGGCGCGCTTGACGTTGTCGAGCGCGCCCTCGGCCTTCGCGGCCATCGAGTTCACCTTCACCATCATGTCGTCCGGCTCCTCGCCGACGACGTCGCCGCCGGGCGGGATCGCCGTGGGCGAGGAGCCCTTGGTGATCTCGAGCATCTTGTCGCCGAGCAGGCCCTTGGTGATGATCCGGGCGACCGAGTCGGTCTTGATGCGCGAGGCCTCGGACCGGACGATGCTGACGGTGACGTACACCGTGGTGTCGCCCGGATCCTTGCCGTAGCCGACCTCCGAGACGTGCCCGATGTCGATGCCGCCCATGCGGATCGGCGCGCCCGACTTGAGCCCCTGCACGTCGGCGAACTTGGTGTGGAAGTCGACGGACGAGGCGAAGAGTCGGCGCTCGTCGCCGATGAGGAAGACCACGAGGCCCGCGAGCACCAGCCCGGCCAGGACGAAGATCCCGACCTTCATGTCCCGGCTCCTGCTCATCGGGTCACCATCTTGCGCCAAGGACGGGCCGGCGTCACGCGCCGAGCAGCGTCGCCACGTCCTCGTTCACCGGCGCGGTGCCGGTGATGAAATCGACCACCCTTCGGTCGGTCGACGCACGGATCTCGTCCGGCGTGCCGTGCGCGATGATGGTGCCCTTGAAGACCATCGCCATGCGGTCCGAGATCTTGAACGCGCTCTTCATGTCGTGGGTGACGACGATGCTCGTGACCTTGAGCGCCTCCTTGAGGCCGTTGATGAGGTGGTTGATGCGCTCGGTGTTGATGGGGTCGAGCCCGGTGGTGGGCTCGTCGTAGAGCAGGACCTCGGGCTGGACCGCGATGGCGCGCGCCAGGCCCACCCGCTTCTTCATGCCGCCCGAGAGATCGCTGGGGCGCATGCTCTCGATGCCGGGCAGGCCCACGAGCGACAGCGCCCAGTGCACGCGCTCGGCGATCTGGTCCTCGCTCATCTCGTCGCGATAGTGCTCGTGCAGGCCGTACGCCACGTTCCCGCCGACCGAGATCGAGTCGAAGAGCGCCGCGCCCTGGAAGAGCATGGCGATGCGCTGCCGGACGACGCCGATCTTGCGCTCGGGCATCGTGGTGATCTCGTCGCCGTGGAAGGTGATCGAGCCGCTGTCCGCCTCGAGCAGGCGGATGAGGAGCTTGAGGAGCACGCTCTTGCCGACGCCCGAGCCCCCCATGATGGTGAGCGTCTCGCCCGGGTACACCTCGAGATCGAGGCCCCGGTAGATGACCTTGTCGCCGAAGGCCTTCTTCACTGCCGAGAAACGGATCAGCGGCGCGTCCACCGGGCGCGGAGCGTAGCATCCCGTCAGCGGGCGCGCCCCACGTGCTCGATCCTGAGCTCGACGGCGTCGCCGCCGAGCCACGCGTCGCGCCTCAGCCTTCCGATGACGTCGACGGGGCCGGCGCGGAGGCCCGCGGCGAGCGCGCCGAGCTCGTACCCGAAGGCGCTCACTCCACGACGGCCGACGGTGAGGTCGAGCTTGAGGTGGCCTTTGAGCGAGCGCGCACCACGCAGCGCCGCGTCGCGCAGGTAGAGCCGCGGCGCGCGGTTCCCCTCGCCGCAGGGCTCGAGCCGGGCGAGGTCGCGCACCACGGCGGCCGCATCGTCGCGATCGTCGAGCCGGACGTCGGCCACGATCGCGGGCGCCGCGCTCCCGCGGCCGGAGCCCTGCGCGGCGCACGCGTCGCACCAGAGATCGCGCAGCGCCTCGACGCGCGCCGCCCGGATCTCGACGCCGGCGGCGGCCTGGTGGCCCCCGAAACCCACGAGCTCGGCGCGGCTCTGGCCGAGGGCGTCGTAGAGCCGAAAGCCCTGCGGGCCGCGGACCGATCCCCGCCCGCGCTCGCCCTCGAGGGCGACGAGGATCGCGGGCTTACCGTACTTCGCCGCGACCCGGCCCGCCACGATGCCGACGACCCCGGGGTGCCAGCCCTGCCGCGCCAGCAGGATCGCCGGAGCCTCGCCGAAGCCCGAGCGCTCGATCTCGTCGAACGCCTCGGCCACCATCGCCTCTTGGATGGCGCGGCGCTCGCGCGTCACCTGCTCGATCGACGAGGCCAACGCCGCGGCGCGCCCCGGATCGTCGCAGAGCAGCAGCGCGAGCGCGTCGTCCGGGTTGCCGAGGCGGCCGGGCGCGTTCAGCCGGGGCGCGATCCGGAAGGCGATGTCGTCGGCGAGGACGCCGCGGCCGAGCTCCATCTTCGCGACCTCGGCGAGCGCGCGGAGGCCGGGGCGGCCCCCCTGGGCGATGACCCCCAGCCCGGCCCGCACCAGGGCGCGGTTGTCGCCGTGGAGCGGCGCGACATCGGCGACGGTGCCGATCGCGACGAGATCGAGCAAGGGCCTGAGGTCGAGCTTGGCGCCGAGCTTCTGGCGCAGCGCGGCGGCGATCGAGAGCGCCAGGCCGCACGAGGCCAGCCCCTTGAAGGGGAAGCCGCATTCCGGCCGGTGGGGGTTGAGGAACGCGAGCGCCGGCAGCGGCTCGGCCGGGACCAGGTGGTGGTCGATGACCACCGCGTCGATGCCGCGGGCGCGCGCCGCCGCGAGCCGCTCGTGATCGCTCGAGCCGCAGTCGCAGGTGATGAGGAGCGTGGCCCCGCTGGCGAAGACGCGCGCCAGCGCCGGCGCCGACAGCCCGTATCCGCCCTCGAGCCGCGTCGCCAGGAGCGGCACCGCCTCGCCGCCGAGGGCGCGGATCACCGCCGTCATCACCGCGGTCGAGGTGATCCCGTCGCAATCGTAGTCGCCGAAGACGCAGATGCGCTCGCCGCTCCGGATGCCGCGCGCGATCCGCTCCGCGCTGGCCTCGCGATCGGCCATCGCCTCGGGCGGCGTGAGGTGAGCGAGGCGCGGATCGAGGAACCGGCGCGTCTCGTCGGTCGCGCTGCGCCCGGCCCGCGAGAGCACGTCGGCGACCGTGATCGAGATCCCGAGCGCCCGGCTCAGCTCGATCGCGCCCGGCCCGGCCTCCCCCGGGTCGGCGCCGGCGGGCAGCGGGCCGATGGGCCGGGCCGCCTCGGGGGCGCGGGCCGCCTCGGGCGACGCGGGGGCGGGTACCGGCTCGACGGCCACGTCGCCGGCCGGCGGCGGCGCCAGGCCGTCCGCGAGCGCGGAGCTCGGCGGGACGGAGAACGGCTCTGCCAGGTCGAGCACGTCCGTCCATCGACCCGGGTCGGCCATCAGTTGCGTCGGTAACGCAGCCGAGCGGCCGCGTCCATGACGAACTGGGACGGAGAATGTCCCATCGCGCGCCGGCAGCGGAGCCGTCCGAGGCTCCGGCGCTGGTGGTCGACGAGGCGCGGCTCGGGCCGGGCGGGCCCGCGCCGATCAGACGACGGCGTCGGCGCGCTTCTGGGCGCGGACGCGCGTCAGCTTCTTGGTCGACGCGGCGGACCCGCCGAAGAAGCGGCGATCGATCCACTCGGTGAGGGGCGCGGCGACGTAGATCGACGAGTAGGTGCCGACGAGGATGCCGACGAGCAGGGCGAAGGCGAAGTCCTTGATGACGCCGGTGCCCCACCAGAGGAAGCAGATCATCGACAGCGCCGTGACGCCCGAGGTGATGATGGTGCGGCCGAGCATCTCGGAGACCGAGAGGTTGATGATGGCCGAGAACGACATCCCCCGGTGCTTGCCCAGGTTCTCGCGGATGCGGTCGTAGACGACGACGGTGTCGGTGATCGAGTAGCCGACGATCGTCAGCATGGCGGCGACCGTGGAGAGCGTGATCTCCTTCTGCGCGATGATCATCGCGCCCATCGCGATGCCGACGTCGTGGACCAAGGCGATGATGCCGCCCGGCGCGAAGCGCAGATCGAAGCGGAAGGCGATGTACGCCATGATGAAGACGATCGCGATGGCGATGCTGCGGATGGCGGCGTCGCGGAGCTGGGCGCCGGCCTTGGGGCCGATCCACTCCACGCGGAGCGCCTGGTCGGGGACCTTGTCGGTCCCGAGCTCCTTGCGGAGGCCGTCGAGGAGCTGATCACCCTTCGACTTGAGCTGGATCTCGACCTTGTGGTCGCGTTCGCTCACCACGACCGGGTTGTTCTGGCCGGGCCGGATCTCGACGCCCTCGACGCCGGTGAGCTGCTTGCGGATCGCCGCGAGATCGGGCGCGACCTCGTACCGGACCGAGATCTTGTCGCCCCCGGGGCTGAACTTGAGCTCGCTCGCGCGCGCGTTCGCCGGGCAGCGGTCCTCGGGCACCGTCTGCCCCTCGGCCGCGTGGCAGAGCCGCTCGCCGACCTTCGCCTTCTGCTCGTCGGTCAGGGCGCTGACCTCCTGGACGCGGACGAGGAAGCGATTCGGGTTGGCCGGATCCGCGATCGAGACGACGTCGGGGCTCTGGAAGCCGGTGCGCTCGACGGCGCCGCGCACGTCGGCGGCCGTGACCGCCGTCTTGAAGGCGACCTCGATCTCGGTGCCGCCCTTGAAATCGGTGCCGAGCGTGGGCCCCGGCTTGACGAAGGCGATCATCGAGAGGACGAGGAGAATGACGCTGGCGCCGATGAAGTACCAGCGCTTCCCCATGAAGTCGAACTGCCGGCCGGGCTTGATGAATTCCATGTCGCGTTTCCGTCTCGCCTAGCCGAGGTAGAGCTTCTTGATCTTCCGACCGCGGACCGCGTAGTCGAACATGAGGCGCGTGCAGACGACGCCGGTGAAGAGGCTGACGGCGATGCCCACGATGAGGGTGATCGCGAAGCCCTTGATCGGGCCCGAGCCGTACTGCGCCAGGATGAGGCCCGAGATCAGCGTGGTGACGTGGCCATCGAGGATGGCGCTGAAGGCCTTGTCGTAGCCGACGTCGACCGCGGCGCGCGGACTCTTCCCGTGCCGCAGCTCCTCGCGGATGCGTTCGTTGATGAGGACGTTGGCGTCGATGGCGATGCCGATCGTCAGGGCGAGGCCCGCGATGCCCGGCAGCGTCATCGAGGCGCCGAACATCGCCAGCACCGCGATCTGGAGCACGAGGTTGAACATGACGGCGACGTTCGCGATCATGCCGGCGCGGTTGTAGTAGACGACCATGAAGAGGAGGACGAGCGCCGTGCCGGCGACGCCGCCCTTCAGGCCCTGGACGATGGCGTCCTTGCCCAGCGAGGGGCCGATGCGCTGCTCGTTCGACGGCGAGATCGGGGCCGGCAGGGCGCCGGAGCGGAGCACGAGCTCGAGCTTGCGCGAGTCCTGGAGCTGCTGCTCGACGCTCGACGAGCCCATCGTGATCTGGCCGTGGCCGCCGGCGATCTTGCTCTGGATGACCGGCGCGCTCTCGACCTTGCCGTCGAGGATGATGGCGAAGCGGCGCTTGATGTTGCGGCCGGTGATGTCCTCGAACCGGTCGCCGCCGAGGGGCGTGAACTCCATCGAGACGTACCAGCCGCCCATGCCCCGATCGCTCTGATCGGGCCGGGCCTGGGCGTCGCGCACCATGTCGCCGGTGATCTCGGCCTTGCTGAAGAGGTAGTAGCTGCGCCAGCCGATCTCCTCGATGGCGTCCTTCTCCTCGTCGTAGTCGTAGAGCTTGCCGAAGCCGATCTCGTGGTCGTCGGGGACCTGGAGGGTCGCCGCCCACTCCTTCATCCGCTTGAGCGAGTCCTTCAGGTCCTCGTGCTCGGCGCGGATCATGCGGGCGAAGTGGTTGGGCTTCGTCTTCCCCGGCCCCACGGGCGCGTTCTCGATCGAGAAGGTCAGGCCCTTGGGCAGGTCCTCCTCGCGGGCGCTCTTGGCGATGCTCTCGAAGAAGTCGACGTCGTCGTCGACCATCTTGAACTCGAGGCGCGCCGTCTGGCTGATGATGTCGCGGATCTCGGCGAAGGCGCGGTCGTCGTCGCCGGGGATCTCGATGATGACGTCCTCGTCGCGGACGGTGACCGCGGCCTCCTTGAGGCCGAGGCCGTCGACGCGGCGGAGCACCGTCTCCTTCGCCTGGGTCACGGCGCGCTCGCGGATCGAGCTCTCGACCTCGCCGCGGATGCGGAAGGTCACCGCCGCGCGGTCCGCCGAGCGCTGGATCTGCATCTCGCCGAGGAAGCGCTTCAGGAACTCGTCGTCGATCTTGGTCGAGTCGTTGGGATCGTTGAAGCGGAGCGTGAGGCTCCCGGCGTGGTCCTTCGACTTCTCCATCTTCACGACCGTCGAGACCTTCTGCAGCTCCTCGAGCGTCGGGGGCTTGTCGCCCTGGTGGAAGCCGAAGGAGGTCGCGAGGGCCGCGCGGAGCTCGTCGTAGTAGCGGTCGCGCTTGTCCTTGATCGCCTCGTCGACGTCGACCGTGTAGACGAGCCGGAGCCCGCCCTTGAGATCGAGGCCGCGCACGAGGCGGAACGGGATGTTCGAGAGCAGATAGCGCTTCAGGCCGAGGTCGCCGTGCTTGGCCTTGGTCTCGAGGGCGGCCCGCTCGTCCGACGACATCGGGCCGTCGTCGACCCGGCCGTAGCGCTCGTCGTGGTACGTCGGGTAGATCGCGAGCGCCGAGCCGAGCGCGAGGAAGAGGACGAAGCCCGTCTTCGCGCGCCACGCGAGATCGATGGTGCCGGACGCGCAGAACAGCGCCCAGGGGATCATCATCCCGAAGACGGCGACCGACCAGAACACGTCGTAGTGTGCGCCGATCGCGGCGGCCCCTGCGCTGGCCGCGGCCCAGAGGAGCACGCCGCGGCGGGCGCGCGAGAGCCAGGCGAAGATGGCGCAAAGGGCGGCCACGCCGGCAAACCCGAACTGAAGGATGTCGTGGAGCATGGGGGTTACGGGCGGGCGCGGAGCCGGGGCCTACGCCTTCTTGTCCTGCTTGTCCTGCGGCTTGTCCTTGCCGGCGTCCTTCGACTTTTCGTCCTTGGCGGGCGCGGGCTTCTCGTCCTTGGCCTCGGCGGCCTTGGCGTCGCCGCCGTCGAGGCCGTCGATCGAGGTCTTCACCACCTGCACGTTCACGCCCGGGGCGATCTCGATCTTCGCCGTGCGCTCGTCCATGCTGACGATCTTGCCGATCACGCCGCCGCGCGTGACGACGCGGTCGCCCGTCTTCAGGCTGGACTCGAGCTGCTTCTGCTTCTTGCTCTGGCTCCTCGACATGAAGAAGAAGAGCAGGAGGGGCGCGAGGAACAGCAGGATCATCGTCGGGTCGAACCCACCCGGCGGCTTGGCGGCCGGCTCGGTGGGCGCTCCCTGGGACGGCTGGCCCGGCGCGGGCTGGGCCGGCTGGGCCGGCGCTTGCTGGCCTTCGCGCCCAGGCGCGGTCGTCTGCTGGAGAAACAGGAAATCGGTCAAGGGGGCGCTCCGGCTGCCCTCCGCGTCCAGGCGGGTGGCGGCCCTCCATAATCACAATCGCCGGCATCTGCAAGCGACGGGCCCGGTTTCTCGCAGCTTCCTCCATTCGAAGCACGCGTCCCTTTCGGAGCCCGCCCCTCGGGGGCGCGCGCCCGGAGGGTGTCGGCGCGGGCGCCGGACGCGGCGCCGAGGTCCTGCCGCGGGCCCGCCGACCGGAGGCCGCGCTCGGGTGTTGACGCGTCGCGCTCGCGCTGCGACGACGCCCCCGATGGCACCTCCGGAGAGCTCGGACGCGATGCTCGATGCGGGACGGGCGCTGATCCGCGCCGAGGCGATGGTGAGCGAGGTGCTGCTCGCGAGCGAAGCCGCGATCGCCTCGCTCCACGGCGTGTCGTCCGGCGTGCGCACCGCGGGCGCCGCCGACGCCATCCGCGAGGCCTCGCGGGCCGCGCGCGCCGGGCGGCGTGCCGGCGTGCTGCTCGGCGCCGGCGACCTGCTCGGCGGCCTCGACGCGATCGCCGAGGCCGCGGCCTCTCGCGCCCCCATCGTCGTCCATGTCGTCGGTCGCGGCGGATCGGCGGCGCGCGGCCGGGACGAGCTCGCGCCCGCGCTCGACGCCGGCGCCGGCGTGCTCGTGAGCTGGTCGGCGCAGGACGCCGTCGATCTCGCGCTCGGCGCCCGCCGCGCCGCCGAGGACAGCGAGACGCCCTTCCTCCACGCCCTCGACGCGCCGGCCGCGCTCGCGGCGCCGGTCCACCTCCCCGACCGCGACGTCTGCGCCAAGTTCCTCGGCCCGCGATCGGCGCACGCCGCCGGCGCGAGCGACGGCGGGCCCGAGCGCCCCGACGCCGAGCTCGAGGTCCGGCGCAAGCGCGCCGAGCGCGGCTTCGCGACGCGCGTCCCCTTCGCGCTCGGCAGCGCCCTGCGCGATCTCGGCGAGCTCACCGGCCGCGGCGTGGGCCCGCTCGAGCGCCACGACACCCAGGACGCCGACGTGATCCTGGTCGCGGTCGGGGCGACGTTCGCGCCGGCCTGCGCCGCCGCGCGTGCCCTCCGCGCCGAGGGCAAGCGGATCGGCGTCCTCGGCGTGCGGGCCCTCAGGCCGTTCTTCGGCGCCGACGTGGTCAAGGCGCTCTCGCGCGGTCGGGCCGTCGTCGTCGTCGAGCCGCTCGACGTGGCGCTCGCGCCGTGCGGGCCGCTCGCCGCGAGCGTCAAGTCCGCCTTCGCCGACGCGCTCACCTGGGCGCCCGGCTTCCCGGGCGTGGGCCGCATCCCGCCCGTCGTGTCGGCGAACTTCGCCACCATCGACGGGGGCGTCCGCGAGAGCGACGTCCGGGCCGCCACGTCCGAGATCGAGGCGGGCGACCGCGCGCGGCGGGTGCTGGTGTTCGGCAGCGACGGCTAGGGCCCCGGCCGCCCGAGAGCGCTCTTCGGTTGACACGGCGCGCGCCGGCTGGTACCCGAACCGCCCGTTTGCCGCTTCACGCCCCGGCGTGGGGAGGCGACAGCCCGAGGTCCGTCAGGACCGGGGGCGCAGGCGCGTAGCTCAGTGGTAGAGCACTACCTTGACACGGTAGGGGTCGGAGGTTCGAAACCTCTCGCGCCTACAAATTCCTCCGACTGGCGGTCCCGCTTCGCGGGACGCGCCGCGAATTCCTCCGACCCGCGGTCCCGCTTCGAGGGACACGCCGAGAATTCGTATGGCTGACATCGACGCTGCCCACCACGGGGGGGCGCCCGGCGGAGCCCCCCACAAGAAGACGCTGCGCGAGATCCTCGCCGCGGAGCTCGCCAAGGACCCGAGCATCATCGGGGCCAAGGTCGATGGCCGCGTCGTCGACGTGCACACGCCCATCGAGGCCGGTCCGTCCACCAAGGTCCAGCCCATCCGGACCGGCGATCCCGAGGGCCTCGACATCATCCGCCACTCGACCGCCCACATCATGGCGGACGCGGTGCAGCGGCTCTTCCCGGGGACCAAGGTCACCATCGGCCCCTCCACGAGCGCCGGCTTCTATTACGACTTCGACAAGCCCTCGTGCCCCTTCACCGACGACGACCTCGCCAAGATCGAGGCCAAGATGAAGGAGATCGTCGCCGCCAAGCGCCCGTTCGTGCGCGAGACGGTCGATCGCGCCGCGGCTCACGCGCTCTTCGCCAAGCTCGGCGAGAGCTACAAGAAGGAGCTCATCGACGCGATCCCGGAGGGCCAGGAGATCTCGCTCTACCGCCACAACGACGGAAGCGACGAGTGGGTCGACCTCTGCAAGGGCCCGCATGTCCCGGGCACGCAGTACCTCGGGGCGGTGAAGCTCATCAGCGTCGCCGGCGCCTACTGGCGCGGGGACGAGCGCAACCCGATGCTCCAGCGCATCTACGGGACGGCGTTCCCCTCGCAGAAGGCGCTCGAGGCCCACCTCAAGCTCATCGAAGAGGCCAAGCAGCGCGACCACCGCAAGCTCGGCAAAGAGCTCGAGCTCTTCATGTTCCACGAGTACGCGCCGGCGATGCCGTTCCTCTTGCCGCGCGGCGCCGCCGTCTACAACGGCCTCATCCGGTACATGCGCGACCTCTACGTCGAGTACGGCTACGAGGAGGTCATCACCCCGCAGATCTTCGACCGGCGCCTCTTCGAGACCAGCGGGCACCTGCCGAACTACCGCGAGAACATGTACCTGCCGGTCACCGCCGACCTCGTCGACGAGGCCAAGCTCGCCCTCCGGCTCGGCATCCACGGGACCGAGGACCCGCACAGCTACCGCGAGGCCGACAAGAAGCGCGACGACGCCGTCGTCCAGCAGCTCACCGACATCGAGCGCCTCGGGCTCAAGCCGATGAACTGCCCGAGCCACTGCCTCATCTTCGGGCAGCGGCGGCGGAGCTACCGCGAGCTGCCCTGGCGCATGGCCGACTTCGGCCGGTTGCACCGCTACGAGCGCGGCGGCGTGGTCCACGGCCTCGCCCGCGTCCGCACCTTCTGCCAGGACGACGCGCACATGTTCTGCGCGCCCGACCAGATGCTCGGCGAGATCCAGAGCTTCGTGCGCCTCTTGTTCGAGGTGTACACGGCCTTCAAGTTCGAGAAGGTCGACATCAAGCTCGCCACCCGCCCCGAGAAGCGCATCGGCACCGACGCGCAGTGGGATCTGGCCGAGAAGGCGCTCGCCGAGGCGCTCGACGGCGCCGGGCTGCCCTACGAGGTCACCCCCGGCGAGGGCGCGTTCTACGGGCCGAAGCTCGAGTTCCACATCGAGGACGCCCTCAAGCGCAGCTGGCAGCTCGGCACCATCCAGGTCGACTACAACATGCCGGAGCGGTTCGAGCTCGAGTACACCGCTCCCGACGGCTCGGCGAACCGGCCGGTGATGCTCCACCGCGCCATCCTCGGCTCGCTCGAGCGGTTCCTCTCGCTCTACATCGAGCACACCGGCGGTGCGTTCCCGGTGTGGCTCGCCCCCGAGCAGGCGAGCGTCGTCACCGTCAGCGAGAAGCAGGCCGAGTACGCGCACAAGGTCGTCGACGCGCTCGCGCACAAGGGCCTCCGCGCGCACGCCGACATCTCGTCCGACAAGCTCGGCGCCAAGATCCGCAACGCGCGCCTGATGCGCGTCCCCTACGTCGTGGTCGTGGGGGACAAGGAGGCCGCCGACGGCAAGGTCGCGCCCCGCTCGCGCGACCTCAACGCCGATCTCGGCGCGATGCCGCTCGACGACTTCATCGAGCGCCTCGTCTCCGAGGCGGCGCCCCCCCGCCTGCACCGGAAGTGAGCGAGCGGGGGGCCGGGAGGGCTGGTTGGGGGGCCGGGCCGCTGATGGTTGATTGTCCGCCCGAGTCGGGCGACATTGGGGCCGTCCTCGTCCCCGACCTCCGATCCACGAGCGAGGGGGAGGGCCCGCGCGAACCGCGCGAGCTCGCCGGGGGCGTGTTCGACCGAGGGGGCTCCGCCCCCGCACTGCAATGCACGATGGGGGCTTCGCCCCCGAACCCACGGACGTTCGAGCGCCGCCGCTTCGCTGCGGCGCTCCGGCATCCGGAGACCGGAACAAGGAGGCTACGGAACACTCAATGGCGATGAGACGCTTCGACCCGCGACAGGCCCAGCGAGGGCCGCAGATCAGGATCAACCAGCGCATCCGCGTGCCCGAGATCAGGGTGATCGGCGAGGATGGCGAGATGCTCGGCATCATGCAGACGCACGAGGCGCTGCGCCGGGCGCAGGAGCGGGGGCTCGACCTCGTCGAGGTCAACCCCAAGGCCGATCCTCCCGTCTGCAAGATCCTCGACTTCGGCAAGTACAAGTACGACGAGAAGAAGAAGGCCCGCGAGGCGAAGCGCAAGCAGGCGGTCGTGGACATCAAGGAGATCAAGCTCCGGCCCAAGACCGACGACCACGATCTCGACTTCAAGACCCGCGCCGCCCGCCGCTTCATGGAGGCCGGCCACAAGGTCAAGTTCACCGTGCGCTTCCGCGGCCGCGAGATCACGCACCCCGAGAAGGCGCACGAGCAGCTCGACTGGATCGTGCAGCAGTGCGACGAGATCGCGAACGTCGAGGTGCGGCCCATCATGGAGCAGCGCACGATGACGCTGCTCATGGCCCCGAAGCCGGCGCTCCTCCAGAAGGTGGCGCAGGCCCGCGCCGCCGCCGAGAAGGCCCGCCAGAAGGCGATCGAGGAAGGCCGCAAGCCCGTCGAGGCCGAGTCGGAGGACGAGGCGATGGCGAAGCTCGAGCAGCAGCTCGAGGAGCGCGACGCGCGCGAAGAGGAGGACGACGAGGAGGGGGCGGCCGACGGCGAGGCCGGACGGCCCTAACACCCGGATCGAGCCCCGCATCGATCCAAGCGCGGTCGGCGGGCCGCGTCGAGCCAACCGGGCCGGCCGCGTCGTCGAAGCGCGGTCCGCATTCGCGGCTGCCCGGACCTCGGGCGCCGCTGGGGAGAGGGATGGGGGAGCGCGATCGACCCGACGGGGCGTCGCCGGGTCGGTCGGCCGGGCCGGCGCCCGGCGGCGCGGCCACGCCGTCGCAGCCCCGCGGCACCGGCGGCTCGCCGAGCGAGCTCTGCGACGCCCTCGTCGATCCGGTGATCGCGGCGCGCGCGGGCCGGATCGCGTACGTCAACCCCGCCGCCGGCGCGCTCTTCGGGGCGGACGCGGCCGCGCTCGTCGGGCGCCGCCTCGCCGATGTCGTCGCGCCGCGGTCGCACGACCTCGGGGGCGCCGACCTCGATCGCCAGATCGCGGCCCACGCGGCGCTCCCCGCCGGCTCGTCGTTCCGTGCGGCGGTGCTCCGCGGCGACGGCATCGAGATCGACGTCGAGGTCAGCGCCGGCCTCCTCGCCGACGGCCACGGCGGAGAGGGCGTGGTGATCACGCTGCGCCGGCTGCGCGAATCCGTCGCCCTCGGCGACGACGAGCGCCACCGGCTCGTGTTCGAGAATGCTCCCCTCGGGATCCTGCACTTCGACGAGCGCGCGGTCCTGACCGCGTGCAACGACGCGTTCGTGAGCATCATCGGGTCGACGAAGCGCCTGCTCATCGGCCTCAACCTGCTCACGTTGCACGATCGCGAGATCGTGGGGTGCCTGCGCTCTGCCCTCGCGGGCAAGCGGGCGCACTACGAGGGCGACTACCGCTCGGCCACCTCGGGCAAGGTGACGCCGGTGCGGGTGGTGTTCGCGCCCATCGTGGCCGCGAGCGGGCAGGCGCAGGGCGGCGTCGGCATCGTCGAGGACATCGGCGAGCGCAAGCGGCTCCAGGGCCACCTCGCCCAGGTCGATCGGATGGCGTCGGTGGGCACGCTCGCCGCAGGCGTGGCGCACGAGATCAACAACCCGCTCGCCTACGTGATGGCCAACCTCGACATGGCGGCGCGCCGCGTCGGCGGCGCCGGCCCCGATTTCGAGGACCTGGCCGCCGTGATCGCCAGCGCGCGCGAGGGCGCCGATCGGGTGAGCGTGATCGTCCGCGATCTGCGCATCTTCTCGCGCATCACCGACGAGGAGCGCCGCATCCCCATCGAGATCGTCCCCGTGATCGAGTCCACGATCCACCTCGCCCAGGGGATCATCAAGGAGCGCGCCCGGCTCGTGAAGGAGTACGAGCCGGTTCCGTCGGTGCTCGGCGACGAGTCGCGCCTCGGCCAGGTGTTCCTCAACCTGCTCGTCAACGCGGCCCAGGCGATCCCCGAGGGGCACCCGGACGATCACCGAATCACGCTGCGCACGCGCCGCGAGGGCGGCCGCGCCGTGGTCGAGGTGATCGACACCGGGTCCGGCATCGATCCCAGGATCCTGGGCCGCGTCTTCGAGCCGTTCGTGACCACGAAGCCGGTCGGCGTGGGGACGGGCCTCGGCCTCTCGATCTGCCACGGAATCGTGACCGCGCTCGGAGGCGAGATCACCGCCGAGAGCGAGGTCGGGCGGGGGAGCACGTTCAAGGTCAGCCTGCCGGCGAACGAGCAGCGCTCGGTGCCGCTCGCGCCCCCCTCCCCGCCGCCGGCCCGGACGCGCCGCCTCAAGATCCTCATCGTCGACGACGAGGACGCGCTGGCGCGCGCTCTCCACCGGGATCTCGGCTCGCGCCACGACGTCACCACGGCGCTCGGCGGGCGCGAGGCGCTCGCCGCGCTGCGCGAGGGCGGCCCCTTCGATCTCGTCCTCTGCGACGTGATGATGCCCGACGTCAGCGGCATCGATCTCTACGAGGACGTGCGCGCGAGCGACCCCGCGACCGCCAACCGCTTCGTCTTCATGACCGGCGGCGCCTTCACCGAGCGGGCGCGCGGCTTCCTCGAGTCGGTGCCCAACGCCCGTCTGGAGAAGCCGTTCGGCGCCGCGGAGATCGACGCCGTCGTCCGCGCCGCGGCGCGCGAGCGCTGACGGCGCGACGCGTTCCGTGCGGGGCCGAGCGCCCGCGCAGCGCCGAGCAGCGATCAGTGCGGGATGAGGCCGCCGAACCAGGCGCCGGCGGCCACGATCGCGAGGACGGCCACGAGCAGGAGCGCCTTCGTCGCGCCGCCGCCGCTCTTCGCGGGCGGCGCATCGGAGTGCTTCGCGAACGCCGCGACCTGTGCGGACGGCGCGACCGACAGCGAGCGGGCGGCGGGCGCCGAGCTCTTGGTGTGCGGCGCCCCCTCGCGCGAGGGCGCCGGGCCCGGGCGCGACGCCCCCCGCACGGCGTCGTCCACGAGCGCGGCGCGGTTGCCCAGCTCGAGGCTCACCGGGAGCGAGCTGCGGACGAGGTCTTCGCCGGGCGCCTGCGCGCCGAGGTTGACCTCGTCGGCCCACTTGCCGATGTCCTCGAAGCCCGAGAGCTTCAGCGGCTCGTCGAGGCGCACGGCGGTGGGCGCCTGCTTGTCGTCCTGGAGCGAGGTGAACTCGAACAGCGCCTCCTCGATCAGCTTGTCGATGATCGAGCCCTTGTCGGCGGGCTTGTCCTTCTTGCGGAGGGACATCGCGCCGCGCACGTACTCGGCGATGTCGAACGCGCTGATCGGCTTGCCGTAGCGGTACAAGAACGCCGTGAGATCGCGCCCGAGATCGCGCGCCGACGTGTAACGAGTCTCGGGATCGCGGGCGAGCGCGCGCGCCAGGATGCGCTCGAGGTCGGCGTTCACCGACTTGTTGACCTGCGACAGGGGCGGGATCTGCGCCTGCTGCACCTGCTTCACGGTCGCGAAGTCGGAGTCGCCGAGGAAGAGGCGTCGCCCCGCGAGCATCTCCCAGAGGATGATGCCGACGGCGAAGATGTCGGTGCGATGATCGACCTCCTGCCCGAGCGCGGCCTCCGGCGAGAGGTAGCTGAACTTGCCCTTGATGATGCCGGCCTCGCTCTTCTCGAGCTGGCTCGAGGCCTTGGCGAGGCCGAAGTCGACGATCTTGACCTCGCCGTGCTTGGTGATGAGCACGTTCGGCGGCGACATGTCGCGGTGGACGATGTGGAGGGGCTCGCCGGCCGATCCCTTGAGCTCGTGCGCGTAGGTGAGGCCCTCGCAGATCTTGATGGCGATGAGCACCGCCGCCTCGACCGGGAAGGTCTTGCCCTGCTTCTTCAGGTACTCGATGACGCCCTTGAGGTCGGCGCCGTCGACGTACTCCATGACGATGAAGTAGGCGTTGTCGCCGACGCCGATGTCGAAGACCTGCGCGACGTTCGAGTGCGACAAGTGCGCCGAGAGGCGCGCCTCGTCGAGGAACATCGCGATGAACCGCTTCTTCTCGGAGAGGTGCGGGAGCACGCGCTTGATCGCGACCTGCTTCTTGAACCCCTCGATGCCGGCGCTCTCGGCGAGGAAGACCTCCGCCATGCCGCCCGAGGCGAGGCGCTCGATGACGCGGTACCGCTGCTGCTGGTGGGCTTCGGTCATGCGCGGCTAGTACACCACGTCCGAGCGCCGCCAGTCCATGCCGCGGGTCACCCCTGGCGAGCGGCGCTAGCCCCGCCTGCCGGGCGGGCGGCGGCGGGGCGGCGGCGGCGAGGAGCGGAAGAGCGGCATCGTCAGCGTGACGGTGACCTCGCCGTCGTCCGGTCGAGGAGGCGCCGGCGTTCGGGGTGCGCGCCCGGCTTGCTGCGAATGCGGATCGCGCTTCGGCTCGAGCTCCGGCGCGATCCGCGTACGCGGTCGCTCGAGCTCCGGCGCGGAGCGCATGCGCGGCCTCTCGAGCGGTATGCCAGGCCGATCGTCGTCGTCGGCCGGCTCGGGGAACCCGCCGGCGACCGAGACCTCGGCCGGCGCGGCCAGCCCCCCGGCGCCGCGCGACTCGACGTGCTGGAGCGCCGCGGTGCGGAGCAGGAGCAGCTTGCCCTGCTCGTCGGCCCGGACGAAGAGCGCGTTCGCCCCGAGGCGCAGCTCGCCGACGAGACCGCCCGGGCACGTCCCATCGAGGCACGCCACGAACTGCGCGCCGACGCAGCGCCTCACCTCCGGCGGAACCATCCCGGTCGGCGAGATGATCCACCGGCACACGCCGTCCTCGTCGAGCAGATACGTGCACGTCCGGGTGTGGACGGCGTAGACGATGTCGGCCATCGGCGGCACGACCTTAGCGCATCGCCGCCGCGGGGTGACAGTCTCGCCGACGGCGCGGTGTGGCCCGCGCCGCGATCGGGCCGCGGAGAGCGCGGCGGTGCACGCGCCGGGAGGCGCGCGACGAGCGCTCGGCGGGGGCGCGTTACGCGGCGCGGCTCTTCGAGGTCGGCCGCGCGCCCGCGGCCCGGGCGCGGGCGGCGACGGCACCCGGCGCGCCGGCGGCGCGGCGCGCCGGGCGAAAAGCCCCCCCCCCCGC